>NZ_JBWCCL010000007.1:0-283345 GCF_056279465.1 Peribacillus sp. TE19612 | reverse complement strand
GTGCAAATAAATGATCTCCTTTCATGCATAGTAAGCAAATTTCCTGGACCTTTTCAAGTATATTATGCAGGACTCTCTAGGTACGCATGGACTAATAACATACAGTAAAGCTAAATGGCAGAGAGTATGCGTTTGTCTAATACAAAGGGGGATTTAAGTAGGTGCCATGACACAAGATCATTTACAAACAATGATAATAAAAACAACATGTTATAGTTGATGTTAATCTAAGGTTTTAATCGTCGATGAAGATTTTTCTTCTATTTAAGAAATATAAAAAAGCACCCAAGATACGATCAAAGGTGCTGCATTGCCGGTTTAAACCTAATATATGTTTTCAACATGTCTGAGTTAAAGAAGTGTTAGAAAATTTTTTTCGCTTTATGTCATTCCAATAACAATCGCTGGTCTTCCTATTGGGTAATATTCAATTTTCTTGCAAGCTCTGATTCGATCTTCTTCAAGACAATTTCTACCATCAAAAACGATTGGCCGTCTCATTGTTGTCATCAATGTTTTCAAATCTAAAAGTCTAAACTCTTTCCATTCGGTAACAATGAATACAGCATCCGCATTCACTGCCGCTTCGCGGACTGTGCTGGCAAATCTGATTGTATCCCCTAATATGTTCTTCGCATTATCCACTGCAACCGGATCATAAGCTACGACTTCTGCTCCATGTTTGGTTAATGAACGCGCAATTTTGATTGATGGAGCTTCTCTCATGTCGTCTGTCTCTGGCTTGAATGCGAGACCAAGCATTGCAACTTTTTTCCCTTTTAAATCTCCTAAGCGATTTAACGCTTTGGTTACAAGAAGCTCCTGCTGAAAATCATTGATCGCTACTGTTTCTTTTAACAGGGAAAAATGTACTCCATTTAAATTGGCAGTATGCAGCAATGCTTTAACATCCTTTGGAAAACAAGATCCTCCATAACCAATGCCAGGCTGTAAAAAAGCTTCTCCGATCCTTTTATCTTTTCCCATTCCCTTTGCTACATCTTTAACATCTGCACCCACTACTCCGCATAAATTGGCAACTTCATTGATAAAGCTAATCTTGGTCGCCAAAAAGGCATTAGATGCGTACTTAATCATTTCCGCACTTCGAATGCTTGTTAGTATAAATGGTACATTTAATGGACGATACATTTCTTGTACTATCTTAGCAGCCTCATCATTTTCAGAACCGATTATGATTCGATCTGCTTGCATCGTATCCATGACGGCAGACCCTTGTCTTAAAAATTCAGGATTTGATACCATATTAAAGGTAACACGTTCGTTACAATGTTCTTCAATGATGCTTTTAATAAAATCATTCGTACCAACAGGCACAGTACTCTTTATAACGACTACGGAACTCTGTACCAGGTTCGCAGCAATATCCTTCGCGGCCTGCACAATATAAGATAAATCTGCTCCCCCATCCTCCATTTGCGGTGTTCCTACGGCAATGATGATAATCTCGGCTCCATTTAGCGCTTCTCGATGAGATGTAGTAAATAGCAGTCTACCCGCTGCAGCATTTTGAATAAGCAAATTCTCCAGACCGGGTTCATATATTGGAGAAATCCCTTGACGTAGGCTTTTAATTTTCTGTTCATCTGTATCGATACAAATGACATTATGACCTATTTCTGACAAACAAACACCAGTGGACAGCCCGACATAACCTGTACCCAAAACAGCTATTTTCATATTATTCAAGCTCTCTCTTTATAATTTGGAGGTTTTCTTTCTTATTTACATCCCTTAAATAGGAAAGTACCTCGTCTCTTATATCATCCCTGCGCAAAGCAAAGTCTATTGTTGCCTTAATGAATCCAACTTTATCACCAATATCATATCGGTTTCCCTCAAAGTTATATGCTAATACGGCCTGCTGTTTATTTAGCTCATTAATGGCATCAGTAAGTTGTAATTCATTACCGTGTCCAACCGGAAGCTTGGAAAGCGTTTCAAAAATCTCGGGTCTAAAAACATAACGCCCCATTATCGCATATCTGGAAGGCGCCTCTTCCCTTTTCGGTTTTTCCACTAAAGAATCAATATGAAAAAGGTTTGGCTCAATCATTATCCCTTTTGGCTTAATAATTCCATATTTACTGACATCCTTTTCCAGAACATTTTGAACAGCTACGACGGAACTGTTGCAATACTCAAAAACACTGATGATTTGTTTCAGACAGGGTGTTTTAGACATAACGATGTCATCCCCTAACAATACGGCAAAAGGTTCATTTCCAATGAAGCTTTTAGCACAGAGAATTGCATGTCCTAGCCCCATCGGTTCCTTTTGGCGGACATAATAGATATTTGCCAAGCTGGATATTTTCTGAACTTCCTCTAAAATATCGAGCTTATTTTTTCTTAAAAGTGCATCTTCCAACTCATAGGATTTATCAAAATGATCCTCTATTGATCTTTTTCCTCTACCGATTATGATAATTATTTCCTCTATGCCCGAAGCTACTGCTTCTTCAACAATATATTGAATGGTTGGTTTATCAACAATCGGCAGCATTTCCTTAGCCTGAGCTTTTGTAGCAGGCAAAAATCGGGTCCCTAGACCTGCGGCCGGAATAATGGCCTTTCGAATTTTCATAAGCTGCCTCCCTTTTGTCATTCATTAATCCTTTATATGCAATAGGACAACTTACGGTCTAGTTAGTAGCCCAATTAGTCCATTTTTATTTAACAGGGACCAGTAGGCTATATATGGAAGAATTCCAATCTGGCTGTGGCCGGGCGTCGCAGCCTGTCGGTTAGTGCCCTTTAAAAACTCCATTACACTTTTTATGTAATGGAGTTTGAAATGATCGATATACGGTTTGGATAAACCAATGTGGAGCTTTTTGCGGTACAGTAGCCTAAACGATTTCCTTTTCTCTTTCTTTGAAAAATCCCAGCTATCAGAAATGAGAGCAACAAATTCTTAGATTAATATAATGGGTATCGAAAGACCAGCTTTTAATGACAAATCCTTTCCGTTCCACTTTAAATCAAAATATATGATGGACTGTATTCATGATTTTGAGGGGGAAATTTTCAAATGAAAAGGGAGATTTTTTAACCTCCTCCATTTTTAATAAGAGTACGATCCATGTTGAATGGATATAGTTAAGGAATTTTATTAACTACTCTTAAACTCTTATCATCCTTGTAAAGGTAATGCATCACTATTACTTTCTCCGTACATGAAGAGCAAAACTTGGCATATTGGATACAATTCTAATGAATCATTCCACTCTAATTGCAACCTTCGGCTAGTTCCCAGTGGGCGCCATCGACACAAGGTATCGATTTCTGCGAATACGCCCTACACCCACAACTTCGATAACTTTGAAGTTGGTTTCTATATCTTTTGAAGAGTCTCAAATAATTTGGGATGCGCATTTTCCGCAATGGAGTGGGGAATACTGTGAAACCGGCTTTCGATGGAACTAGTTTTCAAAAAAGAAGAAGAGGCTTTAACAGCCTCTTCTTCTCAGTTTGTAGACAAAAGGGGTTCGGAATTAAAAAATTCTGAACCCCTTTTGAAATTCCCTTTGAATTTTCGCCTAAAGTTAAGAGATTGGGGCTCTACGAGCCCACTATGTTAGGCCATTTTTGGACCTCGCCATGTCCAATTGGCCATCTTCTTTAAATTAATGGCAGCGAAAGTAAGCATCGCCTGCATCGACAATTTTTTAAGTCCCCTTAAAGTAGTCCAACGCATACCATGCTTTTCTTTTGCATCTGCGAATACACGCTCAATCGTTTCTTTACGTTTTGCATATATAGGTTTTACATCTTGATGATGACGCAGATGATCTGCTTCTTCCACATGTGTTTGCCAGATATGCCGTGTCACCACTTTTTGACAGTCTTTGCTTTCTGTACACCGAGATAAAAATGAGCATGTTGTACAAATTTGTTTTGGCGATTTGTACTCGCGATAGCCCTCTTTATTTGTTGTTGAGTACTTTAAAGTTTCGCCCGAAGGGCAAAGGTAACAATCAAAATGTTCATCGTATACATAGTCCTGTTTGCGGAAAAATCCTTCTTTGGTGCGAGGACGTGTATAAGGTAAAGCCGGCATGATTTCTTTGTTAAATAGGTTGCTTGTAATCGCTGGTGTTTTATAAGCTACATCTGCGGCAACGGCTTCCGGTTTTCCAACTTTCTCAATCACTTGTTCAACTAGTGGCTCTAAGATCTGACTGTCATGTATATTTCCAGGTGTTACAATCGTTCCCAATACAAAACCGTTACGGTCTGCGGCCGCGTGGAATGAATAGGCAAACTGTTTTGTTCGTTCATCTTTCACATAGTAGCCACTCTCAGAATCCGTTGTACTTTCTTTAATCTCTTTGGTCTCTTCTTTATCAAATTTATCTGGTGGAAAAGGCTTTTTTCCATGGTTTTCACGATCTTGATTGATTTCTTCTTGAAGACGTCCTTGATACGCTCGTGTTTCTTTACGAACGATTTTCTTTTCAAATTTCCGTTTATTCGCACTGGCTTTCACATGTGTGGAATTCACGAAAACGTGTTCAGCACTTATTAACTTTTTATTAGCAGCTGTCATTAAAATGCGATAGAAAATCTGTTCAAACAGGTCTGTATCTTTAAAGCGTCGCTCATAATTTTCCCCGAACGTAGAGAAATAAGGTACTTTATCATGGAAACCATAGCCTAAGAACCAACGGTAAGCCATATTAGTTTCAACTTCTTCAATCGTTTTACGCATGGAACGAATACCGAAGGTATATTGAATGAAAGTCAGTTTAAATAAAATAACTGGATCAATACTTGGGCGTCCTACCTCTGAATACATATCTTTCACCAAGTCATAAATGAAAGTGAAGTCAATGGCAGCCTCCATTTTACGAACCAAATGGTTCGGTGGCACCAGTTGATCTAAAGTAATCATTTCAAGTTGATCTCGCTGAATAGAATCATGTTTAGAAAGCATCCTCATCACCTCAAGTTTTAATACTTCTATTTTAAAACAAAAATGACTCCAGGCAAAAGTGTTCTATCTAAAAGGTAAGACAAAGTTGATTGGAACGGAAGGTACGAGACTCCTGCGGGAAAAGCGCGTCTAGGGGAGACCCCGCAGGCGAAAGCCGAGGAGGCTCCCCGACCGCCCGCGGAAAGATGGTCCCCTACGTTCCAATCAACGTCCAAATTGTACAAGCCATAAAAATAGACAAACTCGATTTTCATCGAGTTTGTCTACAGTCTGAGAAGAAGAGGCTTTAAAAGCCTCTTCTTCTTTATTTAGTTTCATCTTCATTTTTACTGCTATTTGCTATAAACATCGCAATTTGCGCCTTTTTTTCTACATCTAAATCAAGTGTATCGATTATGCTAAAAGGTGATTTTAAAGTGTATCGATTATGCTAAAAGGTGATTTTAATAAGAGGGGTTGTGGTTGTGGTTGTGGTTGTGGTTGTGCAATCTTCGTAATTTCTTGTAAGATTTTATCTGAAGTTTGATCTTGTTGTTTAATTAACTGATTCTGAAGTTGAATCTGAAGCTGCTTCTGTTGTTCTTCTTGGAGTTCGAGTTTGACTTGAATTTTTTCTAGTGGTTGCGAACGCTTAGATATTTCATGTAAGACTTTATCTAAATGCTCATCTTGTTGTTTAGATAATTTATTCTGAAGTTGAAATCTTTTCCATTTTGCATTTACTATAAAAGTGGATTAACCAGAAAAGATCAGAAAGGAGACTTGAGATGGGATACATTGAAGATTTACGTGCTCTCGTTGGAACCAGAGCTTTGATACTTACTGGGGTCACCGTTTTGGTTATCGATCAGAACAGCCGTTTTCTGATGGTACAATCCGAAAAGATGTGGAAATTGCCGGGCGGCTTCATCGAATTAGGAGAATCTGCGGAAGAGGCATGCAGACGTGAAATTTTGGAGGAAACAGGAATTAACATCGGCAACCTTCAATTAATCGGCGTTTTTTCAGGGAAGGACTATTTTACGAAGCTGCCTAATGGTGATCAATACTTTTCAGTCAACATTGCTTACGTTACCGAAGAAATACTCAGCGGAGATTTAAAACCAGATGATATAGAAATACAAAAAGTACAATTTTTTAAATGGTCCGCTTTTCCGAAAGATCTTTCTGAACGAGATCGACAAATATTTCAAAGTTTTATCGAAAATTTGATTTTAGAGAGAAGAAAGGGATTGAAATAGTGAAGACAATCGCTTTTTATATTAGAGAGCCTATAAAAATCAATCAAGGATTTATGTACAATCAGATCATTATGCTGGATCAATATCGTCCTATTGTTATAGGACCTTACCCAAATTGCGACAATGTTCAATATCAGTTTGAACACTATTATAATTTGAACGAAATTCAAGACCTTGGAGCCTTCTTTAAGGAGCAAAATGTCGTCGCGATTCACGCTCATCAGGGGAAACATTCCATCGATATATTACCAGCAGCTATAGAGTATGATATTCCTTTGGTTGTACATTTTGGAGGACGTGATTCTTCCACTCAAACATATAAGAGATTTCGCAAAAATGTCCTCCGATATCAAAATTTAGTAAAACATGGAGCTGCTTGTTTTACGGTTTGCCATTTTCTGAAAGACGAATTAAAAAAATTAGGATTTAAAGAAGATAAAATACATGTATTATATGGTGGCCTAAATTTAGATTTATACCCATATGTCCAACGTTCCCTGCCTAAGGAAGGAGAAATCCGAATATTGTCTGTTGCCAGACTTGTCGAGAAAAAAGGATTCCTTACACTTTTGAAGGCCTTTCAACGGATTCATCAGGAATACCCAAGAACGACACTTCACATCATTGGGACAGGTGAAGATGGCGATGTAGAAGGGATTCCAAATGCATTAAAAGAAGCCATGGCAAGTGGTTTACCAGTCATCTCCACCTTTCACGGTGGGATTCCGGAATTGATTGAGCATAAAAAAACAGGTTACCTTGTTCCTGAGAAAGATGATTTAAAATTGGCTCAAGGTCTAAAATATTTCCTGAGTCATCCAAGAGTATGGAAGAGATATACCAGAAGTGCAAGACAGGTAATTGATGAAAATTTCGATTTGAATAAACAAATCATCGAACAACAAAGGCTATACAGCTTAATAGAAAAAAACAACGAAATTAATTAACCATGAGTCAGTCCAAAATAACCTGTTGAGCTCGTAAAATCATTAATTTGTGGAAAGGTACATGTCATTCTTTTTAGCGATGGTAAAAAGTTTGTAATTAAATGAATGGCACTGAAAATAAAAGAACCAATAATAGTAGTAATTGAGTATGTGTGCAATAAATTAGCAATGTTCCTTCCTTTTGTCCCCGTCGGACTAATTTATACCCAAGACGAAATCATAAAAATACTCCCATTACATTCCAAAAATACAAATTTAGTTCAGATCCACTATTCGTGTTTATTTATCGAAAATAGTATATTACTAGAACTTAGTGAAGGCGCCAATTTTGTCTATATGATTGATCCCAGAATTCGGGTGATATCGTAGTATGTAAAAATGAGTTCTCAGGTACTGTATCAGTTACCAAGAAACTTATCCATTTGCCTTCTCTATGCTAAATGAAGGGATTTAACATCATTTGTATTCCTTCCCAAAGGAAGAAAGTGAAGCGCTGTACAAATTTCTTTTTAGAAAAGAAAAGTCATTTACCGAAACTTATAACTAATTTCATCAATCAATACAGAAGCAATAATGTTAATAAAAAAGATAAGGTGAAAATGAAAAAGAGCTAGACAAATATTTTTAAAGGAGACAAAGTGATATGACAAAATATCCAGTTCGATATGTACAAACATTAAGGGGCGGAACCGCACATGTCATTCTTTTCAGCGATGGTAAAGAATATGTCGTGAAGTGGTTCGATACTAAGAAAGGCAGAGAAAAGGAAGTGGTCAATGAATACCTGATCGGAAAGTTGGCAGAGCTCCTTTCACTTCCCGTTATCCCATTTGATCTTGTATATATACCGGAAGATTTCATCAAGAAGACGCCTGAATTACAATCCACTAAACACAACTATAGTTCTGGATACCAATATGGCTGTGTATTTATTAAAAACAGTACCGTTTTCGAGAATGTTAGAGAAAATCCTCCCACAAAGACGGATGTTAAAAACCGGGATATGCTTGCCGGTATAACGGTATTCGACCAATGGGTGAATAACTCTGATCGAGGTACGATGAATGTCATTTTGGAAAATCTCAGCGATGGCGGCTATTATGTCCATATGATTGATCATGGCAGAGTTTTTCCAGGACGCTACCAATGGTCTGCTCAAACGCTAAGTGAAACACCAGTATATAATTACCATTGGCCTTTTTATAAGTGGGCCTTCTCTCTTCTCGATGATCACAAAGAGCTTACATCGTTTATAGAAAAAATTGTGAAATTGCCGAACAAATCGATCTATCAAGTAATCGAATCCATCCCTAAAGAGTGGAATGTGAAAACGAAGGATAGAGATGCTCTCTACAAGTTTCTTTTAGAACAGAAAAATAAATTGCCTGAAATCGTTGAACGTATCATCCAGCATCATAGCAATCCCAAATAACGCTGGTTTTTCCATAGAAAAAAGTAACTCTTATTTGCTTTAAAGGAGTTACTTTTTTTATTTATAAATTTTTCCATTCTATATAGGATTCGGGATCCATTTCTTTTAACTCTTCCAAGAACATTGGTAATAAACCTAACTTTTTTAGACCTTTGAATATCAACTCTGGCTTGTTTCGAATCCGTGTAAAGGAGCTATAATGATCTATTACTTTTAATTCATCTTCCTTAGTTACAATAATGTGGCGCAAATCGGCATCCAATCTGGTAAACTTTAATCGCTTCATTTCTTTTAAAACAAAAAGAATTTGCCTCATCAATTTTTCGGATAGGATCCCCCCAGATTCTAAATATTGAAATAAAGTTGGCCCTTCAAGATATTCCATAATAATATAGTTATGCCCCACCTCATAAAGCCGTGGAATAGCGGGAGACTCCTAGGCAATTTTTAATACATTTCCCTCTTTAGCCGCAAATTCTGGTTTTGCACAAATTTTCACACATTTATCTGAAGAAATTTTAAAAACGGCCCCTTGCGCCCCCTTTCCGATCAGTGGAAACGACGTCGGATTTTTTATAACATCCACTTTTTTAATTCCTTCAGTAACACAGATAGATTTAAAGTCCTACACTTTCAATCACTCCTTAACATTCCCTATCGTACTATTACTTTTTATCCTTTGTCTCTTTTTCTCTAAGATTCTTGGTGATGAATCCTCCGTCCCCTTGTCATTGTGCACATTCTGAAAGAAAACGGCTTTGATTATAGGGTTAAGAGAATAGCTTATATAAACCCTTCTATAATAAAAGAGGAATGATATACCTTTCACAAAATGTGAACAAGCAAGCATCATTTTTACTCTTATTTGAACAGAAGGAAAAATTCACGTAAGGATTTTAGTGAAAATACACACATGAAAATCCATGCAAAGAGACTTGTTCATATTGTGAGCTTCCTATATTTTATGTAAAAGATTAAAGTTTGCTATAGTCAAGCGCCAGTTCATCCAGTAATTTTTACTTGTCGACGGAAATAAGTAACAGATACATAACAATGTTCATGGTATAATTAACATGGGAAAATGCTTACAGAATAATCCAAACTTTTTGTTCTGAAAATTCATTCTTTTGGGAGTCGATGAAAGTTGACAGTGGATAATAAAACAAGTAAAGAACAAACGATTTTTAATCATATTGGAAATAAAATCAAAACGGAAGACAGAGAAATCAATGTAGTTGCTAGATTAGAAGAACCTCTAATTGTAGTTTTAGAAAATGTTTTGAGTGACGAAGAATGTGACGGACTTATTGAATTGTCAAAAGACAAAATGAATCGTTCCAAAATTGGAGTTACGCACGAAGTAAATGAGATAAGAACAAGCAGCAGTATGTTTTTTCAAGAAAATGAATATGACATCCTTACCAAAATTGAAAAAAGGATATCAACAATCATGAATATACCCGTTGAACATGGAGAGGGTATTCAAATTCTTAAATACACTCCTGGACAAGAGTATAAAGCTCATTTTGATTTTTTTACATCTTCAAGTATTGCAGCAAAAAATAATAGAATTAGCACAATCATCTTGTACTTAAATGATGTGGAGCATGGAGGGGAAACTTTTTTTCCTAAATTGAATTTTTCAGTATCCCCGCGAAAGGGAATGGCTGTGTATTTCGAATATTTTTACAACGATAAAAACCTAAACGAACTAACTTTACACGGTGGGGCGCCCGTTATCACTGGGGAAAAATGGGTTGCAACACAATGGATGAGGAGACAGAGTAGCCGCTCATGATGTGTAAACGATAGACTTTAAAAGCCCTCAATTTTAGGTGCCTAATGAACAAAGGCACCTATTCGTTCATTTAAAAATCTCCTATTTAAAATCGCCAAACAAAAAATAATGATCAATAGTCTAAATTGGCACTGTTTCGTCCCATCATACTATTTCCGACGTTTCAAATTACGCTTTTACCCTAGGTTTTTCTTTAGGTTTGATGTAAAAATACCTTTGCATGCATTCACTATTCATTTACCTTTGTTGCTCTTTCTAAAATTATCGTAATCAGTTTTAATGTAATGAAATACCTTCGCGTTGCCATTATGGTCTGGATGAGTTATTTTTAGTAACCCTTTATATTCTGCCAATACTTCTTTATCGCTCGCCATTTTAGAAAGCCCTAATTTTTCACTATAATCATTTGATTGAATAGTGGAGTCAATCATGTAATTGTTTCTGATTTTTTCTTTTAATTTTATCAATTCATTACGTAATTCAATATTTTCTTTTAATAAATCCTTTGATTCATTTTGTAATTCACTTTTCTCATTCTTTAGAATGGCAACTTCCTTTTTGAACATATCCCTTTGCTGAATCAATATTCTTTTTGCTGTCTCATGAAGCTCTTCGATACCTTCTATATGCTTTTCTTGAGCTTGTATTTTTAATTTTAATCGGTGTATGATTTCGTCCTTATTTTGATTTATACTATCATTTATAGCCAGCTTTGAAGCTGTTTCATCGCTTATGTATCCGGTGTTCCTCTTTCCGTTCCCGGCGTATTTAATCTTACCTTCGCCAAGCCAGCGCCTGACAGTCTGTACACTATTACTTTCTGTTACTCCTGCATCTTTTAACATTTCAAATGCTTGATCTGTGTCATCCATTATGTATCCGGTTTTCCTATTCCCGTTGCCTCCCTCATATTTAATCTTACCTTCACGAAGCCAGCGTCTGACAGTTTGTATACTACTGCTTTCTGTTACTCCTGCATCCTTTAGCAGGTCGAAAGCTTGATCTGTGTTCACATTGTTCCCCCTTTCCCCTTATTAAGCAATGAATCGTACTTGGAATGATATGATAGTACCTTATTAAAAGGAAAAATTTTTACAAAGAAGGAGCCTAATCTGTATGTCAATGTTTTAAATAATAGCATAGGCATATTCTAAACAAAGAACAAATAGATGAAGAATATATGACGAATATCACAGGGAGATAACGATAATGTATCAGAGTAAAATTGTGGAACCAGAAAAAAATATCGGTAACTGCGTATTCATGATATCATTGGTGGAGTTCCGAGCAATTTATATACATTCAGATTGAATCTAGAATCCAGTGACAGTGAGAACGGACGCCTACTTAATCTATAAACGTGATGTTACCTTATATGCTTCCGTGGGGGATCTTTTGATGCCCTATGAAAAGAGATAAGAGTCATACTTAAAAATCCCGGTCTCTCAGTGATATTAATGAGAAATCGGGATTTATTTATTCACACATTACAGCTGCAACTATTCACCAAAACAACTGTTATTATTTAACAAATTATTTTTCACCCTCTGTATAAATTTGAAAGGTTACACCGAATTTGTCTGTTACAATCCCATAAGCAGGGCTGAAAAAAGCTTCCTGCAGAGGCATTTTCACTTCTCCACCTTGCGACAAAGTTTCAAAGATTCGTTTTGATTTTTCAATTTCGTTAATTGAAATGCAGATCGTTACTTGATCTCCAGATTGACTGGTTTGACCTGGAAACATATCCGAAAACATGAAGTCCGTTTCCCCAACCTTTAACATTGCGTGTGCCACAAGATCCTTTGCTTCTTCTGGCAGAGGAAATTCAGGATTTTCTGGCATTTCTCCAAAAGTTTGATTAAAGAGGACTTTAGCATCCAATGCTTTTTCGTAAAATTGAATCGCTTCCTTCGCATTTCCGTTCATCATTAAATATGGAGATAATTGCATGGTCATAATTAGATAACTCCTTTTGCTTTGATTTTTTTACTAAGCTTGGAAATTTCCAAGCTTGCTTTTGAACTGTCAATGGCAATAATCACTATACCATTATTACCCATGATTGAATTTTATAACACGGAACATGCGTTCGTCAACGGAAATTTACAGAAAACTATCAAATTTTCTAAATGTTGAATTGAAAATTCCAAGGTTATTGATGTATAGACAAAGTATGTCACGTTATGGCAGTTATGGAAAACTTCTTTTATTCCTGGTTTTTCAAATCATGAAGCATTTCAAATAAGAATAGGTGAAATGCAAAAGACATGACCCTAGTAGATTACCGGTATCATGCCTCAAGAATGCTTGAAAAGTGTTGGAATTTTTGTAATGTCGCTTAATCTTATTAACTTGCTATCATTTCTGAATCCTGTGTTTTTTTTAGTTTTGGTAACTTAGAGTCTATAGATAGGAAGCGGCTTCCATTCAATACTAGGTGAAGGGCAATAATCATAAGAACGAGATCCAGTTCATACCCTGAGCCTTCCCCATTCCCCATAAAACCTGCTGGGAATTTCACATAAACAATTGCACCAGCCATGATGAATACAAGGAGGGCAGAAATTATTCTTGTTCCAAGACCTATTATTAAAGCAATTCCTCCAACCAATTCAATCATACCGACTACATAGGCCATGAATCCCGGAATGCCTATACTTTGAAACCACCCTGAAGTGTTTTCCAATCCACCTTTGAATTTTGACAAACCATGCAAGAAAAATGAAATTCCCAACATAACTCTTAATAAAAAGGTACCGATTTCTTGTTTATTCATGACACATCTCCTTTTTTTATTTTACACTACAAAGTGTAGTGTAAAGTGGAAAAAAAATCAAGTGAAAGTCATCAGACAATCACTATAGTCATTCCTATAAGGATAACCAAAACATAAATGGAAACAAAAATCGTGGTAGTTTCAGCCCTTAAAGGAATTGTTTTATGGGGATCAATTAATTGCTGAAGTCTATAGTTAACTGATTCATTCGAGAAATGAACAAGGATAGGAGAGGATTTATCAGTGCACCCATGTTTAATTAACTTCAATAAAGCGGCACTTATTCCTAATTCAGTCCCCATTTTATGAACCGCATTTTCGTCGGCTGATAATTCACTTATTATTTTGTAATTTTTATGACACCATTTTGTCAATGGGACAAACCATAACGCATTTGAAATCAACTGTAAAATAAAGATGACCAGTGGATCATATTTCTTTTGGTGAAAGGCCTCGTGCTCCACTACCGCTTCTAGTTCATCAAAGTCCAGTAATCGAATTAAACCAGTACTGAACACAATGAAAGGCCGCCTGAAACCAAGCGTAAACGCAAGAGGCTGTTCAGCGTTCACAACTAAGATATCATTGTTGACCCGATTGAATGTTTCATTTACATTCCTTGTCATATCAACGTTTTTTGAAAGAAAAAGCTTTTGTTTAAACCTTCTGGATAAGAAATATTGCTCTGCAATTTTGAATAAGATGCTCAATATACTATAGGATATTATTATACTGAGCAGTGTGACGACCACAAAGTAGTATACTGAATCTTCCTTGAATAAACTAAAACAAAATTTAAAGAAATTAGCTTTAATATTCACGCCAAAAAAGATGTGTACTAAAAAAGCTCCCATTTGGCACCATACCACACAGGCAATTAAAAGACTCAGGCTTATCACAAAATAAGACTTTCTCTTCCACATTATAATTTATCCTTTTTTAACGAATGAATTTTTTGTTCCAATTTTTCAATTAAACCTTGGTCAGCGTCTTTCATGGCATCCAGCATATGGCTTATGACCGCTCCACCAAATTCATCCAGCAAGTTCTCAGTCAGTTTCTTTGACTGCTCTTCAAAAAACTCCTCTTTGGACTGCACCGGGCGAAATAATGAAAGCCTTCCTTCAGACCTCTTTTCAAGAATGCCTTTTTCGACTAAACGATTCATGACGGTCATTACTGTGTTGAAATTGATAGGTTTGTCAAGTTCCAATGATTGTTGAACCGCTTTAATGCTTTGTTCATCTTTATCCCATAAATATTCCATGATATTTGCTTCCAATGGACCAAAGAAACGATTCAGTCCAACTTCATCATATTTAAAATTTTTAATATTCATCCTTTTCCACCTCCCACTACAAATTGTAGTGGAAATCACTGTTACAATCAAGTTTCATCCGGAAGATTTGAACGTTGATTTCCACTCCGGGTACTCGCTTTCACCTCAGGAGTCTCCTAACTTCCGTTTCAATCAACTGAAACGTTTATAAATAAAAAAATGTAGGTAAACTGGATTTTCTTCGAGTTTGACTACAGTCTAAAACGAGCCTTTTACAGGCACGTTTTAATAATTAATAGTAATCCTTTGTCCTCCATTTCCTCAAATTTATAAATGCTTTATAAAAAAAGAAGTCAATTTTATCTAGGGCTTCATTATTTAGATAACCAGCTAAAAGGAACACACAGTACTATTGATTCAATTATAGGGCCAGGTTATGGAGCAGCACAGCTGGGGTATTTAAGCCAAATGTCAGTTATAGTTAGATGAATAAAGGCTGCTGAAGCAGTCTTTATTTAAATGATAAGAAATATATACTTAAATTTGAATGGAGGAGTGAAGATGATTATAAAAACGACAGAAGCGAATGGACATATCATTGCAACAGCTAATACGGATTCAATCGTACTAACAGATGAGCAAAGTGCATTGGATATTATTATGACGATTAGTAGCAAAACCGGGAGCAGTCGAATAGCACTAAACAAAGAAACAATTTCAGAAGATTTTTTAAGCTTAGTACAAAACTTGCAGGAGAGATCCTTCAAAAATTTGCCAACTACCATATTAAATTTGCAATCATAGGGGATTTTTCATCTTATACCAGTAAGCCACTGAAAGATTTCATTTATGAGTGTAATAAAGGGAACAATGTTTTTTTTGTCCCATCAGAACAAGAAGCGATCGATAACTTGTCTTAAGCACTATAAACATTACCAGAAAAATTTCCAAAAAAGACCTGGATCTTTATACTCGGTTTTCTTATTGAGCTAACTCAGCTATAGAAACAACTAAAAACCTTTTGGCATTGCTTATTACCAAGACCTTCTGGTTCTCCACCTTTATTACACTTCACTTCCTTTTTTCTTTTGGGTGGGATCAAAATTTGTCTAGGAATTTAAAAACGGGCCTATTGGGGCTCGTTTTCAGTATATCGTCGGCATGGTCTTCCCAAACCTTCATTTTTACAGGAAACTTGTATCTATTTTTTTACTATTTTATTCGGATGATCACTATTAATCGTAACTCTTTGTGCAAGTTCCTCTATTTCAGCAGAATCATAAAAATGATATCCTTTTGCCGTCGTTTGGGCCGCAACGTACATTGCAGCAGCTACTTTGTTTGCTTCTATTGCACGATATGGACGTAAAGGGCCTACAAAGACAAATTTTGCAAAAGTACTTAGCAGCCCAGAAATCTTTTCACCTGCCCTGAATTCCTTTCGTTCTCCAAGAAGTAAGGAAGGACGGAAAATATGTACAGTATTCAATGCCAGATGTTGTAGTGTACCTTCCACATCACCTTTAACACGGCTGTAGAAGAACTTTGATTTGGAATTGGCACCCATAGCCGTTATGACGAGTATTTTTTCAACATTGGATGTCTTTGCCAATCTAGCTGCTTCAATTACATAGTCATAATCCACTTTACGAAATGCTTCCTTCGATTTAGCCTTTTTAATAGTTGTACCCAAACAAATGAACACATCGGTGACTTTGAACAAATCGGCATACTTGGATAAATTATCGAAATCCACAACATGTCCTATGCATTTGGGATCGGCGAGTTTCAGTGCCCTTCTTGTCAGCAAATGGATTTCACTATAGATTTTGCTTTTGCCTAGCTCTTTAACCAACTGGGTACCTACCATACCTGTAGCGCCTAAAATCAATGCCTTCTTATTAGTCATGATTTCCTTCTTTCTAAAATTAGCTTTTCAATCAACCATTTCCTTTTTAACTAACCTAGCTTAATAGGACTAAGATAAATGATTCACTTGATTGAAATCATCAATTATCCAAGAATCAACTTCAAATCTAATCGTACTCAAACATGCATTGAACAAGCGCATTTCGTTGGATACGATTGACTCATTTGACATCAAGCGTAAAATAAAATGAATGACGGCTCCATGTGCAACAAGTATAACTTTCTTCTCAGGATACTCCTTCTGAATTTCCTGGAGCCCATTCATCAGCCTGTTTCGTAGAGATTCCTGATTTTCCTGACCAGGATAATCTTTATCCCTGAATGCAGACTTCCTTTCCGCTGCAGTCATTCCTTCAGCGACGCCAAAATTCTTTTCAATGAATTCCATTTTTTCAATAACCGGGACTTCAATATAGTGCGAAATGATATCCGCCGTCTCCCTTGCCCTCTTCAGGGGGCTTGTAATAATTACATCCCAATCATCTTTTGACAAAAATTCACCACATTGCCGTGCCTGTATCTTTCCAAGTTCATTTAAAGGAATATCAGTCTGCCCTTGCAGCTTTCCTAGTGCATTCCAATCTGTTTGACCATGCCGCACTAAACAAATAGTAGTAATTGTCCTCAAACCCCTCTAAGTAGATTGTTATTTTCTCACTTCTTCAATGATGGAATGTCCTTCAGTCCGTTCGAGATCTGACCATTTCCATTTTTCATGCAAGCGCAACCTTCCATCAGGCAGCATTTCAGGGGTGGAAAGGCAGCTGCCTCCTCTAATTTCCCCTTTTTCATTGATATGATTATACCTGAATTCCAGAGTTCCATCCAGATTGACCAGCCCTATTAAAGTCCCTTTAACAATCTCTCCCCCCTGATAACTTGCTGAAAGAATTGAGCCGTCTTGTGAATAGTGGAAGGTAGTGTTTCCTGACACTTCTCCATTTTCAGAATTGATTTTAGCTTTGAATATCCGACCATCATAATTAAACATCATCATTCCCCCATATGAATTAATAAGGATAATGATACCAAATTTATTAAAAAAAGAATATTGAAAAATCTTATGGGATTTTTAATTCTGTGTCCATGGAAATGACACAAAAAATACATAATATTCCCCATTGAATTCCCCTATTATGATGTGGTTATATTAGGGAAGATGTTACTTATGGAATGAACAATCCCCAATTTGAAACGTCTAATCAAACTGGAAGATTTTGGTGAGGTGCTCAAGTGAAAGAAATACTTCTGATTCTACTATTACAACTTATTTATGTTCCGATTTACACATTGCGAACCATTTTCTTAGTAAAAAATATTACCATACTCGCCTCGATACTGGGTATCGCAGAAATGTTAATATACGTTTTTGGATTATCCCTTGTATTTGGCGGTGACCAAAGCATACTCGCCATGGTTGTATATGCAGTCGGTTTTGGAATCGGAATAATTTTTGGTACGAAAATTGAGCAAAAACTTGCCATCGGTTTTATTAATGTAACCGTTAATACTCAAACCAAAAATGAACATTTGGTAGATACATTGAGGAACAACGGATTTGGTGTAACTCTTTATACGGGCGAGGGCAGGGATAGCAACCGTTATCGGATGGAAATCTTGACCAAACGTAATCGGGAACAAGAATTGATAGCAACCGTTGAAAAGTTTGAACCTAAGGCTTTCATCATTTCATATGAACCACGTTATTTTAAAGGTGGATTTTTATTGGATCGGTTGAAAAATAAAGCAAGCTGAAAATGAAAAGCAAAAGCCCATCTTATTAAGATGGGCTTTTGCTTTATTTCGTTTTTGATTTTCTTATTCTCACTGCCCTCGTTACCGGTTGTTTTTTAATCCACTTTAAATATTTTTTTAATGCTTCATCATCTTTTAACAAAAGCACGGTATTTAGTCGGATGGCCAGTTCTCGGTTTGAATACAGTGCGTGAATCTGTTTGTGGCAAGATTTACAGAGATAGGCTATTGGTAAATGGCTTCCGCCAAATTCTCTAGGTGTTAAATGATGGATGGTCAGTTCTATCTCATCCCTGTCACAAAGCTCACAAGTACCTATCATTAAAATACTCGGCCAATTATGGCTTTACGGATTTTCCTTCTTCAACAATATGAAACATCAAATGGGCAAGATGATGAATTGGTCCGTACTCTTCATTGTCATCATCTTCTTCATCCTCCACTTCCACTTCATCCATCCCTTGTAAATAAAGTGCCATGAACTCATAAAAATCATTTTTAGTAAAGGAGTAACAATCACTTGGATCCTGATTATCTTCTTCATACTGTAAAACTAGATGGGATAAATCACCCTCATCATCTTCAGCATCAAAAAATACGAAATAACCCATATTTGTATCCAGTTCAAATAACCTGCGAAAACCGCGTGATGTTGCTTTTTCAAACTCAGCCGACGTCAATTTTTGCACTTGCATGCTGTCTACATTATCTTCTTGATGAAAGCCCACGATAAATGTGTTCATAATCAAACCTCCTGTTGAATATGGATAACCATTAGTATCCCCATTTAACCGAATTTATTCCATTTAGAGGTTTGTTTCCAAAACGACCGGGCAATGATCACTGCCCATGACATCGCAGTGAATGTTTGCCTCTATTAAAGATTCCGCCAGACGTTTTGAAACAATGAAATAATCGATTCTCCACCCAATATTCCGCTCCCTGACTTTTGCCATATATGACCACCAAGTATAAGAGCCTTCCTGGTCTGGATAAAAATGACGAAATGTATCGATAAACCCTGAATCAAGTAATTCAGTCATCTTTCCACGTTCTTCATTTGTAAAACCGGAATTCCCTATATTGGGTTTTGGGTTTTTCAAGTCGATTTCCTGGTGTGCGACATTGAGGTCGCCACAAAAGATAACCGGCTTCACCAAGTCCAGTTCCTTAAGATATTTTATCATCTCATCTTCCCATTCGAGACGGTAATTCAATCTTGATAAATCCCTTTTTGCATTGGGGGTATAAACATTCACCATATAAAAACTCTCGAATTCCAGTGTTATGATCCTGCCTTCCGGCTCCTCATCCAGCTCTCCTACACCATATTTCACTGAAAGCGGTTTTTCCTTCGTGAAAATGGCTGTACCTGAATATCCTTTTTTCAGTGCATAATTCCAATATTGATGGTATCCTTCCAACTCAAGTGAAATCTGACCTTCTTGAAGCTTAGTTTCTTGAAGGCAGAAAATATCTGCATCCACATCTTTAAAGTAATCTAAAAATCCTTTTTTAACACAAGCTCTAATTCCATTTACATTCCAGGAAACCAATTTCATAATCTCTTAAATTCTCCTTATGGCCAATTAATTTCTTTACATTTCAACTATACTATTTATCTGCTTTTTTTCCCATTAGAGTACATTCGAAAACAATCTGGCAAATGATTCTTTTGAACGTTCCAGTAAACCACGATTGTTATACCCGATAGGATCTAGTTTGTCACTATCCATCATATCCTCTTTGTAATGAGTGATGAGATCTTCAATGGTACGGCTGCCCATAAGAAAGACATTCACTTCAAAATTCAGATGAAAACTCCTCATATCCATATTTGCCGTTCCTATGGATGCCATATCACCATCTACGATAATAAGTTTCTGATGTAGAAAACCTTTTTTGTACGAGTATACCTCTACGCCGAATTGAAGCAGCTCACCGAAATAGGAGCGACTGCCATATTGGGTTAAAAACCCATCATTTACTGCCGGAACCATAACCCTGACTTGTATCCCCTTAATTGCGGCATGTTTAATTGCTGCTTTAATCGCTTGATTTGGTACGAAGTATGGACTTGCAATCCAGATTGATTTTGTGGCGTTCGTGATAAGTGAATAGTAAAAATCACTCATGATCCCCTGTTGTGTATCAGGTCCGCTTGCTACCACCTGGACAGCTCCATCCCCTTGTACCACTTTATTCTTGAATTCTGGACGTCCTTGCAATACATCTTCACCGCTGACATATTCCCAATCCAAAAGGAAAACGGTATGAAGCATATATACCGCTTCACCTTTAAGGACCATATGTGTATCTCTCCAAAAACCAATGCTTTTATTTCGGCCTAAATATTCCTCTCCTACGTTTAAACCTCCTACAAAGCCAACTTCCCCATCTATGATGATGATTTTACGGTGATTCCTAAAATTAAATTTTTGATTGAAAAAACCGTGTTTCAATGGCGAAAATGGATAGGCTTTAATCCCTGCATTTTTCATCCGTTTAACTTCATTATTTGATAGGCTTAAGCTTCCTGCCGCATCAAAAATGAATAAAACCTCCACACCATTTTTTGCTTTTTCAATAAGGATATCTATAATTTCAGTACCAAGCCTGTCGGAACGAAAAATATAGTATTCAATATGGATGAATTTCTCAGCTTTTTTTAACTGTCTTATGATTTCTGTAAACGTTTCGTTGCCATTTTTCAATACTTCCGTTTTCGATGATGTACTAATGGTGGTCTCAGATGCATTTTTGGCAAAAGCTGCGAATGATTGCTGATGATCATTCAAGAACGATAAATCTGGAGAGGATACCCGTGTAACAAGACTCTTCCATTCTTCTCGATCTTTTTTCCTTTTAGTTCGGAATAAATACCCCTTTAAATAGAGCTGACCTGAGAATAGATAAAACACATATCCAAATACCGGGAAAAACAAAAGCACATACATCCATAAAAGTGTCTCGTGGGCAAATCTATTTTCGAGCATGAGTGAAAATAGGGTGATAAACATGACCAAAATATATAATCCAATAAAAAATAGCTTCACGTCGAAGCTAACTTGAGTGAACAGGATCATATAAACTGAAGCAATTAATATAAATAAAAATACAATTTCCATCCTTCTTCTTTTCATCTTTTCATTCTCCTACACAGCAATATTTTATATATAAATATCATATACCCATATTTGATGGTAAAAGAAACAAAACACTTACGAAAACAATGTTCGCAAGTGCTTTGTGTATTACCTATCCAGTTATCACTTCATGACAGGAATCAAACTTTCATACAGCTCCATATACTTTAATGACGATGATGTCCAACTGAAGTCTAACTTCATTGCATTTTCGGCCATTTTCCTCCATCTTTTCGGCTGGAATTTGTACAGACCAACAGATTGCTCAATTGTATGGAGCATATCGTGTGCATTATAATTCGTAAAACTGAAGCCATTGCCTTCACCAGTAAATTGGTTATACGGTATGACCGTATCACGAAGTCCGCCAGTTTCCCTCACTAAAGGCAGTGTACCATAACGCAGTGCCAAGAGTTGGCCGATACCACATGGTTCGAATTGTGATGGCATCAGGAATAAATCAGAACCTGCATATATCCTTCTTGCCAACCCCTCATCAAAATATGTATGGACTGAAACCTGATTTGGATATTGGTCAGCTAAATGACGAAATGCCGATTCATATTGCTCTTCACCCGTACCTAAAAGAATGAATTGAACTCCTTGGTTCATCATTTCATGAAAAACATGGAGAACAAGATCTATTCCTTTTTGATCAACAAGCCTAGTTACCATTGATAAAACCGGTACGTCATCATTGACAGGAAGACCCAGCGATTCCTGTAGCTGACGTTTATTCTCCATCTTACCCTCATAAGAATCGAATGGAACAGCAAGATGTTCATCTGCTGCAGGATTATATTCCTCATAATCGATTCCGTTGATAATCCCTTTAAGCTCACCATTTCTCTTACGTAAAAACCCATCCAGATTTTCCCCGAAATAAGGTATCTGAATTTCTTCCGCATAACTTGGGCTTACCGTTGTGACTATGTTAGAAAAAGCCAGGCCGGCTTTCAAATAACTTACATTCCCATGAAATTCAAGACCTTCGATATTAAAATATAACTCACTCAAATCGAGTAATTCAGCTAATACAGCTTTAGGATAAACTCCTTGATAGCGTAAATTATGTATCGTAAATATCGTTTTAATATCCTGATAGAATGGATGGTTATGATAATGGGCTTTCATCAAAACGCTAACAAGGCCCGTTTGCCAATCATGGCAGTGTATAACATCCGGTTTTTCTTCCAAAAAGGGTAATGCCTCTAAAATTGCACGGGAAAAGAAGGCGAACCTTTCGCCATCATCGAAGAAACCATAACTACCATGCCTTTTGAAATAATATTCATTATCCAGAAAATAATATGTAATTCCGTTAGCAACAAGTTTTTCGATGCCACAAAATTGCTGGCGCCAACCAACAGGAACTTCAATACTCGTCATATGTTCCAATTCCTGTTTGAATTGGTTAGGAAGATCCCCATATTTAGGCAGGATGACACTTACATGGACTCCCTGTTTTTTCAGCGCTTTCGGGAGCGCGCCTATAACGTCTCCGAGCCCTCCCGTTTTTATAAAAGGGGCGCATTCTGAAGCAGCAAATACAACATTCATTGCCGCACCTCCTCTATTAAATTACTTCCGCTTTTTTTATTACAGTAGGCTGTTTTAAACCAATTACTGATTTTTCACTAGTAACTCTCACTTCTTTATCAGTTATGATATTTTCAACGATGGCTCCTTCTTCAATCACGCCTTTTTGCATGATGATGCTATTTCTTACTATCGCACCCTTTTTCACCTTTACCCCACGGAAGAGTATACTGTTTTCGACAATCCCTTCAATATCACAACCGTTGGCTATCAATGAATTGGTAACCTTCGAAGAACTTGAATATTTGGTCGGTGCCTCATGTTTGATTTTCGTATAAACATCCCAAGTATCTCCGAAGAAAGAACGGATTACCGAAGGGTTCAGGAAATTCATATTACTGGCATGAAAGCTTTCAATGGAATGGATGAATGGCATATCACCAGTAAAGTTATAGCCTTTTACGGTAAAACGATGAAGATTTGCTTTCACAGCGTCTTTCAAAAAGTCATATTCCCCACTGGCAACACAGCTTTTAATCAAGTTCACCAATAGCGTTTTACTTATGATGAAGGTTTCTAGACAAACATGGTCACCAGGTCTAGGGATGGTATAAAAGCTAATGTCAGTTATGTCTTCATCCGAATCTACCGAGCAGGTGTGATAAATTGGTTTTTCAATCAATTCCCCTACATAATCCTTATATACCACTGTGATATCCGCTTTATGTTTTTTGTGATAATCAAGCACTTCATTAAAATCCAATTTGCATACATGGCTTCCTGGGGAAATGATGACAGTATCTGCCTCTGCACGTTCGAAAAAGCTGAGATGATCATAAAATTGCTTCATATCGCCTGTTACCGTTTCATCCGGATGGATAGGGGGCAAGATGTATAAGCCTCCTGAACGCCGATCCAAGTTCCATTCTTTACCTGAGCCAAGATGATCCATAACTGAAAGATACTTTTCTTTTGGAAAAACGGCTACTTTTGATACATCTGCATTAATGAAATTCGACATAGTAAAGTCAATCAAGCGGTAGCGTCCACCAAATGGCACAGATGCCACATTACGGTGAGCAGTCAGATCTTTTAAATGTTGTCTTTCATTGATTAAGTTAATAATACCCAACACATTTTCCATAGCATCTTCCCCTTTTTCTAGTTAAGAGTGATCTTTTTTTTGTTTGGATTGAGAATGGTTTGATTTTCACCAATTAAGGTAATATCGGATGTAACAGCTGAATTGCCAACTACGGCACCATCTTCTATAACACAATTACTGGCTATGATGCTTCTTTCTATATGAACGTTTTCACCAATCGTGACATTAGGCATGATGACTGAATCTTTTATGGTTGACCCATAGCCCACCTGTACATTATAGGATAAAACCGAATGTTCAATGTTCCCATGAATCATGCATCCTTCATTGATAAGCGACTGACTGACCTCAGCATCCGGTGATATATATTGCGGCGGATGATTTGCATTGCGTGCAAAAATTTTCCATTGCTGATCATCCAACTGGAAATTTGGTGTATCCTCCAATAAGTCCATATGTGCCTGCCAAAGGCTTTCGACCGTTCCAACATCTTTCCAATAATCATTAAAACGGTAGGCATATAGCTTCTTTCGATCTTCAAGCATTTTTGGAATGATGTTGCTGCCAAAATCATTGGAAGAATTTTCGTCTTTTTCATCATTGATTAAATACCGTCTTAGGGTTTTCCAATTGAAAAGGTAAACTCCCATGGAAGCAAGATTACTTTTTGGATATTTTGGTTTTTCGTCAAATTGTGTGACTTTATCTTCATCATTGGTATTCATGATTCCGAAACGACTTGCTTCCTGCCACGGCACTTGAATGACCGCTATTGTTGCCTCTGCATTTTTTTCGATGTGATAATCCAGCATCTTACTGTAGTCCATCTTATAAATATGGTCACCAGAGAGAATCAGTACATGTTCCGGATCATAGTTATCAATGTATTGGATATTTTGATAAACAGCATTTGCCGTCCCTTTATACCATTCACCGCCTTCTTTCCCTTGATAAGGGGGAAGTACGGAAACTCCGCCAACATCCAAATCAAGGTCCCAAGCTTTGCCATTACCAACATAATCATTTAGAATCAATGGCTGATATTGGGTCAGTACCCCAACCGTATCTATACCAGAATGAGTGCAGTTACTTAATGGAAAATCGATGATTCTATATTTACCGCCAAAGGGAACAGCTGGTTTTGCCAAACCAATCGTCAATTCACCTAACCTTGAACCCTGGCCTCCTGCCAATAACATTGCTATCCATTTTTTCGCTCCCATTATTCGGTCACTCTCCCCCGTCTTTTTTTTGTTTGCTTCATAAAAATAGAAATGCCTAATGGAGGTACAGTTATTTCCATGCTGTATGGTTGATTATGGTATGGTATCTTTTTGACATTAATGGGTTCTTCATTGATCTGACCCGATCCTCCGAAAGCTGCTGAATCACTGCTGAAAACTTCTATATATTTGCCTTGGGATGGTACACCTATTTGATAGTGAGCATGAGCCTGTGCAGAAAAATTACAGACAACAATGCAATAATCGCCTTTGCGTTTACCTTTTCTCATAAAAGTGATGATACTTTGTTCACTATTGTTCGGATCGATCCATTCAAAACCTTCCTGGACATGATCCAGTCTCCAAAGAGAGGAAGTTTGGCTATAAAAGTCCTGAAGGGTACGGAAGTAATATGCCATCTTTTCGTGGGATTCATATTCCAAAAGTAGCCAATCCAATTGTTCCTCATCTTTCCATTCTATGAATTGGCCAAATTCTCCTCCCATAAATAGAAGCTTCTTTCCAGGATGCGTCATGAAATACCCAAAGAGTAACCGTAAATTTGCAAACTTCTGCCAATAGTCACCTGGCATTTTATTCAATAATGACTTCTTGCCATGAACCACTTCATCATGTGAAAAGGGTAAAACGAAATTTTCTGAAAAAGCATAGAAAAATGAAAATGTTAAAAGGTTATGATGATATGGCCTTTCATTTGTTTCAAGTTTCATATAACGAAGGATATCGTTAGTCCATCCCATATTCCATTTGTAATTAAAGCCCAGGCCGCCTATATCTGTAGGAGAAGTTATAAGTGGCCGGTCTGTCGCTTCTTCCGCCATCATTAATGCATTGGGATATTTCTTGAAAACCACTTCGTTAAGTTTTTGTAAAAATTGTATGGCTTCCAGGTTTTCCTCACCGCCAAACTGGTTTTTCAGCTTGACCGGCAATGGATTATCATGATTCAAGTAAACCATTGACGATACCGCATCGACACGGACCCCATCAATATGGTATACATCCATCCAAAACATTACATTTGATATAAGGAAACTGATTACTTCTGGTTTAGTAAAATCAAAATTGTATGTCCCCCATAACGGGCGATCTGCTCTCGTGTAATCAATTGGTTCATAGAGAGGTGTACCATCAAAACGGGAAAGTCCATGTGCGTCTTTACAAAAATGGGCGGGAACCCAGTCAAGGATTACTCCTATGCCCTTTTGGTGGCAAAGGTTAATTAAATATTTAAAATCTTCCGGTGAACCGTACCGACTGTTTACGGAATAATAACCCGTGACCTGGTATCCCCACGATTTATCAAAAGGGTGTTCCATTATGGCCATGATTTCAATATGTGTAAAACTATTATCAATCACATATTCAACTAATCTATCAGCCAATTCACGGTACGAAAAAAATTCACCATCTTCTTTCTGTTTCCATGTTCCTGGGTGCACTTCATAAATGGACATAGGTTTTTGATAAATGTTTTCCTTTTTCTTATCGGCTATCCACTTCGAATCTTGCCATTCAAAATTATCCAGCCTTTTAATGACCGAAGCAGTATTTGGTCTGACCTCCGAATAAAAGGCATATGGATCGGCTTTTAGGATACGTTTATTTCCGGGTGTATGTATTTCATATTTATAGAGTTCCCCTTCTTGTAATCCTGGTACGAACAACACCCAGATACCTGAACGCTCGATCCGTTTCATCTCATGATCTTTTCCGTCCCAATTATTAAAATTACCGACTACTGAAACTTGCTTGGCATGGGGGGCCCAAACGGTGAAGCGTACTCCTTCATTACCTAATGTTGTCACAATGTGTGCCCCAAGCATTTTATAGCTTTCATAAAGGGTGCCTTCATGAAACAAATACAAATCGAAATCGCTTGGATAAATCTCTTGTAGCTGGTCAATAATTGTACTCAATAAAACCCCTCCATCAGTATTAACTCGATAGTATTTTACCCATCCTTCCCCAGTTATTATATATATTCGATGAAAATGATATTAATCCTTCAAATGGAGGTGAAGTTATTGTTATAAATAGCCGTTTTTTTGTAAATTTAAACACTTTTTTAAAGAAAAAAGACATTTATTGTAAAAATATTATTATACCAAGAAAAACTCTTCCCTTTTTTGGGGAAGAGCTTTAAGGTATCCAGTATGAATGCTTCATG
This sequence comes from Peribacillus sp. TE19612, assembly GCF_056279465.1. Lineage (NCBI taxonomy): Bacteria > Bacillati > Bacillota > Bacilli > Caryophanales > Bacillaceae > Peribacillus > Peribacillus sp. TE19612. The sequence continues at coordinate 256,021 of NZ_JBWCCL010000007.1, read as the reverse complement.
TTATTTGTTCAGTTCGAATCATGGAAGTCTTCGTCAAGAATAAATAGGATAATGAGACTGACCATGCCAAAGGAGTATTCCCGTTTGGTATATTACTGCCTCCAATATATAACTCAGGAACTTCCCAATTTTCCGGAATGATCATTTTTGTTTTATCTATATATTCATTAACTTTGTTCATCATGCCAAGTTCAAGGTAGCATAAGCCCAACCATGGAAGCCCGAAACACCATTCCGCTTCTTGACCGTCATTATAATAAAGGTCCTTCTCATATCTAATGCAACCATTTGTTCTTTCTAGTCTCTCTGTGACATTCTTCAATATTTCAAGTGCTATTTCACGGTCTACCAGCCGATACGGATAAATCAACGATAAAAGGGCTAAATCCGTCTCTTTTGAATAACTTTCCCTTGGAAGCAGGAAACGAAGTGTTTCTTCTCCCTTTTTAATCAGTTCTTCCTTGACGTTTACCAGCATTTTGACTGAATTCAATCCAGCAACACATGCACCTATGCTTGAAGCGTGGATTTCTATATTTTCTTCCCACATCCCGTTATCTTCCGACTGCCAATATTGCAGGCATTCCAAGTAATTGACCAGCTTTTGGACAATTTCTAAATCACGTTGGTTTCTTATCACCTTTTTACCATGCCTATATCCTTCACCGACACCCCATAAAAAGGCACCTACCGCATCATTTTGGGCATGCCCCCACTCATCGGGCAGTTCTTTAAGCTCAGTGGAATACCTTGCATGGATATGTTCAAATAGAAACTGGGGTTTCTGCACCGTATGAATATCTATCTTCCACTCATAGGTTTGAAATAAGTCGAATAAAGCATGATATGCTTTTTCGTAACGATTGGACGGATCATTTATAAAAGGTATTACTGTATAAACGACATCCCTTATCCAGACATAATTATAATCATCGGAAACGCTTGCAGTATATGCACCATTAGGAAGCCGCATGCGATCAAGAACCTCTAGGGCACCATTAACATTCATCAATTGAACACCTCCATAGTTATTTGCTTATTCCCATTGTAGACAGACTCCCGTTTTCTAAACGTTGGTTGTTTCATTTCCAATTAGAAGCGCTTTCATTTCTGCTAACCAAAACGACCTTTCAGAAGTACATTCACCCTAGTTTATGTAATCACTGGCCTTTTTGATAATCAAGCTTCCAATGTTCATTAAAAAGCGTCATTTGCCTAACGGTAATGACCGAACTCAAAAAGTTGCGGTTTATGAAATATGTTCTTGGGAAATAAAAACCCAGTAATGGCAATCCATTACTGGTTATATCGGCCTATCATTAAAATGTTTAGTAATTATTAAAAGAAATTTCGTAATTTCATCAAGGAAAGCAAGCCAATCATAACCGTACCCAATAGTCTTCTCGTAAAAACGGCAATCAGAAAAGCTGGTAAAGCTGCGGCCAAATTCAACCCATTATCCTAAAGTGAAAAGACCTGTTATATGTGCAAACAGCGCCGCCATTAAGGCCACTTGCTCATGCTTTAGCCATGCGATCCCCCATTCAGGTACTAAGCAGCCCCAAAGGAACGATTCTAGGTATGAAAGTATCTACGACCCTGTTAGCAAAACCGATACTTAGGTATCCCATAAAATAGGTATACAATCCTTTACTCCTTGGCAAAGGCCTTCACCTTCATTGACCTCTGAAAAAAGCCACCGCTTTTCCATTCCGTTATCCTGACTCATATAATTTCACCGTAGTTTTAATAAGTTTCTTCAATTGCTTTTCAGCTGGCCAAGCAGAATGGGCAACTCACTATATATTTCGATGATCTCATTTATCGGCATTCTAACTAAACCGCTGGAAGAAGGGGCAACGAATTCCATGGTCTCATTGGATGTAGGTTCTTCTTGCAGCCCCCAAGAGATTTTTCGTAATTGACGATATTCCTGATAGACACCCTTGCCTACAAAACAGACAAGTTTAGGTTTATACTTTTTTATTTTCCTTTTTAATTGTTTCCTTCCTTTTATGTACTCTTCTTTAGTGATATCGTCCGCTCCTTTTGTAGGCCTGGAAACGATATTGGTAAAACCATAACCTAAATCCAGTAATGTCGAGTCTTCAGTCGGTTCATATTTCCTTGGTGTCAGCCCGGACTCGAAGAGGATTTTCCAAAAGCGATTGTTTGGATTCGCATAATGATGACCAGTCTCACCTGAACGAATGCTCGGATTGAAACCTACGAACAAAATATCCAAATTTTCCTTTAAATGATCAGAGATGCCTTCCATTTTAAAACTCCTTTTCAAATTTGCTATTTAATCATTGTACAAAACTGAAAAATATTTAACTACCTTTAAAAACTAAAATAACGGTTTAAATGGATGAACGATGATGGCTCCACCTATTGCTCCTAAAACATTACGTTCGCCTTCACCGGACACACTACCAGAAATTAGATATGAAAAGGATACCACAGCGGCAGGTAAAGATTTTTTTCCAAGGAATAAATTGATAACCGATTTTTCCGATGTCCCGGCATAAAGCAAAAATCTGCATGCTTTTCAAAGCTTGCAGGGATTTAAATTAAAGGATATCCGCGATTTTCATGTACTCATCGTCGGAAATGACAGACAGCTGAAGGACATTAAGAATGTAGCTGAGTGCATTCAATTTGCCCATTCATTTACTGGTAGTGAACTGAAGACCAATTGTAGGCACGGGGAGGGTTATTGGTGAAGCCAAGACAAGCGAAAGACCCGTTATTTCTGGTGGAAATAACGGGTCTTTCGGGACGCTGAATTATCCTCCATCAATCAAATGCTGATATCCAAACAAGCAGGGATTTAAATTCGATAGAGTAAAAGAAATAGTTCCTCCTATATATTATATGAAAGTGTAAATCACTCATTTGAACAGAAGGAGCTAGAAATTATTGGTTCTGCTTCTGCTCTAAAATCATTTAAATCTCTCCGATGGCTTACTTTAGTAAGGGGTACTATGAATTCTTATACATAGATATTGGAGTGATAAGTCTCTCGATTTTTAGGAAAGCAAAAAAGGGTAATGAATCTATTAAATGAGATCAAGATCCCTTTATTAAAACCGCACCAACTTTATAGTCGGAATTCCATTTGGCAAAAGACTTTACTCGTAGGTACATACATACCTACTAGTTTATTTACGCATCGGAATATGCTTCTTGTGTACATTCGCTTCTTTCAAACTCGGGAATCAGGAAACATTCTGGCGGTGTTCGATATGATCATGTTTTCTCGCATTCGCCATCTTATTGATGGTAAGAAGAATTCCAGAAAACCATATTATGACGATGCCAGTATAGATGTATATATGGGCTTCAATCGGAATCCATGTAGCCAATAATGTTCTTACATTGATTAAGATAATGAAACCGCCCACTAAAACACCCATTAATTGAGCAGGAAGCATCCTGACGAGCCAGGCTGCAATTGGTGCGGCAACCACTCCACCAATTATCAACGCTACGACCCAAAGCCAATTGACAGCTTCCCATCCAAGAGAAATGATAAAGCCAAGACTTCCAAAGAAAGCAATGGCAAATTCACTCGTATCTACAGTTCCTACAGCTTTTCTCGCCGTCATGCCTTTTTTTGACAATAAAACAGGTGTTGCAATCGGTCCCCAACCGCCTCCGCCTGTTGCATCACAAAAGCCTGCAAAAAGGCCTAACGGAATGGATTGTTTTGCGGTCAATGGCCTTACGGTTTCATTTTCCTTTGACGGTTTAAAAATAAATAAAAAGCGGAATAAAACGTATACACCAAGACCAAATAAAAATATGGCAATATACGGTTTTGCTAATTCGGCTGGCAGGTTACTCAGAAAACATGCACCTACAAATGCACCAACAGAACCTGGAATGATCAAGCGATAGACCATATTTTTATCCACGTTCCCAAACTTTATATGTGAAGCTCCGGATACTGCTGTTGTCACTACTTCCGATAAATGAACGGATGCTGATGCTACTGCAGGGGCAATCCCGAATGTCAACAATAAGGAAGTGGAACTCACTCCATACCCCATTCCAAGCGAACCATCAATTAATTGGGCTAAAAACCCGATAAAGGCCAAAACGATTAACTTTTTCATGACATTCCCCTTTTTTCACTAAAATAGAACCTATATCATCGACCCGATGGTACCGTTTGCCTGTATAAATCATTTAGATTTCCTTTAAGACACAAAGAGGCACCTAACCAAAATGAAATGACATGTTGGTTAGGTGCCTTCAGTTTTTCTGATCAGCCCAATGATATATTTTCTTCAGCTTCTACTGGTAAAAGCCTAGCTAAAAAACGATATCTTTCTTTTAAGGAATATTTATAAATATCCACTATTGAATCTTTCAATAATTTAGATTTTTCTTCTTTTGAAAATGACCCATTCTTTATAATCATTCTTGCTTCAAAAAGGAATTCAAGATATTCTTCATATGATTCATCATATACTTTACCTAGGTCATTCCGTATTTTTTTTGCGAGCGTTGGACTTGCTCCATTGGTAGAAACACTTATGGAAAGCATGCCTCTATTCAATGTGGCCGGTATATGAAAATTGCCCAACTCATGATTGCTGATTACGTTAACCAACTGACTTTCGGATGCGTTCTCGTAAACTCGTTCATTTACTTCAGTAGAATTGGTAGCAACAATGATTAAAAATGCATCTTTATAGTCAGTTTCTTCCACTTCTTTAAGTAAGACCCGGATCTTACCTTCTTTCTCCAACACTTGAAAACCTGTGCATATTTCGGGGCTTACGACGGTAACTTCAGCACCAGCTTCCAATAACGGGCCCGCTTTAAAGTAAGCTATTTTACCACCGCCGATGATGACACACTTTCTGTTCTCGATATTAAGCGTAATTGGATACATAGGCTGCCTCCCCACTCACTTCATGAATTCGTTCCGAAATTGCTTGTTCAATCTTTGGGTGATAACCTAAATATCGGCAAATTATGATTCTTTGCTTCCCCTTTTTTTGGATCTTTTTTATACTATTTTCAATCGACTGCATTAAGAGACCTGTAAACAATAGGTATGGAATGATAAATACTTGGTTTGATCGAGATTCCACCGCAAATTCCAACGCTTCTCCAAAGCTTGGTGTGGCAGCTGTCAAATAACACTCTTGCACCCGTATTTTTGGAAACCTGTTCCTTAGCAAATCGGCCAATCGAGACAAATCCCTTTTGACGTCGGGATCACTGCTGCCCCTTCCAACCAATAATACCAAGGAACCCTCCGTAACACTTACATTTGTTTCCTCCAACCGTTCCACTAAAATGTCAACCATTTTCTCGCTGACACCAATCGGCCTTCCGTATCTCAAGTCAACGGCAGGGTACCGTTCTTTCATTTTATTCAATATGACTGGAATATCATGTTTTGCATGTACAGCTGTCAGCAATAGAACTGGAATGGCCAATATTCTCGTCGCACCTTTTTGGACGCATCGTTCGTAGGCCTCTTCAATCGTAGGAGTTTCCAATTCCAAGAAGCAATACTCTTGAATGGAATATGGCTGTGCTTGCATACAAACTTTAATAAAATCAATGGCTTGGGCTGAAGCTTCTTTAACACGGCTGCCATGGCAAATATATAAAATGGCTTCCATTAAAAGGCCTCATTCGCCAACAAATTTTCGGTTTGTTTTCCTTCAAACCATTTGATTTTTTCCCGTAAATTAACGACATCTCCCACGACTATCATGCAAGGATTCGAAATTTGTTCGTTATTGGCGGTTTCCACTACTTTAGCCAACGTACTGACAGCTGTTTTTTGCGTTGTTAATGTACCCCAATGAATAAGGGCTACCGGAGTCTCTGGGCTTTTTCCATGTTCCAAAAGTTTTCCTTGAATATATGGCAGGTTTTTAACACCCATATAAATGGCTAATGTATCGATTCCTTTTGCAAGGGATTCCCACTTGATATTATCCTCTTCATCTTTTTTTCGATGACCGGTAACAATTGCAAATGATGAAGCATGGTCCCTATGTGTAACTGGAATTCCCGCATAGGCTGTAGCGGCGATTCCAGCCGTAATTCCTGGTACGATTTCAAAGCTTACGCCACTTTTGGCAAGGGCTTCCGCTTCCTCACCGCCTCTCCCAAAGACGAATGGATCGCCGCCTTTCAAACGAGTGACTATTTTTCCCTTTTTTGCATATTTAACGAGGAACCGATTGATGGTATCCTGCTGCAACAAATGATAATCCGGCAGTTTACCGCAATTAATCAGCTCGACACCGTCTTTTGCATGATTCAAAAGTTCTTTATTGACAAGTCGATCATATAAAATGACATCAGCTTCTTGGATGCATTTTAATCCTTTTAATGTAATTAAATCTGGATCTCCGGGACCGGCTCCTACTAGATATACTTTCCCCATTTTTGCATCCTGCCTTCCCTTAGAGAATTGTTTCGAATTCCGATAAAACGAAACCTGCTCCATTTTTAATTTTCCTTTTTTCATATAATGAGATGTCATCCACTTCAGGCATTTTCAAATAATGCTTTTCCAGCTCGATATCAACAAGTTCAAACGCCTTTTCATCTGAATCGGCAACAATGATGACATGAATTGGTTTTTCCTTGATAGTGACTTCAAAACGGTATAGATTCATGGAATGCTTACCTTCCCCTACTAAACGGCCACTTCCGCTAATATATCATCAAGTTTACTTTGTAATTCGTCTACCCCTACCCTTTCCACAAAATCGAGAAAGGTTTCGGATAGTAGTTTTGTTTCTTTGAAAAATAGGATCATTTCTTTCAGAACATGATGGAGCTTTTCAGCTTCCACTTTTCCTTTAAGCTTTTCATTGAACTTCCCGCCCTCATTCAGCGTTCCACCAACGTATATCTCAAAAGCCTCGACCATCTTTTTATCCTGGTTTTTCATTTTTATGCCTTGCAGCCCTATTTCGGCGATGGCTCTTTGACCGCAATTATTCGGACAGCCGACCATATGCATCCTTACAGGTACATCGAGATCTATTTCCTTGTCCAGTGCTTCAGAAATGGTCCTCATTCGGTTTTTCGTTTCAACGAGAGCCAAGTTGCAATACTCGATGCCTGTACAAGAAACGGAATACCCAATGAATTTCTTTGGTTGATATGGAAATCTTTCGAAGATGGATTCCTGCTTTAATTCCTCAAGTTTTGCATCCGGCACATTGGGAATGATTAGATTTTGAGAATTACAGTTGCGGATTTCACCATTTCCATATTTTTTTGCAAGTTCGGCAAACTCGATCACTTCGTCTGGGTTTAGACGACCAACTGGTATATTGACGCCAACATAGTTCAGACCATCTTGCTTTTGTTTATGGATGCCGTAGAAATACCCTGCATTCCATCCCTTCACCGCACTTTCTCCCTTTTCAGGAAGCGGACCGGTGTATTCCAGCAATTTTTCCTTGAATTGTTCAGGACCCCAGTCAGCGACAAGGAATTTCAAACGTGAGCGATGTCGCTTTTCACGGTACCCAAAGTCACGGAATATCGTCGTGATGGCGGCAGCCACTTCCACAGTTTTTTCAGGTAAAATGAATAAGTCAAGCTCTTCTGCCAGCATCGGAACGGAGGATAGGCCCCCGCCTACTTTAACATGAAAACCGACTTCCGTTACTCCATCAATTACTTTAGTGGCTGGATTGAATGAAACACAGTTGATTTCAGCATTTGAAGCATTATGGATATTGGCACTTATGGACATTTTATATTTCCTCGGAAGGTTCGAATAGTCCTCGTTAAGGCGGAAATATTCAAATACATCATAAAGTACATCGCGTGTATCAAAAAGTTCATCAGGATCGATACCTGCCAATGCATTACCGATGATATTACGGGTTATATCACCACAAGCACCAGCCGTAGTCATTCCAACCTTTTCCAAACGATTCAAAATATCCGGGACCTGTTCGATGGTCAGCCAGTGGAATTGAATGGCTTGACGGGTTGTAATGTCATATACGTCCCTCCCGTAATCTTTTGCGATGTTAGCTAGAGTTATTTGTTGATCATAAGTCAGGATACCTCCGGGAATAACGACTCGCATCATCCAATAACCAGCTTCTTTTGGCCGTTGCAGGTATAGACCTGCCCACTTGAACATATCCCATTTCTCTTTAGGGATGGAATCAAACCCATTTGCTGCATAATGCGGAATATCATCAAATATCTTCAAGCCGTCTTTTTCCAATTTCCAGATTTCCGTTTTATTTTTAGCGATTAGTGGATTTTCCGACCAAAATTTCTCGTAAACCATTACATTTCCTCCTTGATTAGATCGCTTTCTTTGCTGTCAAATAGCCGATTACCTGTTCAACGCACTCTTCAATGCTGTATTGGTCGGATTCTAAAATGATTTCCGGTTGTTCAGGTTCTTCGTATGGAGAGTCGATTCCGGTAAAATCTTTAATGATGCCTTTACGGGCCTTGTCATAAAGCCCTTTTGGATCACGCACTTCGCACTCTTCGATCGGACACTTTATGTATACTTCAATAAACTCCCCTTCTTCGAGTAAATCACGTACAATCTGCCGATCTGCCCTGAAAGGTGATATGAAAGCGGTCAATACGAACTGCCCACTATCCACGAATAACTTGGAAACCTCACCAATCCGCCTAATATTCTCGGTTCTATCTTCTTCAGAAAAACCTAAATCTTTATTTAAGCCATGACGGATATTATCACCATCCAAAACATAACTTCGAATATTCCGATTGTATAACTCTTTAGCGACCGCGTTTGCAATCGTTGATTTTCCGGAACCCGATAGTCCTGTAAACCATAGAACCGTGCTTTCATGGCCGTTCTGCTTCCGTCGGTGCTCCTTGGTCAATGACGTCTCATGCCATGTGACATTCGTACTTTTACTCATTTGATAATCCCCCTCTTCATGTGAACCTTCCATTTATGTCCAATCAGTTATAAACTTCATTTTTTTTTAGACCTTCGATCAACACCTCGATGACTTCCTTACGGCTAAAGGTAGCTGGAGGAATTTCTCCATTACGCAACATTTCCCTTACCTTCGTTCCAGACAGGATGACATGGTCTTCCTTGCCATGCGGACAAGTTTTAGCGGAAGCCATATTGCCACATGCTTTACAGTAAAAACTATGTTCAAAGAATAATAGCGTGATCCCTAACTCATCTGCATTGAAATTCCCAAAGATTTTTTGAGCATCGTATGTGCCATAATAATCGCCCACACCCGCATGATCACGTCCGACGATAAAATGGGTACAACCATAATTTTTACGGACCATCGCATGGAAAATGGCTTCTCTAGGTCCTGCATAACGCATGGCAGCAGGGAAAACTGCAAGGGAGACGCGATCCTTAGGATAATATTTATCAAGCAGCACTTTATAGCTTTCCATTCTTACATCTGCCGGAATGTCATCTGATTTAGTGGCACCGACTAGAGGATTTAAGAATAAACCGTCGACGATTTCCAATGCTGTCTTTTGAATATATTCATGTGCACGGTGAACAGGGTTCCTCGTTTGGAAACCGACAACCGTTTCCCATCCTTTTTCAGCGAAAGCCTTCCTTGTCTCGACTGGGTCCAAATAATGAGCTTGAAATAGCGGACGCTCTATTCTCTTGATCAACTTTATTTCCCCGCCGACATATACATCCCCGCGGTTATATAAATTTTTCACTCCAGGATGCTTCTCATCATCTGTTTGATATACCAATGTCGCTTCCAATTGCTTATCTGGAGTGTAAATATCGGAAACGGAGAGAACCCCGTAAGTTTCACCTTCATGGGTTAATGTTACTTCTTCACCTATAGTAAGGCTTTCTGCAGTTTCTTCGGTCAAAGGCAGCGTAATCGGGATGCTCCATACATGTCCGCTGCTAAGCCTCATATCCTTTACCACTGTCTCATAGTCACTTTTTGTAAAGAATCCTTTAATCGGGCTGTAGGCACCAGTGCCTATCAATTCAAGATCGCTTAAAGCAATTTCATCGATTTCGATTGACTTCGTAATTTTACTAAAATCATATTTTGGTTCCCAAAGATCGATTAATGTTCCTCCGTGCGGTAAACTGATTGTCATGCTAATTTCCCCCTATGGTTTCTATTTATTTAAGATAAATGCAATCCGCATTCCGTTTTTTGAGCTCCTTGCCAACGGCCTGAGCGTAAATCATCTGCATTGAAGGCAGGTGCAGTACACGTTTTACATCCAATGCTCGGATATCCATTATCATGCAGGACATTATATGGAAGTCCATTTTTGTGGGCATAGCGCCAAACATCTTTCCATGTCCAATGTATGAGTGGGCATATTTTAACAGATTTGAACTTATTATCCTTATTGATATACTCGGTCTTAGCCCTAGTTTCGGATTGCTCCCTCCGCAGTCCCGAAAGCCAGGCTGTTGCCGATGAAAGCACATCTGTAAGCGGAACGATTTTACGGATGTTACAGCACTTATTGGAATCACTAAGCCATAATTCATCGCCATATTCCGCCGCTTGTTCCTCAAGCGTCAAGTCAGGTTTCTTCATTTCGATCAAAAGCTTCGGATATCGCTTCTTCACTTCCTCGATCAATTGGTAAGTTTCCTCAAAATGAACATCTGTATCAAGGAAAACTATTTTAGCCGAAGGATTGACCTTCGCCAATAAATCCGTAAGCACGATGCCTTCAATACCAAAACTGCAAGCATAAATCAGTTTGTCTCCATAATGGTCATTCGCCCATTGCAGAACTTCCAAAGCACCTTTTGTCTCACTGTCTGCAGGAAATACAGGGAAGTCCCCTGTATTGAAATTTTCATAGTTTATTAATGCAGCCAACTTTGTAGCCCCCTCTAAAAACTTGCTGTATTAGGTTAGAGTAACTGTTGATCAATTCCCGTTGTAATATTCCCGGGTTATTTAAATCTAGGAAAAAGAGACGAATCTAACCAATACTCTCTTTATATCAGTTAAACCCGCCTCTAGTTTTTCTAGTCAGCAGATACCTTATTTAATTCTTAGTTTTTCATTTCTTTCCATTTGAATGATTTTACCATCCTGGACAATAAGTGTAATGGATCCATATTTCATTGAATTAAGCATTTCTTGAAGTCGTTCAAAAATTTCTTCAAGCTGATTCTCTTTATCCAAACCAGTTCCTCCTTTAAGAAAATCCGCGAATATTTTATTTTAAATTTCTTAGATTTATATAATTCCATACAACCTTACATTATTATGGTCTGCCTAAAATTTTCACAAAAAACAAAAATCTTTCCATGATGGAAAGATCGCAAGGTAAATATCTTTACCTTATCTTCCAAAATGATCAACATTTTGTTGGAGGTAGCACCTTGCATCCATCATGCAGGTTGCTGGACTTCAAAGGGCCAATTCCCTCCGTCGCTCTGGATAAGTTTTATTATTTTAAATATTAACATATATTTAATCCTTGTCAATGGAGTTTTCTTATAAAATAACTTGGTTTAATATTATGGATGAACTGTTATTTTTATACACACTATTCAATTTATGATTTTATGTTCATATAAATGCGAAAATAGACTCGTCTTTTTAGATAAAGTCTCCAAAAAAATGAGTCTATTTTCATTATTAGGCCTATTATTGACGCGTGTTATTCTAAAAAAAATTTCTAGGGTTCCAGTCTTTTTATGGAAGGAATTAATTTATTGAAGTCATTAATTTCTTAACTGTATCGCTTCTACAAATTCTTGAACCTGACTCTGGACGCGATCAATTAAATGCAAATCATTGATCGGGTTTTCTGGATTCTGTTTATCTATTTCCTTATCAACAAAATAAATCCCCTGCAGCGGCTCGCCTTTTAATATTGAAATTAATGGTTTAAGCGCATAGTCAATCGCCAATAGATGCCTGTTACTTCCACCAATCATGATTGGCAGCACCGGCTTACCCTTAAAAGCACCTTCTGGCAGCAAATCAATCAATGCTTTCAATACACCTGTATAAGAAGCCTTATAAACCGGTGAACCTATAATGACTCCTCTGGCTGCTTGAATTCTCTCTGAAAGCTTTGAGATATCCTCGCTATTATATTTCCCTTGGAATAAATCATCTGCTGAGAAATCCGTAATCGAGAAATAAGCTGTAGTAAATCCTGCATTTTCGACTAATGATTGAATATGTTTTAGTGAAATGTCCGTTCTTGATGGAATAGCCGGACTTCCTGATAAAATTACGATATCGCTCATTGATACCCTCCAATGTTACAAGATTTCCAGATATAATTTTCTTAAAGCATTTCGTGAAGTATACATTTATCGTAATTGTCTGAAAAATATAAGTCAAATCTTACACTCTAGACATCTACTCTGAATGAAAAAAGAAACGGTCATATTTACGGCTTGATGCTCATGCCCTTAAATATGACCGTTTCATTATGTATGATTTTGTTTCCCATGAATACCATATACCAAAAGTTGAGCAATGCTCTTAATTCGTTCAGAAGTAAAATATGGCTCCTTTTTTTGTTGATGGATCTCATAATGTGTAGATAAAGCCAATGTGAAAGAAATGATCCCTACATTAAATAAAATAATATCAGAGATATATTGTATCTCTCCGCTATCTATTCTCTTCTGTATTTCAATATGCCTGGCATTTGGTTTGAAAATCTGATCTACATATTGCTTTGAAATATCTTGATCGAATTGTGTTTCCCTAAATAATATCGAAAACTGTTCTTTATTTTCAAGAATTTTTTTTATCATGGTAGTAACATGATTCTCCACTAGATCATCCGTGGATAGATGGCTAGTCCCATCTTCAGATTCCTCTTTTTCATTAGGGGTAATTGTAGCCAAAAGCAAATCTTTTTTGCTGTCAAAGTATTTGTAAATAGTAGCTTCGGAAACATTGCATGCAGAGGCAATTTCATTCGTTCTTGTCATGTCAAAACCTTTAGTGGCAAAAAGACTCCGGGCTACATTTATGATTCGTTCTTTGGTTTGCTGCCCTTTTTTCAAAAATATCAACCTTCTTTTATAAAGATAAGACCGGTTTCACCCATCTATTTCCCATGATATATCGCTGGTATCTATCGGTCAATATTACCTTTGATCTATTAGAATTCAATATTCCCATATATCATAAATAGAAAACATCGTCTGGTTGGGACGATGTTTTCTATTTATGAAAATCACTTAAAAGATGCATAGCCATCATCGACCATGACTACACTTCCATTGATCGCATCCGCTTCCTCTAACGATAATAGATAGACGGCATTTGCAATGGCTTCTGGCTTAATCAATTCACCGCGCATTTGACTTGCATTCAATTTATCAATGATTCCCATGTCTTTATAACCTTGTATGATAGGAGTGTCAACCCCGCCAGGCGCAATGCCCACAACGCGAATGCCATAAGCACCCAATTCCAAAGCTGCTGTCTGTGTCATCATTCTTACAGCGCCTTTAGTCGCCTGATAGGCAAAAGTCCCATGGGAAGCTAAGTAGCCAAATACAGAAGCGGTATTTATAATGACTCCCTTGTTAGCCAGTTCCTTCATTTTCCGTCCTGCTGCCATGATTCCAAAGGCCACTCCGTGCTGGTTCACTCCAATCGTTTTGTAGTAACCTTCCATATCTTGGTCTATGATCATACCGCCCGCACCAATGCCGGCATTATTAAACATGATATCGAGCCTTCCGTATGTTTCCACTGCTTTATTGATTAACGATTCAACATCTTCCTGCTTAGAAACATCCGTTTTAACATAAATGGCCACTCCACCATTAGCTGTTATCTGATCAACGGTTTCCCGGCCCATTTCTTCATTAAAATCCGCAACAACGACCTTGTCCCCTTTTGCTGCGAATTTCAGGCATGTGGCTCGGCCTATACCGCTTGCTCCCCCTGTAATAACTGCAACTCTTGCTGTCATATACATTCCCCTTTCAACTAAGTAAGTGAACACTTACTTTTATTATAAAAGTTAAGAATAGTAAATTCAAGCAATATGTATTTTTATAGAGTTTTGAGCTTTCAAAAGTAAAGCTGTCCTATTAATAGGACAGCTTCATTTGATTAGCAGGTTTTCAATTCGGCCTTACTTACGGATGTCTTCACCATTTCAATGAAAAGCTGCATAAAACGATCATCACCTGTTAATTCTGGATGAAACGCACTAACGAGGACATGGTCTTGTCTCGCAGCCACTACATTCTCTTCATAAACAGCCAATACTTCTACACCTTCTCCAATTCCATCAGCAAATGGCGCCCGGATGAAAACTGCCTTATAAGGGGTTTCCATTCCTTTGATTGAAAGTTCAGCCTCGAAACTATCCTTTTGACGTCCAAATCCGTTCCTTTTCACGGAAATGTCCATTAGTCCAAGATAGGCCTTCTCATCGCCAGTCAATTCATTTGCCGCCAATACCATCCCAGCACATGTACCAAAAATTGGTTTTTTATCTTCGAAGAAAGTTTTAACCGGTTCCATAAATCCATAACGATCCATTAGCTTCCTCATCGTCGTGCTTTCTCCGCCTGGAATGATCAAGCCATCGATTTCCTGCAACTGCTCCGGTTTTTTTACTATAATTGCTTGTTCGCCGGCAGCTTTGATTTGGTTCAAGTGTTCTTCAACCGCTCCCTGTAATCCCAAAACACCGATCGTTATCATATTACCATCCACGTTCCTGCATCCGTTCTGCCGGAGCTAGTTTGGAAATATCAATGCCTTTCATTGCACTGCCCAATTCTTTTGACAACTTGCCAATCAATTCATAATCGGTGAAATATGTAGTCGCTTGAACGATTGCGGATGCGAATTTTTCTGGAGTTTCAGATTTAAAAATACCAGACCCAACGAAAACGCCATCTGCTCCCAATTCCATCATCAATGCAGCATCTGCTGGAGTGGCAATTCCGCCGGCTGCAAAGTTAACTACAGGCAATTTACCTGTGCGTTTGATTTCTCTTAAAATTTCAAAAGGGGCTCCAAGATTTTTTGCCTCTGTCATTAATTCATCATCACTCATGATGCTCACTTTGCGAATTTGTGACTGTACCTTTCTCATATGACGCACAGCTTCCACAATATTACCAGTTCCTGGTTCTCCTTTTGTACGAAGCATGGATGCTCCTTCACCAATACGGCGCGCTGCTTCGCCTAAATCACGGCAGCCACAAACGAAAGGTACTGTGAAATCACTTTTTAGAATATGGTATTCTTCATCCGCAGGAGTCAGCACTTCACTTTCATCGATATAATCCACTCCCATGGATTCCAGGACCCTTGATTCAACGATATGGCCAATCCTTGCTTTAGCCATGACCGGGATTGACACTGCATTCATTACTTCCTCGACAATTCGCGGATCTGCCATTCTTGCTACGCCGCCAGCCGCACGGATGTCGGAAGGAACCCTTTCCAATGCCATGACAGCGACCGCACCGGATGCTTCTGCGATTTTTGCTTGTTCTGCGTTAATGACGTCCATGATTACGCCACCCTTTTGCATTTGTGCCATTCCTCTTTTTACTGTGTCAGTTCCTAATAATTTTTCCATTTTTTTCTTCCCCCTAATATTTGCATTTTTTAGATTTGTTAGGCTTAGTATAAAAAAGAGTTGACCGCATTGAAAGTGTCAGTTTTAATAAATTTAATGGGGTCAGTGAATTTTTTTCAAAAAGGTGGCAACAAAATGAATATGCTTTCTTGTGATTTAAATCGGTTAAGTGAAGTACCTTTGTACGAACAATTATATTCATATATTAAAAAAGAAATTATTGATGGCCGTCTTCTTTACGGCACAAAACTGCCTTCCAAACGGAAATTGGCAGAGTTCCTTCAAATAAGTCAAAATACTGTCGAGACTGCATATGAACAATTGACTGCTGAAGGATACGTTGAAGTCATACCAAGAAAAGGGTACTATATTCAAACATTCGAGGATTTAGAGTATACACAAACTAACCAAGTATCCTTGGAACAAAGCAATCATAAAGAAGGGGAATTGCTATATCATTTTCATCCCAGCCAAATTGACACGGAACATTTCCCATTTGAAAAATGGAGAAAATACATGAAAAGCAAAATCGATGAATCACATCAAGATCTTCTTTTACTTGGGGATTCTCAAGGGGAATATGAATTACGATGTGAAATTGCCCATTATTTGTATCATGCACGTGGTGTACAATGTGTTCCAGAACAGATCATCATTGGTGCAGGAATGGAAATTTTATTACAGCAGCTTGTCCTTCTATTCGATAAAAATGCCATCTATGGTGTTGAAGATCCTGGGTATCACTTGATTCATCGGATTTTACGCAGCTACCCAAATGAAGTCCATCCACTGCAAATTGATGAAGAAGGCGTAAAGGTGAACCAAATTGAAGATTCAAAGATCGACGTTGTGTATGTCACTCCCTCACATCACTTCCCCAATGGGACGATCCTATCCGTTAACAGACGGACGCGATTGTTGAACTGGGCTCAAGGGGCAGCAAACCGCTATATTATCGAAGACGATTATGATAGTGAATTTCGTTATAGTGGAAAAACAATTCCTTCCTTACAGAGTATGGATGCTGGTGATAAGGTGATTTATTTAGGGTCATTTTCCAAATCATTGATGCCATCAATTCGGATCAGTTATATGGTTCTTCCCGCTCCATTGTTACAAATGCACCAACAGGAATTGTCTTTTTACCATTCAACCGTTTCTCGGATTGATCAGCATGTGTTGACACAGTTCATGAAGGAAGGTGATTTCGAAAAGCATTTGAATCGCATGAGGAAAGTGTACCGTCGGAAGTTGGATAAAGTGATCGATCTATTTAAACCACATCAACAAATACAAATCATTGGAGAGCGGTCAGGTTTGCATATCGTCCTCATCGTCAAGAACGGCATGGATGAACAGACACTTATTCAAAAGGCAAACGAAGACCATATTAAAATTTATGGACTATCGACATATTCAATCGAGAAAATTGACGAACATCCTCCAAAAATTATATTGGGCTTTGCAGGGATTCCTGAATCCGAATTGGAAAAAGCCATTCACCTTTTATTGAACTCATGGGGGTTATAAATAAAAGGAAGTTCACTGTCGTGAACTTCACAGACTGTAGACAAACTTTCGATTAAAATCGAGTTTGTCTACAGTTTTTTAGCTTGTACATATTGAACGTTGATTTCCACTTCAGGCACTCGCTTTCCGCGGGCGGTCGGGGAGCCTCCTCGGCTTTCGACTGCGGGGTCTCCCCTAGACGCGCTTTTAGTAGTGACACGACATTTCTGACAAGCATATCGTGGAAGATGCAGATCATTAGCGTCATTATTAAGATGTAAAACCTATATATGCCAAACATAAAAAAACGATTGAGCGTGTATTCGTAGATGCAAAAGAAAAGCATGGTATGCGTAGGGCTGCTTTAAGCCGATGCAAGCGATGCTTATTTCTGCCATTAATTTAAAGAATATGGCCAATTGGACATGGTTAGGTCCAAAAGTGGCTTTACATAGTGGTTTGTAGAGCCCCAATTTCTTAACTTAGGAGATATTTCAATGGAAATGCCAAAAGGAGTTCGGAATGGGCTCATCCTGATTCCCTCTCACGATTGTATCGGGATGATTACCATGATTTTAATGACTTTCTTTGTGATGAAATTTGCATTGAATGTCATGAGCCAAGACCCCGCTTGATGCTCGCGGTGAGGGTTTTTGGCAGGCCGTCGACCTAAAGGGAACGGAATCATCATCCGGACCGCAAAGTGTATGCTCCGGGGTCCGAATAATGTCTTGACGGTCAAATAAAGCGCGATTGGACGAAAAACGGTTTTGGCTGAAAACAACTGAAAGGTTTTTCAAAAATAAAAAATGCAGGCAAACTCAATTTTCTACGAGTTTGCCTGCAATCTGAGAATTTCACTCTTGTGGATTTTTTTAACTTTTAGATAAATACAGTTCCATCATATCTTTTGGTACCATGCTCCCACCGGTCGCCCAGATGACATGTGTCGACTGGTTCATTTTATCCATCAGTTTTTGATCCATAAGATATTCCCTTCCTTCTGGAGCTGACAAAAGTTGTATCGGACCAAATGCTCCTGCTAGGGCAGATGGCTCTAAATAATGGCCTTCCGTCTCTGCCATTTCCTTGAGCAATTCGAATAACCTTCTATCCTCTATGGTATAGCTGCCGCTTAACATGGTCGTCATCATACTGGAAACCAATGCTGAAGGCCTTCCTACTGCAAGACCATCCGCTTCCGTCTTATTATCGATACCAAAGTCCTGAACCGAAACTTTGTCATGAAGGCCTGTCATCAATCCTAGCATCATGCATGGTGAATGTGTCGGCTCTGCAAAAAAACAATGTACATCATCTTCAAAGGCTAACTTGAGCCCATATGTTATGCCGCCGGGCCCGCCGCCGACTCCGCATGGTAAGTACACAAACAAAGGGTGATCTTCATCTACTGTAATGGACATATCCTTTAATTGTTTCTTCAGGCGTGTTGCAGCCGTCGCATAACCTAGCAGCAGATCCATGGAATTTTCATCATCAATAAAGTGGCAATCGGGATCAAGTGATGCTTCTTTACGGCCTTCTTCTACAGCTTTACTATAATCATCATCATATTCCTTTACAATGACACCCAGACTTGTTAATTTATCCTTTTTCCACTGTTTGGCATCTGCAGACATATGGACCGTTACTTTAAATCCCAGCTTAGCGCTTATTATTCCAATACTCATTCCTAAATTGCCGGTTGAACCGACAGCAATCGAATATTTTGAAAAAAGCTCCTTGTATTCATCACTCGCAAGTATCCCATAATTATCAGTCCGCTTTAAACCGCCATGCTTCATTGCTATTTCCTCAGCACGTTTTAAGACCTCATAAATACCTCCGCGTGCCTTGATTGAACCTGATATAGGTAAATGACTGTCACATTTCAGCAAAAGTTTTCCCGCAATTTTAGTTCCATAGGATTTTTCCAAGTTTTTTTGCATGAAAGGAATCTCGACTAGGGGTGATTCAATGATCCCCTCCATTGGTTCGGTTTCTGGAAATGCTTTAATTATATAGTTGGCAAATCTATTCAATCTTTCTTCAGCCGATTTAACTTGTTCAGCTTGGACGATTGGACTTTCTTGTTTGTTACCGTAATGCGGATTCGTCCAGAAGACTTCATTCATCTTCATCACATTATTAAGTATAGGATCTTTCGCTTTCCATGCGTTAATCGATAAACCTGCGATTTTATGCATCTCCACAGCAGTCCCTTCCGGAAATGTAGTATTCATCATCTACTATAACTCAACAAACTGCAATAAAGATTACAATTTTCACTTTTTTACGAATTATCAGCTTAGAATGTTAAATTCACTTTTATTTTCCCTCGCACACTATTAATGAACCAAATTTCCTCAGCATTATTGAGGTCTGCCTTTGAAATGTTTTTTACCTTGATTTCCTTCTTCCTGATCAATTCTTGACGAAATGTTCCAGCAAGCAGACCTGCTTCCACCGGAGGGGTATAGAGGTTACCATTTATCTTCACCACTACATTTCCGTTCGTGAATTCGGTGATGAATCCTTCTTTATTCCAAAGCAGAACATCCTGGAAGTCGGGATTATTCATTTGAAAGCCTTCATAGACATCACGATTGGTGGTCTTATGAAATAGAAATGGATTTGCACTTGATATTGGAGCTTCAGCCAGTATGGCCGTGAATTCTGGACCAAGGGGCTTGATTGCTTGTCCCAAGACTTCAATTTCACCATTTTCATGTAGTAGTACTCTTACTTTTTGCAACGTCCCATGATTTATTTCCGCATACTTTTGGAGTTGATCTCTAAGATACAATTCAGAGAACCGATAATCGAAGTACTCAGCGGATTGTTTCATCCGGTCGATATGATCATTCAACAAATAATATTCGCCATCGCTGAGCTTTATCGATTCCAATAGTTTGTAAGCAGGCCTTTCCACCGTCAATAATTTGGCTTTTAAAAAGGCTTCGTCATATTCTTCCGATAACTCGGAATCCCAAGTGATCCCCCCGCCAACCCCATACTCGGCTTTCCCTGTTTCCTTTTCGATCACGACCGTACGAATCGGCACATTAAAAACGGCTTCGGATTCAGGAGTGATAAACCCGATGGCACCGCAATAAACTTCACGTGGTGAATTCTCGATATCAGCGATGATCTCCATCGTTTTAATTTTAGGTGCCCCTGTTATCGATCCACAAGGAAAAAGAGCCTTGAATATATCAATGATTGTTGTTCCTGAATTCGTATCAGCCGTAATCGTGGATGTCATTTGCCAAACGGTCGGATATTTTTCAATTGCCTTAAGCTGTGGAACCTTGACGCTTCCTGGTTCTGCAATCATTCCCAAATCATTTCTGAGCAGGTCTACAATCATGTAGTTTTCAGCTTGATTCTTTTCCGAGGCTGCTAACCAGTCTGCATTAAGCTGATCCATTTTCAGTGTCGTTCCCCGCTTTACAGTTCCCTTCATTGGCCGAGTAATCAGCTGACCATCTTCCCAACGGAAAAACAACTCGGGTGAAGCCGATAGGATTCTATGAGTCCCCACATTCAAATATGCACTATAGTTCGAGCGTTGGGCTCTCTTCAAACGATCAAAGAAAGCTAAGTCATCTCCTTCGAACTTGGATTGCAAACGCATCGTGTAATTGACTTGATACGTATTGCCTTTCTCGATTTCCGATTTTATCCTTTGAAACCCGGAATGATAGTTATGTGAATCCGTTTCTGATTGCCATTCAGCTAAATTAAAAGCCCCTGTCATTTTTTCAGGTAATTCTTCTTCCGGTTTATCAAAAATCCCGAACCATAATAATGGCATTTTGGCTCCATCTTTTACTTTAAAGGATTTTTCAAAAGCAGGTGCCGCTTCATAGGAAACGTATCCCGCTGCATAATGCCCCTCTTCTATCGCTTCCTGGACTTTTTGGAATTGGGGAATGACATCCTCAATTGAATGGGCGGTGAACACTTTTTTCGGGTTCGTAAAATATAGAGGCCTGCTGTCACCTTGTTTATCTGTGAAATGAAATATTAAGGATAAAGGATCTTCTCGTTTCATTCTTTTCTCCTAACTTTGTTTATGAAGCCAATCGGTATGTATTTTATAAAAAAGCTTGCAGACACGGAATCTGCAAGCTCATTCTTTGACACTTATTTCATTCCAGTAACCTCTGCAATGATTTCATAAGAACGAAGGCGTGCAGCCTGATCATAAATGGCAGAGTTTATAATCATTTCATCCGCCTGTGTTTCATTTAAAAATGCCTGCAACTGCTCTTTTACCTCTTTTGGATTACCTATAATGGAAGCGTTCAGCTGCTTCATGACAATGGCTTCTTCATATTCTGTCCAAAGGCCTTCCATCGTATCAACAGGAGGAGCTAGTTGACCGGGTGTGTTCCGTATCAAATTCAAGAACTGCTGTTGATAAGATGTAGCAATCCTTTGCGCTTCTTCCGTAGTATCGGCTGCAAAAACATTGATACCAACCATGACATAAGGTTTATCTAGAACGTCGGATGGTTGGAAATTATTGCGATAACGGGCTAAAGCTGGTTGAGTATTTTCAGGGGAAAAATGGCTTGCAAATGAAAATGGCAATCCCAGCTGAGCTGATAATGCTGCACTGAAGCCGCTTGAACCAAGCAGCCAAATCGGAATGTCCTGTCCTTCTCCAGGGATGGCGCGAACACGATTATGTTTAGAATCCGCATCTAAATAACTGCGGAGCTGCGCCAATTGTTCAGGAAAATCCTGACCGTTATTACGTACATCACCCCGGAGAGCCATGGCTGTATATTGGTCGCTTCCCGGAGCACGCCCCAGCCCTAAATCTATTCTACCAGGATACATTGCTTCCAATGTACCAAATTGTTCTGCGATAACGAGCGGTGCATGATTCGGCAGCATTATGCCACCAGAACCGACGCGAATTCTTTCCGTATTTCCTGCCACATAGCCTATAAGCACTGACGTTGCAGAGCTTGCAATCCCAGGCATGCTATGGTGTTCTGCAACCCAGAAACGGTTATAATTCCATTGCTCCACATGCTTGGCTAAATCTACTGTATTTTTAAAAGCTCCCGAAACTGTACCACCTTCAACGATTGAAGCCAGGTCCAGAACGGAAAAAGAAATGTCGCTAAGTTTTTTTGCATGTTGATCAGCATTCATATCTTCATCTTCTTTCTTTCAATTATGATAAAATGGACGCAAAGCCATCATATAGAAAATACACAAAAAATGCACATAAAATGCTTAAGGGGATTAACTGTTAAGGATTTCCCTGGCAATCAATCGAAACGAATTAAGCCGATCCTCCAACTTATGAGTGATGGTTATCAGCATGATTTCATCTGCCTGATATTTCTCCTGAATCGTCAATAGGCGATCCTTAACTTGTGAAGGGGTACCAAAAATCAGTTTTTTATGCATGGTTTCCATCTGTGTTTTTTCTTTTTCAGTCCATTCATGATTCCTTACCTCTTCTATACTTGGAATCTGCTTTCTTTCCCCATGTCCACTTTGAATTTTCCATAGGATGCTGCTGAGGGCGATTTCTTTCGCATATTCTTCCGTTTCAGCACAAATGGCCGATACCGTAATAATCGTTTTAGGTGCTTTGAGTAACCCTTTTGTTTGAAAGTGCTCACGGTACTGTTTAAAACTCTGCACGCCATCATTTTCGCTCATGAATTCACCAAACGCGTATGCAGTTCCATTCTCAGCGGCAAGTTTTGCACTTTTCCCGCTTGTTCCCAATATCCATGGTTCAGGGGATACCATTGGGATAGGAGCAGCAGAGACATTTGAAAACGGATGTTCCTTCGGAAATTCATCTCTTAGAAAATTCAACAGTTCTTGAACAAGTTCGGGCATTTTGTATACATTCTGAAGGAAATTATCGGATAAGGCCATCGTTGCTTCGGCAGATCCACCAGGAGCACGTCCCATTCCTATATCAATCCGGCCTGGAAAAAGTGTGGCTAGCATATTATATGTCTCTGCTATTCGGTATGGCTTATAATGTGGAAGCAGCACTGCCCCTGATCCAATCCGGATATTTTTTGTTTGTGCACCAATATAGCTTATCAAAACCTCTGGAACGGAACAGGCCAAGCCAGGCAGATCATGATGTTCAGTTAACCAGATTCTGCTATAACCAAGTCTATCTCCTTCTTGTGCAAGTTGAAGTGAAGCCTGCAAAGCTTCTTGTGCTGATTGTCCGGATGCAATCGGGGATTGATCCAATATGCTCAATTTCAATTTGTTACCTCCTTTCTTGGCTCTCGTAACTTAATCGTAAATCATAATCAGCCGAAAGTCGCCTGAAACGCTTGCTTTGTTAGTTTAGTTTGCAGCCTTTAGCAAAAAATATGAGGAGTTGAATCCAAATTGGGGAGTATAAGTAAATAGTATATTCTAGCGAGGTGTTTGGTTTAATACATCAAGGGTGTAAGTGGCTCACTTATTCTACCGAGGTCTATTTAGGGATATATGTAAAAAAGAAAAGCCCTTTTAAGGGGCTTTCCAAAGCTATTCACTTTTTTTGAATTGGGATAGTAATTCATCCGCCATTATTTCCGAATCCAGACGAGCCGCTATATATGGGGGGTGAACCCGATTATTGGACTCTACGGGCAAACCTAGCCAGATAACTCGATGATCAAAGATGATAAAGGAAAAGGAAATAGGGGAACAAATAAAATGATCCGAGTTGATATCAGGATTTCTTTTTGCTGATATGATCGTCAATTTCACTGCAGGGTTCCGTCTCATTAAATATTGCTGCCATTCTTCTGACAAACTGTTCAAATCCGGTACAGCGATAACCATGTCATGTTTTGTTGATTCAATATCTTCCTGAAAGTCCCCCAATTTACGGGCATGCATCCATCGTAATTTCGGGTGCTGGTGGTTAACCCATTTTCCAATGTCTTTCTTTGATACAATCTGATCATTTTGAATTTGGTGATCGACAAGCTGACGGAGTGTTTTACTGCGATAAACGTGTTTGTTAACAAACGAAGTGTCACATACATGTACGAACTTACCCTTAGTCCTTGTTATGGCCACGTTAATCAGCCTTTCACTTTCTCTCCCTGTCAATAACATTCCAGCCCTGTTTTGTGGATAACTATCTACTGTGTCAAAGATCATCATCTCACGTTCACTTCCCTGGAAACGATGTACAGTTGCAGCGATGATATCCGCAGTTTGCCGTTCTTTTTCATATAAGTCATCCAAAAGTTTTTCCATCAATTCTGCCTGAGCCCGATATGGTGCGACATAACCAATTGACCTTGAACCGCCCACATAAGCTTCATGAATCAACTGAAAAGATAAAAGCAATTGCCATAAATTCATTCTCGAGTGGGATGTCCGTTCAGTGATGCAATATTCCCCCGCTAAGCTAGTATCAAGAAGTGCCGCTGCCCTATTGGCAAACGGTTCCGCCAGCATTATGTCCTCCCTGCTAGTCGCAACACTTTTATGATCGCCAACAAAATTGTTATAGACGACACGATTAGTGAATGCCGAAATATCCGGATGCATGCGGCGCTGTTCCTTTAATAGGAATAAATGGGGATGGAGTTCTCCTTCTTCAACAGACTGGGCGACACCGGCACGATGAAATATGTCTTCCTTCAGCCAAAGTTTCACGAGGGAATCACGAGCCGAAGCAATGGGCGGCAATTGTTTGAAATCACCACAAACGATAATATGCTTGGCTAACGCTGCAGCAAAAGCCACCTGAGGAACGTAAGCCATACTCGCTTCATCCAAGATGACCAGATCATACTCCTTTTGATAAACCGTTTCGTCATTTGCGGCTTTAGCTAAGGTCGTCCCGATTACTTTTGCTTCTTTTACGAATTGAATCTCTTTTTGGCGGATTTTCTCCAAGACTTTGGCCAGCTTTTTCTCTATCTCAATTAACTGATCTGTATCCCTTTTACTGAAGGATCCTGCCAAGTCATATTTTAAAAGACGTTTCTCTTCGCCAAGTTCTTCTTTTTCTTTTATTAATGTCGGTTCATGTTTACCTAATAATTGCCCCGTAACAATATCATCATGGATAGCTAGTGATTCACCGATTTGAGATCCATAGCGAAGCACATCGCCTTCCTTGAAACGATCTTTCTTTTTAATGAATGATGAAATTTCAGCCATCAAAACATCGACAGCCTGGTTGCTATGGGACAAAACCAGAACTTTTTTAGCTTGTAAATAATGATTGGCTACTGTACGAGCCAAAGTATATGTTTTTCCTGTTCCAGGCGGTCCCCAAACATAAGTGACAGGATTGAACTTCGAGCGGGCATATAATTCTTTCACACTGCTTTGTTTTTCAGTTAAAGGATGTTTTTGCGGCATGGACGGATCCATCAGGCGCTTGATTCGAAGCCTTTTCCTTTTACTTCTCTTGCTTTCATCCAAGCGGATGATCAATTGCTCCAGCAATTCCCAGGGATCATGGAATAAAAAGGCTTCACCGATGATATCGCCTAACGAGCGATCAAAAACAATGATTATACTTTTCCCTTCCGATGAGAGGATCCTTCCATCCTGTTTAATCCCTCCCCATTCAAGTCGAACGAGGGAACCGACAGGGATTTTTACCGATGAACCTGTTTCAAAATAATAGTTGAAGGAACCGTCGCTTGTAAGCAGATGGCCGTTCGAAACCAAGTATTTTGTGCTGCCATATTTTTTCAAATGCAGGATTTCAAGTTGAAGTGCCTGCTGCCATTCTTTTATATAATTAACTGTCGAATTCATTTTCCACTTTCCTCACAAAATATGCCATTGTAGTACGAAGAAACTGGCCCATTGGCTAGGCTCCGATGTTGAAAATAACGCTGTCATCATGACTTTTTTCGCGAATTACCTGTTTCTTTTGCATATGAAATAAGGCCCAATCTATTGATTGGGCCTTTCATACGCCAATGTTTTAACTATAGCATCTTTTATAACATCATACCATGGGCTCTTTTGGAAGAAATGGTTTAGATTAGCCTTCAGTCAACTCACTGAATTGGTCGACAAGATCACTGAAAATCTTCATTGCATTTTCGATCGGATCAGGTTTCGTTAAATCTACGCCTGTTTTCTTAAGCAGCTCCAATGGGAAATCGGAACTGCCGCTTTTCAAGAAAGTCAAATAACTTTCAAGTGTTTTTTTGTCCCCAGAAAGGATCTTATCAGCGATCGTAATGGCTGAAACGTAACCAGTAGCATATTTGTAGACATAAAACGGACGATAAAAGTGCGGGATGCGTGACCAGCCATACTTCACTTCTTCATCGAAACTTATTTCATCTCCATTATATGCACGAAATATCGATTCATAGGCTGTATTAAAAACCTCGGCATTTAGAGGTTCTTCATTTTCAGCTTTTTCATGTACAATCTTTTCGAACTCCGCAAACATCACTTGTGTGAAGAATGTCCCTTTAAAACTATCTATGAAATGGTTAAGTAAATGTTTTTTCTTTTGTACGTCTTTTGTTGTCTTAATTAAATGGCGAATCAAAAGGATTTCATTCACAGTGGAAGCAACTTCAGCGACAAAAATGGAATACCCAGCACTTATTTGCGGTTGGTATTTTGAACTATAGTATGAATGCATGCCATGTCCAGATTCATGTGCAAGTGTAAATACACTGTCTAAATCATCACGGTGATTTAATAGGATGAAAGGGTGAACACCATAAAGTCCTAAATTGTAAGCACCTGATCGTTTTCCAGGTGTTTCCCTGACGTCGATATATCTGTTTTCCTTAAAGGTTTTAAGGATTGTGATATACTCTTCGCCAAGTGGCTTTAGAGCCTCCACCATCAAAGAAAAACCATCATCGTAAGAAATTTCCTCTTTAGCCCCTTCGACTAATGGTACACTTAAATCATAAGCACGCAATTCTTCTACACCCAGCAATTTTTTTCTTAAATGAATGTATTTATGCATGGGTCCGATATTTTGCTTAGTAGACATAATTAAATTATCATAAACCTCTTTTGGAACCTGATCTCCAAATAAGGATTTTTCCAAGGCAGATGGATAATTTCTCAGCTTTGAAAGATTCACATTATTTTTGATTGCCGTGGCAAGTGTGGAAGCGATTGTATTCTTCAATTGTACATATGGCTGATAATATGCGAAATAAGCCTCTTTTCTTTTATCCCGATCATCATCTTCAATCAATTTGGAATACATTCCTCGCGTCAGCTCTACCCTCTCGCCGTCTTCATTCGTAACTTCCCCAAATTTTATATCCGCATTGTTGATCATTCCGAACGTTTTTTGTGGAGCTGAAAAGGCTTCGCCTATTTGGGAAAGCACCTCTTCCTGTTCTTTCGTTAATACATGGGCTTTATAGCGGAAGGAATCCAGTAAATCCTCTTCAAAATATTTCAAACCCTCGACTTCATTTATGTACCCTTTTAATGTTTGTTCTTCCAGGCTTAGAAGAAACGGCATGAAGAATGCAGAAGCATTACTTATTTTCTGCCCTAACTTACCAGCTCGATCCAGCAATGCTTGTGATGAGGTGACCCGTGTATCCAAATCGGCTTGAAGCATGGCAAATACATATAGCTTGTTATAAATGTACCCAACTTCCTCACTTAACCGTAAATACTCGAATAAATCTTGAGCTGACTGAATATGCCCATCGTAAGTTTTTAATTTTTCTGTCATCTTCAGGACTTCTTGATAATCTTTTTCCCAATTAGTCTGATCTTCGTAAATATCCTTTAAATTCCAAGTTTCTTCTATCTTTATTTCGTCACGTGATTTAAACGTTTGCATATCGTCTGCACTTCCTTTCATGCTTATAGCTTCCCCTTTATTATAATCGACTTTCAGAAAAATCTGCATAGAAAAACCAGTATGCTAAAAATACATACTGGTTTTCCTTTTTAAAAATTAGAATTTTGCTGCAGTTTCAGCAACTTTCGCCAATCCTTCTGCAACGATATCCTGTGAGCGATCTGGGTATTGATTATGTCCCTCGATTACCACCGTTTCTGGGTTTTTAATGCCCCATAAGTTTAAATTTATCGTTACGTATTTCTCAGCCATTTCGCCAGCTTCCATTCCAGGCAATGCATAATCGGATCCGCGTGCATTAAGTAAAGCCACTTTTTTATCTCCAACTAAGCCAACTGGGCCTTCAGCTGTATATTTGAATGTTGTTCCCGCTTGGGCAAGATAAGAAATATAAGTTACCAATGGTGCCGGAACCGTTGCGTTCCATAGCGGGAAGGCAAATACTACTTTATCGGCAGCAAGGAATTGATTCAAGTATTGTTGCACGATATCAGCAATTTCCACTTCTTCTTCAGTCAATTCAAAGCCTTGGTTGCGTTTATATAAGGCAGTGATTGCAGTGTTTCCGTAGTAAGGCAAGTTCAGTTCAAATAAATCCAATTCAGTTATTTCATCGCTACTATTTGCTTCCTTATATGCGTTCAAAAACGTTTCATACATTTTGACACTGATAGCTTGATCCGCTGGGCGGTCATTTGATTTAACAAACAATACTTTAGACATTTTCGTTCCCCCAATTGTTAATGTTGTATGTTTTATAAAAATAGCATTTAATCCATATATCTCGAATTAACTGCAATTGCTACTTTCACATTATAAAACTGAAAATCCAATAAGGCAAGGATTATGTTTTTTATTTTCAAACGCAAAAAAACCGAGAGCAATTTGCTCACGGTTACGTTAATTGTTTATGATGGAAGGGACACTTACCTTTTATCGGTTCTATATCATCCCCTATGAAAAATTGTTTCCATTCATTATGATTTACATCGCCAAAGTGACTGATATCAGGATGCTTCGGGAGATTATCCCATTTCTCCACTCGTTCCCGGACCTTTTCACGCGACATGATTCCGCCTTTTTCCGTTCCTTCCAAGCCTTCAAAGATCATCCGGGGCTGGAATCCAAGGACGAGGCTATTTCCTAAATCGCGAGTTTTACGCTTTTTATAAGCAGGTGCATTACCAAAGACAAAGATTGGTTCCCCGGCAAAATGATAGTCCCATAAATAATGATCCGGATCTTTCGGCTTTTCAATTGGCCAAGGCTTTACATCCGCTTGATGCAGGTATTGCAGGATCTCCCAAAACCTTTTACGGTAAAATTCTATATCACCCTCTATCGATTCAGGCTCCATAAAAACGAAAAGTCCATGCCTTATATATGGTGGTTCCTGAAATAAATCAAGAAAGCTTTCCACTGCTTTTGGGAGATTGGACCAATCTTCCTGTGTGATATAAGCATAACGAAGTTCCCCTTTATTTTCAGCTTTCATACCAAAATAACAAGGAAAGGTTTTATCGGTCACTGTTTCATGGAATGTTTGATATTCCTTGATTAGCCATTGCGGCACTCGATCGGGATTTGTCATATCTTCTTTTGTTAACAAGCTTGAATTCACAGTAAGCATCATTTTTCTCCTTAAATCGTTTTATTATATGTTACCCGCTTTAAATAAACTAAAACTTCTTCGAATTGCAAATCAGGTTTATCATTTTCATTTCATTAGGATAACCTAAGAAAAAAATAGGAGGAGTGTTGCTGAATGGCAAGGAGAAGGAAAATATTAGTATCTGAAGCGCGACAAGGCCTTGATGATTTAAAAGCCAAAATCGCTGGTACAAAGAATCCCGAAGAGGCAAAGTTTGAAGTAGCAAAAGAAATTGGCGTACCGTTGAAAAAAGACTATAACGGTGAACTGACATCCAAGCAGAATGGAAAAATAGGCGGAAAGTTAGGCGGAGGCATGGTCAAGGAACTTATAAAGATGGCACAGGAAAACTTAGGAAAAAAACATTAACCAGAGTTTATCACTGTTGTTCTTAATAAATATAACGAAATGAACTGTTTGAATGAAAAATTTTGGGGCTTAACAGGTTACAACGCAATAAAAGCCAACCTTTAGGGGCTGGCTTTTTTAGTATCAGTTAATTTTCACGGGTGAAACTCTTGAAACAACTGACATTATTAATTCCTCCGACATCGGGTAATTAGCGGCAGCTGGATCGGTCATTACTGCTTTCAGAATTCTTTCCATATCCGACTGGTTAATTCCATAGGCGCTGAAGTCGGATGGCAGCCCAAGATCATATAGGAAAACACGTAGCTTTTCTACCACTTTCGCTAAGATCCTTTTTGAATCTTCATCCTGTATTTTCACACTAAAGGCTTCAGCTATCAAATGGGCCTTTTGAAGATATAAATCCGGGATTGATTCCATGACGACCGGTAATAATACGGCATTGGCCAGTCCATGCGGAATACGGAATAACGCTCCATATGCGTGGGCAAAATTATGAACCGGAATCGCATTCAATGCACTACAAAATGCAGTGATTCCCATCATGCTTCCATGCAGCATTTCCATTCTAGCCTCAATATTCGTTCCATCCTTTACAGCCCTCGGTAAATTTCTTTCAATAACTCGAATGGCCTGATATGCATATGCATCGGTTATTGATGTCGCTGCAGGTGAAATGATCGCTTCAATTGCATGTGTCAATGCATCGGCACCAGTAAACGCCGTAATGTCAGACGGCAGTCCGACTGTTAACTCGGGATCTAGAATCGCAACATCCGAACTTAAAAAAACATTGTAAATATTCATTTTTACTTTTTTATGTTCATTATATATGACTGCGATCGGGGATACTTCAGAACCGGTTCCTGCTGTTGTGGCTACGGAAATATGCGGGATATTCATGGATTGTGCTTTTGGAAAACCCTCATATAGAAAACCGCTTGATATTGAATCATTTATATCCGTAATGCCTTTATATAATCCGTATTTCAATGCTTTTGAGGTATCGATGACGCTCCCTCCACCAATGGCAAGGATGGCATCGGCATGCACTTCGCGTGCATATTTCAATGCTTCGTTTACACATTTACTCGCAGCGTCTTGTGTAACACCCAGAAACTGTCCAACTATTTCTGCTTTGGCACCTAATTTCTGCTGCTCAAAAGTTTCGGCAACTTTTTTAACGACGCCTGCATTTTCCAAGCCAGCATCACTCACGAGCAGAATCCTTCTTGCCCCCAGGCCATTGAATAGGCCCGGTATGAGTGAACGAGTGTTAGTGCCACTGTAAACCGAAGACCTTAACCAAAAATTCGAATGAGCATTTACCTTCATATCATTTCACCTCGGATTTAATAGTTTATATTCAAGGATCGTTCATACGTTGCATTCAAGTTCCTGACGGCCATCCATTAACAAATGTTAACTCACAGTATGCTTGTATCTTATTTCGGCATTACAAGACCCCATATTCCTTTTCATTACTTTGATAGATTTCTTCAATCCCTTTCCCTTTTGCCCTGGCTAATATCTCCATCCGCACTGATAATTGTTGCAGGGTGAAATTCAATACAGCTTGTTGGTCATTACCAAAAGGATTTCCTAACCGATCATATCCCTCCGTATTTAACGTGATGGCCAGTGGTGAAAGCTCCTCCATCCTCTTTTCAACCTGTTTAAAGATATGTGGATGTTTACTGATGATTCGCTGCAGCAGGAAAGTCCCATATGCAATATGGCGTGATTCATCCTTCTTCAAAAAACCCACACCTTTTAATAAACCAGGCATCATTTTATTAGCTTCGAGAGTCTGATAGAACCCGAAATATCCAGTTTCTGCAAGAACGCCTTCGGTAAACATATTATAAACAGTGGCTGCTTCTGCCAAGGCTTCTGGTGATTGATCGGTTAAAAGTTTCTCCATCGTTTCAGGCAATATTTCGTAAAAAATCGATTTATAAGTGTCTGAGTGATACACCGTCAAATCACCCGTTTCACCAATTTGATCTAATGTATAACGAAAGAACTCCATATGCTTCGCTTCCTCGAACAGAAATGTCGTTAAGTACATTTCTTCTTCGATCCGGCCTTCTTTGGCTATCGTCATTATGAGCGGCAGTAAATCCAAAGTCACGGCTTCTTCCCCGCCCTGAAAAAGGGAAATGATCCGTAATAACACTTCCCTTTCAATGTCAGTAAATGACTTCCAATCTTCTTTATCCTGGCTGAAATCAATGTCACGAGGATTCCATATTCCGAATTTCTTTGCCTTTTGGTAAAGTTTAAATGGTAGGGTATCTTCTCTAAAACTCCTGCTTGTGGTCGTTAAACTCTTTCTTTTCATGGTAATGCCTCCTTGAAATTATGAACTTTAAACTTTTGAATCTCTAAGGATTTTTAAATTTGTAAGAGTTTTCATTATATTGTAAGATATTAGTAGCATTTATCCTAGTACTGAAAATGTAGGGAGGAATTAAGTCGAATGCTTGAGGAAACTCTGATGAATCATGTAAAAAATATTTCCCAACAAAAAGATATGGCAAATAAATCACAAATGATCGTAAAGGGCTGTGTGGATTTTTTTTCATTTCAACGAGCATCTTTATTCAGTTACTCATGTTTAACAGGAATGGGTGAAGGAATTTGTGCATGTACAAGTGAAGATACTTTTTCATTACATAATGTTAGAGAAAATATTCATGATATATACCCGATCCACCAAGCAGTCATCCATAACAAACCCATATACTTAACCATCCAGCATGCGAAATCCTCCATCCCTGCAAAATATGTTAAAAGATTTTCCATCTCTTCATTGGTAATCATTCCGATAATTGTCAATGACTTGGCCATCGGTTTAGTGTTGGTTGACCCCATTCACGCCAACGAGCCCGTTACCAAGAATGATTTAATGAAGCTTTCCCATTATTTGAAACTGGCTGTCTGTTCAACATTCGATTCCGCCCCTCCCACTTACCTTCTAAGCAAACGTGAAGTGGAGGTCCTTCAATATTTAGCCAATGGGATGGGATTAAAGCAAATGGCACCAAAAATGAGCGTTAGTGAATTTACTGTCAGAGATCATATTTCTTCTGCTATCAGGAAATTGGGAGTGAATCACCGGACCGAGGCCGTCGCAGTAGCCATAAGGCACAAAATGATTATTTGAAAGCAAAAAAAAACCTTCAAAGAAGGTTTTTTTTAGTATCATTGAGTCACTTTTTCTTCAACTTTCGTAGTCCAGCTCAACTCGTCTGCGACTTTACCTGTTTGGACACCTGTCAGTGTATCATAAAGCTTTCTGGAAAGTTCGCCCGTTTCTCCGCTTTGAACAAGCATTTCTTCACCATTCCACAAAAATTCACCAATTGGTGATATGACCGCGGCTGTTCCCGTTCCAAAGGCCTCTTCCAAGTGACCTAATTTATGGGCTTCATGGACTTCCTCCATCGAGATGCGTCTTTCCGACACGGGAAGACCCCAATGTTTCAGCAATTCTATAATGGAATCACGAGTAATACCCGGAAGAATGCTTCCATTTAAAGCAGGGGTGATGATTTCACCATTAATTTTGAAGAAAACATTCATGCTTCCAACTTCTTCGATATACTTTTTCTCCACTCCGTCTAACCAAAGAACTTGGGCATAACCCATCTTTTCGGATACTTCCTGGGCTTTTAGGCTCGATGCATAATTACCGCCCGTTTTGGCTTCACCTGTACCTCCATTAACTGCACGTGTAAAAGCTGACTCCACTGCAATTTTAACTGGATGGATGCCTTCTTTATAATACGAACCCACTGGTGACATGATAATGATGAACTGATACTTATTCGATGGAGATACTCCAAGATAAGGCTCAGTAGCTATAATGAATGGCCTGATATATAAAGATGTCCCTTCTGCCTGGGGAACCCAATCCTTATCAACGCTAATTAAAGTCTTTAAGGCCTTCAACGCGAAATCAACGTCGACATCCGGTATGCATAATCGGCTATTCGAACTATTTAAGCGTTGGAAATTCTTTTCCGGACGGAATAAGATAATTTCATCCTCAGGTGTTGCATATGCCTTCAATCCTTCAAAAACGGATTGACCATAGTGAAAAATCATAGCTGACGGCTCCAATGAGAGCGGTTGATAAGGAACAATTCTTGGATCATGCCACCCTTGCCCTTGTGTGTAATCCATAATAAACATATGATCGGTAAACTGCTTACCGAACTCAAGCTGGTCCGCTTGTGGTTTTTCTTTCTTTGTTGTACTAAGCGTGATTTGCATGTCATGTTCCTTCATTACCAAAACCCCTTGTTGATTAAATTTACAAGATTTCACTTCCATAAAATCTATCTTTCATTAGTTTACTCCTATAAGGAATCATAGTTCAAGCCTTTAAGACGAAATTTTCGGAATTTTTTAAAATAAATGGGTTTTTCTTTGATTTCCAGACTATGATTCCTGAAAAAAGAATCAATTATTCCTGAAACCACTAAAAATATCAATTCCGAGTGGTACGCTAATATGTCTTGAATATTAGATTAATTTTATCAAAATAATCACTATAAAGCCAATGAGAATAATTCTGGTTATTCCATCATGGTACCTTAAGCAATTTCATACTAACCTGCAAGATCGAAAATTAAAAAGATTTCGCAAATTCGTGATCACAGCTTCTCCATAACACTTCCTTAAGTTGTTTTTCTTTATTCCATTCCCAAATTTAATCCAATGGAATGAGGAGGAAAGATTTTCATGAATTTCAATTTAGTAGTTTACTACTAAATAATATTCTTATATACTTATTCCACAAGATAGATAAATAGCATGCAAAACCTTCTATTATAGATAAAACGCATGCTACTTTCTTAATTTTGACGAAAAGGGGTAACAACATGACAAAAAATAGATGGTTAATCGCTTTATCCGCTATCGCCATTCACCTATCCATTGGCGGTGCATACGCATATAGCGTTTACAAAAAACCATTAGTTGAGACCATGGGGTGGTCAGAAACTGAAGTAACGTTAGCATTCACAATAATGATGGCGCTTGCAGGAACTTCTGCTGCCTTCTTTGGCAAGTTCGTAGAAAAAAATGGACCACGAAAGTCAGCTATGGTCGCGGCTGTATTATTCGGATTAGGACAAGCTGGTTCCGGTTTAGCGGTAATGGTCGATTCACTTCCGCTCTACCTATTGACTTATGGGGTGTTAAGTGGACTTGGTATGGGAATCGGGTACATTTCACCAGTATCCACTTTAGTCAAATGGTTCCCAGATCGCAGGGGATTGGCAACAGGAATGGCAGTTTTAGGTTTCGGTGCCGGAGCTCTCATTACAGCCCCAGTCGCTGCAAGCCTTATGGAATCCGTTGGCATTTATACTACATATTATATTTTAGGCGCAGGCTATTTCATACTGATGTTCTTAGGGGCATCATATATTGCACCTCCAACAGCCAACTGGCTGCCTGAAGGAATGAAGAAAGATATTGAGTCCGGTAAGAAAGAACTGAAGAAAGACCTAAGGCAATTAACTGCAAAAGAAGCGGTTAAAACTAAACACTTCTGGATGTTATGGTCCATGAAATTAATCAATACAAGTGCAGGGATCATGATGATTTCGGTTGCATCTCCTATGGCTCAAGACGTTGTCGGTCTGTCAGTGGCAGGTGCAGCAACATTAGTAGGTATAATGGGAATCTTTAATGGCGGAGGAAGACTTGGCTGGGCAGCAGCATCTGATTATATAGGCCGTCCAAATGTTTTCGTCATTTTCTTTATCATTCAAATCGGTGCGTTCCTTTTACTTCCTACCACTACAAATACACTATTGTTCCAAGGACTCATCTTGTTGGTCGTTAGTTGTTATGGAGGAGGATTTTCTAATCTCCCTGCATTTGCCGGGGATTTATTTGGAACTAAGGAAATTGGGGCCATCCACGGTTATCTTTTAACTACATGGTCTCTAGGTGGGGTTTGCGGCCCAATGTTGGTTACTGCAATCAGGGAAAGTACGAACAGTTACATCCCGGTATTCTACGTTTTCGCAGCATTAATTGCAATAGCATTCGCCATTTCCATCTGGTTGCGTCTAGACATCAAAAAAATGCAAAGAGAACAGAAACAAGGTGCAACGAACACATTCAGTAAAATATCATAATTTAAAACCCTGTAAAAAGGCATTATCAAGTAAACTTCCATAACCGGAATTTACCTTGATGATGCCTTTTTAGTTTGTATATGACCATAACAGCGGCTGCTCATAATAAATTTTCGGATATCTTCCGGGATTGAGATAATTCGATATCTTTTGTGAAACTTTTTATGATTTATCATCCTAGCAGGATTCTTTGCTGGTGAATTTTTGAGCATTGCTTAAACTTAACCCCAGTAGTCTATGGAAATGGTGTTATTGGGATTATCGACTTATGAATGTGAGGACAGGTAAAAGTCAAAGTGCCAAATATTTTTTTAATTTGACCTTCATTTTGCAGTGAAAGTCTTGTTTTCGTTTGCTTGCCGCTATATTAACAGGCTATATTCCACTTTCCTTCTGGTCAGCTAGTAATCCTTTCATGTTCAAAAATAAAACAGCACTATCGAAAAAAGTTGAATGATCATTTTACACCAAACAAATTGAACAAGTTATTTAGTTTAACATTAAGCTAAATCAGGGAATCAAGTAAGAGATGGAATTAGGGGGGATTGTCTTGTGGATCAATAAACCGTTTTTTAAATATGCTTGCGCGATCATTTTGATCATTTTAATTATTTTTTTACTGGGTAAGATTGATTATGTTCTGCTGCCGCTGCAAAAAATCATTGCTGCCATGTTTTTTCCAATTATTGTGGCTGGGCTTTTATACTATATATTACGGCCGGTCGTTAACTTGTTAACTGAGTTTATCCCGATGTCAGCTAGCATCTTTACCGTGTTTTTGATTATATTTAGCATGATTGGGATGGTAAGTTACTTTGGAAGTCCTGTAATCGTGGACCAATTTCAAAAATTATCTGAAAACCTCCCCAGCAAAGTCAAGGAATTCTCTAAAGAATCGGAAGTCATGATTGAAAAAAATGATTTTGGCCTGGTAAATATGGAAGAGTTGAAAGAAAAAGCGGTCACTCATTTGAAAGATTATTCGGAAAAACTCATTGTGAATATCAATACCATTTTATCCACGATCACTAGTGTATTAACAGTATTGGTCATTACACCATTCATTTTATTCTATTTCTTGAAGGATGGAGATAAATTACGACCATTTCTATTAAAATACATACCGAACGATGTAGAATCAGAGGGGAACACGATTTTAAAAGACGTCGATAAAGCCCTCTCAACTTATATTATCGGTCAATTCATCATATCAATTGTCATAGGGACCTTGATGTATGTTGGCTACCTTATTATCGGTCTCGATTATGCACTCGTATTAGCCTTATTCGCCATGATTTTTACCGTTGTACCATTCCTTGGTCCATTAATAAGCATCATCCCCGCCCTTTTCATTGCCTTACAGCAAGACATTGGGCTGGCAGTGAAAGTACTCATTGTCCTTACTGTCGTTCAACAGGTCGAAGGGCACTTGGTTACACCGAATATTATGGGGAAACGGCTTAACATTCACCCTCTTACCATTATCCTATTGCTGCTTGCTGCTGGATCAATATACGGATTCATTGGCATTTTAATCGCTATCCCAACCTATTCCGTAGTAAAAACGATTATAGGGAATTTCAGGAAGTTTTACAGGTTACGGAATAGGATTACATAAACAGGAAAAGTTGTCTACACACTTAATTAAAAGAACGATTAAAAATAAAAACAAAAATCACTCGTTTCAGACTGTAGACCAACTCTTAAGAAAGAGAATTTGCCTATAGTTTTTTCTTTCAAAAAAAGTTCCAGCTTATTTCATAAAAACCATAAGAAAACCATTATGGAAAACCTAGTCTTACTATCATGGTTAGGGATAGTCCTTTCCGACCTCTTTTGTAGACAAACTAAAAACGTTGATAGTTGCATCAACGTTTTTTTAATAATTTTTTAACACAGCGTTTGAAAAACGCTGTGAAGCTTTTCTTTTTGATGACTTGCTGGGTATGAATTTGCTTCTTTATATAAATTTCTTCTTTGTTTATGGCGTTACTTTCCGCTAACACCAGACCCAAATCGGAGTTATGATCTTTGTTTAGGACGATTTTGTAAGGAATATCATGATTCGTTGCCAATTTAATATATTTTCCTAGATATTGATAGTCCATCTGACCATTTAAAAACAAATTTGAATGGGGATACTGCTTCATCATTTGCTCTATCTCCGGGTATACACTCGTTTCAAAGACTTGGCTTCTTTTTAAGACGATGACTACGCGTTCCCGTAATGTGCCCAGAAATTCCCTTCGTTCACCAGCCTTGATTTCTTTTGGACCATGGATGCCTTGTTCTAGATAGTCCTCCACCTTTAGGCGTGACAATTCTTACCCACCTCCGCTTTCACTTCAATAATGTATGTAATATGGTCAAAAATAGTGCCCATCATTCTCTTGATATGCATAAAAGTGAAATTGGATCTAAGTTTGACTTTTCCCATAGTTAATTAGTCTACCCTTATTTTAAAAAATTGTCACTTTAGCCTCACTTCAAGCATAGGATAGTATATGTGTAAATGTAGGTTGCTTAAATGAGGGACGGGGAAAAACATGAAAAAATTAATTGTATTTGTATTGATTTTCGCCTTTAGTTTTTTGGGGTTCAGTAATACTTCAGGTGCGGCAGCAAGACAACTGATTATCATCAATAAAGACAATAATCAGCTTGCCTATTACGAAAATGATAAATTGGTGAGGGTATTCATCGTAGCTACAGGTAAGAAAGCCTCCTACACTCCTGAAGGAAAGTTTAAAGTAGTGACAAAGATTGTGAATCGTCCCTATTATAAAGGCAACATCAGAGGCGGAGACCCAAAAAACCCTCTAGGTAAAAGATGGCTGGGGATCAATGCAAGGAATACACCAGGAAATACGTACGCAATACACGGCAATAATGATTCTACAACCATCGGGAAATATATAAGTGCCGGTTGTATTCGTATGTATAACAATGATGTACAATGGCTTTACGATAGGGTGAGAATGAACACTGTAGTCTTGATTGCCAATTCGAATAAATCATTTGCCAACATAGCTGCCACGAATGGATTTAAAGTGAGCGGATCTGTGAGCCTGCCCGTAAATTCAAACGCTTCCCTAAAGAAAGGAAGCAGTGGCCCTCAAGTTGTCGAACTGCAAAAAAGATTAACTAAACTTGGATTCAGCACTAAAGGAGTAGATGGGTCATTTGGAAAAAACACCGAAACAGCCGTAAAGAAATTCCAAAAGTCAAAAAAACTTACTTCTGATGGAATCGTCGGACCAAAAACAAAAAAAGCACTAGGACTTAAATAATTTTCTCACTGATATCCACTGATTAGAGGATATCTTTTTTTATATTAACTGTACAAACTATACATTATTACCCATATCGTCTTTAATTTTCCACCATCAGATATTGACTTTATGTTATAATTTATACATCAACAGCTAATCATAATCGCACTGTCATTACATACAAGGAGGTACTACAAATGTACGATGAAATTCTCGTGAATTCCATTAAAGCAATTTTTGTTATCGGCACCATTTCAATGTTTGTGATTTTAGGATTCGTAAAAGGACGCAGGTTTTAACTTTATCCAATCGTTAAAATATCTCCACCTGCCTGGTTTCTTGTATTATTTCATACAGTAATCAGGCTATTTTCTCTTAAAAAAAAGCATATCCTCAATGGGCATGCTTTTCTTTACCAGTTCCAATTATCCGTATTATCTAAAAGTTGATCGATGTCAAATGTATCAAGATGGAATGGAACTGACTCTTCTGCTATCGCTTCAGTGGCTAACAATAATTGGTCGATATCAATAATGGCCAAAACAGTCCTCTCCCTTTTTTTATGGTCTTTACCCTCATTTTTAAATACTTTAAACAATTCGTTCAAAAGAAATTTTATTAGAGGGTATCCTTAAAATTTTACATTTGACTTTTATTTAAGATGCAATGAATCTTGTTCAGATCCTTCCGGAGAAAGCGTATGTATCAATTTAACCAGCTTATAAAAGGTCCCGCTGCAGATTGTTACCTCGGGCAGATTATGAAATATTGATTTTTTATTAATATGATAATTGTCTTTCTCAGGCGAATACACAATTATTTTCTTATTTAAAGATAAAGCATAGCCAAGCTCATATAGATTACCTTTTCCAGCGGTTAGGAAGATCAGCATGAAATCGGCTTCCTCTATCCCCTTTTTTTCATATTCTCCAATGTCGTCCGTTATTTGGTTTTTCTCATCATTCGTTATTAAATTCATGTCATTCACACAAGTAAATCCTTTTGAAGTCAATTTCTTGATCAATGATTTTACTTGCTTCAAATTTTTTTCGTCTGATGCTATATAATATTTCACACACACACCTCCAAAATATATAACTATTGATACTTTTTACCTATGTTACCTATACTATACATATTCGTTATAAAGAACGCAATATCCTTTCCCCAAAAATAAAAAATAATTAAATGGGGAATTTTTTAGCGAAACTAAAAACCATCATTCCTTTTACAGGTAATGATGGTTTTTTATATTTTATGAAGTGGCACTATTATCACTATCGACTTCAGAAAATAATATATTATGTACTGGTCTGACATTCCGGGTTACAAATTCAAGACATCCAAAATAAAAACCTTGTCCTTTAACCGGCAAGGTTTTTTTATTTTTCATAAGTGATATTTTCTATTTCAATTCTGAAGGGTGCAGCCTCGCATATATTAATTCCCCGATCCAGATTCACCTTTTCCATTTCGCTTGCATCCGGGATTCTTTTTTTATCGTGAATAAAATGTTCGACCATGGATTCCAGCAGTTCTTGAGCACAAGCTAAGGCATCTACCCGATTCCTACCACTAACGGAAGAAATAATTCCTTCTCGCCTAAAATCCGGGAAACAAACTTGAACGGAAAAAGAGTCGATAATCAACGGGTGTTTTTCATAATAGAATACGGCTGGGTACTCAAAGATTTGAATGGTCAAAATATCATCCCTTCATACAATATTTAGATATTTATAATAATTATAACATGAATTTCCATTTTATATAGGTTTAAATTACATTTCTTTGTTTGTCAAGTTAATACTTACATTCAATAGGTTGATATGTCCGTATTGACTACGAAATAAAAAAACACCATGAAAATCAAAATCATGAGAACATTCAAGATTATTCCTATAATGCTGCACACTTTTCCAGCTGTCACTAAACCATTTCCAGATTCACCAGTAAGGTTCATTTCTTGTTTACTTTTCGATGCAAATATTAACCCTAAAATACCTAATATGATGCCGATGATTGGAATAAACAGGGATAATACCCCCATGATCAATGATACAATCGCTTTGCTATTGCTTCTTTTAATTTCCGACATATATTCCACCTTCTTTCTTCCTTTATATATACGGTTATTAAAAGCAAAAGATTCATTTTTTGTGTACTCATTCATCATTAATATTCGAGTTGATTCCAGAGGTCCGCTCCCTTTCCGACGGCTATCTGCCAAGCCGCATCAAAGTAAACATCTCCGGGGTCTCGGCTAGCCATTCGGCTGGAGTGTCGTATATCTCTTCAATCCATTAAGGATTACAGTATAAAACCATGAAGGATAACTTAGTTTCAACTTGTTTGAGATGAGTCCAGCTTACGGTTTTTTCTTAAAATAACATTCCAGTTGATTCCAGAAATCCGCTCCCTTTCCGCCGACTGTCTGCCAAGCCTCCTCGGCACAAGCGCCTGTGGGGTCTCGGCTAGCCAGTTATTCGGCAGGAGTGTCGCAAATTTCTTCCATCCATTAAGGATTACAGTTATAAAATCATGAAGGATAACCTAGTCTTAAACTCGGTTCGAATGAGTCCAGCCTACGGTTGCTTCTTAAAATATTATTCCAATCGATTTCAGAAGTCCGCTCCTTTTCCGCCGACTGTATGGATCATGGAGTATAAACAAGTTTTAAAACAAGGTTGAGGGTGAGACACTTCCGAATCTCCTAGACAAATAGAAAACGACTCATTTCTGAGTCGTTTTTTTAGGTTCGTTTCAATTCAAGTCTCTGGGCTACCAAAGAAAGGCTATAGTTAACTATGAAATACATGAGAGCCACCAGGATCAAAATCGGTATTAAATACTTTTGACTTTGTCCGTATATGATTTGACCATGATGGGTCAGCTCCGGTAAAGAGATGACAACAGCTAAAGAGGTGTCCTTTAATAAAGAAATGAATTGGCTGACAATAGGAGGAACCATGCGGCGCAGCGCTTGGGGCAGAATAATATGTATCAATGCCTGTGTATAGCTCAAACCTGATGAACGGGCAGCTTCCATTTGGCCTTTATCAATGGACTTCAATCCACTTCGAATGACTTCAGAAAGCATGGCTGACTCAAAAATTGTCAAGGCAACTATGGCTGCTGGAATGATTTCCAGTTTAATCCGTATCTCCGGCAAAGCAAAATACGTAAAAAATATGATTAATAACAGAGGCAAATTACGTACAGTTTCTACAATCAAAGCTAATATTTGTGATAACACCGGCACTTTTGCGTATCGGATTATACCTACAAGACCGCCAATAATGAAACTTAGAATAATGGATATAAAAGCTACCTGGAGCGTTACCCAAAATCCTTCTAATAAAAACTTAAGATTATCTGGTGTATAGGCACCTGCAAAATCCATATCTTATACCTCCCTCAATTACTCTTAGCCAGACGTTTTTCCAAATAACCAACGCCAAAACTTAAAGGAATGGTAAGAATTAAGTAAAACGCTGCCACGAAAATGTACACATCAAACACGACAAATGTCCTTGAAGAAATCAAATCCCCGTGGTACATAAGATCGAGTCCTGCAACGACGGCCAAAATGGAAGAATTCTTTACTAGATTGATAAATTGGTTCCCTAAAGGAGGAATGACTATTTTAACGGCCTGCGGCAGTATGACGAGCCTCATGGCCTGCCCATATGTCAGGCCTGAAGAACGTGCAGCTTCCATTTGACCCTTAGGCACGGAGAGTATGCCTGCCCGAATTGCCTCAGCTATGAAAGATGAAGTGTAAATGGTCAAGGCTAATGTCCCTGCATATAGACCGCTTAGTTTAAGACCAAGAAAGAAGAAAAAGGTAATGATCAATAACGGTATGTTCCGAATGAACTCGACATAGGCGGTACCCAGCCAGTTTAATGGCTTTATTGGCGCAATCCGCATGATGGCAATTAGCACCCCAAGAATCAAACTCGATACCAACGCGACCAAACTCGACATGATCGTATTTTTAAAGCCTAATAAATACATATCCAGATTCTCTGTTAAAATGGAGAAATCAAGCACGGCATTCAACTCCTTTAACTAGTAAGGATGAGCAAAACGCTCATCCTCACAGACAAATGTACAAATGTTATTTAAGGTCAGCTTCCCTTATCCATTTGCTGAAATGTTTAATGTTTAATCCATTTATCATGGATTTCATCGTACTTGCCTGAATCTTTAAGAGACTTAAGGGCTTTATTCAACTCTTCAACAAATTCAGCATTTCCTTTTTTCACGGCAATACCATAAGGTTCTTCCGTAAATGTACCGCCAACAAGCTCATAGCTTGGATCTTCATCTGCCATTCCATAAAGGATGGAATCATCCGTTGTCAATGCATCCCCTTGTCCGGATTTAAGTGCAGCGAACGCTTCGGAATAGTTTTCAAATTCCAGCACTTGTGCTTCAGGAGCTTTTTCACGGATATTTATGGAAGAAGTAGAGCCCTTGACAGCCAATACCTTTTTCCC
The DNA here is from genome assembly GCF_056279465.1 of Peribacillus sp. TE19612. Classification (NCBI taxonomy): domain Bacteria; kingdom Bacillati; phylum Bacillota; class Bacilli; order Caryophanales; family Bacillaceae; genus Peribacillus; species Peribacillus sp. TE19612. Next base: position 212,150 of record NZ_JBWCCL010000007.1, on the reverse strand, counting down.
TTTTAGACTATCAATACCCTTGATATCGCTGCCCTTTTTGACCAACAAAGATTGTCCGGCGTCGAAGTAAACATCAGTGAAGTCAACTTCTTTTTTACGATCTTCCGTGATTGTCATGGTTGCTACAATTGCGTCGATATCACCATTATTCAATAATGCCATCCTGGTTTTAGAAGTCACTTCTTTAAATTCAACTTTATTCTCATCACCAAGGATTTCTGCTGCAAGAGCTTTGGCAATATCAATATCAAAGCCTTCAACCTCTCCAGTACTAGGATTCTTCAATCCGAATAGTCTTGTATCATTTTTCACCCCAAAAACGATCTTATCCTTTTCCTTCACTTGTGCGAGAACATCTTTTTCTTTGCCTTTACCTCCACCCTCTTCAGCTTTGTCTGAATCGTTCCCCCCGCCGCATCCAGCTAATAAAATGACAGCCAGTAAGGATAGCAAAGATAATTTTAACCATTTCTTTTTCTTCAACATGTAATTCACCCCTGTTTTTTTAATGATTTAATATACGGCTAAGGAATAAACGAGCCCTCTCTTCACGAGGATTGGCGTAAAACTCAGCCGGTGATGCCTCTTCTAAAACCCTGCCTTCGTCCATGAATACGATTCGATCCGCTACTTCACGGGCAAATCCCATTTCGTGCGTGACCACCACCATCGTCATACCTTCATGGGCAAGTGCTTTCATTACATCCAGTACCTCGCCAATCATTTCTGGATCCAAGGCTGAGGTAGGTTCATCAAATAGCATGATTTCAGGCCCCATTGCCAAACCTCTGGCAATCGCTACCCGTTGCTGCTGTCCACCTGAAAGCTGAGAAGGAAATGAATTCGCTTTATCTCCAATCCCCACTTTGTCCAAATACTTCAGTGCAATCTTTTTCGCTTCCTCTTCGGATTGCCCCAGGACTTTCCGGGGAGCAAGCATGATATTCTCTAGCACTGTTTTATGGGGATATAAGTGAAAATGCTGGAAAACCATACCGATATTCCGACGAAGTTTGTTTATGTCCGTCTTTTTATCCGCTACATTTAGACCATTAATTGAAAGGGAACCTTGCGAAATGGTCTCTAGACGATTAATGCATCGAAGCAGTGTACTTTTTCCTGATCCGGAAGGTCCAATGACCACTACCACTTCCCCTTTTTTGATTGTTAGATTAATTTCTTTCAATACATGGAAATCGCCATAATACTTATTCACTCTGTCAAAAACTATCATAATTAGCCCCCTGCCCAAAACTGAAAATTTATAATAATCAGAATTCTAAAAGCGTAATATATCACTCTTTTAACTCGAAACAAATCTTATGTATAATCCTTTCTTCAAAAATTATTTCCCAATATTTCATAATTCATTGTGAAAAGTCCATTTTTATTATTATTTTAAACTAGTAATTCAAATAATATATTCAATATTCACATTTTTTATTATATATAATATTTCTTAAAATTACCATATAAACTTTAAATTGTTAAAAACAATATCATATTTTATGATATTATTGCTATATTTCATAAAACTGGTAAATTTAAACTGATATCCTATAAAAAAAATCCCTCTTTTTGTAAAAAAATCTTTTATTTCCCGAAAACTGAATATGCTTTTAATAATACAAAAAGACAGCATTTGCTGTCTTTTCGTTTTATTCCTTTATCGCATCTTCAAATGGTGCTGAATACAAACCCCTTGGCGCCAGCATATCGGTATCTGATTCATGAATTTCCCCATTGTGGGTATATGGACCTGCTGGAAAAAAGTCAAACAAATCACTTTCCTTATGTATGATCAAGAAATAATCGTATAAATCATCCATAAGTTCCTGATGTTCATCTATTTTCATGATTTCACCACATTCATCAATTTCAAAGTTTTCATTAATCGCATCTTGAAGTTCCTCATTATTTGAATACGCGATATAAAAATCGACATCTCCGCACTCCATGCATAGCAAGAGTTTTTCTTCCAGTGCTTCTTCAAAGGTTTTCAGGACGATTTCCTTTAGTATGGCATCAATCTTTCCAGGATTAATCAATTTAATTTCAGTCTGGAACACAAAACCCCTCCAATCAAATACTGGCATTAAAATACCAAACGCCAGTTTAATAAGCTACAATTTAATATTAAAATGAAATTGTTGAAATCATTTTTTCATCAACACCTAAATTAATGGCATAAGTTCATAAACCGCGATGGGTACCTAGCCCAAGATTTGGTCATAAAGGGCAATGCCGATAATTTGGCCGGATCACGACCTCCGATTAGTGCTTATAATAAGTTTGCCCACATAATTAGAATCATAATCTTCTATAATACAAAGAAAAAGATGATGGGAAGCGTAATCAGGCTTAATGATGTACTGATGAATGTAGCACTTGAAACGAATTCAGGCTCCGTGTTGAATTGGAGCGCATACATCGTAGTGTTGGCCGCTGTTGGCATGGCAGCTACGATGATCATGATATGCCTGACCATTTCACCCACTGGCAAGGCGAGTGATAACAGGAAGGCAATTGCTGGTGAAACGGCAAGTTTAAGAAGAAGTGAAACTGATAGCTTTCGATAAGCAATTTTTTTCAGGGAAATGTTGGCCAGCTGCATTCCCAGTGTAATCATGATTGTTGGGATCGCTGCGTTTGCAACAAGATTAATAGCTTCCATAACCGAATTGCTTAAAGGTATGTTCACGAACTGAAATACTGTTCCTGCAATAGCTCCATAAACAATTGGCATTCGACAAACCGCTTTAATTGCTGTTTGAACTCCGTTTCCTTCAGGACTGCCCTTTGCTGCGAAATAAATGCCGATCGTGCACATCACTAACTGCTGTCCCACCATAAGGATGATTGCATAATCGAGTCCTGCGGCTCCGAATAACAGGAAAATGACGGGTGTACCGTAATTCCCGTTATTCATGAATGCCGATGCCAATATCATGCCGCTTGTTTCAGTGACTGTATAATTGCGAAAAAAAGATATAATGTAGACTACCAGTATGAGAGAAAGGCAAAGTACTATCGTGAATAAGAACAGGTAAAAATAATTAATCGTAAATTCTGCGGAATAAAAAGTCCGGAACACGAGAAAAGGTGACATTAAATATAATGCCATCGTGGAAATCGATTTTGTATCAAGATTAAACTTTTTCTGACCGATGAAACCTAAAACAAATATACCGAATATCGGTAATAGAACTCCCAAAAAACCCATGCATATCACCTTCATAATTCTAATGATTTTCTTCTAACAATATCAGTTTTATAATTATTTGTAAAAATTCTTTTAAATTCTTTTGATTACACTCATAAACCCCAACATAAATTGATTTTTCTTTATTTTCAGAAAACAATATTCAATTTCCCTAGACATATGATATATTGTTTATTATATTTACGTTAAAAAACGTAACATTAACACTTTTGGGTTATTAATATATGAAGGGGTGTTTTTTTAGTGGATGTAAAATTCATGGAAATGGCCGTTCGACTTGCAAATGAAAATGTACTGGCTAAGAACGGAGGTCCTTTTGGTGCTATTATCGTAAAAGATGGCAAAGTCGTAGGCAGAGGATGTAATAATGTGACAACGGCCAACGATCCTACAGCGCACGCCGAAGTACAGGCGATTCGTGATGCATGCAGGAATCTCGACAGCTTCCAGCTTACAGATTGTGAAATTTACACTAGCTGCGAACCATGCCCCATGTGCATCGGTGCTATTTACTGGGCACGTCCAAAAGCCATTTATTACGCATGCACTAAAGAAGACGCTGCAGTTATTGGCTTTGATGATCACTTTATCTACCAAGAACTTGCCCTGCCAATGGAAAACCGCACGATTAAAATGAAACAATTGTCTTTTAATGACCACGATTTACCATTCCGAACATGGGAAACCAATACGGAAAAAGTGAAATATTAACCGGTTATATATGGCCAAAGGGGTTATGAATATGAAAAAAAACTTGCTTAAAAGGAGAATTGACGTTGCAACAGGAAGAACACCTGCAGATTGCGTCATTAAGAACGGGCAAATCATAGATGTTTTCAATGGCGATATCTATACAGGCGACATTGCGATCGCCGATGGTTACTTTGCTGGAATTGGGCGTTATGAGGGTACTTCGGAAATCGATGCTGCAGGAAAATTCGTATGCCCTTCCTTCATTGATGGCCATGTTCATATAGAATCATCGATGGTCAGGCCTTATGAACTTGCAAAAATCCTCCTTTTACATGGTGTGACCTGCATCGTTGCGGATCCTCATGAAATTGCCAATGTTTCTGGCAAAAAGGGCATGGAATATATGATTGAACAATCTGATCAACTTCCTTTTGATTTTTACTTCATGATGCCCTCTTGTGTACCTGCTACGGAGTTTGAACATTCTGGTGCAGTCTTAAGAAGTGAAGATTTAATTTCCTTTTATCAAAACCCAAGAGTGCTTGGTTTAGCCGAAATAATGAATTTTCCCGCCGTTTCACATACAGATGAGGATATGCTGAAAAAAATATACGATGCAAATAGACTGGGCAAAAGCATTGATGGCCATGCAGCTGGATTATCCGAACAACAGCTCGATGTTTATCTGAGTGCAGGCATTAAAACGGATCATGAATGCACTACAGCGGAAGAGGCAAAAGAAAGACTGCGTAAAGGAATGTATCTTATGATCAGGGAAGGCACCGTCGCCAAAGACTTAATTAACCTGATTCCAGTTATTAACGAGAAGAACTCCCGCCGTTGTTTATTCGTCACCGATGACAGGCACCTAGATGATATAGTTTCTGAAGGAAGTATCGATCACAACATTCGACTTTCCATAGAAACAGGTATCCCGCCAATTACCGCCATTCAAATGGCGACCATTAATGCAGCGGAATGCTTTGGATTAAAGGAACATGGTGCAATTGCACCTGGATACAAGGCAGACTTCCTTCTACTGGATGATCTTGATTCAGTCATCCTCCATTCGGTCTTCAAAGATGGAAAGCTTATGGTTCAAAATAATCGTTTGCTTAACTATCCAGCTGATGAGAAACAGGTTATTATCGACGGATTGAAGCACTCTGTTCAATTTCATGAAATTACCGGAGATGATTTCGCGATACCTTTTAAAAATGAGTTCGCTAATATTATTGAGATAACTCCAAACAGCTTGATTACAAAGCATTCGATTGAACCGGTCACACTTAATCATGATGGACTATTTCAGTTCTCCGAACATGTTGATCATCTAAAACTTGCTGTTATTGAACGGCATCATATGACCAAACAAATGGGCCTGGGTATCGTCAAAGGGCTCGGGTTGAAATCAGGAGCCATTGCCACGACAGTAGCCCATGATTCACATAATTTGATCATTGCCGGAACGAATGACCAGGATATGCTTCTGGCAGCTAAGGAAATCAAAAAAATGCAGGGTGGATTGACTGTAATCCAAAATGGGGAAATACTAGCCTCCCTTCCCCTTCCAATAGCTGGTTTGATGAGTGAATGCAATTATATGGATGTGGTCCATTCATTGAAGCACATCGATGAAGCCTTATTGAAACTCGGGGCTAACAGGCATTTCAACCCTTTTCTTACACTTGCCTTCTTGGCGCTACCTGTCATCCCTGAAATCAAACTGACGGATCAGGGTTTATTTTCCGTTTCTGAGTTTAGGCATATCCCCCTCGAAGCCTCAAAGTCAGTCGATTTAAATTAACCCGCTAGTCGGGTTTTTTTTATCATCTAAAAAAATTCAAAAAGAAAAAGGTTCCGACTCAACATAAAACGGGAAAAGGATATATGGGCATCATCTATGTTAAAATAAAAATAAACACAAATCTTTCTTGGAGGAGATAAATATGGCAAAACATGGTCAACAGAACATCATTGGATACATAGGCACTTACACAAAAGGAAACAGCGAAGGTATTTACCGATTTACTTTAGATACAGCAGAAGGAAAGCTCAGCACACCGGTTCTTGCAGCAGAATTGACCGATCCGACTTATGTCGCCATCAGCCAGGACAAAAAGAATCTCTTCGCCATTTTAAAAGAAGCTGGCAGCGGTGGAGTTTCATCCTATTCGATTAGTGAAGATTCAGGTGAGCTTACCTTCTTAGGCAAACAACTGACACCAAATGGCTCTTCCTGCCATATAAGTGTCGACAGCAAGAAACAGGTTTTGGTCACTTCCAGTTATGGAGAAGGCGTGATTGAATCGTATCCGCTTCATGACGATGCGACCCCTTTGCCTGTATCATCAACTGTTCAACATGAAGGGCAAGGACCGAATGAAGAACGTCAGGAAAAAGCACACACTCACTTCGCTGGTTTCACGCCGGATGAAAGGTTCATTGCTGTTGTCGACCTCGGAATAGATAAAGTAATAACCTATAAACTACATAATGGGGTTTTGGAAGAAGTAAACAGCTTATCTGTTGCTCCCGGCAGCGGACCACGGCATCTGACCTTCCACCCAAACGGTAAATTTGCTTATGTCATGGCAGAACTTGTACCAGAAGTCATTGTTTTGAGCTTCGATAGTCAAACCGGTAGTTTTTCTGAATTGCAAACGGTACGGACCGTACCGGAAGATTTCAAGGAAAATAACCAAGGAAGCGCCATTCATATTTCTGATGACGGGCGATTCATATATGCCGCAAACCGCGGACATGATAGTATTGCCGTTTACGAAACCAATCAAGAAACAGGCAAACTGGCATTCGTGCAGCTGGTTTCCACCGAAGGACATTGGCCGCGTGATTTTTCATTGGACCCTAGCGGGAAATTTCTGATCGCTTCTAATGAACAATCAGGAAACTTGACACTATATGCTCGGAATGAAGATGACGGAAAATTAACATTATTGCAAAAGGATGTTCAAGTTCCCTTCCCTGTTTGCGTAAAATTCTTATAATCCATAATAAAAGAGGATTGAAGCTTGCACTGCAGCTTCAATCCTCTTTTTTATGCCCTTCTTTAATTCCAATTCTCTGCCATTTCGGGAAAATCTATATACGGGTTACGATTACCCTGCATTTCATGTATAGCGAGGTTTCTATGTTTTTCATAAGTGTTGACGGGAAAAAGCCGATGCCATTCCAAAAGCAGTGCCAAGTCGATTTTGCCGGTATCGATGATTCCCTCATATCTGAGTAAAAAATACAAAGTTGCCCTCGCCACGATCCCTTTTCCGTATTCGGGCTCGAATTTACTTTCGTCTGATTTCCCGCAACCCGCTTTTATACCGGCAGCCGATCTTTCAGGGATATAATCCTCAAAATCATGGTATGGATAGTTACTCCGGCTGCTATTACACGTTGGTTCACAGGCGAACAGATGATGCAAATCCCCCCTCATCGGTTCTTTTTTATCGAACCATGATTGAGGTACTACATGTTCACAATTAACGAGAATATTCTCCGAATTTGTTGATTCAATACCTCTTGACAACACTTCCAGTATACGGATATCTTCCTCAATCACTTGTGCAGGATCCATCCCTTTACCGGAATACAGACTTTTCAGCTGGCCATTTTCCTGTAAGTCCACCCATGGGTAAACATGACGATGCGGTGAGTAGTTCAGCTGGTTTTTATGGGTTGCCACAAGTAGGTCCTTCAATCCTTCCCGGTCCAAGGAACCATCTTTGTAGTATGCCAGCTTAAGTTCCTGATCTTTGGTTTCATCATAGTATTCGCGGTTTTCATTGAAGTTGACTAGCGCAGCCATTGCCATTTCCCGTTCTTTTTCAAGTACTTCAAAACTATACTTCATCCACTCATCCCCCCGCTTCTATTAAAAACCTAACTTTTACCATAATCAAAGCTTAATAGAAATAGACCGAAAAAAAAAGGTGCTTTAGAAGTGTCTAACGAAGTATTTCAATAAAATGGGTAAGGATTTTCGCTGTCATTCCCCAGATTACCCGACCATTATATAAGTAAAAATACTCTTCCATCTGTTTTGGCTGCCATTTATAATTCTCCCCGCCAACGACTAAATCATGGGGGAAGTTTGCATGCGGTTCCACTTTATATTCCACATGATAAATTTCTGGCGGTTTTTCCATGAAAAAGGAAAGTGGGACCGTAAAAATGGTTTCTACCTCAGCTGGATTAGGTATTATCCGTTGATGGTTACGAACAAATCCTGCATAAGGATAGACAATCATCCCGAATGGAGATACCAAATAATCGATCGGAAAGACGTTTTCGATATCTTCTTTTCGCAAATTAAGTTCCTCATATGTTTCCCTTAGGGCAGCAGCCTGTTCATCATGATCCAGCTTGTCTATTTTCCCGCCCGGAAAACATATATCCCCCGGCTGCCTCCTCAGTTTGTGTGAACGCTCTTCGAAAAGAACATGAATTCCATCTTCTTTCTCTATTAGCGGTACCAATACAGCATACTTTGAAAAGTTCCCACTCCCTAAAATTTCAGGGATATGTAATGTTAATTTTTTTGTTATATCTTCATTATTCATGTCCCTCACCTCTTCTGCCGGATAATATAGATATTCTATCACTACTCCTTATCATTCCATTTTCGAACATCCGCTTTAACTAAGCAAGGAAAACGATTCCAAAATACGCCTATAATTTCTATTAGATTCCTTTACCTCTTATTCTTCCTTGATCATAGACAAAAGCACCGTTCAAAGTTCCGAACGGCGCTAAAACTGACGCATCAGCCTCATTTAAAAAGCAAGTTATGTGTATCAACAGGCACATGCGTGAAATCATTGAATATTCAGTTTTTTATTTTTATTTTCATAGTTCAGCTAGCGTTCGCTTTACCGTCGCTATGATGAATGCAAAATCCTCTTCAGTTATACTAAGTGGGGGAGCAAGAGTCAGGATATTATTGAAGCCTGCTACTGTATCGCCATTTTTCCCTATGATCAGCCCCTTTTCTTTGCATGAAGCAATGACTTTATTGATTTTGGAAAGTTCGATCGGCTGTTTGGTCAGTTTATCTTCCACTAGTTCAATGCCTACCAACAAACCTTTCCCGCGTACATCCCCAACATTGGGATGAGATTTGATTTCTTCAAATTCTTGCAGAAAGCGTAGCCCTAACTCCTTGGACCGTTCTATTAGTTTTTCATTTTCATATATTTCAATATTCTTCATAGCGACGGCACAGGCAGCAGGATTGCCGCCAAATGTATTTACATGCCGAAAGCGGTCATAAACGTCTGAGCCAATATACGCTTCATAAATTTCGCGTTTGACGGCTGTAGCGGATAATGGCAAATAAGCGCTCGTGATTCCTTTAGCCATTGTTACGATGTCTGGTTTTACATCATAGTTCATAAATCCGAATTTCTTACCAGTACGGCCAAACCCGCAAATGACCTCATCCGAAATGAGAAGGACACCATTTTTCTCACAAATTTCTTTGACACGTTTCATATATCCATCGGGTGGCATCAAAATTCCGCCCCCAGTGATGATTGGTTCCATGATGACCGCAGCCACCGTTTCGCTCAGCTCCCATGTAATGGTACGTTCAATTTCCGCTGCACTTTTTTCACCGCTTTCATCCTCTGGATTTCGGTAAGAATCTGGCGGTGATACATGAAGAAACCCTGGGGCGAGAGGTTCATATTTATATTTTCGCTGTGCCTGCCCGGTAGCTGACAGGGCTCCCATTGAATTGCCATGATAGCCGCGATAACGCGAAATGAATTTATAGCGTCCATGTTCACCCTTTTGCTGATGATACTGCCGCGCAATTTTAAAGGCAGCCTCATTGGCTTCTGAACCGCTGTTAGAGAAGAAAATCACATAATCCCCACCAAGCCATTCATTTAATTTCTCCGCTAGCTTAATAGCCGGGATGTGGCTATTCGTTAAAGGGGCATAAGGAAGTTCCTTCAGCTGCTCGTAAGCTGCTTCAGCCAGTTCCGTGCGGCCATAACCGACGTTGACACACCATAAACCAGACATCCCATCCAGGAAACGATTCCCATCAACATCCGTAATCCATGCTCCTTGCCCGTTTTTAATCACCATTGCACCAGGGGTGGGTTCAGCCCCTTTCATATGATGCCACACATATTTACCATCCATCGCTTTAAGATCCTGACCCTGTTTTTCAACCTGCATAAGCTATACTCCTCCTAAAATAATGTATAAAGGAAGGCCGACCACAAATTGCGCCGACCCCCTTTTTCCTATCAGTATCTTGCCGTTAACATTTTCTTTCTCGTGTAAAATTCCACGCCGTCTTTCCCATTGGCATGAAGGTCCCCATAAAACGAACTTTTATATCCGGAAAATGGAAAGAATGCCATTGGCGCGGGTACCCCAAGGTTAATGCCAAGCATACCTGCATCAATTTCTTCGCGAAATTCCCGGATGGCTTTTGCACTATCCGTATAGAGGCAGGCACCATTGGCAAATTCGGATTGATTGGTCAATTCAATTGCTTCTTCAAGAGTATTAACTCGTACTATGGATAAGACAGGAGCAAAAATTTCATCACTCCATATTTTCATGTTTGTTTTTACATGATCAAATAATGTCGGTCCAACGTAATAGCCTTTTTCCTGATCGCCTTCATTCCTACCATCACGAAGGAGGACAGCTCCTTCTTTTTCCCCGATTTCAATGTATTGTTCTGTTCTTTTTTTATGAGTATCACGGATTACAGGTCCCAGGAAAACGTCCTTATCCATTCCATTTCCAATCTTGATGTTATCCGCTGCAGCCTTTAATTTCTCAACGAGCGTATCTCCCACTTCTCCCACCGCAACAACCACTGACGCAGCCATGCAGCGCTCGCCTGCAGATCCGAAAGCTGCATTCGTTATGTTCGTTACCGCATTGTCCAAATCTGCATCAGGCATGACGATCGAATGATTTTTCGCACCCGATAAAGCCTGGACACGTTTTTTATTGGCAGCGGCGGTTTTGTATACATACTCTGCGACAGGCTGGGATCCCACAAATGATACCGCTTTAATGTCTTCATGTTCCAAAATCCCATTCACGACATCGTGGGCACCATGGACAATATTGACAACACCATCCGGAACACCGGCTTCTGTCAATAATTCCACGAGACGGTTGGCCAAAAGCGGTGTCCGTTCTGAAGGTTTTAAGATAAACGTATTTCCACAAGCTATTGCCAGCGGGAACATCCAACATGGCACCATCATCGGGAAATTAAACGGCGTAATCCCGGCAACGACACCCATTGGATAACGATACATGCCAGATTCAATGCCTGGGGAAATATCAGGAAGCTGACTTCCCATCATCAAGGTAGGGGCACCTGCTGCGAACTCCACGCATTCAATCCCGCGCTGAACCTCACCATATGCTTCTGTATAGCTTTTTCCATTTTCGATAGTGACCAGCTTTGCAAGCTCATCCCAGTGTTCAATCAGTAATTGCTGGTAACGGAATAAGAAGCGAGCTCTTTTTGGAACGGCGACCTTTTTCCATTCTTTATACGCCTTTTTAGCAACCTCCACCGCTTGGTTTACATCTTCCTTAGTTGAAAGGGGTACGATTGCCAATGCTTCTCCTGTTGCCGGGTTAGGCACTTGTTCATGTTTCGAAGTTGTGGAATCAACCCATTTGCCACCGATATAATTTTTCAACGTTTCTACTTCATTGATAACTGTCATTAAATAAACCCTCCATTTCAACACGATTTCATAGTTTCATTATATTTTTTAAAACGACTTTTTACATTAGACGTTTTGTATAGTTTTTGATTCAATATTTGCACATATTGTTTGTTTCTGGCTTTCCCATATCCATCATAATCAACAACAGAAATTCACGCTTCGCAAACGATGTATATTTTTCTTATTACTTTCCCTTTAATCAGCTGACTTCGCAGCCATCATTTTATAATGGAATATAGCTTTAGGTCTTGATGCTTCCCCTTGACGAACATTCCTTTTCTTATGATTCCCTCAAAAGACATACCAGCCTTTTGCATGACTCGCTCTGAACCTGAATTTTCAACGAAGCACCTTGCTTGTATTCGAACTAGGTTCATATTTTCGAAGCCAAAGGCGATTATCTTTTGGGCTGCCTCCGTCATCAAGCCACTCCCCCAATATTCTGGTGCAAGCACATACCCTATTTCCGCAATATGATGGTCAACCTGCCATGAAACAAAATCAATGGTACCAATCAACTTACCGCTTTCCTTGTGTTCTATGCCCCATGGAGCGATTTTCTTATCCTCATAATTTTGAAGGATTAATCGGATAAAATCTTTTGTATCACTTAGGGAACGATGGGCTTCCCATGTGACGTAACGGGAAACTTCATTGTTGGATGCATAAGCGAACATGTCTTCGGCATCATTCATGGTGACTTTCCTCATGATCAATCGTTTTGATTCTAGAGCAGGCAGCTGTCCATATATCTCTTTCACGTTCATGATTACACCCCATTCCATTGATTATTAGTATTATAGCAAGATTGGTAAGCAATCGCCTTTCCAATTGAAATATTATCGAAACTTACGTATAATTCAGAAAAAATATCCAGGAGGATAATTATGCCAAAAAGAAAACTCATAATAAGCCAAAATTTGAATGAAATCTTATTACAGAAGATCCAAGAATTGATTCCCGAGTGGACTGTGATCACTGGGAGATCTCCGGAAAAATGGAGAGATCATATTGCCGATGCAGAAGTGATCGCAGGCTGGAAAGCGGAAATGTCTGTATCGATCGCTGCAAGCGATGTTAAATGGATCCAGACATGGAGCGCAGGAGTGAATGCTTTACCCCTGGAAAATTTAGAGCAAATGAATGTTCAGATTACAACTGCAAACGGCGTTCATGCGTATCCCATTTCAGAGACTATTTTCGCGTTAATGCTTGCCTTAACAAGAAAAATAGATACTTATATTAAGCAACAGCATACAAAGACCTGGCATCACGCACATATGAAGCAGGAAATTCATGAAAAGACCATAGGAATCATCGGTGTCGGGAAAATCGGAAAGGAAACCGCCAAAATTGCCAAGGCTTTTGGCATGACCGTATTAGGGATGCGCCATTCCGGTGAATCAGAAGAATTTGTAGATGAGATGTTCACACAAAAACAATTGATTGATCTTCTTCCTAAGTGTGATTATATTGTCGTGACATTACCTTTGACCCCAGAAACAAGGAATATGTTTGGTAAAAACGAATTCAATTTAATGAAGCGCTCCGCATATTTCATTAATATAGGAAGGGGAAACCTCGTCATTCAAAACGAATTGATTCAAGCGCTTAAGGACAAAGATATTGCAGGTGCTGGTCTTGATGTGTTTGAAACGGAGCCACTTCCTGAGAATAGCCCTTTATGGGAGTTGAACAACGTAATCATCACGCCGCACACATCCGGAAATACGGAATTTTACGACCAAAGGCTAATTCAGGATATTTTCATCCCAAATTTAAAGGACTATCTAAATGGTAAAACCCCTTCAACAAATTTACTTGATTACAAAAAAGGGTATTAAGAATTGTTCATTTTCTGTATACATTAATAATCTTCCCTTGTTAGCTTGCAGATTCCGACATTATCTGTTATATTTAAAAAGAATTATTTTTGTTCGGGAAGATTGATAAGTGAAAAACTTTTCGTCTAATGATTGAGCAAGGGTAGTAACACAATGTGTGGATTCACACTAGGAGGCAACAACAATGGAACAAGGTAAAGTAAAATGGTTTAACGCAGAAAAAGGATTTGGCTTCATCGAACGCGAAAACGGAGACGATGTATTCGTACATTTCTCAGCTATCCAAAGCGAAGGATTCAAATCATTAGACGAAGGTCAAGAAGTTACTTTTGAAGTTGAGCAAGGTCAACGCGGACCCCAAGCTACTAACGTTCAAAAAGCATAATTTTAAATACAATATATAACGGACCCTACTTGTAGGGTCTGTTTTTTTGATCGAAAAAGCAATCATAAAAAAACCCTATTCACAGGGAATAGGGAACATGAAACAAGTTTAGTAAATGGTAAACCTAGTATAACACACTAAGAAAAGAAACCCTAATTTATCCGAAAAGTAAAAATTATCAAGCACTTCCGAAGCCCTCGATATCGACCTTACCATTCATTCATTTCTTATCCGCTTCATATGTTCGATCCGTTCCCCACGGATAAAACGGAGGCATATCCGTGCTGCTTTTCATTTTGAAATCGGCTTTCCTTTTTTCGAGAAAAGCTTCGATTCCTTCTAGTGCATCAGCTTGTTTTCCGGTCCAATGAATCATTTTCGATTCTATTTTGTGTGATTCAACAGGATGGTTCGCACCGAGCATGGACCACATTAACTGCCGGGATAGCGTCACAGAGACGGAAGATGTATTTTCCGCAATGTCTGTCGCAATCTCCATTGCTGCAGACATCAATTCTTCTGGCTCGACGATCTTGTTTACCAGCCTTCCCTCATATGCTTCACTGGCCGTAATCATCCTGCCGGTAAAAATCCATTCGGAAGCTTTGCCCATTCCGACAAGTCTAGGCAAGAACCAGCCGCTGCATGCCTCCATCGTTATCCCCCGCCTTGCAAATACAAAACCCATCTTTGCATCTGTTGAAGCAATTCTAATGTCCATGGGCAAAGTCATCGTTATCCCAATCCCGACTGCCGCTCCATTAATGGCTGCTATCATAGGTTTCTTCATCTCAAAAATCCGTAATGACAACATTCCTCCTGCATCGCGATATTCAACCAAAGGAGTGTGATCCATAAACGTTTCTGCACCTTTTTCCAAATCCATTCCAGCACAAAAAGCATCCCCAGCGCCAGTTAATATGACGGCTCTTACGTCATCATTTTCATCCGCTTCATTAAAAGCGCGAATCATCTCCTCACACATCTTTTCATTGAAAGCATTCATTCTCTCTGGACGATTAAGAGTAACAATCATGACACGATCGACGATCTCACTAGTTATCGTGGAATACAATAACAGTCCCTCCTTCTCTCACAAATTGAAACATTCAACAGAATTTTATATTTACATATAATTACATTTTATATGTTTTATTTTCAGATTCCTAGTTTTTTATTTTGACATGCTGATAAATAATTTGATAATCGTTTCTATTCTAAAAATATTTTACATAAATGTGTAAAAAAAGACCAGTCGCAAATGCAACTGGTTTTTTTGTTTACCAATATAAATGACAAGCAACGAAATGTCCTGGTTTTTGTTCTTTCCATTCAGGTACAGCACTGGAGCATATCTCCATCGCCTTAGGGCAGCGCGTCCGAAATACACAGCCGCTCGGCGGATTGATCGGACTTGGTACATCGCCTTTAAGGACGATTCTTTCCCGTTTAATAGTCGGGTCTGGTATCGGCACTGCGGATAGCAAGGCCTGTGTGTATGGGTGTAGCGGATCTTTCGTTAAAGAATCACTATCCGAAAGTTCCATCATTCTTCCAAGGTACATGACTAAAATGCGATCTGAAATATACTTGACCATCGATAAATCATGCGCGATGAATAAATAAGTCAATCCCATTTCTTTTTGCAGTTCTTTTAATAAGTTGACCACTTGGGCCTGTATCGAAACATCCAAGGCAGAGATTGGTTCATCACAAACGATGAATTTAGGATTTAAAGCCAAGGCCCTTGCAATTCCAATACGCTGGCGTTGTCCGCCACTGAATTCATGCGGAAAACGAGTGATATGTTCCGGACTTAAACCAACCAGCTTTAACAGGTCTTCCACCCGTTTTCTTCGCTCTTTACCTTTTGATATCCCATGAATGGCAAGTGGTTCCCCAATCAATTCCTCCACCTTCATCCTTGGGTTCAAGGATGCGTAAGGATCTTGGAAAATCATTTGTATTTCACGGCGGATATGTGACATTTCCCCGGGTTTGTAATCGAAAATATTTTTCCCCTGAAAAAGAACTTCTCCATCTGTCGGTTCATATAATCGAGTGATTGTACGACCTGCAGTCGACTTACCGCAACCGCTTTCCCCAACAAGACCGACAGTTTCCCCTGGATAGATTTTGAGATCCAAACCATCTACCGCTTTCAGCGATTGAGAACCAATAGGAAAATGCTTCTTCAGATTCTTTATTTCAACAAGAGGAGAATTTTCGTTGTATGTCTTTTCTTTTACGGCCTTATTTTTCAGTGAAACCATTGGTTCTCCTCCTTTATACATTAGTCGGTGCTTGTACCTGTGCTGCCTTGGCCATCGGGTGGTGCAGCCAGCATGCGGCAGTCTGACCTTCTTCCACTACTTCAAGCTCCGGATCATGGTCTTTGCACACTTTCATTGCTGATTCACATCTTGGGTAAAATGGGCATCCTTTTGGCGGATCCAATAAATCCGGTGGTGATCCGATAATCGGAACCAACGGAGCCGTTTTTTCCATATCCAGCCTTGGCACCGTTTTAAGCAGACCTCTTGTATAAGGATGCTGCGGGTTTGAAAATATAGCCTCTACCGTACCCGTCTCCACAACCTTGCCTGCATACATGACGACTACCCGTTCACAAGTTTCCGCAACCACACCTAAATCATGAGTGATTAAAATGATGGAAGTATCCATTCTTCGTTGGATATCTTTCATCAGTTCCAATATTTGCGCTTGTATCGTTACATCCAATGCAGTTGTAGGTTCATCGGCAATCAGCAATTTCGGTTCGCAAGCAAGGGCCATCGCTATCATTGCCCTTTGGCGCATACCACCTGAAAACTCATGCGGATATTGCTGCATTCTTTTTTCCGGCTGTGGAATACCTACTAGTTTCAGTGTTTCCAACGCCCGTTCGTATGCATCATTTCGGGACATGTTTTTATTATGCTTTAAAATGCCTTCCATGATCTGGCTGCCGATTTTTGTCGTTGGATTGAGCGAAGTCATCGGATCCTGGAAAATCATGCTGATTTCATTCCCGCGAATCCTCTGCATTTCCTTTTCACTCATTTTAAGAAGGTCTTTACCGCCAAAGTTTATCGACCCTTTTCCATACTCTGCCGGGGGTGTTTCCAATAATCTCATGATAGATTTCGCTGTAACACTTTTGCCGCATCCGGACTCCCCAACAATCGCAACGGCTTCCCCCTTTTTCACGCCAAAGTTCACACCGCGAACCGCTTGCACTTTACCTGCATAAGTATGGAAGGTGATTTGTAAATCGTTGACTTCTAATAGGTTATCCATCATCGTCCCTCCTATTCTAGTAATATCAAATCATTATGTTAGGACTCATTTATTTCCGTAGTTTTGGATCTAAGGCATCCTGCAATCCGTCACCAACCACATTGAACGCGAACATCGTTAAGGAAATCAAAATTGCCGGGATTAACAGTTGATAGAAATTCCCTACCAGAATGCTTCCCAGTGCATCACTTGTCAATGTTCCCCAGCTTGCCTGAGGTGCCGGTACTCCCAGTCCCAAAAAGCTAAGTGTAGCTTCGGCAAAAATGGCAGTAGGTACAGTCAACGTTAAATTGACAAGGATCGGTCCCATTGTATTTGGAATCATGTGTTTTCTTAAAGTCCAGCTCGTATTGGCTCCAGAGATTGTTGCAGCATGGATATATTCATTCTCTTTCAGTTGTAAAACTTGTCCACGTACCAGTCGCGCCATCGGAATCCACCCCGTAATCGACATTGCAATGATGATCGGCAGAATACCAGGTTTTAATACGACCATCATTAAGATAACCATCAATAGGTATGGAATCGCATAGATCACCTCAGCGAAACGCATCATGATATTATCCGTGCGTCCGCCGCGAATGGCAGAAATCCCTCCATAAAGGACACCAATTAAAAAGTCGATCAGCGCTGCCATCAATCCAATGAACAAGGATATCCTTGCACCGTACCAAGCTCGCGTAAATAGATCCCTTCCTGATGAATCCGTTCCAAACCAATGCTCGCTATTTGGGCTAAGATTCTTTTTCTCGAAATCTTGTCCATAATAAGTATATCCGTTAATATACGGACCAAAAATTGCCATCAAGACCAAGAGGATTATTAGAATAAACCCCGTCATCGCCAGCTTATTTTCTTTAAATCGACGCCAGACGTCAGACCAATATGAAACTGTAGGTCTTGCTATTTTTTCAGCTTCCTTAAAGTTGCCTTCGGCGGGTTGGAACATATCTTCGGTTAAATGCACTTTATCTGCCATTATTTCTTCTCCCCCGTCACTTTAATTCTAGGATCAATCAACGTATAGGCTATATCAACGATGAATATCAATAGAATAAGCACCGCACTATACACAATTGTGGAACCAAGAATCACCGGGTAGTCCCTGTTGGATATTCCCTTTACGAACATATCTCCCATGCCCGGAATACCAAAAATACGTTCAATGATGAAGCTTCCTGTCACGATATTAGCCGTAAGGATGCCCAGAATCGTGATAATCGGCAATAACGCATTCCGAATCGCATGTTTGATTATGACACCGCTCCGTTTCAATCCTTTGGCTTTTGCTGTCAAAATGTAATCCTGCCCCATTACTTCAAGCATGCTTGTCCGCATCAGTCTCGCGATGAAAGCAAGCGGCATCATGGAAAGGGCAATGGATGGTAAAATGGTATGCTGCCATGTCGCCCATGTAGCAACAGGGAATATATTCCATTTAATTGCGAAATAATTGATTAAAATAGTCGCAAGGATAAAGTTAGGAACGGAAATCCCTACGATGGCAATGATCATTGATAAATAGTCGGGCCATTTATTCCTTTTCAGTGATGCCACGACACCCAAAATGAGGCCAAAGAAGATGGCAATCACCAAAGCTTGTGCCCCTAAGTGCAATGACACCGGAAACCCCTTCAAAATGTAATCATTCACGGTAATGGATGAAGATTTCAATGAAGGACCAAAATCAAATTGAACGACTTCCAATAAATAATTCCCATATTGGGTCAACAACGGCTTGTCCAATCCATAGTGGACTTGAAGGTTTTCATAAACAGCAGGAGGCATGGCTCCTTCTTTTGCAAATGGATTTCCCGGAATCGTATGCATTATGATGAACGTTAATGTAATAACAGCCCATAAAGTAATAATCGCCCATTTAAAACGGTTTAATGTATATCTCAACATGGTAATCACCCCAATCATCGATTTTCTAAGAAGTTGAAAACGGAAATGAATGCATGAAATATTCAAATTCGCAATTGAAAAATGGGGTATGACCTTAATCGGACATACCTCCCATTTCACTATTATCCTTCTATTATTTTTTATCCGCGTAAATGAAGTTCGGATAAGCGTTAATTGGAGCAAAAACTCCAGTAACATTCGATTTAACCATATATGGTTTTGTATAGAAGTAAACCGGAACGATCGGCATTTCGTCAATCATGACTTTCTCTGCTTTATGCAAAGCATCCATGCGTTCTTTTGGATCCATTGTAGATTTTGCTTCTTTTAATAAATTATCATATTCTTTGTTTGACCAACCTGCATCATTATAGGCGCCGTCCGTTTCCCAAAGCATGAATGTCATCGGGTCAACATAGTCACCAACCCATCCTGCACGGGAAATTTCAAAGTCACCAGCTTTTTCACGGTCAAGCTTAACTTGGAATTCTGCATTTTCAAGTGTCACTTCAACACCCAGGTTATCACGCCACATTCCTTGAACCGCTTCAGCAATTTTCTTGTGTGAATCTAAAGTGTTATACAAAATTGAAAACTCAGGTAATTCTTTCATGCCTTCTTCAGCAAGTCCTTCTTTTAACAATTTCTTAGCTTCGGTAACATCTTCCTTAAATAGGTTACCTGTATTTTCCTGGAAATCTCCAGATGCATCAGGAATACCCGGAGGGACTACGCCGAAAGCAGGCTTTTGTCCGCCTTGAGCAACATTTTCGGTGATTTTTTGACGCTCGATAGCCATTGAAAGCGCTTTCCTTACTTTAGCATTATTGAAAGGTTTCACTTCTGTATTAAAGTTGTAATAGTAAACAGCAAGTTCTTTGCCCATTTTGAATTCTTTATCATCAGAATTGACCATTTGACCTTGAATATCCACTGGCAGTGGATAAGCGAGGTCCAATTCGCCACTCTGATACATTTGCCATGCTGTATTTTCATCTTCAATTAGAGCAAAGTTAACCGCATCCAATTTGATTTTATCTTTATCGTAGTAATTTTCATTCTTTTCGATTTTCAGGCTTTCTTTATGTTTCCATTCCGTTAATTTGAACGGCCCGTTTGAAACGTGAGTTTTTGCATCCAAAGCCCATTTTGGATTTTCTTCCTGTACCTTTTTATTGATTGGATAGAAAGTATAGAAAGAAGTCAAGTCAAGGAAATATGGTGTAGGCTGTTCCAAAGTAACGACTAATGTATGTTCGTCTGTCGCTTTAACCCCTACATCCTCTTCCTTCCCTTTCTTACTGTTGTATGCTTCCCCGCCTTTAAGATAATAAAGTTGGTAAGCATAATCTGCAGCCGTTTCCGGTTTCAAAGCATATTTCCAAGCGTATTCGAAATCATTGGCTGTAAGCGGATCTCCATTTGACCATTTCAAACCATCTTTCAATTTGAATGTCCAAGTTAATCCATCTTCACTGATTTCCCATGATTCTGCAGAACCAGGGACGATTTTGCCTTCCTCTGTTTTCTTTGTCAGCCCCTCGAACGTATGTTCAAGGATCCATGATTCATGAGTACCTTGTGCATTTGCAGGGTGAAGCGAACCAGGTTCACTCGAATTGTTTACGTTTAATACTTTTGATCCGGATGAGTCACCCGAGCCTCCTTCTTTTTCATTCGAAGTTTCCTTCGAACCGCCGTTGCATGCCGCAAGCATAAGCATGATGGCCATAAGAAGAGCAAGCACTGAAAATTTAGACTTTTTCAAAAAATATTCCCCCTCATCTTTAATCTTTCTTAGAATATTCCCATTTAAGAGATTATCCTTCTAACACCTATTAATCTTCCGTATAGTACATATAATGATTGCGAGGAAAAGTAGAAGCATTCATTGCAGAAATTCACCCAAATCAATTAGCGAACCGTTTGCATAAATCTTAATTTCTACCTAAAAATAGCAATTAATGCAGTTTACTAGGTAAAAAATCACCTTTTTTTCACCTCGCCAAGGATACTATACCTCGAATTAAAGATGTTGAATTTTAAGTATATTACGAATAAATCAAAAAATCAATAAACCGGTGAGTACTTTTTCACAATATAGTAATTAATTGCTAATCAATTCGATCTAGATACTAGGTAAATAGAAATGATCACCTAAAAGGACTTCCGACTTCCAGGTGTTTTTACAAACCCCTCTAAATCAGTATTCATATAGGTTCTCTTGTCTATTTATTTCTAAATATTCTAATAATTCATATCAGGTTGATTACTAAGACAACTTTCCTAGCAAAACCATCCCTTCTCAAATAAAATATTTTAGCAGGATAATGCATTACTTCGTTAAAATATTTAGTTCTCTTTAATCAATCTCCAAATAATAGGCATTAACTATAGGAGAATAGAAATATTCCCCTATATATACCCGTCGTTTCAATGAAAAGTGCCCCTTCTTCATTTATGATTAAACAAATATAATGACACAAAAAGTAAACAAATTCCTGCCACCTTTTTCGCATCCAATGGGATGCGTACGCCTCCAAATAAACCGAAATGGTCAATGACTGCCCCAATAATTATCTGGCCTGCTATAACCCCGACCAATGCCGGTGCCACTCCAATCCGAGGCACGACCAATACGATCACAATGACATAAATAGCCCCTAACAGTCCGCCTGTTAATTGCCATTTGGGTACAGACGCGATGGCAGAAATATTTCCATTTCCCGCAAACAAAACAATAAATAATAAAGCGAGAGTCCCGATTCCAAACGAAATGAAGGAAGCTTCAATGACCCCCACTTTTTTTCCTAATCCACCATTGATTTGTCCTTGTATGGCAATGGTGATTCCGCCCAGGACCGCAAGCAACGGAAATAATATCTTCACAATGATTTTGCTCCTTTTTATGTCCATCCGGACTGATTAATGAATTCGCATACCATTTTAACATGAAAAATATGTATATTGTCCTTTACTGATATAAAATCATCTGCAAATAAAAAAACTGGCACTTTGGGCCAGCTGCAATCTTCTATACCAAACTAAAATCTATATGATTCCTGAACACTTTGTTGCCTTAACTGGCAATACTCCGTATTCAACAAGGAAAATACCAGGGCATCATGCGACTGATCACGAAGAAATAGATAACTTCTGAGGCTGCCTTCCTCTTTGAATCCAAATTTCTTCAGAAGGTTTCTGGATGCAATATTATCCTTGAAAGTTAAAGCGGCGATTCTGTTTAGTCTCAATTCTTCAAAGCAATAGCGCAATACTTCATTGACAGCTTCAGACGTAAAGTGTTTCCTCCAATATTCAGGATGGATTTCATATCCTATTTCGGCGCGTTTGTTGGCTAGGCTCAATTGATGCAGGCCAACAGTACCGATGAATTTGCCTGAATCCTTTAGAATGACTCCCCACCGCATCCCTCGTTTGTTTATATAAGCACTTTTAAACGAGTCGATTAAGCGGCGGGCATCTTCTACTAGAGTTAAACTTTCAATCCCATCATATTGGGTCACTTCATCTTTAGAGAGGATTTCAAACAGACTCTCGGCATGATGGTGACCTATTTCGATTAAATTCAGCCTTTCTGTTTCCAATTCCTTAAACCACATCGAAGAATCCCTCCGTATATTCAGCTGTCTACTTAATTCGATTCATGATGAAGAGATACCTGTCTTAATGGACAATACTTTTTGAAAAATGCCTTTCCTTAACGTACAATGCAGAGTCCTCATGTCCTCCCTTTGTAATCAAATCCCTGATGATATGGGAAAGGATGACACTGTAAACCGTCCCGTTCCCGCCATAACCCAATAAGAAGTAGCAATTAGGATGGTCAGGATACATTCCTATTGTCGGTAAACCATCATGGGTCTCACCAAAAAAAGCTCCCCAATAATAATCAGCCCAGATCCGATTCTCTAATTCTGGAAACAGATTGACAAGCTGCTTTATTAATTTATCTCTTTTGTTCAAAATCATTGAATCCCTTTTCTCCAGATAACCGGTCGATTCATCAAGGTCACCAATGATAATTCGATTGTCAGGAGTTTTTCTTGCATATAAATAAGGCCGTG
This sequence comes from Peribacillus sp. TE19612, assembly GCF_056279465.1. Taxonomy (NCBI): domain Bacteria; kingdom Bacillati; phylum Bacillota; class Bacilli; order Caryophanales; family Bacillaceae; genus Peribacillus; species Peribacillus sp. TE19612. The sequence goes on along the minus strand of NZ_JBWCCL010000007.1, from coordinate 188,973 downwards.
CCGTTTCCCAAATCATCATATTATCATGCCATTTAGCTTGATCGGCTATTTGATTTGTTGCTATGGCATATGAACTGAGAATCACTGCATTTTTATCCTTCACTTCTTCTTGGGCTTCATAACCAATTGCGAAGAAGACCGTCTGTGCATGTACCGTGTGACCCGTTTCGGTAAATAACTGGGTTTGATTCTCTATCTTTTCATTGATTTTTGTTGTTGCATAGACACGTACGCCTTTCGAAACAGCCTTTTCAATCAATAAATGTGCATGTTTATAAGGATTGATTTCAGCATCATTATCTGGACCAGCGCTCCTGCTTTCGGAAACGAAAATTTCCGGTTAATCTCTTTTTCAGAATGATATTCAACAGGGAAATTGCGGGTTTTAAGATTCCTATATTCTTCTTTAAGCTTAGAAACGTGCATGGAATTGGATGCATAGTACAAGCTTTTTCTAATTTTAAAGTCCGGATTTTCCTTTAAACTTGGAACGACCTCTTTCTAAAGTGTCCGAATGGCGTCCAAACGAAGCTGAACATGCCGGTCCCAGCTTCTTCCCCAAAACTTATGAATGAGGGAAGTTAATGTTTTATCATTTGAAAACTGTAAAAGTCCAGTATTCGCAACCGTACTTCCTTCACTTATATCCCGTTTATCGATCAGGACGACATTCAGACCAGTCTCTGCCAAAAAATAGGCAAAGTGTGCCCCTGATGAACCGATCCCTACTATACAAACATCACATGAAAGGTCTTCCTCCAACATGGGATATTTTCTCGCTTCAAATGTATATTTCCAAAACACTTTCCCTGCCTTTAAATCCATACAAGCTCCACTCTTGTAATAATTAATTAGTTTCATCCTTTTTAGTTCCATATAACTATATCGTTTTGATGTACTTATTATTTACCCTGACAAACATAGCCTGCAAACGTAAAATGATTCTTTTTTTCCAGAAATCCATCATTCCAATTTATCAAATAGACCTATGATTTGGATTTACCATATAATCTGCCAAGTCATATGTACCCGTATTATGTATATTCTCATACTATCCCTTTTTCCTAGTCCTATAAAGAATGAGAATGAGCTAATTTTACACAAAACTATTTTTATAGGATACTATACTTCCAATCCAGATATTCTACTAGGAGGAATTAAAATGAAGAAAATCATCCTTTTATCCGCACTGTCACTATCACTTCTATCTCCAAAAGTCGCTTTGGGAGCCAATACTTACGAGGTGGCAGAAGGAGATACCTTAACGAAAATCGCTTCTGAATATGATGTCAGCATTGACGAATTACTTAAATCGAACTCTGCTATAAACGATGCAAATCAAATTCGAATCGGACAAACCATAAATCTTCCCGAATCATCCAATACCACGGTTAATCGCAAAGAAAGTCAATCAGTTGAACAGCAGGTCCTTAGTTTAGTTAATGAAGAACGTGTAAAATCGGGCCTCCCTTCACTTAAAATGGATACAGCCATTTCCAACGTAGCCGTTCTAAAATCTGAAGATATGCGTGATAATAATTATTTCAATCATACAAGCCCCAGTTATGGATCGCCTTTCGATATGATGAAATCCTTTGGAATCAGTTACGAGTATGCAGGGGAAAATATCGCAGCAGGTCAACCTAGTGCGGATGCTGTCATGAAATCATGGATGAACAGCCCCGGACATAAGGCGAATATCCTTAACAAAAACTATACGCACATTGGAATCGGGCATGTAACTGGAGGGAAATACGCCCACTATTGGACCCAACAATTCATTGGAAATTAAAAGCTTTAGAGGCGGCAGATTGCCGCCTCTTTTTATTTATTCTTATATTCCAAGTCTCATGATTGCTATTATCAATGATTATATACCTTTCTCACTTTATATCGAAAAGACGTAATTTCAGTTTGATCGCTTCAATAAGAAAACGTTCTTCGTTATTTTTTAGTTGGATGGTACCCAAGGAATACACGTAAAGTAGTTATATCATACTATCTTTCAATTATCTTACTGATAAAAATTAAATTATGTTAAAATAGAATTCTAGATATAGGTACAAAGGGGCAATTGTAATGAAAATAGAGGTTGGCTCTGTTATCAACGAATTACGAATAAAACAAAATCTTACAAGAGAAGAACTGGCTAAGGATATATGTGAACCTAATGCCCTGACAGATTATGAAAGAAGCATCACTTCTCCAACCATTGATGAATTGGCACTTTTTGCGGATAAACTTAAAGTTGATCTGCCGTATTTCTTCACTACTAAAAATGAACCGATTTATAATTACATAGAAACCATTAAACTTTTGATTAACAAATACAAACGGACACGTAATTATGAAGCAATTTATGAAATCGTCCAAAAAGAAATGGCAACTGCACCGGAAAAATCGATATCATTTTATCAATTCTTAAAATGGCATGAAGGTATCTCTTTTTTTCATTTGTACAATGACAAACAAAAGGCTATAGAATTGTTGAATGAGGCCATGCAGATTACCATGGGTAAACGGGTCATTCTTCATCAACAGGAAATAGAAGTTTTAAATAGTATCGGGATCATCCATTTTAAAACGAAAAATTATGAAGAGGCCATCACCATCTTCAATGAAGCACTGGAATTTATCGAGAATATTCCCCATGTGAATCAGGAAGGTACCATTATCGTGAAGATCATTCATGGATTAGCACAAACATTGACTGAACTCCATTATTATCAGGAATCATTAAATTATACTCTTAAAGGGATCAACATTTGTAATTCGATAGAATCATTATATTTATATGCGGAACTCCATCTTTTAACTGGTAAGAATCTGGTTCAGCTGCAACAACCTGAAGAAGGACTGCACTATATAAAGCAATCCAAAAACATTTTCAGTCTTCAAAAAAACGAAGAATTCGTACAAATTGCCGAAAATGAATTGGAAAACATTTTGCACTGCATATGAATATGGATAAAAAAGATAGAGATGCTTATAATCTCTATCTCAGTAGACAAAAGGGGTTCTATCTAAATTTTTAAACATAGTTGATTGGAGCGGGTGTGCGAGACTCCTGCGGGAATAGCAGTCCAAGGGAGACCCCACAGGCGCAAGTGCGCCGAGGGCGGACCGGCCGCGGAAAGCGAGTGCCTGAAGTGGAAATTAACGTCCAAATCTGTATAAGCAAAAAAACAGTAGACAAATTCGATTTTCATCAAGTTTGTCTACTGTCTAAGATAGAGATTGCTTAAAAATCTCTATCTTTTTTTAGTATCGTTAGTTCACCCTTCCCTTCAATATTTCAAATCCTTTAAAACGATCATAATGCTTTCAATAGCCATTCTATGTCAGCTATAATAGAAGAATGTAACCCAACTGGAGGAAAAAAAATTGACTAATAGATTAGGTTTAGTACTGGACGTAGAAACAACTGGTTTACGTCCCTCTTCAGATGAAATTATCGAGCTTGCCCTTATACTCTTTACATACAGCAGTGAAACAGGGGAAATCATTAATCTTATTGATCAAGAATCATTTTTAAGGGAGCCTCTCTCCTATGGAGCAAGAAGGAATTATGATCAAGCATACAGAATTCATGGAATTCCATACAGCTCCGTAGAAGGAAAGAGTTTTCATGATGAAAAAATTAAAACCTTCATTGACCGTACCGATTCGATTTTCGCACATAATGCTTCTTTCGATAGAAGTTTTCTCTACCAAATGTATCCGGAAATCAATGATCAAAAGTGGTACTGTACGATGCGTAATGTACCTTGGAAGCAATATGGATTTGAGAATAGTAAACTCTTAACATTACTGCAGGCACATAATATCACTAATTTTCAAACACACAGGGCCATGGACGATATATCTTACCTAATGGAGCTTATGAGAAAACCAGGTCCTTCTGGTGATCCTTATTTAAAGGATGTCATTGCAAAAAATCCAATGAAGAAATATGCACCTGCTTCCCAAAAGACAAGGGTATAAAAGCTGTTTAAATACTTTTACGCTCTTTTACAGGTTGCGCCATAGTTTTGTCACTATAATCGTTTTTTGACATCTTCCCTTTCCTTGTGAACAGGAAGCGCTTGGCACATATATTCAGGTTTTTAATAGCGACTCATGACGGGTACCTGTTTCAGTTTGTAGACAATGGGGTTCGGAATTAAAAAATTCAGAACCCCCTTTGAAATATGTTTAGAAAGGATCCTCCTCACCTCAGCTTTTAAAATTATTTTTTAAAACAATAAAGACTTTAGGCAAAGGGTTCTATCTAAAAGTTAAAACAAAGTTGATTGGAGCGGAGGGTGCGAGACTCCTGCGGGAAAAGCGCGTCTAGGGGAGACCCCGCAGGCGTAAAGGCGCCGAGGAGGCTCCTGGACCGCCCGCGGAAAGCGAGTGTCCGAAGCGGAAATCAACGTCTAAATTGTACACCCATAAAATACTGTAAACAAACTCACTTTCCTCGAATTTGTCTACAGTCTGAAACAGCGACCCAGATGGGTCGCTGTTTTTTTGATCATTGTGCAGTTGCTTCTTCCTGATTTTCATTCAATGTGCCGTTCATTTTCTTATACCGATAAATAAAGTAAAGAAGTGATAAGATTAATGCCGTAACGAGGAATATCGCCAATATGGCAAGATTATGCCACATGAAGCTATAATCTCCTGTTGAGATGACAGCACGAAAAGCATTAATGGAATAAGTCATCGGCAGGAACGGTGTGAATCCTTGCAAGAAACCAGGTACTAATTCATTGGGGAATGTTCCGCCACTGCTGGTCAGTTGGAGAATCAAAATCAATAATGCTATGAACCGGCCTGGATTGTCAAAGGCTGAACCCAGGAACTGAATGATTGCCATGAATGTGCAGCTAGCAAGAATGCTTACTGCAAAAAACAGCGGCAGGCTCGTAACATTGATTCCAAGGCCCAAAATTAAAATCGAGTCCACCAATATGGCTTGACAGATTCCTATGAGTGCCATGACGCTGTATTTACTAATAAACCAGCTAAATCCACTCGCAGGTATAACAGCAGGATCTCTTAACGGGAAAATGATCGTGAGAACGATAGCCCCGATAAATAAACTTAATGAAATTAAATACGGTGCAAAACTAGTGCCATAGTTCGGTACATTATTAATTGGTAATTTATCTACTTTAACTGGGCTTGCAAACATGTCATAAACTTCTTCATTGGATTTGATCTTGCCTGCTTCATTTGCCCCGTCATTCAATTCGTCATGTAATTCTGCAGATCCATCTGAAAGTTTGGCGATTCCATCTTGTAACTTAATGGCTCCATTCGCCAGTTCTCCCATACCGCTAGTTAGGCTGTTTGAACCCTCCTTCAATCTATCCGTTCCTGTAACCAGACCTTTCGAACCTTCGGAAAGCTGTGAGGTTCCACTTGATAATTGCTTGGAGCCATCTTCAAGCTGATCAAGCCCGCTTACCAAGTTATTGCTGCCTTCCGTTAATTGTCCAAGTCCACTCTGCGCTGAATCTATACTTTCGCCAAATGTTGTCAAACCAGACACCAATTGACCTTGGCCATTTTTCAGTTCATTCGCCCCATTGGCGAGTTTATCCTGAGCTTGCTTCAATTGCGTGAATCCGCCGCTTAACGCACTAGTGCCTTCACTTAACTGATTGGCTCCATCACTAAGGCTATTTGAGCCTTTAGCAATTTCGGTTGCACTGGCCGATAGTTTTCCCACTCCTTCAGATACTCCTTTACTACCTTCACTGATGCGTGTTAGAGAAGAAATCACTCCCTCCAAACGCGCTTTCTCTGCAGGATCATCCGTAGCTTCAGATTGTTGTTCCAATCCGGAAATAACCTCATCCAAACCTGCCGAAACTTCAGATGCCCCCGCTTTTGCTTCGTTCGATGCTGCAATCCATTCAGACAATGAACCTGAAAGCTGGGCGGCACCAGCCGCTACACCATTTGCCCCCTCAGTCAAAGCGGGCAGCTTTTCATCTATTTGATTGAAGCCCTCTAATGACTGCTGCAATCCAGAGGCCAATTCACCAGTTCCCGCTTCAGATTTCTTTGCCCCTTGCAAAAGCTCGGATTGACCATCTTTCATTTGCCCAACACCAGAGCTGAACTGTTGTAACCCTTGATTAAGTTCCTTTGATCCTGCAGCTGCCGAACCGACCCCATTCGAAAAGGTCAATGATTTTTCAGCTAATTTTTCCAGGTTTTCATGGATTTCGACAGAACCTGAATGAAGGGAGTCAATTCCTTCATCCACTTTTTTGGAACCTTCTTTAGCTGAGATAATCCCTTCACCCAGTTCACTGGAGCCGTTTTTCACTGTATCTGTTCCGTCTTTCAATTCTCCAGCTCCATCACTGGCACTTTTGAGTCCGTCAGTCACTTCGTTCAAATTATCGAACATTGACTCCGCATAGGTTTTCGTAACCGCCGACGAAACCTCCCCTTTGATTCTCTCCGAAGCTGCATCACCTATTTTAGTGGATATATAATTGAACCCTTCATTGGACGTATAAATTAAATCAAGTTTTTTCGGACTGTCCTCCTGCAAGGTCGTTGCATTCTTCGAAAAGTTTTTCGGAATTTCTATTTTCATGTAATAATCTTGATTTTCCAGGCCTTCATTGGCTTCTTTTTGACTGACGAAATGCCAATCGAAATCCTTCTTTTCCTTTAACTCCTTGACTAAATCTTTTCCTATTGTAAGTTCCGTTTCATTGAACTCCGCACCCTCATCCAAATTGACAATGGCTACAGGCAATTGATCCACCTTACCATATGGATCCCAAAATGCCCAAAGGAATGTGCCGCTATATAATAAAGGAATCAGTATGATCCCTATTATGGAAATGAGTATCATAGGATGTTTTATTATGGCTAAAAATTCACCCTTTAAAGATTTTAACACGCCTACCAAGCCCTCCTATACGACGAATATGCCGTTTATTTAATCTATCTCGGTGAAAACGGATGAAAGAATACAAAATTAAGTCATATGCTTCTGCAATGTAAATTTAAAATTAAAATTCTTCATCTTCACCTAAATATATATTACTTTTTAAACAATTAATAATATATGACTAGATTGTTCATTTGGTCATTATCACGAAAATAATATAACATTTATCCATCTTTTTATCAATATTTTTTCACAGCGATACATCCTATATATTCTGCTGCTTTTATCTTTAAATCTATTTAGATTGCCTTTTAAGCTGAAAATACTTTATGAATTAGCTCTGATATTACATGGCAAAAAAGGGTACCCATAATGGATACCCTTTTTATTAGCTATATTAGCATAATTAAATAAAGCGCTTTCATATCATTTCGATATAATTCCTTTTAATTTTTCCGCCTGCCCGGTCAATTTATTCAAGGACTCCTGATACTCTTTTTCTAATTGTTTTATGATGCCTGCAGCGGTATCTATTTTTTTAATCGCCCCCACACCATGACCCGCTGACCAAATATCACGCCACGCTTTAGATTCAGACGATTTGGACATGCTGTCAAAATCGACTTTTTCTTTTTTGGCTAATTGTTCTGGGTCCAATCCTTCCTTCCTTATGCTCGGTTTAAGCATATTACAATTAACGCCTGAAAATGCATCAGTCAAGATGATGTCATCATGGTCAGAATCGACAAGCATTTCACGATATTCATCATTTGCCCTGCTCTCTTTCGCCACGATAAAACGTGTACCCATATATGCAAGATCCGCTCCTGCCGCCTGAGCTGCCAAAATACTGTGACCAGTACTGATCGATCCGGCGAGCAAAATGATTCCGTCCCAGAATGTCCTAACGCTGTCCACGAAAGCAAAGCTATTTATGTCACCAGCATGACCGCCTGCTCCCGCAGCAACCAAGATCAATCCGTCCACACCTGACTCCGCAGCTTTCTTTGCAAAATCCACAGAGCTGACATCCGAAAAGACCAACCCGCCATAGCTATGTACGACATCCACCACATGTTTTGGTGAACCTAATGATGTAATGACGATGGGAGGCTGATGCTTTTTAACCAATTCCAACTCTTCTTCAAGCCGGCTATATGTACGGTGAACAACCATATTCATTGCCCATGGGGCTATCTTTGAGCCTGGTTCTTTATCCTTTGCTGCAAACAATGTATCGTTTATGTCACCCATCCATTGATCTAGTACCTCTATCGGCCGCGCATTCGGTGCTGGAAAAGAGCCGATCACCCCATTCAAACAGCATTCTTTCACTAACTCAGGACCGGATATTAAAAACATAGGTGCTGAGATAACTGGTAAAGTTAATTGATTCCACCACTGTTCAGGCAAACTACTTGTCATCCTTATACCTCCCATTATTAATATATTACCAAAATATAACACTACAAGATTATCATACTTCTAAAAGACACAATTTTCAAGAAATTAATTCAGCAGCTAAAATTTAATTGTCATGCAGCGCCATTTAAATAAAAAAACTGTATATGGAATACGTCCCATATACAGTTTCGATTCAATTTGAAAGCACCCATTTCCGAATGGCCTTAGCTACACCATCTTCTTCGTTTGTCGCTGTAATCCAATCTGCTTTTTCTTTCACAATTTCTTGGGCATTTCCCATTGCCACGCCCACTTTTGCTTCAGAAATCATCGCAAGGTCATTTAGGCTGTCACCCACTGCCATTACATTTTCCATGGTAATGTCGAGCAATGAACATACGAGCTTTATCGCTTTCGCTTTATTGACGCCCATGGCATTCACTTCAATATTCGTTGGGCTTGAATTGCTTATTTCAAAGGTTCCTTTTGATACCAGTTCATCCATGATGATTTGGCGGATGCTTTCATCATTTGTATCAAAACCGAATTTAAGCCATTGCGAATCATGGATTTTTTCAGGCATTTCAGCCCTGTAAATATTATCGCAGCTAATGGCCCAAAAATGTGTACCATGTTTTTGGCTTAATTCCCACATCCATTGTATGGATTCACTATCGACGATATTCCTTTCAACCAGTTTTCCTTGGTTATCGTAAATTTCGCTTCCGTTTACTGTAATGAGGTATGATTGGAGTTCCATTGACTTTGCAAAATCACTGCACGTCGCATAGGATCTTCCTGTGCTCAATACCACAAAAACCCCTTGATTTTCGGCTTCTTTTATCGCTCTCCGATTTTCTTCAGATATCTCTCCAGCCTTATTGAGAAGCGTGCCATCCATATCAAGTGCAACTAGCTTAATATTTTGTTTCTCCATTCTTATTCACCCTTCCATAGACCTTCTTTATGTAACTAAGTCCATGATAGCTTATAATGCATACCCAAGGAAAGTACGTGATGAATTGAACAGGCATTATCATTAGTGTCATGATTTATAATCACACAATTATCCTGATCATGACACTTAGTATTTTGCCAATATTTCTACTCGCTGTCTTTTTTCATTTCATTCAATTCTTTTTTTATCTGACCTTCCCATTTTGGGATACCATCATTTTCATCAAATTCTATAATGACATCCGTTACCCCTCTTTCCTTTAATATCTGATTAAACAGCCGATCTTTAATGTCGTCCGCCTGTGCGATTGAAATATGGGGATCCAGTTCAACTTCAAGTTCAACATGAAAGTCTTCCCCTTCTTTTATTACGGCCAGTTTCTGTATATCCCTTACGTCTGCATCATCCATGACCATCGTTCCAATTTTTTGCCGCATTTCAATATCGGCTTCCCCAAGAGCACCTGCAGCATTGTCAAGAAAAACCCTTCCAACCACATAAAACATACCAAGACCGATCATGACGGAAGCAACTCCTTCCGCCTGGATAAAAGGCGTGAAGTTTGCTAATAAAATGGCAATTATCGCAAGTACGCCGCCACCGGTCGCAACCATATCTTCCATAAATACTAATTTCGTCGCTGGTTTTGCCCTTTTTAAACCAGAAAAGCTCTTGAATATGACGGCTGCCCCTTTAGCTTCGATGCCAGTCTCATGGACCACTTCTTTCATCGCTTTAAATAATACATATGATTCCAACACAACCGCTAACGAAAGGACGGACAAGTTAATAAGGATACCAGTTGATTCTGCAGGGTGTAAAATGTGATGGAACCCTTCTTTAATCGTTTCATAAGACATGATCCCGACAACCAATACTGCCCCTAGTAATACAAGGTTAACCAAACGTCCAAAACCATCAGGGAATCGATCAGTTGGTGACTTTTTACTTAGTGCGGAACCAATGAAGACGAAAAACTGATTCGCAGCATCGCCCAAAGTATGTAAAGTTTCTGCGAACATAGCGACATTTCCTGTCATGAAATAGGCAATCCCCTTTAGCACTGCGATGATACTATTCACACAGGCAGCAATGAACGCCGATTTATTACCTTGTTTCAATAATCTAAATAATTCTTTCATATAAAAATCCCCCCTTATCTTTTTTATAAATGCATGATCATAATGTATTATCCCCAACACTGGAAAATATGAAACCACAAACCCAAAACCAATACGATTGGAGAAAGGTTATAAGTTGTATCTCCCACAAACGAATATATTCCAGTGGTGGACGCATCTATTCTAATAAGTTCAGGTAATCATTCATTTCTTTAGATGCCTGAATACGGCAAAAAAAAAGGAGTAAGCGGCGGCTTACTCCATATCATCCAATAACTTCGTGTGTTTATCCTTCTTTTTTCACTAACTTGGATGGATTATTTACTTTATAGCGTATTTCTTTATTGTATTTTTTGTCGACCACTTTTCCATCAAATTCGATTGCGTCTCCTTCTTCGAGCTCAGCTTTTTTTAATGTCTTGCTATATCCACACCAAGCATCGCCGATAGTCAATTCAGGCTCCGTTGTCACTTTGACATTCTCCAAGAGTATGACTTCATCTTCTTCACCAGTGAAATGGTTCATTTTTGCCGCGAACTCCTTGACGGTCGCGGTGAAATGCACTTTTTCCCCAGGCAAGTCCAGCTTAGGTTTTGCTGTCGTTTTTTTAGTTTTGGTTTTTGCCTTTTTTGGTTCTTCACTTGGCTGATCGGCGTTTTCCGTAATTGGTGCTTCATCCACCTGCTCAGTTTCACTTGAAACTGCAGCTGTTTCGGAAACCGGGCCACTCAACAGTTCTTTTCCGAAACTGGAGCTTTGCATTTCCTTTAAATAGGAAGGGTTAATGCAGCTAAGCTTACCATTTTCAAATTGAACGACTACAGTGTCAAGTCCGTTGCCATATTGTTCATAACCTGCCAATTTGACTTTTGCTTGAAAACTTCCGCTTTTATATAATAGTTCTCTTTTAACCGAACGGGCAGTGAATAATTTCCATTCCAATCCTTTAGCGATATAGTCCGTATCATCTAAAAAAGGGATATACTCTCCTTTTGGTGCAATATAATGAATCAAACCTTCAGCTGGAGTTTCAGCCACAGTCACCACTCCTAATCTTTTCTATAGATTATATTCTAGCAAAGGATTTCAAAGTTGCAAATGAATGAGTATCATAATTGATCAGAGCGGGTGGCAGTCATGGTTACGATCATACATAAACGCCCTCATGAAATGAATGCATTCATTTTTGGAACCAGAAAAAAAGCTGCCCACTAAGGGCAGCCCAGGCTGTAGACAAATTCAAATGAGCCTTTGCCTGCAATTTTATATTTAAATAAAGTTCCAGTTGATTTCAGAAATCCGCTCCCTTTCCACCAAGCCTCATCAAAGCAGGCGCCTGTCGGATTTCGGCAAGCCAGTTATTCGGCAGGATTGTTGCAAATTCCTTCTATCAAGTGAGGATGGTTTCATAAAACAGTAAAAACCATGAAGTAAAACTAGTCTTTAACATGGTTCGGGATGAGACCAACCTACAGTTTTTTCTAAAAAAACAATCCAGTTGATTGGAGCGGGTGTTCGAGACTCCTGCGGGAAAAGCGCGTCCAAGGGAAACCACACAGGCGCAAAGAGCGCCGCTGAGGCTCCCGGGACCGCCCGCGGAAAGCGAGTGCCTAGAGTGGAAATCAACGTTCAAAGTGTACAAACCCCGAAAAAAAGTAAAAAACATGAAGGATAACTTAGTCTACTTTTAAAATCATGGTTTGGGAAGAGACTATTTCGAAACCCCTATAGTCGACAAACGGAGCTGCCCACTAAAGGCAGTCTTTTATTAGAATAGGCAATCTTTTTTCTCTATACGGACAAAATGACTACATTCCTCACCCTTCCTTAACGTGGATATTTTTTAGTTTTCCTTCTTGTTCAGCAGCAATTACGTTTTTCTTATGATAAAACAGAAAGTATGACCCAATAACTAGAATCGTGAGAAGGGTTGTAAGAAAGAATTGCAATCTCATGGAATCAATAAACGCCTGAGCAACGAATATAATAAATAAGACGGCAATGGTCGCATAGGTTAAATAAGGGAATAGCCACATTTTCACTTTGAGTGTCCCGGGATTTTCTTTTTCCGTCTTTTTCCGTAAATATAGATGAGAAAAGGCGATAAAGATATACATGATCATCGTGACTCCTCCCGAGCTGTTTGCGAGAAAAGCAAACAATTTATCAGGGGAAACAAATTTAAATGTCGTGAACACATAAGCAAAGAAAACACTTGCCATTAACGCCCAAATCGGGATTCCCCGCTTATTCACTCGGGAAAGGATTTTGGGTGCATCACCTTTTTTTGATAAAGAATATAACATACGAGAGCTTGTATATAGGCCAGAATTCAAAACAGAAAGCAATGAAGTGAAGATTACGATATTCATGATTTGACCCGCTGCCGGCAGGCCTGCCATGTCAAATACGCTGGCATAGGGGGTTTTCAGTAAATCTTCAGCACCTTGGGGGATTACGAGAACCAACACGGTCACTGAACCAACAAAGAAAAGAAGAAGACGCCATACGACACTGTTTATGGCTCTAATAATGTTTTTTTCAGGGTTTTCAGACTCTCCTGCAGCAATGGCAGCTACCTCACTTCCCGATAAAGAGAAAGTGATGAATATCACACTAAGAAGGACAGGCAGAAAACCTTTTGGTAAAAATCCTCCCTCTCCAGTAATGTTTGAAAGGCCTGGTGAATCAAATCCCGGAACCAATCCAAAAATCATGGCGGCACCAAGGAAGAGGAATATTACAATGGCAGCCACTTTCATGAAAGCTAACCAGTATTCAAATTCCCCATAAGCTTTGACTGAATAGATATTCGTAATCGTCATTAATATAGGGAAGGATAGACTGGCAGCCCACATAGGTATACCAGGAAACCAATCATGAATCATAGTTCCCAATAACGTAGTTTCAATAGCAATGATGATAACCCAGTTGAACCAGTATAGCCAGCCGATTGTGTACCCGGCCCAAGGACCGAATGCTTGATGTGCATATGTTGAGAAGGATCCGCTATCAGGATTTACAACAGCCATTTCACCCAGCATACGCATTATAAGCACGATCATCAATCCTGCGATTATATACGATAAAATCGCACCAGGTCCTGCTGAATCAATTATGGTTCCGCTTCCGATAAATAGTCCTGCCCCAATTACCCCGCCAATAGAAATCATTGTGACATGCCTGGTCTTGAGACCATGTTTCAATTCATTTGTTTGAAGTGCCACTATTGTCACCATCCTTTAAAACTGTCAATTTACCGTTTTGTAAGCAGTAAACCACTGCTCATGGGTACCCTAGTAGAAATCTTTCATTCAAAAAAACAATGTTTACAGTCCTATCCCCGTTTCATCATTAGTTTTAATGAGGCCAAATTCACAATCGTTATATGTATATTGCGCAGCGTATATTCTATTGACCGGTAATGCATTTCTATTTATACTCTCTCTTTACTACCATCAGCCCCTCAATGAATTACACGGAAAGTACAATGGTTGTTGATTTTTCACTTTCGCTTTTTGTTGAGTGAAGTTCTTTTATGAAAAAAAACCAGCTCTTATTCTTTCTTTCCTCACTCTTCTTTTTTTATAAAAGCACCCTCCCTCACTAAAATTTCTTACCTATATAAAAATAAAAGCAATATCCATGCCAAAAAAAGGATAGTTATTTAATTAGGGTTTAACGCTTTTATGGATTAAAAACGATTCATTGTTGCATCATAAATGCATTTTTTGATTCATATATTAATTATTGACCCCTTTTCGATTCACAATTGAATTAAAAAAATGACAATTTAACTGATTTCTTTTTAGATTTCGACACCGTTATATACCGAAAAATAACAGAGATAAAAAGAAGATGCCAAAAACCAAATTATGATTTTGCATCTTCCAAATATATTTATTTTCATTGAATGATTTTATGTAAAATACCGGCAGATCCGAAACGGTCTTTCCTATTAATCAAAAATCTGTACATGAAAAATAACGATATGTATACTATATTGCTATATGAAAAGTCACTATATGATATGTATTAAACCCTTATAAGCTCATTCTGGACTTTAGGGAAATGGATGCTGAATGTGGTTAAATTTTCATTGGAGACACAATTCATGTATCCATCATTACTTTCAATGATCTTTTTACATACGTATAACCCAATTCCCGTTCCTAACTCTTTCGTCGTGACAAAAGGTTCAAAAATAGATTCAATCAATTCACTGGCAATGGCCGGTCCATTATTTGAAATTCTAATTATTCTCTCATTCGCCTCGATTAAAGAGTTTATCCTCAAAATTCTTGGATGTTCCTTATCCTTTAAGGCATCAATCGAATTTATAAAAAGATTCAAGAACACTTGTTTCAATCCATCCTTGCTCGCTGTCATGACGAAGTTTGGATAAATATCTATTTCCACATTAACACTGGCATCCACAATATTTGCATAAGTCAGTTCTTGTATTTCTTCAATTAGCTTTAACACTGAAATTTCCTCTCTTTGTTCCTCATTAAAATCTGATTTAGAGGTATGGAGGAATTGGGTTATCCTGAAATTCAACTGATTTAACTCATAATCAATGATATCCAAATATTTCAAATCTGGGTTCTCCCTCTTCAGTAATTTATTGAACCCCATGATAGCTGTAAGAGGATTTCGGAATTCATGTACAAAGCTTGATGATATCTGGCCCAATACCGCTAATTTATCTTTGTGGTTTTCACTTATATAAGACTTTTTTTCCTCAATCACTTCATTTGTAAGATTCGTATATCTCGTTACTGCATGGTAGCTGAACGTATCAAAGTGCAAGTTGATGTCATTAATGAATTTCTGCATATAATTAATCGGGATATTTGCCCCAAAAAGATTTCTGATTATGATATTTCTCCCCAAATTGATATTATATAGAAAATCCCCAATGTTGATATTCGCTTCAAGACGTTCTTTTGCAACCTGGTAAGCCAATTTAACCAGCACATCTTCAGACAGTACTTCCTTGAACGTTTGGATCACCAGTGAGTACATTCCATAACCATTTTCTTTAATCTTTTCTTTGTAGGGGTCTATTTCATTGATCTTAATAGTCTCGTTCCATTCATTTAAAAACTCAGATTCTTTTTCTTCCAAATATTGAATCAATACAAATTTATACTTCTTATGTTCAGATGACAACTTCATACTATTGACCACACATCCCCTTACGGAAATTTAGATACTATATCAATAATATCATTCTATATGAGATTTTGATTTCCTGCACTTCATTATTTATAGTAGTGAAATGTAGCTTATAAGGAGACAAGGTATGCTGGTTCGCATATAGTTACTTGCAATAACAAGAACCGACCAAATCAGGTCGGGAATCTGAGATTTCCAAAGGAAACTCATCATTCATGTTTTTTATATACTAAGGAACTCTTACTTTTGAAAGTTGATTCCATATTTTTTCATTTTTCTATAAAGCGTATTTCGGCCGATGTCGAGTTGTTTCGCGGCGTTACTGATATTTCCACTTGTTCGTTCCAATGCATTTCTGATAAGCTGGGTTTCTTGTTCTTGAAAGTTTCTTGGTTCTCGATCGGCAATTGCCCCTTCCTCATTTGTAATGGAAGAAACAGGACAAAGTGCCACAAGCATGTCCCTTGTAATCGGGCCCTTATCAGCTAGGAATGCAGCCTGTCCGAGAACGTTTTGCAATTCACGGAAATTTCCTGGCCACGAATATTCCAAAATGAATGTTTTAGCTTCGACTGTTAGTTCGGTATATTCGCTCTTATAAGGTAAATCCGCTAAAATGTATTCTGCTAAGAGCAATAAATCTTTACGACTCCTCAGATTTGGAAGTTTTAAAGATAATCCACAAAGGCGGAAAAATAAATCTGCACGGAATTCTCCAGCTTCCATTTCTTTTTGTAAGTCTTTGTTGGTGGCAGCAATGACCCTGACATCGATTGGAATGGAAGCATGTCCGCCGACACGCGTCACACTTCGTTCCTGAAGCACACGGAGCAGAGACGCTTGAGCTTGAAGCGGCATGTCCCCGATTTCATCCAAAAACAGGGTTCCTCCATCTGCAGCTTCGAACTTCCCCTTATGCCCGCCGCTTTTTGCTCCAGTAAAGGCACCCTTTTCATACCCAAATAACTCACTTTCCAATAAGTTTTCAGGAATTGCGCTGCAATTGACGGCGATGAAAGGCTTATCACTTCTTAAGCTATACCCATGAATGGATTGGGCGAACAGTTCTTTTCCCGTTCCGCTTTCTCCAGTGATTAGCAGGCTGATATCAAGCGCTGAAGCTCTTTTAGCAATGGATATGGTTTGATTCATTTGCGGATCATTACTTATTATATCGGTAAATTGATAACGATTGGTTGTTAATCCATCAATCAATTTCTGTTTTTTTAACCGTACTATCACGGATGATTGATGTTCCATATTTTTGCCAAGGGTTTGAACCAAGAATTCCTGGTCTTTAATCGAAACCCTCCGCTCTAGAACAAGTGGGTCTGTTCCTGATACAATATTCGATACCTGTTTTTCCAATGTGCCGATAACATGTGACGCCGCTGAATTGAGATCTGTAACTTTCCCCTCTTTATCAAGGGTAATTAACGGATCAGGGTATGAGTCATATATAAAATAAAGGTTTTTCTCCCTTTTTTGTGTATGGGACAACAAGAGTGCTTGTTTGATGCTATCAGCCACCCTCTGAACTAAGCTAATGGAAAAAGGATGATAATTCTGTTGATGACTGCTTAAGTTCAAAACTCCAAGCAGGTGCCCATCAGGGTGATAAATGGGCGATGCGGCACAAGTAAGGAAATGGTTATCCTGATGAAAGTGTTGACTGCCATGAATCAATACAGGGTTCTTCTCCACTATGGCTGTTCCTATTGCATTTGTTCCTTTTGATTCTTCTAGCCAATTGGCCCCTTTTCTTAAGGAAACATTATCTGCATGGCGGATGAAAGCTGGATCCCCAACTGTTTCGATGATATATCCTTCAGGAGCAGCAAGTAATAAAATGGACTCCAAACCATTAATCGAATGATAAACTTCTTCTAAAATGGGAGAAGAATGGTACAGGAGTTCCGCATATCGATCGTGGTATTCGGCCAACTCAAAAGCACCAAGCATATCTTCCTTATCCATCATGCTTGGCTGAAGTCCCTTCGAAATGCACCGCTGCCATGATTCTTGAATAAATGCCGGTATGGTTCCTTTATCCGCGCTTATATTAACAGACATTGAATAATCCTCCCGTATGTATAATCAAGTAAATCGGCTTCTTTTTTTTATTCAATTTCATTAATGAAACTTTAAGAGATCCAAAGTTTCAGAGCATTAAGGGTTCGTTCCTTCAATTTAATTATAACAGAAAATTCAGATATCCACCAAAATGAAAACAAGCATATGTGAACTACTAAACTTTTTTGTTCCATATTGGAACACCTGTCTGTTCCAATATGGAACAGTGAGGCACCTTCCCTTTTCCCTCCATCACCTTCTTAACTGATTTCATCGGTTTTTTTTTATGGCATCAGTCTTGCATAATTACAAGTCGAGATATTGATTCCTTTTGATAAAGGGGGGAAAGAAAGAAATCAAGATAGTCAGAATTACTGCAAGTCTGCCAAGGGGAATTGGATAAAAAACATAATAGTATGCCTGATCCTTTTACTTAGAGCCATTGTCCAAACAGATATCGAACATATAATCCAATAGAAAAGGGGTATTATACATGGAACAAACTATAAAACTCAATCCACGTGTGCAAGAATTCTTGAAGGGCACTAAAAAGCTTTTGATAAATGGGGAGTTGGTGGAAGCTGCTTCAGGAAAAACCTTTGAGACTCTCGATCCTTCAAACGGCAAGGTTTTAGCGGTTGTGAGTGAAGCGGGTCCGGAAGATGTAGATAAAGCAGTCAAAGCAGCCCGTACGGCTTTCGACAAAGGTCCTTGGAAAAAAATGAGTGCATCGGAACGTAGTCGTCTCATTTATAAATTAGCGGACCTCATGGAGGAACATAAAGAGGCGTTAGCGCAATTGGATACCCTGGATAATGGCAAGCCAATTGGCGAAACCACTAATGCCGATGTCCCCCTTGCAATCGATCACTTCCGTTATTATGCGGGATGGACCACTAAGATAGTAGGACAAACAATACCTGTTGCTGGGAATTACTTCAATTATACCCGTCATGAAGCGGTGGGAGTGGTAGGACAGATTATCCCTTGGAATTTCCCTCTCCTTATGGCCGCATGGAAATTAGGCGCAGCCCTTGCCACCGGATGTACGATCGTTTTAAAACCAGCGGAGCAAACGCCGCTTTCAGCCTTATATTTAGGACAATTGGCGCTTGAAGCAGGTTTTCCTCCTGGCGTTCTCAATGTCATACCTGGATTTGGTGAAACAGCAGGGTCACCGCTTGTAGACCATCCAGAAGTCGATAAAATTGCCTTTACCGGTTCAACCTCAGTAGGCAAAATGATCATGCGCCAAGCTTCGGGAACCGTGAAAAAAATCTCGTTGGAATTAGGCGGGAAATCACCTAATATCATTTTACCGGATGCAGATATGAGTAAAGCCATTCCTGGAGCTTTAATGGGCATCATGTTTAATCAAGGACAAGTTTGCTGTGCCGGTTCCCGCCTGTATATTCAAAAGAAATCCTATGATAACGTGGTAGCTGACTTAGTGTCCCATGCAAAAAACATTAAACAAGGTGCCGGTCTTGATCCATCTACCCAGATAGGGCCTTTGGTATCCAGTGAACAAATGGAAAGAGTCGGCGGTTATATTGAAAAAGGAAAGTCTGAAGGAGCTGAAGTGGTTACCGGGGGTAATTACGGACAAGGAGAGGGTTATTTTGTAACGCCTACAATATTTGCAGGCGTTGAAGACGAAATGACAATCGCTAAAGAGGAAATCTTCGGTCCTGTTGTAGCTGCCATGCCTTTTGACGATTTGGATGATGTGATAAACCGTGCAAATAACTCAGAATATGGATTGGCTGCAGGTTTATGGACACAAGATGTAAAAAAAGCCCATTATGTGGCTAATGAATTAAAAGCAGGTACAGTTTGGGTAAACTGCTATAACGCATTTGATGCAGCTTCTCCATTTGGCGGTTATAAACAAAGTGGAATCGGTCGGGAAATGGGCAGTTATGCTTTGGATAATTATACGGAAGTCAAAAGTGTCTGGATTAACTTAAACTAAAATAACAGAGTGAACGCTCCATATGCTCATTTGGCTAAGATATCATGATTGAAGTGCATGTTATCGTTTGCTAATTCGCAAAAGGATGTACCAAAGTGCGGACTTTGGTACGTCCCTTTTCTTGTTTTGTACTTATATGGCATAGACAAAAAGAAGAGACCTTTCATTTTCGAAAGGTCTCTTTATATCCATCATCCATTACGTTCAATTTGCATTTTTTCTCTGTTTGCTTTTTCTTTTTCGATATTTTTCTGTCTTGAAATCCCGGCAAACAGGATTCCAATAACCACTATCGCTTCAAATCCATATTTAATGAATGGATTTGCAAAGTAGTCGTGCATGAAAGGTTCAGCTACGATCATTTTAGCAGCTGTCCAGCCTAGTATTCCCGCACCAATTATTATGATGAATGGGAAGCGTTCAATCAGTTTCAGGATCAAAGTGCTTCCATACATAACTACTGGAATTGATACAAGTAAACCGATTACCACTAAAGTGAAGTTACCATGAGAAGCACCTGCAACAGCTAGGACATTGTCCAATCCCATCAATGCATCTGCAATAATGATGGTTTTTATAGCAGCCCACATCGAGTCTGCAGGCTTCACATCATGTTCTTCTTCATCGATAAGGAGCTTATAAGCAATCCATACAAGAAGTAATCCCCCTATTAAATGCAGTCCTGGCACCTCTAATAGCCAAACAACCAACAGCGTTGCGATGATCCTTATCACTATTGCCCCGACCGCTCCCCAAATTATCACCTTTTTTTGCTGTTCTTTCGGAAGCTTTCTTGCAGCCAATCCAATAAGGATTGCATTATCACCGGCTAGAACCAAATCTATCATAATGATCGCTAAAAGTCCTGAAATGAATTCACCTGTTAAAAAATCCAACACAATTTCCTCCTTTTTCACAAAAATAAAGAGACCTCTGCCAAATATGGCAAAGGTCTCGCTAAGCACTAAATGAATTAGGCCAATAAAGCCGGTGGGATTCCCACGTAATGACGACTTTATTTCAGGTTATCCCTGACGCTACTCCCCTTCACGGGAATATAAGAATATGTAATTCTTTTAATATCTTTTCATTAGGAAACTAACAAGAAAAAATATCACTTATCCAGTATACCAAAAATACAAATAAAATAAAGAAAAAAATAAGAGATAGGGAGAATATTCATGAAATTAATTTTACTAAAATCCTTTCAAAGGCTAATTTCAGTCGATCATCCCTTCTAGATATTGGCATAATTCGTTTCCTAGGTTCGGGATACCGCTCAAATCCTTCCCCCATAGATATTGATTACTTAAGGTCGCCTCTATCAATTGTCTAAGCGGGATTAGCCCCCTCTCATAATTAAGCCATTGTTCACTGAAAAATTCAATTGTCTTTATATCTTCTCTAACGACATAATCTTTACCCGCAAAGCTTTTACCAAGATAAGTCCCCTTCATTTCATTAACCCTATAAAATCGGATCAGGCCCGAAAAACCTCTTACGATACAGTCGGGCAGCGTGCCTTTCGACCTTTGATATTCCTCTAAGGTAGGCAGGAGACGAACTTTGAACTTAGAAATGCTATTCAGCGAAATATCGGTCAGGAGGTGATGTACAAAAGGATTCTTAAATCGCTCAAGAACACTTTCCCCATATAGCTTCATCTCATTTTGATCAAAGGGTAATGAAGGAATTATTTCCTTTTCGATGGCATTGCTCAGAAATTGGTTGAATTCCGGATGATCGATTGCCTGTTTCACTTCTTCCAATCCAGATAAAATCCCTAAAGGAGCCAACAAGGTATGTGAACCATTAAGTATCCGTACCTTCCTCATTTGATATGGCGTTAAATCTTTTACCCAACGCACATTCAATCCGGATTTTCGTAAAGGAAGACGTTGATCAATACTAGGGTCACCTTCAATAGCCCATAAATGGTAGGGTTCTGCCGTATTTAGCAGAGTATCCTTATATCCCCATGCCGCAAATAGTTTTTCTGACTCATTGGCTGGGAACCCTGTAACGATTCGGTCTACAAGCGAGTTTAGGAAGAGATTGTCCCGGTCCACCCAATCAATGAATGACTTGGGTAAATCCCAATCCCTGCCATGCTTAAGAACACATTGCTTCAAAGAATCACCATTTCTCTCTAAAAGCTCACATGGAAGCATGATCAATCCTTTTTTCGCATCTCCATTGAAATGCAGATAACGGTGATACAAAAAAGCAGTCAGTTTTCCTGGAAAAGATTCCATCGGCTTTCCTTCTTCCAAAGGTATCGGCTGATATTTGATTCCTGCTTCAGTCGTGTTGGAAACTACAAATTCCAATTCAGGATTTTCTGATAGTGCTAAAAATTCGATCCATTCTTCATATGGATCAATTGCCTTCGAAAAAACGGAAATGATCTCTGTACTTTCCACTTTCTCCCCTTGGTGAAAACCACGTAACATTAATGTATACAGTCCATCTTGCCGCTTCACTTCTTCTATTTTCCCTTTACCGGCGGGCCGAGGCTGGGTAACTGCAATGCTTCCCCTGAAATGACCTTGTTTATTACACTCATGAATCATCCAATCAAAGAAGCCCCGAAGAAAATTCCCCTCACCAATCTGCAATACTTTTATGGGGAAATCCATCTTAAGTGAGGATTGGACAGCTTTTGTATCTTTACTCAAACGCTTTAGTTGACTTTTATTTATGTTCAATGATAAAAGAACTCCTTTCTTATTGAAATATCCAATTCAGAGTGCGAACTAAAAGCATACCTAATGCTTATATTTCGACAATCGCCTTGATCACTTTAGCTTCAGGAGTTAACCACCCTTCAAATTGATTGATCATTTCATCCATATGTGTGCGGTGTGTAATATACTGGCTCATATCCAGCTTGTCATTCTTCAGCGTATTCACGACATAATCAAAGTCTTCCTTTGTTGCATTACGGCTTCCCATCAATGTAAGCTCTTTACTGTGGAATTCAGGATCATTGAAGGTAATATCCGCTTTAACTAAACCTACATAAATCAATCTTCCCCCGTGAGCAGGATATTTAAATGACTCCATCATTGACTTAGCATTACCTGTAGCATCAAATACCACGCTTGGCATATCTCCATTCGTCAATTGGGCCAATTTCTCCATTGGATTCTCCATAACGTTAAAAGTATAATCGGCATTTGCCCATTTGCCAGCAAACGCAAGGCGTTCATCATTTACATCCATTGCGATCACCTTCGCACCCTGTTCTTTAGCGAATGCCATGACTCCCAAACCAATGGGACCAGCACCAATTACTAGTGCAAATTCCCCTTTATGAATAGCGGCGCGCCTGACTGCGTGAGCCCCGATACTTAAAGGCTCTATCATTGCGGATTGATCAAGTGTGAGACCTTCTGTTTTCACCAAATGATTATAAGGAACCGTAATCCACTCACTCATGCCTCCTTCAGCATGTACACCCAACACTTTCATATCCGTACAACAGTTCGTTTTTCCAGTTCTGCAAGCCAAGCATTTTCTACATTCCATATAGGGGATGATCGATACCTGATCCCCGACACTAAGCCCTGATTCATTTTCCGGTATGGACTCAATTAAACCGGATAATTCATGGCCAAGTATTCGAGGATAGCTAAAAAAGGGCTGATTACCTCCATAGGCATGGATATCCGTACCGCATATACCTATACGTCGCACACGAATCAAAGCTTCCCCTGAGTTTGGAATAGGTTTTTCCGATTCGATCATCTTAAATTCAAAAGGTTGTTCACAAACGATACTTTTCACTGAATATCACTCCTTTTTTTATAGCTTAATAGAAACCGTGTACTATTAGAGAATGACACCTTCTTTAAAGATGCTTATCTCCCTATATCCGAATTTTTCATTATTCGTTTTCTTTTTACCGGATGAAAGCTCAAGAATGTAATGGAATAACTCGTCCTTTAATTCATCGATCTTTTGACCTTCAATCAACCGTCCGGCATTATAATCAATCCAGTGCTTTTTACGATTGGCTAATTCTGAATTCGTAGCTATTTTTACAGTTGGCACCGGTCCGCCGAAGGGTGTTCCTCTTCCCGTAGTGAATAGAACGATATGTGCGCCGGCTGCTGCCAAAGCCGTCACCGAAATCAGATCATTTCCAGGGGAATTGATCAAATTCAAACCATGCTTCACCACTCGTTCTCCATATGGGCTTACATCCACTACAGTGGCATGGCCCCCTTTTTGCGTGCATCCAAGTGATTTTTCCTCCAGTGTACTTATGCCGCCTTCCTTGTTTCCAGGTGAAGGGTTTTCATAAATTTCTTGATCATGGCGAATGAAATACTGTTTGAAATCATTAATAAGGCCAACGATTTTCTTAAAGGTTTCTTCATCCCTTGCCCTGTTCATCAATATCGTTTCCGCTCCAAACATCTCAGGAACCTCTGTCAATATCGTGGTCCCGCCATTCTCCACGATTAAGTCGGAAACCGCACCAACCAATGGATTAGCGGTAATGCCTGAAAAACCATCTGAACCCCCGCACTTCAAGCCTATTTTCAACTTTGAAACTGGTACGGTCTGGCGTATGAACCCTTCCGCATATTCCACTAGTTCACCCATTAAGCGTAAGCCGCTCTCCAATTCATCTTGAACCTCCTGGGCTTTTAAAAATTTAACCCGACTTGGAGGAAATTCGCCTATGACTTCTTTAAATGCTTCGATTTGATTGTTCTCAAATCCTAATCCAACTACTAAAACCCCTGCTGCATTTGGATGTTGAACCAAGGCTGCCAATAGTTTCTGTGTATGGGTCAAATCATCTCCCAATTGAGAACAACCGTAGGGGTGGGAAAAGTGATGCACCCCATCAATTTGTCGATCTTTAAACTGCTCATTTCCCATTTTAGCGAGAAGTTCACATGTTTTATTGATGCAGCCTACTGTGTTGATGATCCAGATTTCATTCCGGATACCCACTTCCCCATTTTCACGGATATATCCTTGGAAGGTATGATTTTGACTGGGTTCTTTTGTATTTTGTATGCTAGGTTGATAGGAATAATCTAATATGCCATGCAAACCGGATGTCAGATTGTGAGTGTGAATCCAATCTCCAATGGAGAGATCTTCTTTAGCTTTTCCGATCGAGTAGCCAAATTTGATTACGTCCTCCCCTCGTTTAACCGGTTTCACTAACATTTTATGCCCTTTAGGAATTTCGTCATTTGCCTTGATATGGATCATTCCACTGTCTTCTGTTTGAAACTGGAGGCTCTGTCCTTTATGAATCCCCTCCAAGGAAATAACAACATCATCATTTGAATGCAATTGAACATATTTATTCATTTTATCCCTCCTTATCATGAGTAAGACGTTAAGAACCAAACGTCAATTCATTCCGAAAGCCCTTTCATTTTTCCCTTGAATTTTTTAATTTTTAAATCTATTTTAATTTTAACATCAATTTATGATATATAAATTGCGTTTTTTGCTATAAATATACTCATTCTTGTTGTATTATACTTTCAGGAGATGAACAAATGAAAAAAATTCATAATGCATTAAACCATGATTTACTCTTCCCATTTTCTTTTGTCTATCAAGATACGAAAAGTCCCCAGAATGAATTGTCCGATCATATGCATGACCATTATGAAATTGTTTATGTTTATAACGGTAAAGGGACCTTTTTTATCGGTGATGTGTTTTATGAAATGCAGCAAGGGGATGTATTCCTGATCCCGAATAATACCATTCATAGGGCATTACCGAATAAGGACGACCCTGTCACCTCCACCATTATCTTTTTCAGTCCCACATTAATATATAAAGATATGGTTGATGATTCTTTTTCATATTTACACTTGTTTGATCTGACAAAAAAGAGTAAGAATTACAAAATATCATTGCCGCAGAAGGAACAAGAAAAGTTGGAAGAACAGCTACAGCTCATCCTTCAAGAAACAACTAGCCAATTATTAGGCTCGAGGCATGCTTGTTTGCTGATCGTTCATCAGATCATACTTGATTTATACCGTATCCGGAAAAATGGCAAACAAGAATTATCCGAGGGCAAGAGCTATAGTTCAGAATGGATGAAAGATATTTTAATCTATATTAATGAACATATGGATGAACCATTGACGCTGACGATACTTGCACAAAAAGCATTGGTCAGTCCCGCACATTTTAGCAGGGTTTTTAAGGAAACGACTGGAATTGGGTTAGTCGTGTATCTAAACACGAAAAGGATCATCAAGGCAAAGGAACTTTTACTAGAAACGAATCACACCATTGCCCATATTGCCGAAATGTGTGGTTTTGAAAGCATGCCCCAATTTTATCGTACCTTTAAGAAATACAATGAAATGACACCAGCTACATTTCGAAAAGAAAATCGGATTCGCTAGGCGTGCCTAATACAAATGAAAAAAGGAAGTGTCTTCCCTTTGGGAGACACTTCCATTCTAACAATCTATTACGCAGGCTTTACTATCGGTCGTACAAAACGGATGACCGCTAGCGATGCAACAACTGCCAATCCACCTGCAAGCAAGAATGCAACTGTGTATGTGCCTGAGGTATCGACAATGTATCCTGTTAACGTCGGTCCGATGATTCCTGCTGTATTTGCCAAGAAATGCATAAAACCTCCAACAGAACCAACATTACCAGGGTCGACGACATCGTTGACGATTGCCCAGTAAATGGCACCGGTCAAATATAGGAAGAAGACGGAAAGTGCGACAAGCGTTACTGCACTGACCGTTGTGGACACAAGTCCAGCAAAACCGATACATACCGCAGATAAGAACAAACATGTTACTAGCACGAGCTTACGTGAGAATAAAACACCTTTTTGTGCGAATTTTTTATAGAAGAAATCCGACACGAATCCACCCAAAGCTAGTCCGATGAATCCAAAAATCCAAGGAATCACTGTAATGATACTCATATTTTCTACACTTAGCCCGCGTGCATCCACCAAATAGCTTGGGAACCAAGTTAAGAAAAAGAAGAGAATGTAGTTGTAAGAAAAAAAGGCTAGAGCTGTAAATAAAACCGTTTTTTGTTTTAAATAAAAGGTGAATTTCATTTTTTCTTCCGATGTTGCCGCTACATAAGATTTTCCTGTATGCTTCTGTTCTTTTGACTCTTCTGGTTTTTCTTTAACAAACTTCCACCAGCAAATCGCCCATATAAGACCAATTACCATTATGGCAATGAAAGAAACTCTCCATCCATATGAGATGGCAATGAATCCAACTATCGGACCTGCAATGGCGCCACCAAGCGGCGTCCCGCTATTCGTCAAACCAACGACAGATGCCCGTTGATTTGCCGGGAACCAGTTATTCACCATTTTATTGATGGTTGCCGAAAGAGGGCCTTCGCCCATCCCAAACAGGATGCGGATGACGATCATACTGGCAAAACCGACAGCAAGTACAAGCGCACCACTGAATAAAGACCAAACGATCATCGCCACGAAAAGCGTAAGCTTAGCTCCCCATTTATCGGATGCCATTCCTCCAAGGAAGTTAAATACGGCATAACCAACGGAAAAGCTACTAAAGATAATTCCCATCTGTGTGGCTGTTAAAGATAAATCATCTTGAATGAACGGAGCTGCAATGGACAGTGCAGATCGGTCCAGATAATTTATTACGCCTGCCAAGAACAAGAATACGATAACCATTCCTCTACCATTTGAAAACATAAAGTACCCCCCTATACATTTCTGAAAATGCAGCAGCATTTATGGAAACGTTTCCATTTAATAACCAAGAGTAAAACCTAAAGATCTTTAACTAAATCGGTTTAGAATTCCTGTAAAAAAGCGCTTCCTTTTTTACAGGAATCTTACATACATTTCTAGCAAGAATTCCTTGTAAGCAAAGTCGGTTTCAAGCGATGCACGCTTGTATCCTCTTTTCCTGTTTTATTGATTTGACTAAGCAGTAACTCCGCTGCCAAGTTGGCCATTTCAATGGCTGGCTGATTAACCGTTGTGATGGTCGGTGTATAGAAACTGGCATATGGTACATCATCGATGCCTATGACCGCTATGTCATCAGGTATATGGATTTCATGCTGTTTCATATAACGCAATACTTCATTAAGTACGATATCATTTCCTGCCAATATGGCTTGAGGCGGCTTTTCCAATTCGAAAAATTCTGAAAGCGCAAGCGGAATTTCATCTGCATTCACGGTTTTTATATATTTAGAATTGACTGGTATCCCATGTGACGCGAGTGAATCCTTATACCCTTGGATCCGTTCGATTCGAGGGCTGATATCGCGTATTATTGAAGTGGTTATGATTGCAATGTTTTCAAAACCCTTTTCAATAAACCGATCTACCGCTAACTTGGAAGCAAGGTGATTATCGAGCATGACTGTAGCAATATTCAATTCTTGTATTGTCCTATCCATGAATACAATCGGGAATTGATCACTCTTCATCCGTTGATATAAATCAAGATTGTCCCCTGTGGGGAAAATGATGATCCCATCCACTTGTTTAGCTCTTAGCATTTCAATATAATTCTTTTCCTTTTCAGGATTGTCATCCGCATTGCATACGATAATATGGAACCCTTGTTCATAAAAGTAGTTTTCTATCGCTCTAATAACTTGCGTTGAAAACGTGTGAAGGATATTGGCAACCACTACCCCAACGGTAAAAGTGGACTTTTGTTTTAAACTGCGAGCTATTATATTAGGCTGATAGTTTAACTCTTCGATTGTTTCTTCAATTTTTTTCCTGGTTTTTTCACTCATATATTCATAGCGTTTGTTCAGGTATTGGGAAACTGTGCTTTTTGATACTTTCGCGTGATTGGCGACATCAGTAATTGTAATGGTTTTCATTTCATTCATCCCTGTCGTGTGATTTCAATATATAAGGAATATTCTATTATAATAAGTAAAGCTTGACAATCACCTTCTGATGCAGTAAAAAAGTCAATTTCCCATACCATGGAACTAATTTATCACGTTAACTTGTTTGCCTTTTTATAGGAGCTGAATTCAGACGCCGGAGTATGCCATGAAACCACCATCGACCGGTACCGTAATTCCTGTGACAAAGCCCGAGTAGGATTCATCAGCGAGCCAAAGCAACGTTCCAAGTAAGTCTTCAGGCTGCCCAAAACGCTTCATGGGTGTTGAAGTTATGATTTTATTAGACCTTGCTGTCAGACTGCCATCTTCATTAAGCAGAAGATCCCGATTTTGCTTCGTCAAAAAGAATCCTGGAGCAATGGCATTCACCCGTAAACCTGCTTCGGCAAAATGTACAGCCATCCACATCGTAAAATTATTTATCGAAGCTTTGGCCGCACTGTATGCTGGCACTTTAGTCATCGGAGCGTAGGCACTCATGGAAGATACATTTACGATAACCGGTGCTTCCACTTGCAATAACTCTTTCCCAAAAACCTGACTGGCCAAAAATGTACCGGTGAAATTACTGGCAAAAACCTGGGAGAAACCATTTTCGTCTAAATCAAAAAAGGATTTCCCTTCCGCTTCTTCCCCATATTTCTCAGGAGCTATAATGGCATCAGGATGATTGCCTCCAGCTCCATTTATTAATAGATCCACTCTTCCGAACGATTCTATTATTTTTCCTCTTGCATTCTCCAATGAGGCTCTATCCAAAACGTCTGCTGCTATGGATATCGCAGTGCCCCCTTTTTGTTCAATGAGTTCCACCACTTCTTGCCCTTTTTCGGCCGATCTGTTCAATATAGCTATCCTGACACCATGACGGGCCAATTCCACAGCCATTTTCGAACATAAAACACCGCTGCCTCCAGTGATCACTGCCACCCTATTCGATAAGTTTTCATGGATGGGAATCATGATTTCCCACCTGATTTACCAGCTTCATATGCATCCCATAATCCGAGCAAATACATGATGCCCAATGCTCGGTCATATAAACCGTAACCTGGGCGACAATCTTCACCCCAAATATGGCGGCCATGATCTGGTCTGACATAACCAGTATAATTCTGCTTATTCAATTCTTCCACGACGCCCTGTATATTGATGGATCCATCCTGGGTATGATGGGATGTTTCCACAAAGTCACCATTTTCATAAATCTTCACATTTCGAATATGGGAGAAAGGCGAACGGTTTGCATACTTTTTAGCCACTTGGACCATATCATTTTCAGGGTTTGCCCCCATCGATCCAGTACACATGGTAAATGCATTCGACGGTGAGTCCGAAATCGATATCAGTTTTTCATAGCTCGATTCACCGGTGATGATTCTTGGCAAGCCAAAAATGGACCATGGTGGATCATCCGGATGAATAGCCATTTTAATGCCGCAAGCCTCGGCAACAGGTAATATTTCTTTAAGGAATATTTCAAGATTGACCCATAGTTGCTCTTCATCGACAGTTTTGTAAGCTTCGAATAATTCAGAAATTCGATCCATTTTTTCTGGTTCCCAACCTGGTAAAGTTAAATCGGAAGCTTCCGTCACAGTACGAATCAAATCTTGCGGTTCTAACGTATCCACTTTCGCCTTTTCATAAAATAGGGCAGTTGAGCCATCTTCCAAAGGATGGAACATTTCCGTACGAGTCCAATCAAAAATCGGCATGAAGTTATAGCAAATGACTTTCACTCCAGCTTCCGAGAGATTTCGGATCGTCTCTTTGTATTTCTCAATATATATCATGCGGTCTTCGTTACCCAATTTAATCGATTCATGGACATTTACACTTTCTACAACATCCGTGTGAAAACCAAATGATTGGATATATTCGATTTCTTCTTTAATTTCTTCCTTTTCCCATACCTCACCAACAGGTTTTTGGTGTAGTGCCCAAACAATCCCTTTCACACCAGGAATCTGTTTAATGTGCTCCAATGTAACGGTATCATTGTCTTTCCCATACCATCTAAATGTAATGTTCATCATGCACCTCCGTCATTCCGAAATCTTTTGCATATATTTTCCGCTTAATTCCACTGCTGCTTCATAGCCGCCATTTTGATAGGCTTTGTTCAAATCACTGCCAATCCCGATTGCTACCGCACCTGCATTCAGCCAGTCCTTCATGTTATCCAAATTAATTCCGCCGGTTGGCATGATTCTTACATTAGGCAGTGGACCATTAACCGACTTGATGAAGGAAGGTTCAAAATGGTTTGCCGGAAATAACTTCAAAACATCACAACCTGCTTCCATTGCCGTAGCCATTTCTTTGATTGTCATGCAACCAGGCATATAGGGAATGCCGTATCGATTACAAAGTTCGGCTACTCCATTGACAAAATAGGGACTGACGATAAAATTGGCACCAGCTAAAATCGCATGTCGAGCCGTTTCAGAATCAAGTACCGAACCTGCTCCTAAGAGTGCATCCGTATTCTGCAGTTCATTGAAAGCTTCTTCAATTCCCGGTGTTGTATAAGTCAATTCTATTGCCCGAACACCGCCTTCCACAGCTGCTTTAGACAGTTGTGCCGCTTCCTTTGCATCCTGTCCCCGGATAACAGCTACAACTTTCGTTTCCTTTATTCGATGAATGATTGAATGTTTGTCCATAAACTGCCCCCCTTTAATTAAAAACGATGATCGCTTTTCGAACTTGTTCGGGATGATTTTCCACAAAATTAAATGCTTCCTGGATATCATCCAGCGAAAATGTGTGGGTAATTAAACCTTCTTGTCTGAGTTTTCCTTCATTTAAAAGTTTAACTACTTTTGGGAACTGATTGGTTTGCAACCTAGATCCTTTAACCGAGACTTCCTTTTTAGTGATTGGGAGTTGGGAAACTGATGCTGCCCGTTCATCAAAACCGAGTACGACAATCCGGCCCGCCGTTGATACGACATCAAAGGACAATTCAAATGTCATCGGCAAGCATACTGCATCAATGACGACGTTGGCACCTTCTCCATTCGTCCATTCTTCCACTCGTTTTTGAACATCTTCTTTTCCCGCATGGACGGTGATATCGGCGCCGCTTTCTTTAGCGAATTCCAAACGCTCCTCACTTAAATCCGTGATCATCACTGATGCTCCTTGAAGCTTTGCCATCTTTAATATGCAAATCCCAATAGGCCCAGCTCCCTGGATAAGCACTGTTTCCCCTTCCTCCACTTCACCTCTCCAAACGGCCTGTGCTCCGATTGTATATGGCTCAGCCAATACTATTTCTTCCCAAGCCAACGCGGAATCCACAACATGTAATTGTTTCTCGGGAAGGACGAACCATTCTCTCAAACCACCATCTTCATGTACGCCAAAAACGGACAGTTTTTCACAAACATTTTGGCGGCCTTTGCGGCAGGCGTAACACTTCCCGCAGTAACTGATGGGCTCAATAACAACATGGTCCCCAACTTTTATGCCCACGACGCCTTGTCCAATCTCCACAACTTCTCCCGCTACTTCATGCCCGACGACTCGCGGCAGCGTAGCAAGAGGATTCGTACCATGGTAAATATGCATATCCGATCCACAAATCCCGACTCTTTTTACTTTTACAAGGACATCCGTCGAGTTCGAAATCCGTGGTTTTTCAACTTCTTGTATGATAAGTTCATGAGCTTTCCGTACTTGAACCGCTTTCATTTCTCCCACCTACTTTGTAAGAAATTCATAAACACTTGATGCTATCGTAATACCATGTTTCAGGTTTTTTTCTTCATTGATTTGTTCAATCTCACCCGGTACATATACGCGATCGAACCCTGGAGCAGGTTCAACCTGTTTCAGCTCTTCAATCATTTGATCCATTTGCTCTAAAAATATATCAGTATCTGTAAAGAATGAAGGATTAATTACACAAAAATAATGCCCCAGCTTCCGTTTCTTATCAAGATCGTCATACATTTTCCCAATGTGCGGGCCAAATGCCGCACCGGCCAATAATCCAGAAAACACATCTACAATTATCGATAGACCATAGCCTTTCGGGCCTCCGAAAGTGGAAAGGGAAACGACTTTATTCGGATCCGTGACTGCAGCTCCATTTTCATCGACACCCCACCCTTCAGGGATTTCCTTTCCTTCTTCGCGTGCCTGGAGAATTTTCCCCCATGCAACATTGGATGTTGCCATATCAAGAATATAGGGTTTCTTCGTTTTGGCAGGAACTCCGTAAGCGATTGGGTTGGTACCAAGAAATGATGTTTTCCCCCCGAACGGGACCACAATTTTATCGGTATGTGACATCGCGATGCCAATCAACTTTGCATCAGCGGCTTTTTGAACGAAATAACTTAGTGCTCCGCAATGGCTGCTATTAAAAACAGTCACCATGCCCACGCCATTTTCTCTAGCCATATCGATTGCATGGTCCATGGCCACGTCGCTGATCACATGCCCAAATCCATCATCTCCATCAATTACACCGGTAACGGGCCCTGTCTTTTGGAAGGAAATCTGGGCTTCGGGATTTATACCCCCTGCCTGTAAACGGTTCACATAATGCTCTGTTCGCAAAACACCATGGGAATTGACATTTCTGAGATCAGCATGAACCAATACTTCCGCAATTTTCCCGGCAGTTTCTTCATTCAAACCCACTTTGGTCAGCTGCTGTATAACTAATCGTTTTGCTTCCTCGGCTTGTATCGTTACTGTTGCCATTTTCTCTCCCCATTTCTTTCAGTCTACTATCTTTCTATTACAGTCTCATTCTGTATGAATGGCATTACTTCATCCAAATATGGTAATCCTTCATTGTCCCCTGCAACAGTGGTGACAAGAGCTCCTACAGCATTTGCGAATGCCAATCTTTCATCAATTGATAAACCATTAAGGTATCCGTAAATATAACCGGCATCATAACCATCTCCCGCACCAACTGTATCTACAGGTATTACAGGGAAAGCTTCTTTTTCATGCCATTCACTTTTGGTATATAGTTTTGAACCTTGTTTCCCGTCCTTAATGACAAGCTGATCAATAGCATTCACCTTCGCGAATTCAGCCAAAGATTCTTTTGAGTCAGTACCGATGATCAATCTTATTTCATCTAAACCTGTAAGCAAAATATCAACATATGGAAAAATATCATAGTAAACTGATCTTGCTTCCTCGATGGACCATAGCTTTAAGCGGATATTCGGATCAAAAGAAACAGGTATATTTTTTTGTTTTGCAATTTCCATTACCCTCTTGGCAATGTTGACATTTTTCGGATCTATAGCCAAAAATACTCCAGTAAGGTGGACTATATCAATCCCTTCAAACATCTTCTCTGTTATATCTCCAGGCTTTAAAGTTAAAATGGGAGATTGATAGCGGTAATAAAATGTCTTTCCGGAACCATCTTCCCGAATTTCTTTAAAGTTAAGAGATGTTGGATATCCATTTACATAGGCCACATCACTCATGTCCACGCCTTCCCCACGAGCGAAATTATAAATAACTTTACCGAACTCATCCTTGCCTAAACGGCTTATCCATTTTGACCGCAAGCCTAGCCTGGCACAGCCAATCGCAAAATTCAGTTCAGCGCCTCCTACTTTTCGCTCAAAACGGTTAACGAATCTTAAAGGTCCTGTCTCTTCCGGATTTAGCGTGATCATGGCGTCGCCCAGCGTTAAAACACCATATTTTGATGACAATACAGTACCTCCTTCTTGCGAACATTCACAAATGGAAACAAAAACATTTGATCATATCACTTTCATTATGCTTATTAGCTAAATCGATTTAGTTATTTACTAAACCGGTTTGGTAAATCATAAGGAAATTGTAAATGAAAACCCTATCAAAAACAATAAAAAAGTTTGATAATTTTTAATTTTATTTTTATTCCATACTTTTTCATATGATATTTCAGCTAAATTTACGACAAAAGACCATATTATGGAAAACGAAGAAGAACTGTTTCATCTTTAAATGATTGACAGTTTCAGATTTTTTTCGATCAAATTTACTCTTTGCTATTAATTTGGGAGAAAGTTGTATAATATATCAATTGTTAAATAAGTTTGAAAGGTTGTTTGGAATGAGTTTTTTGAAAATATACATCTTACTTACCGGAATAATGATTACATGGGGGTTAAATGTCTCAGTTATTAAAATTTTAGTTGCGCATACGCAGCCCGTAACGATAACATCTATGAGAATTTTTACTGCTTCTCTTATCGTCATTATTATCCTTTTCTTCTTTGGACTAATACGCCTTCCTAAAAAAAGTGAACTTTTTTACGTTTTTGGAGGAGCACTTTTGAGTGTCGTTTTTCATCATTATTTTTTAGCTGAGGGATTGACGAAGACTTCCGCCTCGAATGCTGGATTGATTTTGGGCATGGGGCCAATATTGACTGTCATTTTGACCATGATTTTCTTTCGAAAAAAACCTACGTTAATCAAGCTGCTTGGCTTTATATGCGGTTCCCTGGGTGTGAGTTTTACCGTTATGGCAGGAAGCGGAGGAATTCATTCTATTAATCTTGGGGATGTGGATATTTTGCTTTCCATTCTTTCACAGGCATTGAGTTTTATCCTCATTAATAAAGCCTCAAAAACAATGGATCCACGATTATTAACCGGCTACATGATGCTGATCGGGTCTTTTATTCTTTTTGCTATCAGCTTATGGAAGGAACCAGAGGGCTTATCTTCCCTGGCAACCGCACCGCCATCCATCTGGGGAGCTTTCTTTTTCTCCGCTATTTTTGCCACCGCCCTCGGGCACATGAGCTATAATTATGCCATTGGTAAGGTAGGCGCAGCCGAATCATCCATATTTCTTAACTTAAACACCTTATTCTCTTTGTTAGGGGCAGCATTTTTCCTTAATGAAGCCCTTGTGCCTGCACATTTCATCGGACTTATCTTCATTGTTTCAGGAGTATTGCTTGGCTCTGGTGCAATTGAAATATGGATTCTCCAAAGGAAAAATAAACGTTTATCTGCCTAGCGGCTGGAGCAGAACCTAGATTTCGCGACTTTCTATGTAACATACTAACAGATCCTACGACACTGCCATTCTTATAAAAATGGCAGTATCATGGGGTCTTATTTTTATTGTCCATCCCTTCTTCCTTTAAGATTCTGCTTTAACAAAAAAGTTTAAAACTCCACCCGGAGGTTTTAAAAAGGACTCATTAAATAAATTTAATTATTACCTATATATAAAACATGGTTAATATATAACACGGGGAAGGAATAAATAAAGATGAATAAACTCAGTACAAAAATAGGTTTTGTTCTTTTAACAGGCATGATCATTACATTAATTGGAAGTTTATTATTAATGTATAAAAGTACAAATGATACGGTTGAGAAAACAATCGCTATGAGCAGCTTAGACATTTGAGCTGCGGAAGTACAATTGCACAGAAGTGAAGAATCATCGAGGGTCATCGAGGAAATGACCATAGGTATACAAAGAATTGCCGAAGCTTCTTCAGAAGTCAGCGAACAGACAAATCATGTTTCAACTAGGATGTCCATTGGAAATGAAGATATAAATGAACTCTCAAATCAAATTCTGCAAGTAAAAGATGTGATGCTGCAAACAAGTTCAAGAATAAAGAATTTGGACGAACAAGCAAATGAGATTGTGAATATTGTACATGTAATTACAGGAATTGCCGAGCAAACAAACCTGCTATCACTAAATGCGGCAATTGAAGCTGCTAGAGCCGGTGAACAAGGTAAAGGTTTTGCAGTGGTATCAAACGAGGTACGGAAATTGGCAGTGGGCACGAAGGAATCTGCAATCCATATTCAAGAGTCCCTGCTTCATTTTAAATCCATCATAAATGAATCAGTGAAAATGATGGAAACTGGAACTAATGAGGTAGAAGAAGGGACAAAATTTGTGCTGAATACAAGAGAAACTTTTAAACAGACTATAAAATCTTTTGAGCATGTTAGTGATCAGATTCAAGAAATATCAGCCATTACAGAGCAGATGGCAGCAAGTTCTCAGGAAATCAATGCTTCGATAGAAGATTTTGCAGGGTTGACAAGGGAAACGGCAGTGGCTTCAAAGCAAGTGGCACAATCAACCGATCAACAAGCCAAATCCATGGAGGACATTTCCTTCTCCACCTCCTCAATGGTAAAGCTCGCTAATGACCTGGAAACATCTGTTGAACGGTTTAACGCTTAAACATCTCTAACCACCACTCTATTACTATAACAAGAAAGGGATTTTGCTATTCATGCAAAATCCCTTTCTTACTATTTTACTTAGTTGATTTTAGTTTCAAATCACCTTCATAAGGTATATGTTCCACTGTTATCGTTATATCTTTTCCCTCTTTATCTTTACCGATTCGTTTATAAGTGAATTTATTTTCATTAAGCTCTGTAAGTTCAAGAACTGCGCCATATTTATTTTCCCCTAGTGAAACATGTGCTCTTATCTTATTTCCGTGAACAACATCGTAATAGCCGTAATCACCACGGCTTTCACCGGTTTTAGCATCAAAAAATTCATACTTATTTGTTTTATCATCATATTTTGCAAGACCTAAATAATTCGAGTTATAGCTTGATACATCATTTCCCTTTTCATCCAATGCCACTGTTCCTTGCCATGGGGTGCTTGATAAAATTTTATCTCCATCAACATCTGTTTCTACGTCTCCTGTGTAAGTTTCCAAATTTTTGTCTGGATCTGTAAAGGAAAGTTCTGTTTCCTTATAAGGAATATGATCAACAAACACCTCTACGTCATTTCCATTAGCATCTTTACCCATTCTTTTATAAGTAAACATATCCTTATTCAGTTCTGTTATTTCAACAACGGCCTGGTAACCCATCGATTCTGAAATTAACACTCGCATCTTCCCATTGGTAATAAAGAAAGTTCCCTTATCACCACGACTTTCTTTTGTATTTTTATCAAAAAATTCATATCTGGATGTTTCATCGTCATATTTTGCGAGACCAATAAAGTTAGCATTCTCCTTTGTTAAGTCATTATTATTCTTATCATAAACTTTTGTACCTTGCCAATTCGTGCCACTAAGAATATTAGTCAATTCCTGGCCTGCTGTTAACTTATTTTCTTGTTTACTTTCTTTGGCAGTTTGTTCCTGCTTCTGTGCACTATGACTGTCTTGTGCGTTTGTGTTACATCCTGTTAGAGCCAATGTTAATCCAAGTAGTATAGATGATGAAATTTTTGCTTTTTTGTTCATTTTTTCGTCTCCTCATATCTTATTGTGATTTTAATTAATTAGCGGTGCAATTGACATTACAAAATGAAAGTATCGCAATCTAGTATTTTGCTCCTGCTGTTAATAAAATTTGTTCAATCTCTTTAAATCCTTTTTCGCGGGCATGTTGTAAAGGGGTCACATTATTATTATCAGGAATGTTGACACCTGCACCATGATCTATTAACAATTGCACTGTTCGCTGCTGTTTTCCATCACCATCATTCAAAATGATAGCTTCTAGCAAAGCTGTCCAACCAAGATCATTTACATGATTCACATCAATATCAGTTTTAGTTAGGAGTTCTTTAATAACCTCTACATATCCATGTTCCGAAGCAGGGATTAAAGCCGTTCCTCCATAACGGTTGGTTATGGACGGGTCGGCACCTGCTTCAATCGCAAGTTTAAGTATATCTAGATAACCTTCAGCACCGGCATACAAGAAGGGGCTATTTTTCATGTCATCCTGAATGTTGACGTCTGCACCCGCTTCAATAAGGATTTTTGCAGACTCTGCATCGTTGTTATAAGTCGCAATCATAGTGGCGGTTCGCCCTGCCGAGTCCTGTGTATTAATATCTGCACCTTCCTCAACCAAACTCCTTATTCTTTCCGTTTCTTTTCGTTCTACTACTTGAATCAGTAATTCATTCATTCCCTTTCCTGACTCCTTTTGCTGTTTATTTGGCTCTTTTTCGCTATCTAAGACACACCCTTGAAGGATGAATAGGCATCCGATGACAATCGTTAGCCGTCTCCACATGAAACACACCATCCTTTCATCTGCCCAAATGGATTTTCCGTCATCTTGATGCACCATAAATGACTTGTGCTATAAATGTGTTTGAGGTAGCATGAGTATTTTTCTCCCTTATATTTTTTAGTTACCGATCCGTCTCCATTATATTAGTGCTTAATCTTAAACTCCCTCTAAAAAATTTCTTAAAAATTGATTAACTTATTCATAAAGTTTCTTAAGGTTTTATAAAAAAATCCCGTCACCTTCGTGACGGGTCATAAAATATACTAATTAAACATTAAAGCGATACCCTGCTCCCCAAACAGTTTCCAAAAATTTAGGATGTGCAGGATTTCTTTCAATTTTTTCACGTAGTTTCCTGATATGGACAGTGACAGTTGAAACATCCGCAGCCGATTCCAATCCCCAAATATTTTCATAAAGCTGCTCTTTACTTAATACTTGATTCGGATGCATGACAAAAAACACTAAAGTATCGAATTCCTTTGTTGTAAACGGGACCACCTCCCCGTTTATGTGAACCCTGCGTGCTGACTTATCTATTGAAATTCCATGGACATAGATTGAATTAGATTTGGGGTGACTTCCTGATAAACGTTCATAACGCGCTAAGTGTGCTTTCACTCTTGCAACTAGTTCACTTGGACTAAAGGGCTTTGTAATATAATCATCTGCCCCTAAACCAAGCCCCCGAATTTTATCAATATCTTCCTTTTTGGCGGATACAAACAATATCGGAATATTATGGACAGCACGTATTTGTTTGCATATCTCAAATCCATTCAATCCTGGAAGCATGATGTCCAAAATGATTAAATGATAATTTCCTTGAAGGGCCTGTTGGAGACCTGCATCACCAGTGTGTTGAATATCGACACTAAAATCACTAATTTCCAAATAGTCCCTTTGTAATTCAGCAATACTGACTTCGTCTTCAATAAGTAATATCTTTTTCACATTTCCTCACCTTTCTTTATGGAAAAGAATACACTTGTACCTTTTCCTATCTCACTGGTAGCCCAGATATCTCCTCCATGCTCGTCGATAATTTTTTTTGCGATTGCAAGTCCTAAACCACTTCCACCTGTCAGGGAATTCCTAGATTGCTCAGCCCGATAAAAGCGGTTAAAAATATAAGGCAAAGCGGAAGATTCTATTCCATAGCCATTATCTGTTACTTGTACTACTACATCATATAGTCCTTCATGCAGAGAAATGGAAATGTGTTTTTCATCTTTATTCATATACTTTACACAATTGCTGATCAGGTTGGCCAATACGCGTTTCAGTTTCTCTCTATCCGCAGACACGTATATCGGTTTATACAGCTGTTGAAGTTCAATTTGTATTCCTTGTTGAAGTAAATCCAGTTGAAGCTCTTCTACGTAGTCTTTCAAATATTTATCCATTCTGACCGTCTCAAAAGTGAAAAGTTCCTTTTTTAAATCCAACTTCGAAAATAAAAACAATTCATCTATCAATGAATCCATATCCCTTGCTTTCAGGTATACCGTCGATAAATACTTTTCCATTTTCTGCGGGGTGTTTGCTACTCCGTCTTTTATCCCCTCAACATATCCCATAATCGAAGTGATGGGTGTCTTCAAATCATGGGAAATATTGGAAAGAAGTTCTTTGCGATTTTCCTCATACTGAAGCTGAAGGTTTACGGACTCTTTTAACTTTTTTCTCATTTCCTCAAATTCCCTATTCAATTGTCCGATTTCATCATTCGAAGTCGCTTTGATTTCAAAGTTTAAATCTCCTGATTTTATCCGCTCCGCTCCCTCTTTAAGTATTGAGATAGGTTTGATGATGCTTCTTGAAACTAAATAATTTAAAAGTCCAATAATCATTACAAACAGTAATAACAATAGGCCGAATAAAATGGG
This sequence comes from Peribacillus sp. TE19612, assembly GCF_056279465.1. Taxonomy (NCBI): domain Bacteria; kingdom Bacillati; phylum Bacillota; class Bacilli; order Caryophanales; family Bacillaceae; genus Peribacillus; species Peribacillus sp. TE19612. The sequence continues at coordinate 148,534 of NZ_JBWCCL010000007.1, read as the reverse complement.
AAATGACTCCCGAATCAGCTCGGCATAGGAACTTGCCTTTCTCATGACAAAAATGCTTCCTTCACTTTTATCCGAAAAATAAAAATCAAATTTCACATAAGTGAAAAAAGAGTCTTTCATTTTGATTGTGTCCCGTGTATTGATGTTCGTTTCTTCGAACATGGGAAGTGATTGAACCAAGCCTAGCTTATCAAGTGCGGGGGACGCATACTCAATGTCATTAACTTTTCTAACGACAATCTCAATATCCCCATGTTCAATCTTCTTCAGCTGCTCTTCGTTCAGAAGCTGTTCAGGGTTATTTTTTGCCAAAAGCTTTAAATCGAGAAACACACTTTCTTCTGCTGCAGTCAAAGGTTTTTGGAGATAAGAGTTTTTATATAGATGCTCTATCGATTTTACATCACCTGTTATTGCAAAAATAAGTAAAAATCCAGCCGCTAAAAATAAAGTGATGGAAATAAGAATTACGCCAACATAGGACAACAGAAACCTCATTTTAATTGACAAATATTTTCACCCCGTATCGATCTCCCGTTTTCTCTTTTATAGAAGAGTTCACCGTTTATCTGCTGTTACTGCATTTCCATGAATAATTTTCTTAGAACTTAAAAAAACATATCACACAAATCTTAAAATTTTCTAAAATACTTGGAAAAAATCCTATTCTATTTTAGATCTATATTTTTTTATTTGAAAAACTAAATGCTAAAATCCGCTTTCTTACCGCCTACTGTCTGTCAAACCTCCTCGCCGCAAACATCTAGCGGGGTATCGAATAGCCAATTATTAGGCAGGGGTGACGCATATTTCTTCAATTTTTTTGAGGTTTCATAAAACAATAAGAACCATGAAGAGCGAGAAAACGTTACAACTTGATTTCAGAAATCCGCTCCCTTTCCGCCGTCTCGGCTAGCCATTTTTTCGGCAGGAGTGTAGCATATTTCTTCAATCCCATTGGGTTTTCAGTATTAAACAATAAAAAATCATGCTGTATAACCAAGTCTTCATTTAGTTTACCTGTGGTTTTTTAATTTATGAAAGTTTCAGATGATTTACGAAATCAGCGCCTTTTCGCCGACTGTTTATCAAGCTTCCTCGACGCAAGCATCTAGCGGGGTCCCGGCTAAGCTTGTTTTTTGTTAAAATATTTTTTAAACACCTTTTATAATAATGATATTATTTATAAATTATCCAAAAATTATATATAGCTGCACTTCAGTACTTATCATTAAAGATACGAAATTAATTAGACGAAACCTTTATCAAGCACACGGAAAAGATCTTGCAGGTTTATTAGTTTACTATTTGTCCCGATTTGTGAGACATAGAAAAAAGCGAACTTCCCCTTAAGGAAAGTCCGCTTTTTACAAATTTCAAGAAAAGTTCACCTGTTCTTCTCATTAATTTGGCGAGACGATCATTTGGTCATCCAATCTAATTTCGTCAATCGACCAAAACCAATTATTTTTCGCATTATGCATTCTCCATTGTAATTTCATAGAAGATGCATCTTCAGGAACCTTAATCGATTTAACTTCATACTTATTCAAAACATGTCCATTTTTATTATCCGAAGCTGCTTTATTATCATAAACGAGAACTTGTTGTTTTTCCCCATTATCAAAGACAGCAGTTACTTCAGCTGTTTGTGTTCCTTCTTGTTTATAGTGAGAAGCAAATCCTACGTATAGATCTTTTGCACCCTCAACTTTTACAGAAGGGGAAGTTAATGTACTATCAAAAAAGCCTTTTGATGCTGGTGAACCGTTATCATCCCATTCATCAGGATCCGCTACTGCTATAACACCTTGTCCAAGTTCAAATTTGCTACGATCTTGGTCTTCCGCTTTTGTCCAAAATTCCTTTGTTGTGAAGCTCCACCCTTGCCACTCCTCTGTACCAGCTGGCATATTCGAGCTATTTGTAACCGACCAGCCGTTAGGAGCTTTATGGCTCCAACCGAGAATGGAACTTGGAATGTTTTCATTCACTGCTGGCTTTAATGCAGAGTCCAATTGGTCAAAACTTTCTCCAAGCATCATGTTGACGAATATATTTATATTCTTGGAGCCAATTATTTGGCCTCCCTCGTAAGCAGTAATCGTGAATTGTGAAGAACCGGAACTTTCTTTACTAGGTATAGCTTTTATTGGCAAATTCTTTTCTTCAGATCCTGAAAGCTCATATTCAAGTTCATTGTGCTCCACACTCCACCCTTCAGGTGCATCAACTTTAATTTTTCCTTTTACACTATCATTTCCAAAGTTTTTCATCTTCACTTGGAGTGTAGTCGATTCACCTGTCGTTACTAAAGAAGGCGAAGCTTGTGCAGAGACCATTTCCAGTGCTTTTGTCTGACCATCAGCCAGTAACGCCTTTTTACTGCTATTGTTAAATGAATCCAGTGCTTGTACCTTAATTTCATAATCTGTACCTGGCTTAAGTCCGGCTACAGGGAACTCTAAATTCTTTGGCACAGGATCTTGATAGAATTCAGAAAATGCGGTGAAATCTGCGTCTAGTTCCCCTGTTACCTTGTTTTTAGCCGTTATGTGATAAGAATGTACGAGCACGTTATCTTTCGCCTGTGGAAATGTCACATTTAAACTTCTTAGTGTCGATTTTTCTTTTACAATCGAAGCCTTGTCTTTACCTGCAAAAGACGGTGGCAACTGATCTCGGTCGTCTGTATATTTAAATTTATTTTTTTTAGAAGGATTTTTTATTACCCATGGTTTTCCTGTCCAATCGTCTTTATGAAAATCACGTTTTTTAATGATAACTTCATTATTATAAACTTCTACAATCATTCCTTGACTAATATCACGATATCCTTCTGGATGAAACCCTTGAAGTTTGCCCGGTTCCAATTCCAAATAACTTACAGAAGACGTGCCAACAGACGTAAAGTCTTTTTGATGAATCGTTCTGGGGTCTTCAAGTGGATAATGAGAATGGCCTGAAAAAGTAATAACTTGTGGATGTTTCTTTAATGTATCATATAAAAGTTCTTTATTTTCCTGAGTCCCCCACAAGTCACTTCCATATACAGTGTCTTTAATGTGTTGATGAAGAAAAACAAAGATTGGTTGGTCCGGATTCTCTTTTTCTGCTGCAGCTAACTTTTCACCCAGCCAGTTTATTTGATTAACAGAATATAAACCATGCGTATTACCATTTTCGGGACTTAACGTAATAAAATCATATCCATTTACTTTTTTATGATAGTAAAGTGAATCCATTCCTGATTTCTCGAGAAAACGATCTTGTGCTTTTTCAACGGAAAGTCCATTCCAATAATCATGGTTTCCCATTGTAAACATGGGTTGGACATCAGCTTGTTTCTTCTCATTATAAATGGAGAAGAACTTATCATATTCAGTAGCGTATCCATAGTCCGTTAAATCCCCAACGACAACAAAAGCATCCTGTTTAGGCGCAGCTTTGTTTAATTGATCCATGGCTGTTCTAAACTTGTTCATATCAGCAGTTGATCCATCATCAATATGTACATCACTGATTACAGGAAAAACGAGCTCCGGTTTACGTTTATTTTCTGAATTTGAAGATTCCGAGAATGCTTGTACACTTGATAAAGAAGTTGTTAATCCTACCGTTACAACTGTCAACATTGCAGCAAATTTATTTTTCGCTTTCAAAATCAATTCCTCCTACTTATCGTTTAGCCCCATACATTATGTAATCATTTTACAAAATGACAAATAGCCTCCTCATTTTTAAATTTTTAGGTAATTACCAATTAAAATACTACCTTTGCATTATTAATAAAATATAAGCACAATGTAATTTATCTATTAATAAATCAAAAAAAGGCCTATGGCCAGTATTCGTTCCATTAATGGGAATGGGGTACTATCCCTTCACTACGTACGTACCCATAAAATGGTAAGATTTATACAGGTGGTAAATGATTCCAAAGTGCATAGAAACACCAATTTTTGTATGTTAAAGTCTAGAAGAAGGAAAGGGGAGAGAATGTTATAAAAAAATTATTAAATATTGGGTTGGCAGTAACACTTGTTTTTGGACTGTTTTTTGCGATTGCACCCATGAATAAAACGTATGCCCTGTCCTATGATAATACAAATCCTTATTCGACAGGCTGTGTGAATAAAAGTCCAATCACCTATGAAACAGAATATATTTATAAAAACGGTGTGAAAATTGGATATGTTCAGCTAAAAGGAAGTGCGTATTGTCATACGGCTTGGGGATACTTAAAGTTTTATTCGGCTGCTCCGTATGATTATTATGCAAATGTTTGGGTGGATAGTTTTAATGGCACGACAAAGAGAGCATTTACAAGTTGTGCCAGTTCCGGTGGTAACGGTTGGATCATGAAAGGTCAGACGTCCTGTTATACTGCACAATTATGGAATTTAGATCCGTATAATGCTTTGGCCAAAGCAGGTATTTATTCTTCAAGTGGGGCTCTCATTATTTCTGCGAACACCGGTCGTTATTAATAGGTATAAAAGGGGTCCTGACAGAGAAAAAGCGTCTATAACAGTCGATTCCATGCAGTTTATTGACAAAAGGCATTCGGAAAGAATTTATTCCGAATGCCTTTTATGAATTTAATCGCATACCATGCTTTTTTGCATCAGCGAAAATACGATTGCAGGTAACTACTTAGTTTGAACCAAGACAATTTCGTCAAAAATCGGAATCTCTCTTTTTAATTTTAATAAAGATAAGAAAGTGTCTTCGATTATATTGTCGATTTCACAAACCGTTATGGCAGCACCATTGATTTTGGAACGTTCATTGGCCATACGGGCTATATTGAGCCCTTTTTGATAAAGAATACCCGATAATTCGGCAATAACCCCTTTAATAAGGGAGCAGCTATAAAACAGTCAAATATGTAATAAATTTTCATAACCAGTGTTTTGGATATTGTCTTGTTTGAAATAAATTATTATAAATCATCGATATAAAAACTAATAATAAGGTACCTATTACAATTGAAGTCAGGAATCCCCAACCAGCTTGAGAATTGATCGAAACAAGGGCACTAGCTGCCGCGGGCGGGTGAACAGTTTTTGTAAAATTCATTATAATTAATACAATGGCCAATACGAGACCGATAATGAATAAGCTTTTACCAAAGATGCTCCAAATGATAAGAGCTATTGTTGTAGAGATTATATGACCTCCAATAACATTACGGGGTTGTGACAAGAGACTTTTATGCGCACCAAAAACAATGACACAGCTCGCCCCAAGAGGAGCTAATGCCATCGGATATCCTAAATAGACAGCTATAAAACTAATAATGATTATAGCAATGAGCCCACCTATAGCTGAAACAAAGGAATCGATATAATCAATCCTATCCTTTTCCCTAGCTTCGCCCTTCATTTTCTTTAAATATGCTGTTAAACCTATGCTTTGTTGATTGCTCCAACTTTTTTCAACACTTTTTTCGAATTCCATAATTACTATTTTCCTCACGTTTTCTAAGTAAGTCGACAAGTCGACAGGGTTTTTATATATTGTTATCTTACAGGAAAACAATGAATTTTTAAATATATATCTGAATATTCATTTATTGATTCCTGTAAAACAGTTACCATCCCCCACTTTTTTGTCTGTGAACCTTTCAATATTCCTTGGCATATCATTAAGGATTTACTGTAAAAGAGAGTATAGATTAGTATCAAATGAAACATCATTTTGGTACATATAATTTCTTAATATCCCTTCCTTTTTGAAACCTAAATTAATCAACAATTTGTTGGATGCTTTATTTTCAATAAAAACAATTGCTCCAATACGCGTTAATTCAAGCTCTTTAAAACCATAAGAAATCACTTTACTGACAGCTTCTGTTGCATAACCGTTACCCCAATATTTTGGGAAAAGTGCATAGCTCAGTTCTGCTCTTTTATGTTCATGAGACCATTCTTGAAATCCAATCGTTCCAATAATGCCCTCCTTTCCTTTCCATTCAATTCCCCATTTAATTCCATGTTTTTCTTCGAAACTCTTTGAAAAATTCCTAATGATTTGCTTCACCTGATCTGTATTTGTTAATGGAGTTTGCCCATAATATCTTAATACATCTGGATTGGAAAAACATTTTAATAGATCTGCTGCATCACCTTCAAACAATTCTCTCAAGACCAACCGCTTTGTTTCTAAAATCGGAAACATTTTTCCACTCCCTTTGCTATAATTAGATCTATATCGGACCAGCGGCGCACCTCAATAACACCCGTACCCAATACTTCCATATAACCCGGCTGCCTTATAATTAAGAACACACCCCTTAGCTTTTTAAGGGCTTCATTGTTTCACCCATCAGGATTCCCCATTATGTTCCATAGTTATTACGACATTTCCCTTCTTGTGTCCTTTCTCTACATACCTATGGGCTTGAACTAATTCTTCAAACGCATAACATCTGTCAATGACCACTTTTATCTTCCCTGCTTCAACAAGCTCCTTGAGGAAGTTTAGAGCTTCGGGAGTTTCTGGTGAATTTTGACTCAATATCAGCTTCTTGCCGGTTGTCAATTTAGTCCATAGCATTCGAACACCAGGTACCGGTACAGTGACATTTAGATAGGTTCCGTCCTTCTTCAACGATTTCATACAAGCTGAAAACGTACTCTTGTTTACCGCTTCAAAGATAACATCATAGGTCTCACCATCTCTGGAAAAATCCTCTGAAGTGTAATCGATGACCTTATCGGCTCCAAGAGATTTTACCAATTCTACATTCGCGGTACTGCAAACCCCTGTAACTTTTGCTCCGAAATACTTGGCAATTTGTACTGCATAACTTCCTACACTCCCTGAAGCACCATAGACAAGAACCTTTTGACCACTCTGAACGTCAGCTTTTCTAAGATAAAACAATGCTGTACGTGCCCCGATTGGAATGGCTGCGGCTTCCTCAAAAGATAAATTATTAGGTTTTATGGAAACGGGCCCGTCTTCACGCAAGCACTTATACTCGGCATAAGCACCATAACCCACTTGGGAAGCTGCAAAAATCTGGTCACCTGCTTTAAACAGCTTGACATCTTTGCCCACTGATTCAACTTCTCCAGATAACTCCAAGCCCAATATGGTTTTCTTGGGACGTATTAATCCCATAATAATCCGAGCTGGCAGCCAAACAGAGAGGGGAACTGTAAAGCTCCGTGACCGAATATCCCCCATTGTTACCGTTGCCGCTTTTACTTTTATCAGTATTTCATTCTCCTTAGGATCCGGTTTTTCTACCTCTTTCAAATGAAGAACGTCAGGGGGACCGTACTTAGTGTACACGATTGCTTTCATTAATCCTCCTTCAATTCGTTATATTCACTTAAAATTTATTAACCATCAATAACTGTACTTGAACTATCCTGCTCCATTCGTTGAATAAAGAATACCGAATTGCAGAAATGGAAAATTGATAATTCCGGATACATACTCCCAAAAAAGCAATCAATTTTTGAATAATCTAAACGCGTATACATTAGCTTACTCGCCTTCATTTATCTTCATGCCTCTAATAAGAACTCAGCCACCTTAGGACGAGTAAACTCAAGTCGCGATAAGTACCTCCCTGAGCATTTCCTGGCTTAATTCCGTACATATTAATCTATCTTCATCTTTGAGTTCTTACATTTTTGCAGGAGAAACTGTGTTCTAAGAACAGGTTTTATTCCTATTTTTAGCGGGTCAAACTGGCTAAGGATTTCTTCGGCATCATATGCCTAATAATCGGCTCACCCCCATGATCTCGGCCAACATGCATTTTTAATGAAGTTTTACTCCAATTTATATTTCCATTTCAATTCCTATTATTATAAGAAAAAATCCATTCGTACCGAATGGATTTTAATCAATCGCTTGCTCCCTGATAGTTAATAATAAAGTTTAATGTCTCTCTCGTACTTGCTATCAATCTAAAACAGTTTTGGATTAATTTTGATCTAAAACCCAAGAATATATAAGCCTCTCTGTCCATTAAGCACTTATTTGATGTTCAGCATATACTTTTAGTCTGAATATCGATACATAAAGTTCATTATGCTTCTACCACCTACACCATTATGCTTTCATGATTTTGATTCAATAAAAGCGGCAGCTCCCGCAACAGCAAAGACCAATAGGAGTGGAAAAGCGGCTGGTAAATAATAATAAATAAGTACAGTAATGACGGAACACCAAAACCCTACACACCAATAGCAACTTAAAAGCGAACCTATGAAATAACGAAGTCCCGATCCTTTTATTTCAATGATTTCCTCCAGTTGTCCAGAGGCATTTTCTTGGATGGTGGCAGTCAAGAAAGGTTTTCTGATGAATGAAGTAATTTCGTCAAATACAATTAAATGAGTTAACCGGAAGGTAGCCAATATTAAAATAAAAAAATCAAGCCATTCAATAGCCAACACCTATTCACCTCCTAATCTTTCTTTTAAGATTTTATGATTAGAATTTTGATTATATAAATATACATTTATAAATTCATAATAATTTATTAGCCCATTTTCTAAGAAAAATGTACCCATAAAAAGATATCCCCATAGTATGTTAATGTGTTCAAAACCTGATACTGAAGGGAAAGATGTTTGATGAAAAAAAGGAACGTCAAATCTATTCAGGGCCGACAAGTGGTACCGAACCCCATCGGACCTGAATGTATTCGAGTTACTAAAGTATATGACTGGGTTGTTCTAACAAATCGTGACCGCAATAAAGTTCAAATACCTGAGGAATGCTTTGCGGCAATTGAAGATGCACGTCATGATGGTAACACAATAACCGCTACTTGTTCGGAAGTAGTTGGTACACGAAGCTGTGATTTTATCGGAGCCATTCCAGCTAACATTCCTACTGTTCCAGGGGCCCAAATTGTTTCTCTTGCCTTCCATGTCCATATCCGGGTTCAATTCTTTTGCAATGGAGAACCAATTCCAGGGTGTAATTTCGTAGTACCTGTTAGTTTCATGGATGAAGTAATCCTATGTTTCCCAGAGGGAACAGAAATCAACTGTAATATTTTCGATGTTCAATGTACAGTTGTTTTAAATCAAATGCTTGGTGATATGGTTGTACTTGATGTGACCATGTGTAAAGATGTTCAAGTTGAGGCTGAGGTTAAGTTAGAAGTCGAAGCTAAGTTCTGTGGACCACGTCCTGTCATTCCAATTGAAGAAGATGGGTTCATTTGCCCAACACCACGATTCCCTCAACAATGCCCAACCTTCTTCCCGACATTGAACTGCGACTGCCAAGGTGCAGCTGACTTTAGTGGCGAAGCAACTATTAGTGTAGTAGAAAGTCCTTTAATCGGAGTTCTTAGGCCTAATGCAACAGGACGATTGGATCTCACGGCTATAGTTTGTGACCAATGTACCCTTTCTGGAAGCAGAATACAAGTTACCTTCATCGATACACTAGGACCGACACCTATCGGAACACCAGATGATGATCTTGACCAAAGCTTTACGTTTACAGCCAATGATTTTAGACAGCCTGAATGTAGAACAAATGCTGCTGGATTAGTAACTGGGCTTACAGTAACAGGTACTGGTATTTTAACACCTGCCGGGGGCGTTCCAGAAAATGCTGATTTCACTCTAGACTTAGTTGATGGTGACCCGGGTGTAGATACTGCTACCCTCACGATAAATGGTGCAACTATAACAGTTAGAATTGCTCTGACAGAATTAGCTAACCCTGGATTAGAGGTTGAAGTAGGAGATTGCGATCGTTTCCCTGTATAATACTAAAAACCCGAGGGATATTAATCTCTCGGTTTTTTTTTGTAAAGAAACTTGGAAAGTCCATTTCCATTATTTACTTCAACACTTAGTAAATGTATCCCACATTTTAGGCGACCCATTTATTAATTATTAGGTTACATAAAGATTCATGTTTTCATATTTATAGAGCATACCTATAAAAGGAGAGAAAAAAATGGCATCTGATAAGCTAAGACGTAAAGTAAGAAGAAAATTAGGAATGTCAAACCTGCAACCCGCTCAAAAACAACAAATCACTCCCTCTGCCCTCCAGGTTCGGCCAGTACGAGCAAAAGGCTGCTGTGGTAAAAACAAATGATCCAGGTTTAACATCCGGTACTTTTTACATCACAAATAATGTTAGGCAAAAATTGATTTCCCATTGCAAAAGCGAACTTCCTTATGAAGCCTGTGGACTGCTTTCAGGGGGCAATGGGGTCGCTGAAACATTTTGGCCAATGGAAAATGTCAATAGAAGCTCCTTTTCTTACTCGATGGATTTAGATCAAATTCGTCATGTATTTGAACTTATCGATAGGAGGAATGAAGATTTTATTGGTATCTACCATTCCCACCCAACAGATAGTGCTTATCCGTCAGAAGGAGATATTACCTTAAATAACTACCCAGAGGTAGGCCACCTTATTATTTCGTTTGCAAACTCGACCCCTGATATAAAATGTTTCCAACTAACAGGAAAAAAAGCATTTCCGATTCAATTAAAATTCGTAAACTGAATTTAGTGTAACTACGATACTCGCACCTCTTCCTTATGCATTCAAGGTTGAATCTGCGAGTATTCTTTTATATCCTTTATTTCCCTACAATGTTTATATTTTTAATTTTTGTTGTCTTCTTTAAACTGATCATTCCACTTTTTTACTAGGTCGGAATGTTTGTATTCTTTTCCATCAAGAATCATATCAAGGGCATGCCCGAAATCAATGGCAACCTTCTGGGTGAATTTTGCAATTCTTGGAGCTAAAATGGTTGCCGGAATTCCGGCAGAAATTAACACTATTTCCCATTTCCGTTTAGACTTTAGCTCATTTTGTACTTTATTTAATTCTTCATAACCATTTAAATCTATACTGCCAGTAATTTGTACGCCTTGTTTTTTAAAAACGATTTCTGCTTCTTTTGAACGGCGTCCAACAAGAAATACCTTCTTATCCCACAGCCATGGCCATAATGTCCCCTCATCCAAGAGGCTCTGCATGATCCAAGCACAACAAGCTTTCGGAGGCATGAACTTCAGTTGTTTAAGTACAGTTCGGGTTTGTTTTGCCCAAGGTTCCAGTCGCCAAGGAGCTATCAAACCAGCAATGTCTGTATCCCGCAATGACCTGACCAATTCCCTCCTCATTATCTCTGGTGAATTGGATACTCCCGCATAAGACTCATATCGTTTAAACTCCTGAACCAATAATCCATTGGCAGGCCAGCTTAAATAGCTTATTTCACCTATTCCAAAACGGGCAAGAGAAAAGCCCTTTTTCTGTTTTATCGCTTGGTCCAATAATTTTATCACTTTCATATTATCTAATAACTGGTTCTCAAAGTGATAATTCCCTTCAAACACCTCACTCCCACCCCCAATATGCTCTGCCATTTACCCTTTTACACTATTGTTTCTTCGTTAATAATAAGGAAATTTGATTACTTGAACTGATTTCCAGATCTTGTTCTTTAAAAAACACAAAAGCTTCTACACGAATATTGCTGTTTTCTACAGGTTGAAGGACGCTTATTTGTAAGTTAGTTAAAGATTCTGTTTGCCTAGGGTTAATATTTTTAGTTTGAATTGGACATATCCAGGTTTCTCCATTCTCCATTTCTTCAAACCATTCATCATTCATATATTTCCACCCTTTTGTTTCTTCATTTTTCATGACCCCCAACGTTTCGGCAACATTCGGCGGCAATATTTGCCCAGATATTTTTATACTTTCTGAAGGGGTGGAACGCAGACAGATAACGGGATTCCGCAAAACTTCCGTACCTATATTTTTAATATGAAGATTTCCAATAAGCTTGATTTTGTTACGTTCTTCAAGTTCTTCAATAAAAATATGATAATCTAAAAACACTTCTGCTTCTTTTCTTTTAGTAATAGTTGGTTTCTTTAATAAAAACTTTTTCTTTTCTGGTAAACTTTTTTCTTTTTCCATGACAGGCTCTAAATTTATCCCAGTATTTTCAGAATGAACAAACATGTTTGAGAAAATTTCAATTGGAACTAATGACAAAACAGATAAAGGTGAACTTTCGTGAAATCTAGCCAATATTCCTATTGTTATGGACATCGCATATTTCTCACCAAGTTTTTTCCAAAAATCTTCATCCGTAATAACAGGATACATAATCTGTATATTAATAAAAGGGTTACTTGAGCTTCTGACTACCTCATTAGATTTAAATTTTGTTCCAGTTCTGGCACATTCATAATGAAAAATATCCAATAACTTTTTATTAGCTGATTTCGAATTATGAACTAATTCAAGAATGGGCTCTTTTATTCTTGGAATTTCAAAGAGTGAAAAGCATACATGAAAATCAGCCCTTTCTGATTCCTTCTTTTCATCTATAAGTATCACCTTTGCCCCACATGCAGATAGGAAAGTTTGAATATACTCCAGCACCTTCCTTTCTAGAAGGTGCTTTCTAAAGGTGTTATATTTAACATCATAGTCGGAAGAAATGACAATTCTTTTACCATGCAATGCAGAACTTAAGTGTACCTTCTTATTTTCAGTGTCTGGCTGCACATCAAAACCCAATTCCCTGAAAAGATAAGTAAATGCCGGGAGAGACTCATAGGGGATGGCTCCTGCCCTTTTATCTCCAACTTCTACGTTAATATCCATTTATGTATCCCCCTCTATATTAATCCTGGTTACAGATTTACTATTCAAAAGGATTAAATAATACCATATGGCTCTTTTCTCACAACCCTTATACCACCCAATATTTATAATATGTAAGAGAAATGAAGAAATGATAAAGAATACACTTAGCAGTCTCTAATTGCTTATGTAAATTTGTATATACAATATTAAAAGGAAATGCAGTGCCTCCATCCATTTAAATTCTTAAGGATTTTATGAGGGATTCAAAAAGGGGATAAATATAATCACCAATTTGAAATACGGTACATATAACTATTATGGAATCATTTATAAAGGGATCAGTATTTGATTAAAACCAGTCACATGAATATTGAAAAATTGAAATCAAAGATTTTTCGGTCAAGATGATCATTTTATGAGGAAGAATTTTCTTTTGTCTACCCTACCCCTTCAATGATTTGGATGTCGCTGTGTTCCTAATATGAAGCAACACGAACACTCTCATAAACGGTACTCCACACCCATAAAAATCTTGATAAACATCTCCGCATAGGAACTTCTTGGTCATTTACAGTCGCTCAATCTCATCCTGTCTAATTGATTTCTTATTAGTACTGGCCGGAGATTGCCGCCTGTCACACGTGATCAAAAATAAGGAGTGGTTATTTTGTACACAGATGATGAAAAAGGCAATGAAATACAAAAAAGTAAATTGAATAAAATAACTCCAGTTCAACTTCAGCAAATGATCATTCATCTTAGATCTGAACTTTCCCTATACAAATCAAAAGTTAATGAATACGAAGTCGATTATAGTAAAAAGAAAATAAGAAAACTAATAAAACACAATGAAGAAATGGTAAATGAACAAAGAACATATCAAGAACTAATCAATCGGAAGGAACATGAAAGAAAAAGTGCAGAAACCAAGGTTCAGAAATTGGAAGAAGAAATTAAGAAATACAAGGCTGAACTACAGTACTTTAAAGAAACCAAAACAAACGACGAAAAGAAAAATAACGACATAAAAACTCTTGGAGATAAGAATAAATTATTACAAAGTGAAATTGCTTCTCTCCAAAAGAAAGTTAAAGATTATGAGTCTGCTCAAAAACAATATGTTAAAAATGAGGAATTTAAAAGCCATGATGGTTTTCAAAAAATGGCGGATGGGCTTACAGAGGTGAAATCCCTTCTTGCTCCAGTCAATAAAAAACTAACTAATTTAGATGTACAAAGCATAAATTTAGAGATTGAGAAATTAGTTGAAAAAGTTATGTTTTATTTTCACGAGCAAAATATTTTCAAAAATGAAATTCAAGAGTTAAAAGGAACCATTCATTCTCTCAACGAAAAAGAAATGAATTATAAAAATGAAATGAATCAGCTTACTAAAACCATTGATCTTTTATACGATCAAGAAAAGCAATATAAAGTGGAGATGAATCATTTAGAAAAAGCACTTTCAGATAAGGAAGAGCATCATAAAAAAGATATAAAAAAATATAAGAATGAAATTGATCATTACATTTCAAAGATTAGCCACCTATCCGAACAGGAAAGTCAATATAAATTGGAGATTGAACGTTTAGAAGAAGCCCTGATCGAACTTTCCGAAAAGGAAGAGCAGCAGAAACAAGTTATCGAAAACTTTAAACATGAAATTGAAAATTATACTCAAATGATCGACCACCTATCGGAGCAGGAAAGTCAATTTAAGGTGGACATTGCAAATTTAGAACAGATGATTATCGATTTAAAGGAAAAAGAGAACTACCATCAACAAGAAATCGATCAGTTAAATCAAACGATTAGCGATGCATCCCAACAAGAAAATAAATATAAATTGGACATTGAAAGTTTAGAAAAGGCTATAATCGAACTTTCCGAAAAGGAAGAGCAGCAGAAAAAAGTTATCGAAAACTTTAAATATGAAATTGAAAATTATACTCAAATGATCGGCACCCTATCGGAACAGGAAAGTCAATTTAAGGTGGACATTGCAAATTTAGAGCAGATGATTATCGATTTAAAGGAAAAAGAGAACTACCATCAACAAGAAATCGAACAGTTAAATCAAACGATTAGCGATGCATCCCAACAAGAAAATAAATATAAATTGGACATTGAAAGTTTAGAAAAGGCTATGATCGAACTTTCCGAAAAGGAAGAGCAGCAGAAAAAAGTTATCGAAAACTTTAAACAGGAAATTGAAAATTATACACAAATGATTGGCCACCTATCCGAACAGGAAAGTCAATATAAGGTGGACATTGCAAATTTAAACCAGATGATTTCCGATCTAAAGGAAAAAGAAAACTACCATCAACATGAAATCGATCAGTTAAATCAAACGATTAGCGTTGTATCCCAACAAGAAACTAAATATAAAGCGGAGATTGAAAATTTAGAGAAATCTATGATCGAACTTTCCGAAAAGGAAGAGCAGCAGAAACAAGTTATCGAAAACTTTAAACAGGAAAATGAAAATTATATTCAAATGATCGATCAACTAGCGGAACAGCAAAGTCAATATAAGGTGGACATTGCAAATTTAGAACAGATGATTTCCGATCTAAGGGAAAAAGAGTCCTACCATCAACAAGAAAACGATCAGTTAAATCAAACGATTAGCGTTGTATCCCAACAAGAAAATAAATATAAAGCCGAAATTGAGAATTTAGAGAAATCCATGATTGAACTTTCCGAAAAGGAAAATCATCATAAGCAAATTATCGAAAGCTTTAAACATAAAATTGAAAATTATACTCTAATAATCGGCCACCTATCCGAACAGGAAAGACAATATAAAGTGAACATTGAGAGTTTGGAACAGATGATTACCGATCTAAGGGAAAAAGAGAACTACCATCAGCAAGAAATCGATCAGTTAAATCAAACGATTAGCGTTGTATCCCAACAAGAAAATAAATATAAAGCCGAGATTGAAAGTTTAGAAAAAGTCATGATCGAACTTTCCGAAAAGGAAGAGCAGCAGAAAAAAGTTATCGGCAACTTTAAACAGGAAAATGAAAATTATACTCAAATGATCGGCCAACTATCCGAACAGCAAAGTCAATATAAGGTGGAAATTGCAAATTTAGAACTGATGATTATAGATTTAAAGGAAAAAGAGAATTACCATCAACAAGAAATCGATCAGTTAAATCGATCGATTAGCGTTGTACCCCAACAAGAAAATAAATATAAAGTGGAGATTGAAAGCTTAGAAAAAGCCATGATCGAACTTTCCGAAAAGGAAAATCATCATATACAAGTTATCGAAAACTTTAAACAGGAAATGGAAAAATATAATCAAACGATCGACCACCTATCCGAACAGGAAAGTCATTACAAAGTGAACATTGAGAATTTGGAACAGATGATTTCCAACCTAAAGGAAAAAGAAAACTACCATCAACAAGAAATCGATCAGTTAAATCAATCGATTGCCGTTGTATCCCAACAAGAAAATAAATATAAAGCCGAGATTGAAAGTTTAGAAAAAGCCATGATCGAACTTTCCGAAAAGGAAGAAAAGCAAAAACAAGTTATCGACAACTTTAAACAGGAAATTGAAAATTATACTCAAATGATCGGCCAACTATCGGAACAGGAAAGTCAATATAAGGTGGAAATTACAAATCTAGAACAGATGATTATAGATTTAAAGGAAAAAGAGAACTACCATCAACAAGAAATCGATCAGTTAAATCAAACGATTAGCGTTGTATCCCAACAAGAAAATAAATATAAAGTGGAGATTGAAAAATTAGAAAAAGCCATGATTGAACTTTCCGAAAAGGAAAATCATCATATACAAGTTATCGACAAATTTAACCAGGAAATTGAAAATTATACCCAAACCATCGACCACCTATCCGAACAGGAAAATAAATATAAAGCCGAGATTGAAAACCTAGGGCAAATGATTATTGATTTTAAAGAAAATGAAGATAACCATCAACAAGAAATCGAACAATTAAATCAATCGATTACTCTTTTTTCAGGGCAAGAACATAAATATAAAGCCGAGATTGAAAACCTGGAGCAAATGCTTATTAATTTTAAGAAAAATGAAGATAACCATCAACAAGAAATCGATCAATTAAATCAAACGATTGCTCGTGTTTCAGAGCAAGAAAATGAATATAAAGCCGAGATTGATAATTTAGAACAGACGATTATCAATTTAAAGGAAAATCAAATTCAACAACAACAAGAAATCGATCAGTTAAATCAATCGATTGCTCTTGTTTCGGAGCAAGAAAATAAATATAAAACTGAGATTGATAATTTAGAAAAGACGATTAACAATCTAAAGGAAAATGAAAATCAACGTCAACAGGAAATCGATCAGTTAAATCAAACGATCGCTTTTGTTTCGGAGCAAGAAAATAAATATAAAGCCGAAATTGAAAACCTAGAGCAAATGATTATAAATTTTAAGGAAAATGAAAATCAACATCAACAAGAAATCGATCATTTGAATCAATCGATTGCTCTTGTTTCAGAGCAAGAAAATAAATATAAAGTGGAGATTGATCATTTAAAAAAGACGATTATCAATTTAATGGAAAATGAAAGTCAACATCAACAGGAAATTAGGGACTTAACCGGTTCCATAATAGATTTAAAAGATAAAGAAATTAATTATTTGAAAAAAATGGAAACTACAAGTGAAACGGTAAATGATCAAAAAGCAAATGAAATACATGGTAAAGATGAACGAACAAAATATATTAAACAACGAGAAAAAAATCATTTGCAAGCAACAGGAAAAATGGAAAAACCTTTTAATAATAATGGAAAACAACAGCAAGTTGAAAATACTCGTGTTAATATGGGAAATTTCAATTCGCCAAATAACAAAGAAGTAATTAATCAACCAAGTGCGTTTCGATTCACGAAAGAAACAAACCAACAAAAAAATACAACCCAAAATTTTAATATGCAAACATCACATTGTCAAACACACTTTACCCTAAGTAAACCGAGTTACACAGAAATTGATAGAACACAACAAAATTATAATTCCGGGATCATGTCATCGTATCAGAAAAAAGATTACCAAAATACTAAATTTAAAAACAATAATGCAGATTCATTTTCATTAGATATGTTTTATAAAAACCATCCTTTATATAATTTGCATTCTGGAGCGCAAAAAACAGCGATAGATCCCTTTAAGAATTTTAGAAAGCATTAATAATGACCATTATTTAGAGAATATGTACCCTCACTTTAACTCATTGAACTACAAACTGAAACTTAATTACCACTTTCAACCTATGATCAAGGATTGTGATAATCCTCCATTAAAAACAATATCACAGTCCTTGCATCTTTCTTAATAATGAAAAATCGTTACAAAAGGAGAGATAAATGAAGTGAAAACTCATCCTTTAATTTCAATAATTTTTCCAGCTAAAAATGAAGGGGAAAATGTGAAAAACACTCTCGATTCCCTATTTTCTGTTGATACAAATTATTCCTTTGAAGTGATTATTATAAACGATGGATCATCAGATGATTGCTGCGATTTTCTTAATGCCTATAATCATGCAAACCGGGTTAAGCTTTTTGAAACAGATGGCATAGGAGCTGCCAGCGCACGAAATTTAGGAGCAGCAAAAGCTTCTGGAGAATTCCTGATTTTTTGCGATGCCCATTTACAGTTTGAAGATTTGTGGATCGATCATATTGTAGAACCCCTGCTTACAGGAAAATCTGATGCAGTAACCCCAGCAATCGCTTCGTTTGGCAATTCCGATTTCATTGGCTATGGTCAGACCTTAAAATCAAACCTCAGAATTAAATGGAACTCTAAACAAAATGGCCTCTTTGAAACTGCCGTATTACCCGGAGGATGTTTTATTATCTCAAAAAAAGTGTTTGAAGATGTGGGCGGATTTGAGACGGGATTTAAAACTTGGGGACATGAAGATGTAGAGCTTTCTATTAAGCTATGGCTATTTGGATTCCGCTGCCACGCCCTGCCTAATGTTAAAATAATCCACTTGTTCAGAAAAGCTCACCCGTATGAAGTTAGCTATGATGAAGTTTATTATAATTTATTAAGGATGGCCTACTCTCATTTTAATACTCATCGCATACAAAAGTGCAAAAAACTCATGATACATGTAAAAGCAAACCCGATTGAATCCCAAGTGCTCCTTGATGGAGTTAAAAAGCAGCGACGGGCCTACTTTCAAAAACGAAAATATGATGATGATTGGTACTTTGACAAATTCAATATAGATTTCTAGATTTTACAGATCCCCCATCCCCTTAAGAAAATCATGTCGTTTTTAAAATTCCTTTCTAAATAAACAACATGGGGAAACACGGAGTCTGTATCTGGTACGGGTTCATCACTTACTCAAACCAAAACACACATTTCAGGAATTACCAAGGCATAATAAAAACAACTTCAGATAAAAAAGGATAGATATACCATGTGGTAATGAAGGAAATATCCAAAAATACAGAATTAAATATGGGGATTGATATCGTCGATGAGAAAATAAAAAGAGATAAAGAAGAATATCCACTAAACAATGTACAGTTTTTTCATATGGACATTAGAAAAGTTTACCTGCCGCAGTAACAACTATACTGATAAATCACTAGTTATATGGGATTTGGATATCATCAATTTTTAACATATATTGCTCTACTTCCGCTTGCACATGATATTATCACCTTAGTTAGACTAAATAAAAAGTCCATTTAAATAACATGATGTTAAACTACTACTTGAATAGATCTTATTATGCCTAAAAAAGGGGATATATATCAAATTTCCCAAGAAATCAAAGATACAGGTTGTACAAAGTCATTTGTATAATGAGGTTAGCCGGGATGGTGTGGATATTTTAAATAAAGTCGGCTTTTCAGACTTAAAGCTGGATAAGCACTGTAACAAAGGCTTAATAACCCCCTTGTAGGGGCTTCCACTTATGATACCCGTTAGGATAGTAGTTGTGCCTTTTGGTTAACCCTCCCTTTTAGCTTCATGCCCTTAATTAATAAGTACTTCTGCCACCTCAGGGCGAGTAAATTCCGGTGGGCAGCAATTTCCTTGACTTTCGTTCCACTTAAAATGAACCTTTCGTCAGCAGAATGAGGGCATGTCTTCAAAGAAGCCATATAAGCTATGTTAAAAAAACAATGGTTTAATACCTATATCTTTAGGGTCAAACTGGCTGAATATTTTTTACGCATCATACGTTCCATAATATTTCCCTACCCCAGCATGATCACGGCCGACAATAAAGTGTGTACAACCATAATTCTTTCGAACAAGCGCATGAAATACCGCTTTCCTTGGACCTGCATAACGCATAGCGGCAGTGAGATTCAGCAAGACATAATCAGGGGTTCGTACCTTTAGCTGTTGGAAGAATATTTCACTTAAGGATGCGGTGAAATTTTGTCCAGTGTGCACTAGAATATGTGAATTGGCATATTGATCCAGTTTCTTTATGATTAGACTTAATCTAATAATTTCAGGTCGAGTCCCTAAAATAGTCATTACTTTCACGATTTACACTCCTTAATCTTTTCTGGTTTATGGCCTCACCGTCTACCCTTATTGTATGCACAGCCAATTCTATTGTTATAGGCTAACCTATTAGATTTCGCCTCAATTTGAACGAATAACCGATTAATAAGCCGCCATTCCCCCTCAACCCGGATTTAATTAAAAGACTTTTATTCCTTATTGAAATATTAATCAGACATGATGTTATATCGAACTTAATATTGATTGAACTCCTTTCCATGCTATTAAAAAAGCTATATGTCCTTGTAAGGACATATAGCTCAGACTGTAGACAAACTAGATGAAATCAAGTTTGTCTCAGTTTTTTAAGTGGTTTTATAAAACCTCAAACGTCGATTTCCACTTCAGGCACTCGCTTTCCGCGGGCGGTCCTCCCTCGGCTCCTTGCGCCTGCGGGGTCTCCCCTTGACGCGCTTTTCCCGCAGGAGTCTCGCACACCCGCTACAATCAACATTGTTTTGAAATTTTAGGTAAAACCCCTTTAGTCAACAAACTCAGCTTTCCTTGTTAGGACAAATAGCTTTTTATCATTTTTAGAATTGTAATTGATGCAGATTGGCAAAAATGCCCCCCTGCTTAAGTAAGTCATCGTGACCGCCTTCTTCAGCAATTCCTTCTTCCGTAACAACCACGATCTTGTCAGCGTTACGAATGGTTGCCAATCGGTGTGCGATGATTAACGTCGTTCTGTTTTCAGCTAGTTCCGTAAGAGCCTGCTGGATTATTCTTTCCGTCTCCGTATCGAGTGCAGAGGTTGCCTCATCGAGAATTAATATTGGCGGATTCTTCAAAAACATCCTCGCTATGGCAATTCGTTGTTTTTGTCCTCCGGATAATTTCAAGCCTCGTTCACCTATTTGAGTTTCATAGCCTTCTGGAAGTCCTTCAATGAAAGTCTCCAAATGGGCTTTCCTTGCGGCTTCTTGAATTTGTTCATCCGATGCTCCAAGCATTCCGTACGCAATATTCTCTTTTACTGTTCCTGTGAAAAGGAATACATCTTGCTGGACTATGCCAATTTGTGAGCGCAATGACTTTTTCGTCATTTCACGAATATCAATTCCATCAATGGATATTGAACCGGCCTTAACATCATAAAAACGTGGGATCAATGAACATATGGTCGTTTTCCCAGCTCCTGAAGGCCCGACAAAAGCGATGGTTTCACCAGCTTTAATTGTTAGATCAATTCCTTTTAAAACTGGCTTTTTGTCTTCATAGTTAAAAGAAACATCTTTAAAGGAAATATCCCCTAATAGGGTGGTCACCTCAATTGCATCCTTTTTATCCACTACATCAGGCGCGACATCCAATAGTTCCGTAAAACGCTTAAAACCGGCCATCCCTTTTGGATAGAGTTCCATCAACGCACTGATTTTGTCGATCGGCTTAAATAATACGTTAACATATAAGACGAATGCAACCAGTTCCCCATAAGAGAGCTGCCCATGAAAAGTTAGCCAAGCTCCAATCACCAACACGGCAAGGGTCATAAATCTCGTCATCATGTAAATGCCTGATAAGCTAAAGGACATAACCTTATATCCTAGTAGTTTCGCTTTACGGAATCTGCGATTATTAGTAGCAAATCTTTTCATTTCATATGTTTCATTCGTAAAGGATTGTACAACCCTCACTCCTGAGACGCTATCTTCCACACGGGCATTTACATCCGCAACCTCTGTATACATTTTCTTCCAAGCTTTATTCATCTTTAAATTACTTATGACAATCAATAGCACGAGGAACGGTAAAATACAAACCGATACGAGTGCCAGTTTCACATTGATTGTCAACATAATCCAAAATGCACCTATAAAAGTCATGAAGGCAATGAATAAATCTTCGGGACCATGGTGAGCAAGTTCACCAATATCGAACAGATCATTGGTTATGCGGCTCATGATATGGCCGGTTTTCGTGTTATCAAAAAAACGAAAAGATTGTTTCTGCACATGCTCAAATAATTCCTCACGCATATCAGTCTCGATATTTATACCCAATTTGTGGCCCCAGTACCCTACTATGAACTGTAAGAAGGTACTAATGATATAAAGCAGGAACAAACCGGCACTTACCGAAACTATGGCAGACCAATCGTCGCCAGGCAGCAGTGTATCAATAAACCACTGAACAGCTAGCGGAAATGCAAGTTCAAGTACAGCCACGACCACTGCACTGAAGAAATCAATAATGAATAACCGCTTATGCGGCAGGTAATATGAAGCAAAACGTCGAATCATCAAATTTTTCTCCTTTTTTACATATATTAAGGAGTATAATTCCATATTCATTATTCGGCAAGCATTTCAGAACCCCCATAATCATATTTGGTAAATTCATCATATAAAACACCCCTACCCGGCACATGCAATCTATTGAATTAAGGAAGTGAATCCAGTGTAAAAAAATAACCATTCTAAATATCCATGAACTTTATTTTCGTAAAGGATGGTATTCATGAAAAACACATCGTTTCGATGCCTTTGGATTGGTCAGGCATTTGCAAATCTAGGGGATTTTTTTTATGTAGTCGGGTTGATTTCACTATTATATAACTTGACGGGGTCTGCCTTCTATTTGAGTTTGCTCCCGTTCATTACAACGATTTTTCGGTTCATCAGCAGTTTACTTGCCCCCCTTGTCATCGACAAGTTTCCTTTAAAAAGAATCCTTGTACAATCTCAATGGTGGAAAACGATCTTACTCGTTTGCCTTGGAATCTTTATAATAAGTTTCGATCATGGTTTTTCTGTTGCCGTCATTTTCTTCATTGCCTTGATTTCATTATTGGACGGAGTCGCTGCCCCGGTTAGTGCAGCTTTAGTTCCTCAATTAGTTCCAAAAGAAGAGCGGATGAAAGCGAATGGTTTCTTGAATGTGATCACCCAGACCATCTTTGTAGCAGGATGGCCACTAGGTTCCGTCTTATTGATAGGTACCAACAGCAGTTTCATCATTTGGCTTACGGTCATGCTTTATGCCGTTTCAACGATCTATACAGGGAGAATCAAAGTCCCAGAACAAACGACGGACCCTGTTGCTCCATCAAACTGGGGTTCGATTAAATCCGGATGGGTTGCGATTCGTCAAATCCCAACTATCCGTACCCTCATTCCCATTGATTTCATAACCACTTTAGCTTCAAGCGTATGGGTGGCTGCCGTTATCTATATGTATGTAGAACAGAACCTGCAACTGGGTGAGGAATGGTGGGGGTACATTAACACAAGCTACTTTGTCGGCATGATTTTCAGTGGATTGATCGTCATCCGTTTTGCCAAGTTACTAGAAAAATATATTGGATTCTTCATCACTTTCGGGCTATTTCTCAGTTCACTGCTGATCCTGTTTTTTGGAACTACCAGTATTCCTGCATTAGCTTTGCTGCTGGCATGCCTGTACGGTCTCCCAGAACAAATCCGGGAAGTGATCTATACCAAGCTATTCCAAGACCATCTACGGAAAAGACTCTTGCAAAAATTCATGCCGTTTGGGGAGCAGTCATCAATCTTACATTTGCCGGCTCTGTCTTACTATTAGGCTTTATAACGGAAACATACAGTGTCAAAACAACGTTCCAATTTTCCTCCACCCTGATATTCCTTGCCTTTCTTTATGCAACTTTTAAAAGGAACGACTTAAAATGGAAGCAATGTGATCAATCGCTGTCAAGTAAGTCATCTAATCTTCCTAGATGATTTCGATTCACGAAAAAAAGGAGCCTTGGTTTTTCCATGGCTCCTTTTTTATCGTTTCAAGACCCGTCTAACAATATTGCCTCTCTTTAAAATCTTGCTCGGTATGATTGGCTTGCCTCTGTTAAAAGCTGTACAACCAAACAAGGGAAGTAAATATATAAACCGCCTGCACCCATTCATTCTATTTGATAATCCAGATATTATTATCTATAAACTCCCAATTCTGCGGGAATTCCAAACCAATCTGCCAATAAGTTGCACCTATCAGTTCATATGCATCAATCATTTCATATTTTGCACTTATCGATCGTATATCTTCAAACCAAACGACATGATTCGAATTCTCTCTTCGATAGGAATAGGAAGGTGAAGCGGCTGAGGTATCAAAAGTTATTTCAGCACCAGTTGCAATGGCAAGATTTTGGGCATTTTGAGCTGATAAAGCTTTCGTCTCGTGGCTTGGTACTATCCAATCGTATCCATACATAGGAAATGCCGACTGCAGTTTATACTCAGGAATATTCAACAAAGCATAACGAAGAACCTCTCCCATCCACCAAAGTGGGGAAATGGGTTCAGGCGGTCCAGTCGGATACCCATAGTCAATGGTCATCACGGCAACAAGGTCAGCTGCCTCTCCGATCCCCCGATAATCATGCCCGCCTACAATTCGATTATCAGGATTATCCGCTGTTTTTGCATGTACGTTCACATGCAGGATCAGTTCGTTCAACCCCTCCTTTAATTCTTTTAAAAAAAGCACATAATCGGAACGCCTGGCAGGTGGGATGAATTCGATGTCCATGCTGACACCCCCATAGCCTTTCTCCCTAACGAAAGTCAGCATACTATTAATTAAATTCGCTCTGTATACTGAACTAGCAAGGACATCACCAGCCAAATCAGCATCAAAATCACCATCTTGAAAGTTTCGGATCATCAGTAGCGGCTTCACCCCTGTCTGTTCGCATTTCGCGATAAGCGGGAGATCATCTCCATCAACGTACGCATTTCCTTCCCTTGTAAACGAATAAGCGACAATGGCTAAATAGGATAATTTATCACCATTCTGCTCAAGTGTTTCAAATACGACTCCACCTGAAGTCGGGAAGGCAAAACCCAGCGTAATCAATTGATTTTTGTAAGGAGATGGTATCAAAATTTCCGTACCGACTTTTAGCGAGTTTTCAGAGATTCCTGGGTTTGCCTCCTTGATTGCCGCTGCACTCGTACCAAAACGACTGCCGATTTTAGTAAGGGTATCCTGACTTTTAATTAGATACCTTCGATTCACCGCTTTTTCATTAGGTATATACAATGCCAGACCAGGAACCAAAGTTGTTGATTCCAATCCGTTGACTTCAATTATCCTCGATGGGGTAACTTTATTTTTCGAGGCAATTTCCCAAAGGCTGTCACCTTTTTTCACAATAATGATCGTCATTCAAAACCCTCCAAACTCCCTAAAAAAAGTTTATGTTATTCAGGTATTTGGATAGAACGAATTATCACATTTCCTAATGAAGATATTCTGGTTTTACAGTCGTTTTTTAATGGAATAAAGGATCACAAAAAAAGAGGCTGTCCAAAGGGACACCCCCACGCTATAAGCCATATTCTCCTATACATCAAAGTAAATTCTTAATGTCGTAGAACTTCCCATTCTCCAAATCTTCTGCTTCAAGCAGCTGCAAAAGTTTATCTGCCACAAATTCGGGG
Organism: Peribacillus sp. TE19612; assembly: GCF_056279465.1. Taxonomy (NCBI): domain Bacteria; kingdom Bacillati; phylum Bacillota; class Bacilli; order Caryophanales; family Bacillaceae; genus Peribacillus; species Peribacillus sp. TE19612. The sequence goes on along the minus strand of NZ_JBWCCL010000007.1, from coordinate 122,922 downwards.
CTTCTTAATATGCCCTTCTCTTTATATTCATGAAATTTGTCTCGATCGGCAAAGTCCCGTTCGTCTGCTGATCGGATTGTCCCTTGCATCTCCGTATCCATTACACCTGGTGAAAAAGAAATGAGAGACGTAGGAAAAGACGTTTTATCCTGTTCCAACCCTGCAACCCGTGTAAACATTTCCAACCCCGCCTTAGTACTGCAATAGGCTGCCCAGCCATGATAAGGATTTTTTGCTGCTCCTGAAGATATGTTGACCAATACCTTCTTTCTGTTCCAGTGCTTTGTCTGTTTAACGAATTCATCAGCCAATACGATGGGTGCCATGAAATTCACCCGCATGCTCGTTTCCAAATTTACTATACCAAGGTTTCCTACCGGCTTAATAGGTTCAATGACACCTGCATTATTAATGAAATAAATGTCACTTGTATCATCGACGGCAGTAAGAATCTCATTGACTAAGGAAGGTAACTTTTCTGTTTCATTCAAGTCCAGCGAAATAAATGTAAGTTTCGTCCCGGAACGGTCAGCCATCCGCTGCATTTCAGGATGGACCGTACGGGAAACTAAAATGCAATGATCACTCGTCTGCAAACACCCTTTGGCGATGGCAGCACCTAAACCTTTTGAAGCTCCTGTGATTATAAACGTTTTCACGGCTTTTCCCCCTTTTCTGGATATAAACTATTGTATCAAAATCGAGTTCGGAATGGTCTCACCACATACCGTGGTTTTAAGATAAGACTACTGTTTTATGAAATCAAGCTCCGTACTTGTTTTAAACATGCAGGAAGCCTCAATTGAAACAAAAGAAATTCCATCTAAAATAAAGCAAAGTTGATTGGAGTGGGTGTGCGGGACTCCTGCGGGAAAAGCGCGTCCTAGGGAGACCCCGCAGCGGAAAGCGAGTGCCTGGAGAGGAAGTCAACGATTTTGCAAACTCAATGAATAACAATGGTCTAAAACTGAAAGGGAATGGATTTCTGAAATCAAGCTCCGTACTATTTTTCAAGGAAAAAAACTGCAGGCAAACTCGATTTTTCGAATTTGTCTACAGTCTGAACAGACCATGTAGTAATGGTTCGCTTATTTAAAATATTATAATATCGGTGATACCAGCCTTGCAATGGACTCTTTAAAACGAATCCACTTTGATCGCTTTTCAAACTCTTCAATTGTAAGCTGCCTGCATACTTCGACATCCTTATAAAAAATCCTGGTCAGTGTTTCGGCCATTCCTTCATCATAAATGAAGGCATTGACTTCAAAGTTCAATTTAAAACTACGGACATCAATGTTTGCTGTCCCCACCGAGGAGACCTCTTCGTCCACCACGATCATCTTCGCATGAATAAAGCCGTTATCATAGATGTATACCTTAGCACCCGCTCTTAATAACTGCCCTGCATTGAAAGTCGTTGCCCAATAAACAAAAAGATGATCAGGTTTATTCGGAATCATGATTTTCACATCTACCCCTGATAAGCTGGCAATCCTGAGTGCATCCAATAAACTGGCATCCGGTATGAAGTAAGGTGTTTGAATGAGAATCGATTTCTTTGCTGATGAAATTAATTTAATATAGCCATTTTTAATTTGTTCCCATTCTGAATCCGGCCCACTTGTCACTATTTGCAAATCTATATTCCCTTGAGTCTCTACAATAGGGAAATAATGAGGCTGATAAGTTATATCATGATGCTTTGATGCCTGATTCCAATCCAGGATAAACCGAGTTTGAATGGCTTTGACAGCCGAACCCTCTATACGAAGGTGTGTATCACGCCAATAACCGAATTTTGGATTAAGCCCTAAATATTCATCACCAACATTAAAGCCTCCAACATACCCTACTTTTCCATCTATGATCACGAGCTTTCGATGGTTACGGAAATTCAGTCGTAAATTTATAAATTTTAATTTGGATGGAAAGAATGCCTCCACCCGTCCTCCAGCCTGCCTAAATTCCCTGAAGAAACGTTTAGTCATCCCTCTAGATCCCAGTTCGTCATAAAGCAGCCGAACTTTAACGCCTTCATTCGCTTTTTTAGTCAAAGCTTCAATGAATCGTTTACCCAGGCCGTCCCTTTGAATGATGTAATATTGTATATGTATATGGTTTTCGGCCGCTTCGATATCTTTAAAAAGCTGGTCAAACTTATTTTTCCCTTCCGTAAAAATATCGACGTGATTATCTTCAGTAAGTACGGCATCATTGTTTCGGAGATGCATATAAATCAAATCACGATAATTACTCGAAGAAGCATTACGAAAAGGAAAATGATTCGTTGAAAGCTCGTCCATCTGTTTATCAATGATTTCTTCGATCCCGATCTTTTTCTTATCCTCCCATTGGAATAAGTGTGCGTGCCTTAAACTTGTTCCAAAAAGTAGGTATAAAATAAAACCGACTACAGGCAAAAAATATAAAACCAATAACCAAGCCCAGGTCGTGCTCGCTTCCCTTCTTTCGAAAAATATGACAATCGTTGCAAATAAAATATTTAGAATGATGACGAGGCCGAGCAAAACCGATGTAACATGCGTAAATTCCATAGCATACCCTCACTAAATTTTTATCCCTTTAAGGATACCATGCAAATTCTTTATATCAAAGGATTTGCTTATCAGAAATGAAAACAGAGAATTCACAAAAATGGACCTCTTCTTGTAGAGGCCCATTTTAAAAAATCCATCCACCCCGGACACTAAAATTCCTCAGATTGGCCAGGCAGTTTAATAATTTTTTGTCTTAAAAATTCCTATTTAACAATAATATAATTGCTTACCGGCTTTTCACTAATAAATTCACAGCTTCTTTCACTAGCTCTTCGGGATTCTTTTCTCCGGATTCATTAGCCTCCCGGACGCATTCAACAAGATTGGAACTTACTATTACCCCAATTGTCCGATCGATTGCAGATCTTGTCGCAGATAACTGCGTAACTACATCCCTGCAATCTTTATTATCCTCCATCATTTTCAAAATCCCACGAAGCTGTCCTTCAATTCGCTTCACTCTATTTTTAACCTGCTTATCGTATTCCATGTGAGGCCTCCTACCCTGCCTATTACTTATGTATCCTATCCAGATATCCATCATAAAACCCTTTCAGTCGAAATGAAGGTTTGATAAAAATCTTACAATTTATAATACATACCAATTAGGTATAATTGTCAAGTGCCAATATCCAATAAAACGCCAATATGTAATTCCTATTTTTGTACAATGAGACTTTGTGCAACTGACTCTGAGAACTCAATCGTCATTTGGGGAACGTAATTTTTTAACAAAGCATTGACGATAGGGGCTTTGGCGCCTTTTGCCGTAATCGCCAGGCAGCCAGTCATTTTAGTCTGTCCAATTCCGCACTCTTCCGCTAAAAAATAGCCATGCCCATCAAATTTTTCATTTAATCCATTAAGCTTAAATGTTACCTTATCGGGTTCAATCCATTCCAATATATTCACTTCCAGTTTAATTTTCTTCTTCATTAATCCCAAATCGCTTTTAAACTCCCAAATAAGAGTCCGCTCATTTAACATCTCATGATTGATATATCCTGGGACTAGAGGTGCCCAACGATCTATGACACTTACAAAACCCCATACCGTTTTTTTGGAAACAGGTAATATAATACTATGCACACCTTCTGACAAAGCAGTTCCCCCTTAAACATTCTATTTACATCTTTGTAATGTATGGCTGAACAATTTTGAATAGAACGGTAAGATTAGATTCTTTAACAAAAGTCTACCGGTGTAAGAAACCATTTAAAGATAATAACAGCAAAGAATCGCCCCTGTAAAAAAGGGACGATCCAGTATGTAGACAAAAGGGGCTCGGAATTATAAAATTCCGAACCCCTTTTGAAATTCCCTTTGATTTTTCGCCTAAAGTTAAGAGATGGGGGCTCTACGAGCCCACCATGTTAGGCCATTTTCGGACCTTGCCATGTCCAATTGGCCATCTTCTTTACATTCATGGCAGCGAAAGTAAGCATCGCCTTGCATCTACAATTCTTTAAGTCCCCTTAAAGTAGTCCAACGCATACCATACTTTTCTTTTGCATCTGCGAATACACGCTCAATCGCTTCTTTACGCTTCGCATATATAGGTTTTACATCTTGATGATGACGCAGATGATCTGCTTCTTACACATGTGTTTGCCAGATATGACGTGTTACCACTTTTTGACACCCAGACTTTCTGTACACTGAGATAAAAATGAGCAAGTTGTACAAATGTGTTTGGGCGATTTGTACTCTCGATAGCCCTCTTTATTTGTTGTTGAGTACTTTAATAGCTAACCCGTTGGGCAAAGGTAACAATCAAAATGTTCATCGTATACATAGTCCTGTTTGCGGAAGAATCCTTCTTTTGTGCGAGGGAGTGTATAAGTTAAAACCGGTTTAATTTCTTTGTATAGAATGTTTTTTTTGAATGAACATTTCCTCATTAGTAATCGAATTGAAGCTTATCGACATTTGGATATCTTCCTTATAAATACATTGAACGTCGAGTACAGCAAGGTAACATTGTTTACGTCAGGTAAGAGAAACTGAAAAGGGTCTACACAATCTAAACACCCATAGAGCAAGGCAAGCACACTAGAGGTTGAATCCCTGAGTCAACCTCTGAGAAGTCTAAGCCGTCTAACGATTCATCTCTTATAAAAAATACGGTCTCAAGGGTCAACACATGCTAGGTAAGTGCTAATTAGGGTCAGCAATTCTTTTTTTGGCTTTGTTAATATTGATGTTGACTTTTGAACAAATAAAAGAGACCACTTATTATGTTCTTCTTTAGTGTTTCTTAATGAAGTAGCTTACCCGCTATTTAGTGTTAAAAAAATTTGAGAAGTTAATTTTTCCTTTTTGTTAACAACCAACCTTCTTAAAAACGGTTTATAAACCCATAGATTTTTGCTGTTTGAGTTAGATTTATTTTCACTTTTGTACCATATTGTACAAACATCTTTTCTTTTAATGAATAAAATAACCCGAAAATAAAAAAAGAAAAAGGTGATTATGATTAAAAATCGTTATCCTATTTCACATTGTAATTCCTTTGTAGACACCACATATCTTTATAAGAAATGTGATCAAAAGAAACCGGATGATTGTCATTGTTGTCATAAGAAACACAGTGACTGTATTTGTAATCAAAAGAAACCGGATGATTGCCATTCTTGTCATAAGAAACACAATGACTGTATTTGTGATCAAAAGAAAACCGATGACTGTAATTTGTGCCATAAGAAACATAATGACTGTCACTGTGACGATAAGAAACATAATCTAGTAAGAGCATCTGCGTTCAGGGCTAATAAGAACACACCACAACTTTACGAAGCAGCGTTAACTCCCTCTGTAAAAGTTTTATTCCAAACTGAACAGTTTGATTTAGCAGATGAATATAATCCGCACATATCAACATTTATTCCAACTAAGGATGGAATTTATGAGATAACAGCAAAAGTCTCGTTTTGTCCGTCAAAAAGTAAAAGCAATGATTCCTCAAAAAACAAAAAAGCTAATTGCAAATGTGATTATTGTAAAAAAAATCATTCTTCAAAAGACAAAAAAAAGCACTTTTTAAAAGAAGGATATGTCGCATCCATTGCAATTAACGTAAACGGAGATGATTTAGATATTGTAAATGACTTCTTTGGTAAATCAAGACCTATTGGACTATCGGTTACTACAATCCTTCAGTTACAAGCAGGAGATTGGGTACAAGTAATATTTAGCGCAGATGCAAACGGAGAAATTTTAGCAGAGACACTTCTAACAAATTTTCAAGCTGCTAGATTTCCCTCTCCAATGTAAAGATCTTTTTTGCTTTTATTTGCTTAATTCTTACATTGAGCACCTAGATATCATATTTGTTAATTAAAGTTGAGTATTAGAATTTTTCAGGAGTTTTAAAAATCGGCTAATTGTGATGAGCAAGATTTAGTCGATTGTTTTGACGTCTGTAGAGCACAAGTGAGTCTTTATGCCGGAAGAGCTCATATTGAAACTTATTGGAAAATCTAGAGAAAAATAAGGATGATCAGTGGAAAAGCACCCTTACTTCAGGTGCTATTTTGATTGTGGTTATGGAATTATAGTATTCTGACTCTAAGATACTACTATATTTACTTGTGAGGCTTCTTATTGGGTACTGCCCCCAACTCTTTAGCAGCCTTTTTACCTGCCTTTGCAATCTTTAATGCTAGTTCTTTATAAAAAATTCTTCCACATCCAAATGAAGTCCAGGATAAAGTTCGTGCAGCGTGCTTAAGGCAAAATTATAAAAAACATCATGCCGTTGTTGAAAAAATTGAGAACAATCCTTTCTTGAAAGGAAAATTGCTTGTTTCAAAATCAGCTAAACAAGAATATGAACGGGCTCCTTTTTCTATTTTCTACATCCCCATCAATTTATCAAGTCCCACGTATTTCTTTAAAAAATCACCTTCATCAAAAAAATATCCTCTTGCTAGACTCTCCATACCATGACCTAAATCAAAAGCGACTTTTCCTAGCATCTCTTTAATGTAACCAGCTAATATGATCGCATTTGTTCCAGCTGCTAATAAAGCTAAGTCAAAATCATAATTCGCGATCTCATCCTTTGCTCGTGGTATATCTTCAAATTGGTTGACGATTACGGATCCAGCCACTTCAAAGTTTAGCTCGGCTTTTAAGCTACTATTAAGTGCTTCCTTCACTTCGTCTGCATAACCGCAAACAATCAATAACTTCTTCCCTTCTAACATTTTGCGGAATTTTTCTCTTTGTGAAAACATAACTACTCTCCGGGTATATGCTTCAAAACAATACTTCCTCCAAATATCAAGCGTATCAAAGACCTTTTCTGTAAACTCACCTGCATCATTTTCCCATAAAATAGTATTATATCCAACGATATCAGACACATTGACTGCATCGATAGCCATATCCCGGGCATCCGTATTCGGGAAGATGATACCTCGATGGTAATGCCCCCTCCCAATTCTAGCACGTGAGGTTATCACTTCTGGATTTCTCATTATTTCTGCTTGTGACAATAGATGATATTGAGCCATAACAAATGCCTCTGTCGCACCGACTGATATGACGGAATAAGGAATTTTATTTTTCAAAGCAAATGAAACCTTATCCAATACTTCCCCGCTGGTTAGCATTTGTGTGCGCAAACTAATTCGACTTTCCTCATAGCTCCACTCAATATCCATTAAATAATCTTTGATATACTCAATGAATTGCCCGGCTCTAATGGTAGATGTATGTTTTTCCCTCACCATTTGATAGCCTCGTTCTGTAATAGCATTTCTTTCTTCTTCATGCTCTAAATACTAAAGGGCTTTTTCTAGGTAATTATCCTCGTTGATTTCGACAAATGTTTCTCCCTCAATAAACCCTAAATCCTCCAGTTCTCTTGATCCACTCGCCAACAAAAGCGTTTTGCTTGCTGGAACTTCAAAATACTTGGCAATGGGAAACTTATATCTAGAATCATCGGTAAAAAACATTTTCGCCTTATTAATCTCCATGGAAAAATATTTTCCAACTAGTGATTTTGCCTCCTCTTCCTGATCATAATCTCGATATCCTGGGTGTTGATTATGAACGAAACCAGGGTATCCTCTCATCTCCGTATCAATTTTATACCTTAGAGGATAAGTATACTCATCCACAGCACCCATAAGTAAAAAGTCTATTTCTTTATCCAACTGATAATCTTTAAACTCTTCAATATTAACATGATTGGGGAGCCACCGAAATTTATATAGTAATTCTGGAAAATAAGTTTTAAAAGCATCTCTATAAAAAGAAAAAATTATATCGATATCATTTTCATAAACAAACCGACGAAACTTTTCTTGATCTCTTTGTATGTCCCAAAACAATATGCCTTTAGGGATATTGACATATTTTAAGTCATGTAGTGGTTTGTTCCAAACTACATCATCAAAAAAGATAAAATCAGGTGTGAAATTTAGACTATTTATCACATCCTTAATATTTGTCTCTTCTGTTAAACAAGGAACCTCTACATCATGATGATTCATTACTTCTTGCTTAAAAAAGTCTCCATAACGAATGACATTTTTACTGGTATCGTTAGTAGAATACAATATTTTTAATTTACGCATTTAACCACTCCCATTTACGTACTTAAGGTATATAGTGAACACTTATAATTAAAGAAAATTCTCTATTTTTCGATACAAACTTTTATCCTAAAGCTTTTTGAATAAACCGATACTTGGTTTAAGGTTAGCTTCGATAATCATCTGGGTCTGTTAGACCAATATATAAACCTAGAACACTTGCATCTAGACAATAACCCCCTAGATGTTTTGCCTCTAAAAGTGCAATACTATCGATTTCGATATTTTTCAAATCTATTCATGTCCTTTATCGATGCCTTTTCGAGTGCATGTTTCAGCGTGAGGATTTCTTTTGCTACATTCGTAATGAAAAAGTCACTCTTTTCCAAAATGAATAATTTCCATATATTGTTCATTTTCCGTATGAAAACACTAGTCTACGCAGTTTTTATCCACTGATTAAGGCTGTCATACACCATCCTATTCAAAGTTTGTATAATTGTTAATCCACTTTTCATTTTTTCAATGAATCTCATAAACGAAACTTTCTGGAACTAAAAGTGTAAGGATGGCCGTCCTGATCCAATTAATATATTACTTGGAACGGATTTTGAAAGGGAATAGAAAGATGGGATGTCGAAAAAAGAAGGACAACTGCAGACATGATTGTTTATGTCGCCTGCTAAGAACATTCAGGGGTGAAGAAGTGAACATTAACAAAGTCTTGAGATTATATTACGGGAGAGCTAAATCGTGTTAGAGATTGCTGCGCAGGAATTATTGTTCCTGATAGCGTATTTCCTCCTCTTGGAACCTGATTAAACAATTCAAGAAGTGCTTTTCCACGACATCTGAAATGGGTGTAAAGAATAGCTTCAAGGCTTCAGACAAATATTCCAAGCCATAGTAGTAATCATGTCCATTATTGCGATGATATCCTACTTTGCCTGCTTATTCCCTTTATTTAAAGTTGTAAGTGTAATTACAACGAACAAGAGTTGCCTCCCAAAAAAATCTACATTATAAAAAATTTCGTTAAAAAAGGAAAAAACTTCACATATGAAAACAAGGCTATTTTACATATCTATATCAGCAATCGCCTTTATTCACATTTACCTAAATGCCGTTAAATGTCAATATAAACTAAACTATTTTGTTTTTTTGTTATATTAGACTATTTCCTTTTACATTTAACGGCATAGGATAAACAAAATAATTATAAGTGGGGGAAGGAAATATGTCAGAAAATATAAAGCACAATAATGCCCATTTTAAAAAGGTAGGGATAATTGGCCTAGGTTATGTAGGTTTGCCTCTTGCTCTACTTTTTGTAAAAAAGGGCTTTGATGTCATTGGTATTGATGTCAATCAAAGCAAAATTGAAAGCCTGAAGCAAAATGATTCATATATCCCCGATGTTAGCTCTGACCAAATAAAAGATGCAACATCCTCTGGGAAATTTACTGTTTCCTCTAATTATCAGAGTGCTGAAATGGTCGATGTGATCATAATTTGTGTACCAACACCTTTGACTACTTTTCACGAACCAGATTTAAGCTTTCTTGTTGATGTAGGTAATTCACTTGTTCCACACTTAATAAAGGGACAATTAGTTATTCTAGAAAGTTCAACCTATCCCGGAACAACGAGAAAGGAGCTCCTCCCAATTTTAGAAAAAAGTAAATTACAGGTAGGAACTGATTTTTTTCTTGCCTATTCTCCTGAACGTATTGACCCTGGAAATAATCTTATGACTGTAGAGGAAATTCCAAAAGTAATCAGCGGTGTAACAAATCAGTGTAGTGAGCAAATTTATAATTTGTATAGCCAAGTTTACAATCAAGTTGTTACCGTGTCTTCAACAGAAGTGGCGGAAATTACTAAGTTGTTAGAAAATACTTTCCGATTTATTAACATTTCTTTTATCAATGAATTCGCTATCCTTTGTGATAATTTAAACTTAAATGTTTGGGAAATTATTCAGGCAGCCAATACAAAGCCATATGGATTTACTTCATTTTTTCCTGGTCCGGGTATAGGGGGGCATTGCATTCCTGTTGACCCTCTCTATTTGCAATGGATAGCGAAACAAAGTGGGACAGACAGCCAATTCATTGAAATATCAAATAAATTAAATCATGACATCATCCAGTACATCGCTGAACAAATTGAAACCACTTCTTCTGAAAAAAATCCTCGTATTCTCATTTATGGTGCCGCCTATAAAAAAGATATTAATGATGCCAGAGAGTCTTCTATTTTTCCAATCATTCAAAGGCTGAATAATTCTAATTTCCACGTATCCTATCATGATCCATTTATCTCTGAAATAACTTTTAATGAAAAAAAAATGCAGAGTATTCCTTTAACAGAGGAACAATTACAACTAGCAGACTGTATACTGATTTTGACGGATCACTCTCAAATACCCATTCAAAAAATATTAGACCATGCAAAGGTAGTTTATGATACAAGAAATATAACGCAAGGTCTGACCGGGAATGCCAAGGTCATTCGATTGGGAGGTGGATCCCGGTGAAAGTGCTTGTTACAGGTGGGGCTGGGTTTATTGGTTCACATATTGTAAAAAAATTGATTGAGTTGAACCATACGGTGATCACTTTAGATGATTTATCTACAGGGAAAAAATCTTTTCTTAGTGAAGTGATGAACCATCCAAATCATACATTTGTGAATGGTTCGGTTTTGAATCGAAACCTTCTTGAAAGCTTAATCGACCAGTGTGAAATCGTATTTCATTTAGCTGCCGTGTTAGGAGTGAAGAATACAGTCGAAAATCCACTAAAGGTGATCGAGGGTAACATTGACGGAACACGGAACGTTCTAGAACTCGCTTATCCAAAAAAGATTAAAGTCATTTTTTCATCCACTTCCGAAGTGTATGGAAAGAATAATCAACTTCCATTCAGTGAAAATTCCAGCAGGGTATTGGGGCCAACCACGACCCATCGCTGGTGTTATGCTACAGCAAAAGCACTAGATGAACATTTATGCTTTGCTTATGCGCAGAAAGGACTTCCTGTAACAGTAGTCCGTTATTTTAATGCTTACGGTCCCCGAGCTACGGCCACCCAATACGGGGGGGTGATACCTAAGTTTATAACCTCCGCATTGAAAGGTGAACCTCTCACAGTATATGGAGACGGCACCCAATCAAGATGCTTTACGTATATTGATGATATGGTTACAGGAACGTTGTCTTGCATAGACAATCAGGTTAATAATGAGGTATTTAATATTGGCAAGGATCAGGTTCTATCCATCAACGAACTTGCTGGAAAAATAAAAATATTATGCAATTCACCCTCCCCTATTATCCATATTCCTTATGAAATTGCTTATGGGATTGGCTATGAAGATACACAAAATAGAATCCCAGATTTGACGAAGGCTAATAAACTGCTGAATTTTTACCCTTCAATCGATATTGAGGTAGGACTAAGAAAAACAATAGCCTGGTATAAAGAGAATTTAGAAAAGGAGTAGGCTATGAGAGTACTAGTGACGGGCGGAGCTGGATTTATAGGTTCCCATATTGTTGATTTGCTCATTGAATCTGGACATGAAGTAATTGTGATTGATAACTTAAGTACTGGAAAAAAGGAGTTCATTCATAAGAAAGCGACCTTATATTTGTTGGATATTCACTCACCCCAATTAGAAGAGGTTTTTGCCAAAGAAACACCCGAGTATGTCATTCATCAAGCAGCACAAGTTGATATCACCAAATCAATTCAGGATCCAGCTGCCGATGCTGATACTAATATCCTTGCTACCATTCGTTTGTTGGAATGCTGTCAAAAATTCAATGTCCAAAAATTCATTTACGCTTCATCCTGTGCTGTATATGGAGAAACCAACGATTGCAGCATTCACGAAAATTTTATCGTGCAGCCTCTCTCCTTTTACGGTGTATCCAAGTATACTCCAGAGTTATATATTCAGCTCAATCACAAACTTTACGGAACTCCCTATACGATTCTTCGCTATGCCAATGTGTATGGCCCCCGTCAGACTCCAAAGGGTGAGGGCGGTGTGATTGCTATTTTCATGCAAAAGGCATTAAAAGGTGAACAACCGGTAATTTTTGGGGATGGGGAACAGACGAGGGATTTTGTTTATGTGAAAGATGTCGCATCAGCAAATCTCTCGGCTTTAACAAATGGAACAAATGAAATAATAAACATTGGTCTTAATAAAAAAACAAGCATTAATAAATTACATGCTTTAATTTCATCCATGTTTCTCGATTCTGCTTTGCCTATATATCTTCCTAGACGCAACGGGGACATTCAATACAGCAGGCTGAATAATGAAAAAGCACTACAGAAATTGGACTGGAAGCCCAGTTATGAGTTGCTTGAAGGTTTACGAGAGACAAAGTTGTTTTACGAAAATGATTGTTCTAAAGGAGGTAATTCATGATGGAAAGTAAGGTAACAGTTGTAATCCCATTTTATAATCCTGGTGCATATATACTTGAAGCACTGGATAGCGTTTATGCACAAACGTATAAAGACTGGAAGATTATCCTAATAGATGACGGCTCAACTGATGACACCGTGGTTAAGATTAAGGATTACCTGGAAGATCCACGAATCAAATTGGTTAGGCACTCACAAAACATGGGACAGTCTAAAAGTATGAACTCCGGATTAAACCTAGTTGAAACTCCTTTTCTAATTCAGTTGGATGCAGATGACTGGTTTTACCCTTATACACTGGAAGTGTTATTAAAGGAAACGGAAACGGTTACGAATCCTGATGAAATCGCTGTGTTTAGTGGAAATATAAACCTAGTAAAAACAAGTGTGGATAGTGAAGCCACTCGAAATAGTAAAAAATTTAAATTTAATCCCACTACAAAAAAACTAGAGTGGCTAAGACCTAGAGTGAAAAGTAGAGTAATAAAAGGGCGCTCATTTCAGGAGCGATATGAATTTCTCCTCGCTAATAGTTCCGTATGGCCTCGTTTTTATCGTACTACTGCATTGCAACTTATTGGCGGTTGGCCAGTAGATGATCCCTATGAAGGTCGTTATGCAGAGGACATAAGAGTTCTTTCTCGGCTAATTGAGCATTATCGCTTTCATTGCGTGGATAAAGCATTGCTAAACCATCGTCGGCATGACAAAAATCAAACCAATGATATACAAGTTTATCGGGATATTATGGAGTGGACAGTACGCGATACATTAAAGCGATGGGGCGATGAATATGAGCCCATCTTTACCATAACGAAAGAAGGGTGGCCTATATTTACCGGACTTAAACCAAAGAGTAAAAACTAATCAAACATTTGTTTGATTCAGTTTGTAGACAAAAGGGGCTCGGAATTATAAAATTCCGAACCCCTTTTGAAATTCCCTTTGATTTTTCGCCTAAAGTTAAGAGATGGGGGCTTTACGAGCCCACCATGTTAGGCCATTTTCGGACCTTACCATGTCCAATTGGCCATCTTCTTTACATTCATGGCAGCGAAAGTAAGCATCGCCTGCATCGACAATTTTTTAAGTCCCCTTAAAGTAGTCCAACGCATACCATTCTTTTCTTTTACATCTGCGAATACACGCTCAATCGTTTCTTTACGCTTTGCATATATAGTTTTTACATCTTGATGATGACGCAGATGATCTGCTTCATCCATATGTGTTTGCCAGATATGACGAGTTACCACCTTTTGACATTCTTGACTTTCTGTACACCGAGATAAAATGAGCAAGTTGTACAAATGTGTTTGGGCGATTTGTACTCTCGATAGCCCTCTTTATTTGTTGTTGAGTACTTTAATAGCTAACCCGTTGGGCAAAGGTAACAATCAAAATGTTCATCGTATACATAGTCCTGTTTGCGGAAGAAACCTTCTTTTGTGCGAGGGCGTGTATAAGTAAAGCCGGTATAATTTCTTTGTTAAATAGGTAGCTTGTAATCGCTGGTGTTTTAAAAGCTGCATCTGAGCCAACGGCTTCCAGTTTTCCAACTTTCTCAATCACTTGTTCAACTAGTGGCTCTAAAATTTGACTGTCGTGTGTATTTCCAGGTGTTACAATCGTTCCCAATACAAAGACGTGGCGGTCTGCAGCCGCGTGGAATGAATAGGCAAACTGTTTTGTTCGTTCATCTTTCACATAGTAGCCACTCTCAGGATCCGTAGTACTTTCTTTAATTGCTTTGGTTTCTTCCTTATCAAGTTTATCTGGTAGAAAAGGCTTCTTTCCATGGTTTTCACGATCTTGATTTATTTCATCTTGAAGACGTCCTTGATATGCTCGTGTTTCTTTGTGTACGATTTTCTTTTCAAATTTGCGCTTATTCGCATTGGCTTTCACATGTGTGGAATCGACGCATACGTGTTCAGCACTTTTTAACTTTCTATCAGCAGCTGTCATTAAGATGCGATAGAAAATCTGTTCAAACAGGTCTGTATCTTTAAAGCGTCGTTCATAATTTTTCCCGAACGTTGAGAAATGAGGTACTTTATCATGGAAACCATAGCCTAAGAACCAACGGTAAGCCATATTTGTTTCAACTTCTTCAATCGTTTTACGCATGGAACGAATACCGAAGGTATATTAAATGAATGTCAGTTTTACTAAAATAACTGGATCAATACTTGGGCGTCCTATCTCTGAATACATATCTTTCACCAAATCATATAGGAAAGCGAAGTCAATGGCAGCCTCTATTTTACGAACCAAATGGTTCGCTGGCACCAGTTGATCTAAAGTAATCATTTCTAGTTGGTCTCGCTGGATAGAATCATGTTTTGAAAGCATCCTCATCATCTCAAGTTTTAATATTTCTATTTTAAAACAAAAAGACTCTAGGCAAAAGGGCTCTATCTAAAGGTTAAAACAAGTTGATTGGAAAGGAAGGTATGAGACTCCTGCGGGAACATCGTGTCTATGGGAGACCCCACAGGCGAAAGCCGAGGAGGCTCCCGGACTGCCCGCGGAAAGCGAGTGCCTGGAGTGGAAAGCAACGTCCAGATTGTACAAGCCATAAAAAAATGGAGACAAACTCGATTTTCATCGAGTTTGTCTCCATTCTGAATCGCCCCTGTAAAAAAGGGGTCGATCGTTTTTTGACTTATTAATCTGGTGCAAATTCAACCGTATACATATTCAATCTTGGATTTGGGTCAATCCAGGCGCTTTCAAACACGAAGACCACTTTATAATTTGCGTAATCGGTATAAGTGACATAGTACATCCCTTCTTGCTCCACTTCACTTACCGGTTCACCAATCAATTCCTTCAACATGGATAAATGAATGGTTTGCAATTGCGGATCAAAATCATCAATGGCGGTAATCGTCTTTCTACCTGTTGAACCGTCATAAAGGAATCGGACATTCCGGCTCCAATAATTGGCTGCAACAGTACTTAAATCTTCCGGTGCCCCCCAGGCTTTTTCCACTTTCATCAACGAATCACCTACAGAAAAAGGTCCACTGCTAATGGATTGTTGGGATTCATAGGCTAAGCCCATAATCTTCCTAATCAAAAGGTCCGGCGTGGATTGCGATGATATTGAATCTGATGAAGCATAAGCAGCCTGCACACTAAACATGAGAAATGCGAGCATTAGAAATGTAACGCTTCGGATAAAACGATTCACTTGTTTCAAAATATCCTCCCTTTCCATATGGAAGTGACTGATTACATTATTTTAACAATCTTAAAAAAGATGAAAAATTGCGCATGTCATTCCATTGGTTTTTACCATTACCATTAATATTCATTGGAACATTAGACATATACCATTCGTTAAGAAAAAATTTTCAAATGAAATATAACCGATTAAGCCATTTCAAGTGAGCCGCATTTTATCCTGATCTAAAAACTGATGCCAAAAAAGACTCAGTCAGTAACTTGACGTCAATGGCTCCTTCTTTGTCCGAATGGGCACAAAAAAATGTTGACAGCGTTTTCTTATGAAGATAGTATAATTATTACAAGTTAACGATGGTGGAGATTTGGAGACTCATGCTTTAATGGGACCTTTTAACAAAAAGGTTACTATTTTGGTATGGGTTTTTTTATGTGTCATCATCATTACTTTATTTAATTAGGTTCAAAAATATCATATTAAGGAGGAATTGGATGCTCAAATTATTTAAGCCAGCTCTACCAGTTGAAAGATTACCGGAAGGAAAAATAGATTCTGAATATAAGAAACTCAGATTACAAGTTTTCATCGGGATCTTCATTGGATATGCAGCGTATTATTTAATTCGTAAAAACTTTTCCATGGCAATGCCATATTTAAAGGAGGAAGGCTATACAACTGGAGAGCTAGGACTTGCATTATCAGCTATCTCGATTTCATATGGGATAAGTAAGTTTGTAATGGGAACTGTGTCAGACCGAAGTAACGCGAGGTATTTCTTGCCAGTAGGTTTGATACTTGCTGGAATCGTCAGCTTACTTATGGGACTTGTCCCATTTTTCACATCATCGGTTACAATCATGTTTATCATGTTATTCATTAATGGGTGGTTTCAAGGAATGGGCTGGCCTCCATCAGGGAGAGTCCTTGTTCACTGGTTCAGTGTAAGTGAAAGAGGAGGGAAAACGGCAATATGGAATGTTGCCCACAATGTGGGTGGTGGCCTAATGGCACCATTGGCCATTGCAGGTGTCTCCATCTTTGCAACATTAATGGGTTCTTCATATGCAGGTTATGAAGGAATTTTTATACTACCTGCTCTAGTTGCCATATTAATAGCAATCATATCATTTATCTTAATACGTGATACACCACAATCAGTTGGATTGCCGCCGATTGAAGAGTATCGTAATGATTTTCCAAATAAAATGAAAAAAACGTTTGAAACAGAACTGACAACAAAAGAGATATTATTTAAATATGTATTAAATAACAAATGGGTCTGGGCGATTGCGATTGCAAACATCTTTGTATATTTCGTCCGTTATGGGGTACTTGATTGGGCACCAACCTATTTAAGCGAAGAAAAGGGCTTCAACATGGACGAGTCCAGTACGGCTTATTTCTTATACGAATGGGCAGGTATTCCGGGTACTTTATTATGCGGCTATATCTCTGATAAAGTTTTTAAAGGCCGTCGGGGACCTGCTGGCGTTGTCTTCATGCTAGGAGTATTAATCGCAGTCCTTGTTTATTGGTTTAACCCTGCAGGCAACCCAATGATTGATATTATATCCCTAATTGCGATTGGATTCTTAATTTATGGGCCAGTAATGTTAATAGGTCTGCAAGCACTTGATTTAGTTCCCAAAAAAGCTGCAGGCACTGCAGCAGGACTGACTGGCTTATTTGGATATCTAGGTGGATCTGTGGCGGCTAATGCCATTATGGGATATGTAGTTGACTTTTCAGGCTGGAATGCAGGTTTTACATTAATTACGATTTCTTGTGTACTGGCAGTAGTGGTCTTTGCATGTACTTGGAATGTTCGAGGACAGGAAGTAGTAAAGGGCTAATACAGGCATATTATTGAGCTCAAGTTTCCCCATCCCCCTGGATATCTTCTAAGGGGGATGGATTTTCTATTATTAGTTAAACCCATCCATGATTAGATTGACGCCTTGCATTGACTGAATATTCAGTTATCTATGGCGAAAAGCAGTTGACGGACGTTTGTTTGACATACTTTATTGAAATGCATATAAAAAATGACCATGCCTTTATACCAACGGTCCTAAAGGCATAGTCATTATATCAAAAATCATATAGATTCATGTTTTCTACCAAAATACTGGTTATTGCCGATCAAAAAGAGAAGCTCCCGCTATTCCGGGTTTAGTCATCTCATAAGGATTTAGAATCAGATCCAATTCTTCTTCTGTCAACACATCATATTGTAAACAAAGTTCGCGAACTGACTTCCCTTTCAATATCGCTTCTCGGGCAATACGTGAAACCACTTCGTACCCAAGGTGCGGATTGACTGCAGTAATCACTCCGACACTTTGTTCGACATAATCTTTTAAATGCTGCTCATTAGCCTCAATGCCTTCCAAACAATAATCTGTAAAGACATTGAAAGCATTGTTCATAATGCTGATTGATTGCAACAAATTGAATACAAGCACTGGCTCCATTACGTTCAACTCTAGTTGTCCCGCTTCTGATGCTAAGCAAATCGTATTATCGTTCCCGATTACTTGGAAAGCGACTTGATTAATTAATTCTGGCATGACTGGATTTACTTTACCTGGCATGATGGATGAACCTGGTTGACGGGCTGGAAGTGTGATTTCTCCTAATCCCGCTCTCGGTCCTGAAGCCATCAAACGTAAATCATTTGCAATTTTAGACATATTCATCATACATACTTTCAATGAAGCTGAAACCTCAGTGTATGCATCCGTATTTTGGGTTGCATCTACTAAATGTTCTGCTCCTACAAGCGGCAAGTTACTGATTTCAGCTAAATATGTAACAACGTTTTCAATGTAACGCGGATCTGCGTTCAATCCCGTTCCCACTGCTGTTGCTCCCATATTCACTTCATATAAATGTTGACGTGATTGACTTATTCTTTTTATATCCCGATCCAAAACGCGACTGTAAGCCTCGAATTCTTGACCAAGGCGAATCGGCACTGCGTCCTGAAGATGTGTGCGTCCCATTTTGATAACATGATCAAATTGTTTTGCTTTTTTCTTTAAAACCGTACTCATCTTGGTCATTGTTTGTAACAATTGCTCCAAAAGACGCAGTGTTGATAAATGAATGGCAGTTGGGAATACGTCATTGGTTGATTGAGACATGTTAACATGGCTATTTGGGCTAACATGTACATAATCACCTTTATTGTGTCCCATAAGTTCTAACGCACGGTTGGCAACGATTTCATTAATATTCATATTCATCGATGTCCCCGCACCGCCTTGAATTGGGTCAACGATGAAATATTCATGCCACTTTCCATCGATCACTTCTTCAGAAGCTTTGACGATAGCGCTTCCAATACCATCATATAACCGTTTGGTATCCATATTCGCTAAAGCGGCCGCTTTTTTAATCATGGCCAGTGCACGAATCATTTCTTCATTGACTTTGTAACCGGTAATCGGAAAATTTTCCACTGCGCGTAAAGTTTGTATACCATAATAAACATCTGCTGGAATTTCCTTTTCCCCAAGAAAGTCTTTCTCGATTCGGTATGTTTTCTCTTCTATCAACATTTCCTCTTGCCCCTTTGTTTGTTCTAGAATGTAATGTCCTCTGCAATCGGTGTTTCCATCATTTCCTTCACTTTTTTAGGATCCTGCGTCTTCGCTAATATCCACATCAACTTAGGAACGATGGCTTCTGTATTCATATTCCTGGAACGAATGATGACATTCTTGTTCACTTTTCGTCCCACTTCGTAAATATCCATATCTTCCCCTTCTTCTAAGCATTGGGTAGTAATGACAACGGATATTCCACATTGTACTAACTCATTCAATTTCTCTAAAATGTTTCTTCCTTGAAATGGAATACCACCGCTTCCATAACTTTCAATTACGATTCCCCGACATTGATTTTTCAGGAAATCAAAGAATTCAGGCTTAATACCGGGATGCAGCTTGACTAAAGCAACATCAGTACATAGGGAAGCATCCAACTTAGCTTCCTTATTCTTTGGTGAATGAACTGGCTTTAGATACTCAATTTTATCTTTGAATATGGTAGCAATATAAGGATAGTTAATACTTTCAAACGAATCATAGCTTTTCGTTCTCAATTTAATGGCCCTCGTACCCTGAATGACTCTGCCATCAAAAACAACATATACTCCTCCAATATCTTCACAAGCAAACCGGATCGCATCAGAGATATTCCTTTTGGCATCTGTCTTTTTAAAGGCAATCGGGACCTGAGAACCAGTAATGACGATTGGTTTCCCTAAATCTTGTAACATATATGAGAGCGCAGCAGAAGTGTAAGCCATTGTATCTGTTCCATGGGTAATCACAAAGCCATCGTAATCATGGTAGTGCTCATGGATGGATTGTGCCATTTCTGTCCAATCTTCCGGCTGCATATTTGTACTATCAATATTCATCAAAGGCTTACTATCAATCTGACATAGTAAATCCAATCCCGGTAGGTGGCCTAAAATTTCGTCAGCTTTCATTTCTGGAACAAGTCCATTTTTTCCTTCTAACGATGCAATTGTACCACCTGTAGTAAGCAACATCAACTTCTTCATTTTTGATTTTAACTTTTCCAATATACTACCCCCTAATAAGCCTCCCTGTTTCACTATCATTCTAATCATCTCAGAAAAGGATGTTTCCGCTGTAAATGTTCATGTAACGCGTACAACACATGTTATTATAGTCATGTTTCATAGTGAAATCAAGCGAAAGTTATTCATTACGCGTACACTTTTTTCAATATGATGTTATAATGGATTTATATAAAAGGAGAGTAATAATAATGATTTTAAATAGATTGACTACATTAAGGAAGGGCAAAAGATGGTCTTTGCAATATACCGCTGACAGACTCGGAATCGCCAAGAGTACCTATGCCGGTTATGAATCGGGCCACCGCCGCCCTTCATTGGAAACGATTAATTTATTGGCAGGCTTATATGATACCTCAACTGATTACATTCTGGGTCGAGTAGGTTATCCATCTAAGGATCTGGATAATGAGTCACCTCAAGTCATGGAATTAACGGATTTACCAGATATGGAGCTTGCTGTAGATGGAATTTCTCTTTCTGAAGAGGAAACAATTCAATTTATCGCTTTTATTAGAGCTAAACGGGAAGTGGAAATAAATCGCGATAAACAAAATGAAACATAGCAGACATTGAGTTTAAACTGGCATTTGGTTATACTGACTGGCATGTTCATTATAACTGTAAAATACCGCGGCTTTCATCAATTAGGATAGGTCGGTTCTCCCATTTTGAAGTTGCACGTAATTATATCTGTGTTTAGAAATTTAAATTTTATTAATTATTATATAGAAGAAAGTCGGTTTTTCAAAAAATCATCCAGCTTCATGTTTCTGTTGTCCTCTTTAAACTTATTCATTTTCCATCAAGGGAAGATTGATTGAAGGTTTATCTCTAATTTTCCCTCTTTATCTATTTGCAATGATAGAAAAAACATGGCAAAGATCATGGTTTCCCCCGATGAAATAATCAAAAAAAGAAGCAACATGAAGTGAGAGTTATGTCTTAATTCATGTGCTTCTATTAATGGAATCCTTAAAGAAATGGAAAATTGCTCAATATAATGTCTCAACAGATGTGCTGCATCTCCATATCTTAAGGCATCTCATCTTCTTTTTCCCGATTCTTGAAAGCTTCATGTGTGACAATATCTTCAATCTGTTCATACTGGCGGCTGTGTTCCTTCTCTTCGCTAATTCTATTATTGGGTAAATTTCCTGGATGTCCTTTTTCTTTGTGATTAAAATTTTTACCACGACTCATAACGCATTCTCTCCTTTCCATTCATTGTTTGTATAGTTTTCCCAAGCACGAAAAAAATATGATTTAATTTCTCTTTTTACAGTTTTTGCAGCAGGGTTGGTTTACCTGTAATACCCAGCCAATCTTGCGCGACTTATTTCTGAAGTGCCTAAAAATTAATAATTCAAACCTTTTCAAAATTACTCGAATCTGAATAAAGAGCTCAAAAAGAACAGGAACCGCCAGATTCCTGTTCTTTTTGTTTATAGGTTTCCCGACTACTTGCATATTTAATAAAAACATTTTTGATAACAAAAAAGGCTAGGAGAACGTTACCACGGAAGGTCGCCACTTTCTTGAAATGCCCGCAATATGATGAGGAGCGGTTCTGCAACATCCTCCAATTATACTTGCCCCCGCATGGTGCCAATCTTCAGATTTCACATCGAGCCTATTACATGATTCCGGACCATGCCATGTTTTAGTTTCTGGATTATAGGTTTCACCGGAATTGGGATAAACGATAATTGGTTTATGCGTGTTTGCACGCAACACCTGTATGGCTCCCGTGACAACTGATACAGGCGCACAGTTGATGCCAATTGCGGCAATTTGCTCACTGTCCCCGAACAATCTGGTACACTCCTCCAGCAATGTACCGTCACTTATCGCTTTTTCATTTTTCAAAGAAAAGGATAGCCAAGCATAGACTTCTGGATAATCCTTCAATAATGAATGTAATACTTTTGCTTCTTGCAAAGAAGGAATCGTCTCAAATGCTAAAATGTCAGCTCCTGCTTCAATCAAAGCTTTTATTCGTGGGCGATGAAATGCCGCTAAAGCTTCATCTGAAACACCATAGTTCCCAACATACTCTGAACCATCTGCTAGATAAGCTCCATAAGGCCCAACTGATCCAGCAACCAATGGCTTAGGTCTAATCGTTTGATATTCTTCCTTCCAAAATTCATCTCTTGCTTGTCTTGCAAGTAAAACCGTTTTCCGGATTAGATCCAATGCCTCTTTTTCTTGTATTCCGCGGAGGGCGAAACCTTCAACCGTTGCTTGATAGCTTGCCGTTATCGCACAGTCAGCACCAGCTCGAAAGTAGTCAGAGTGAACCTGGTAAATCAATTCTGGATTTTCAAGCAATACACGTGCAGACCACAGGGGATCGTCCAAATCACAACCATGACTTTCAAGCTCTGTAGCTAAAGCTCCGTCCAAAATCATGACTGAATGATCTCGTAAAATTGCTTCAATTGGGTTAATTTTATTCTTCATTGTCTACTCCTCTTTTCTTAAAGTTTGTGTCAGATAATAACTTACATAGCAAAACAAAATAAACGGAATGCCACAATATAGTGCAATTCTTTGTGTAGGATCAAATGCAATTCCTATGCAAGAAGCAAGACATAGCATAAATGAAACGATTGGTACGAATGGATATAATGGTGTATGATAAGCCAAATCATTAACTGAGTTTCCTTCGTTTATATATCGTCTGCGAAATAGAAACTGTGACGCGCTAATACTCATCCAAACTATAACCACGGCTAGTCCAGAAATGGATACAAGCACTATATATACAGTATCCGGCGCAATAATACTCGAGAAAAGTGCTAAAACACCGCCCAGCATACTGAAAAGGACTGCATTCAAGGGAACACCCCGTTTTGTCAATTTTGCAAATATTGGTGAAATAGTTTTCTTATCTGCAAGTGACCAAAGCATCCTGGATGAGGCATATAGTCCTGAGTTTGCAGCAGACAAAATGGCAGTTAATATAACAAAGTTCATAATATCCGCTGCATATGGCACTCCAATTCGTTCTAGAACGGCAACAAAGGGGCTCTCTAATACGCTTGCATCCGAAACAGGCAATAATGCGGATAAAACAACGATGGTACCTACAAAAAAGATAATCAATCTCCATAATGTCATACGGATTGCCTTTGGAATCGTTTTTTCCGGATTCACAGTTTCTCCAGCTGCAACTCCGATCAATTCAGTTCCAGAAAATGCAAAATTCACAGCGAGCATTGTCATTAGAATGGCAAAAGCACCATTTGGAAATAAACCTGCACTTGTAACATTGGAAAATAACGGAGCTGATTGTGCGTTAATCATTGGAATAAAACCTACCATTGCCGCAGCTCCCAGAATAATGAATATCACAATAGCAAATACCTTAATAGACGCAAACCAGAATTCGGATTCAGCGAAAAACTTAACGGTCCACGCATTTAATGCCAAGACCAAAATGGCAAATAGAGCACTCCATATCCAGACACTGATTGATGGAAACCATCGCTGCATCAACAATCCTGCAGCCGTGAATTCCGAACCTAGTGCAACAGTCCAGGTTAGCCAATACAACCAGGCTACTGTATACCCTGTCCCTGGTCCGATGTATTTGGCTGCGTAACTATGAAAAGCACCTGTCTCGGGCATATGCACTGACAGTTCACCTAGACATAGCATGACTAGATAAACCACTAATGCACCAATCAGATACGAAAGGATGGTTCCGAACGGACCAGCCTGTTGAATCGTATAACCCGAACTTAAGAATAAACCAGTTCCAATCACCCCGCCAAGCGATAGCATTATTATATGCCGTGCTTGCATTTGCCTTTGAAAATCATGCTTCCTTTTGTTCTCCATACTAACTCTCCTTAATCTTGCATCCAGAAAAAACGAAAACGCACTCTAAAAAAGAGTGCGTTACTGACAAATAAACACGTACGGTCTTATCTATCAAGGTTTCACCCCCTGGAATTAGCACAGTGTCTATGTAGACCTGTTGCTGAGGTTTCATAGGGCCAGTCCCTCCACCTCTCTGGATAAGAAATTATTTTTTTATAACTTTATCAATCTATGAAAAAATTGTCAAGTTTTGTTTCGGAATGTAAAGACTTCCTTTTAAATGCTAACGATCATGGCTGGGGCATTAATATTAAATTGTTTTTGGAACAAGCGCTAAGCGTATTATAATGGCAAATAAAACTAACCGGGGTCATGTTGGTCTTAAAAATGGCGACATCTTAAAAGATTGTCGCCATTTGGACGTTGATTGGAACGTAGGGCACTCGCTTTCCGCGGGCGGTCGGGGAGCCTCCTCGGCTTGCGCCTGCGGGGTCTCCCCTGGACGCGCTTTTCCCGCAGGAGTCTCGCACCTTCCGTTCCAATCAGCTTTGTCTTACCTTTTGATAGAACACTTTTGCCTAGAGTCATTTTTGTTTTAAAATAGAAGTATTAGAACCTGAGGTGATGAGGATCTTTCATGATTCTATTCAGCGAGATCAACTTGAACTGATTACTTTAGATCAACTGGTGCCACCGAACCATTTGGTTCTTAAAATGGAGGCTGCCATTGACTTCACTTTCATTTATGACTTGGTGAAAGATATGTATTCATAGGGAATTTCAAAAGGGGTCCAGAATTTTTTAATTCCGAACCCCTTTTGTCTACAAACTGAAATGGCGACATCTTAAAAGATTGTCGCCATTTTTTTCTTTTTCCTTAAGGACGTTCTATTTCAAATAATTCCCCTAGTTTTGTATAAGTATGACCGGCTAATCTCGCTACAGGTTTTAGCCCGTTCGGGTCAATACGGCCATTATGATAAATATCTTGCTCTATATGATAACAGACTATTTTCCCTATCAGTAAATCACAACCAGGTTTATTCTTGGAACCTGCCAATGGAATCGATTGCTCTAATGTACATTCGAACCGCACCTTCGCTTCTTCCAATCCTGGTACGGATACCTTATCACTAACAGCCAGCGTGAAATTAGTAAGACCCAATTCACTTTCTTCAGATGGGAGTTCCTTGGCCGTTCGATTTGCATCAGCAACATTATTTTCGTCAGTGATATGAACAACGAACTCACCTGTTTGAATTGCATTTCGGGCTGTATCCTTTGAAACTCCTTCTTTCCGTTGAACAGAAATGGAAATCATCGGAGGATTTGAACTGACTATGTTAAAAAAGCTGAACGGCGCTATATTGATTGTACCGGTTTCGGATTGTGTCGTAACCAGCGCTATAGGTCTCGGTATAATGCTTCCAGTCAAAAACTTATAATTATCCCGTTCAGTCAAACTTTCAGGATTAACAGAAATCATCTTCATTCCCTCTCATTCTTATAAAAAGTTCTTTTGAAACCATAAACCTGCTGCATCAACCTCTGAACGTGTCAACTGATGACCGTAATTTTCCCACTGAACTTCAACTGTAGCGCCAGCTTGCTGTAAAAGTTGATTAAGTTCATCAGTTTCTTCTGCCGGGCAAATCGGATCGTTTTTACCTGCAGCTATAAATACAGGTATATCTGAAAGGGACGGCAAAGCGATCCCTCGTCTTGGAACCATTGGATGATGAAGAATCGCTCCTTGTAATGCCCCCTCGTAATGGAACAGCAAACTTGCCGCTATATTTGCACCATTGGAATAACCTAATGCCACCACTCTGTCACGGTCGAAGTCATATTTTCCAGACGCTGATTCCAAGAAGTCATAAAGCTCCTTCGTTCGGAAAATCAAATCCTCTTCATCAAAAACCCCTTCAGCTAACCGTCGGAAATAACGGGGCATTCCATTTTCAAGTACATTTCCCCGTACGCTCAGTACGGACGAACCCGGTGAAACCATTTCGGATAATGGCAAGAGATCTGTTTCCGTTCCTCCAGTGCCATGTAAAAGCAGTAGTAACGGAGCTTCTGGATTACTTCCTTTTTGAAAAATATGTTTCATCATTTATCCTCCTCTAGTACTCTCGGCACTGCCGGCAGTAACGTTTTTTCCATAACTTCCCGCTTTTCTTCCAACCATGGCGGCAGCATTAATTTACTGCCCATCGTTTCCTTCGTTTCATCATGAGCAAAGCCAGGTGGATCTGTGGCAATTTCAAAGAGTATGCCTCCATCTTCCCTGAAATAAATGGCATCGAAGTATTGTCGGTCTGTAAAGGGTGTCACACCATAGCCATGGTTACCGATATGCTCCCTCCATTCTTTATGATCTTCATTATCGCTCGCACGCCATGCAATGTGATGGACAGTTCCCACTCCGATTTTACCGTTTGGTAAAACCGTTTTTTTAACATCAATCAAATTTCCGATATCCGATGTGGATTTGAAGCGGATGAAATCGCCCTCTTCCCCAATCTTTTGCAGGCCCATCACTTCCTCTAATAGTTCCATCGTTTTGATCGGTTTTGACGTCAATAATACAGCACCGCCGAATCCCTTGACCGCCTTATCAGCTGGTACACCGCCGAATGACCATTCGCTATTTTTACCTTCTTTACGCTCAACCAGTTCAAGTTGCAAACCATGTGGGTCTTTGAATTCAAGATATTCCTCACCGAAACGTGAAACCTTTTCAAAGTCTATATTAAATTTACCCAAACGCTTTTCCCAGAAGCCCATTGAACCCTCCGGAACGGCATATGTTGTAATCCCCACTTGTCCGGAGCCAATTGTCCCTCGGTATGCCTCAGGCCAAGGAAAGAAAGTGATGATTGTGCCCGGTGAACCGGATTCATCTCCGAAATATAAATGATAGGTGCCTGGATCATCAAAATTAACGGTTTTCTTCACCATACGCATTCCCATTACTCCAGCATAAAAATCCACATTGTCTTGAGGATTGCCTACAATTGCGGTTATATGATGTATCCCTGCATTTTGCTTTTGCATGCCGATTACTTCCTTTCCCGTTGTTTAATTAGTTGATTTTGTATTAAGTGGTTTTAAATTCGATTCAATATCCTTTCTTTTCGATTCCAAAAAAGGTGGCAGGGCAAGGTTCTCACCTAGATGCTGCTCAGCTTCATCCACTTCAAAACCAGGTCCATCAGTAGCTAGTTCAAATAATATGCCATTCGGCTCCCTAAAATAGAGTGAACGGAAATAAAAGCGGTCCACATATCCCGAGTTCACGAATTTCGATTCACTAATTTTTTCTACCCATTTTCTCAATTCTTTTTCATCATCCACCCGGAAGGCAACATGGTGTACTCCACCCCTCCCCAGCCTTTCCCGAGGTATATCATTCCTTTCTTCAATATGGAGCTCCGCTCCTGTTCCTCCTTCACCTGTCTCGTAAACGACTATCGGATTTTGCCCCCTGATTGCGGATGGGTATGTGCCTGATTTCCTGAACCCCAATACCTCGATAAGAACACTTTCTATTTGTTCAATATTGGGTACTGTAAGTTTTACTGGTCCTAATCCAAGGATGGAAAACTCTTGCGGTACTGGGCTTCCATCCCACGGAAATCCTCCTTGAACGCCGTTATTATCCTGATCAGAAACCAGAAGAAGCCTCTGCCCTTCAGGATCTTTAAAAGAAAGTATCTTTCTTTCAAAACGGCTCGATATTTCATCGTGCTCAACATTGAATTCCACAAACCGTTTTTTCCAATATTCTAGCGCTTCATCATCCTTCACCCTTAAAGAAATTTCTGAAATGCTATTGTTTCCCTCATGAGTGCGGGCAGCATTTGGAATTTCAAAAAACGTCAATTCCGTACCCGGTGAACCAATTTGATCTCCATAAAATAAGTGATACACACGAACATCATCTTGATTCACCGTTTTTTTGATTAATCGCATCCCTAAGACTTTTGTGTAGAATTCAAAGTTATTTGCCGCTTTTGCTGTAATCGCCGAAACATGATGTAATCCTTTTAATTCCATCCGTACCACTCCTATCTTTATAAATCTCCCCTTACGGAGATGAATTAATCCGCTAATAATATCTCGAATTCGAGGTATTTAATCTAACATAATACTTTTAATGCAAATATCTTGATTTAAAGATAAACCACAGGGATAAAATTGTCAACCATTTTCATTCAAATAATTTCAACCGGATTCACTTATCATAAAATAAAAAAATCAGGCCAAAATAAATCGGTATAAGAATGGAGGTGTGATATATGGTTAAAGATTTTTTTAGCGCAATTGAAGATAGACGCTCTTATTATTCCCTTAGCAAGGAACATGTTGTTCCTGATAAAAGGATTAAAGAAGTTATCGATCATGCCGTTCAATACTCCCCTTCCGCTTTCAACTCCCAAAGTGCCAGAGTGATTGTTTTAACTGGTCAAAGCCACGACCAATTATGGGATATCACGAAAGAAACATTAAGAATAGCAGCGGATGGCAAAGATTTTAAAAAAACGGAAGAAAAAATGAGGTCATTTATAAATGGTTATGGAACGGTTTTATTCTTTGAAGACCAGGCCATAATAAATAGGCTCCAAGAACAATACAAAACGTATGCCGAAAATTTTCCGATTTGGTCGAACCAATCTTCTGCCATTTTACAATTTGTCGTATGGACTTCCTTGGAAATTGAGGGGTTTGGCGCAAGCCTTCAGCATTATAATCCTTTAATCGATGACGAAGTGAGAAAGACATGGGATATATCACCAGATTGGAAACTCATCGCACAGATGCCCTTTGGAAAACCCACTGCAGAACCTGGCGATAAAGACTTCTCACCACTTGAAGAAAGAGCGAAATATTATCAATGATATAATAGTGGCTGGCTCTACATAACGAGCCAGCCCTTTTATTTTATTTCGCTTTAGTAATCCGGAAATGTTGCAAAAAATTTTGAAAATATCAATGACGCAAAGCCTATATACTCAACAACCGGCATGATTTTGATATCCTCACTGAGGTTCAACACGTATATTTCACATCCCCCTCTTATTGAATTGGTGAAGAACGCCCTGGCAGCCATTCCTTCAAATAATATGGGAGTACACCGGAATATTGTTTAGCAGCATGTCCACTTTTCAATAGGCTATATGTCTTATCCTTACATGTTAAATGCTCCATTACCGGATAAATCATTTCCTGCGGGACCAGTCGATCATACTTACTTGCTATGACCAAAACACTAGCATCAATTTTCGATAGCTTCGCTTTTTTTCCCCTTACCTTAAAGCTACCATTAACCAAGCTATTTTTTATCAATAAATCCTGGGTTATTTGTTTTGCGGCTGCTCCGGATAATGGTACATGCCCATTAGCCCAAGCATTGAAGCGGCGCCAGTTTTGAACGTATTTCTCATCATCCGCTTGATTCAATAAAGATAAATAAGGTGATATATAGACGGGCGATGTAATTAACCGGATTCCATATTTAACTGCACTGGCCGGTATCGTTTGATAAATATCTATTGTCTCGTCAAAATCCGCTGTCCCTTCTTTAAGCGCCTCCTGCCATTGATCAAAAAATTCCGAGGCACTGAAATCCACCGGGGTCACGGAAAGTATCAAATTCTTGATCGGCTCGTCTGCAATGGCAGCATATATTGCGGCTATTGTACCGCCGAGGCAAAACCCCATGACTGTAATTTCTGATGCTCCAGAGTGGCGTAATGCACGCTGCACTCCTTTTTGAATATAATCGACGATATAATCTTCGATCGATATGTCACCATCTTCAAATCCCGGGCTTCCAAAATCAAGCAAATACACATCAAAACCTTCATTTACAAAAGATTCTATTAAACTATTACCTGGGGATAAATCAAGGATCAAGGGAGTATTGATTAGTGAATATATAAGAAAAACCGGTACCTCATATTTTTTTTGTGCTGAGGGATAAAACCAAAGCGTTGATTTGTTTTTTTTCCATACCGCTATTTTCGGAGTCAGTCCCATTTCAGGCATTGGCTGATTGGGAATATCCAATAAATGTTGCCATTTAGTTTTGGACTCAGATTGATTTTTCGGCACTTTCCGCTTAGCCATTTGAATTCTCCTGTCCAACTGAATTGAACTCAGGCAACTGTGAGCTTAACAATAAGGAGTTATTTATAAAGTCAGATATCCTTTTTTTACTCCCTTCCATTTCATTGGATGCCACTCTTGATTTCTTTTTGATGCTGCGGGATGAATTGGCATTGCCTTTATTGCGAATTGAAGAATTACCCCCGACATTCCCGCCCCTATTCTCAACAAGTATAGAGACCAATTCTTCCAACCCATCAATTTTTTCTTCGAGTTGGATGACTAATTTCGCTAAACTCGCCACATCTTTTTTTGTTGGATAATTCATGATGATGGACATTCTTTCTGATGCTTCCTGCAGACTATTTATTCTTGGCACCTGCATTTGCGCATTATCGCTCACTCTTTCGATTAACTCGCGATTATTCAGCAGATTTTGAATTTTACTATTCAGCTGTTGCTCTTTTTGTGTGCCTAGTAATTTAAGCCCTTTATAAAAATTGGATTTTTCCGCCATATATTTCTTCCTTCCTTTCTCCTCCGTTTACACTAATGCCGATATTCCACCGTCAATGATCAAAATATGACCCACCATATAGTCAGAAGCCTGTGAGGCTAAAAATACGGCGGCACCCTTTAAATCATCTTCATCGCCAAACCTGCCAGCCGGAGTTTTACCTAATATGTCATAGTTAGACTTTTCAAGAATTTTCTTTGTGATTTTAGTCGGGAAAAATCCAGGTGCAATTGCATTGACTTGGATACCGTATCTAGCAAGTTTAACTCCTAAATCCTTGGTCAATGTAATGATGGCACCCTTACTGGTGTTATAAGCTATCGTATCCAAAAGCTCTGGAAACGTCCCGCCAAGTCCTGTCACCGATGCAATATTTATGATTTTTCCGGAATTTTGCTGCTTCATGACCTTCGCTACAGCCTGTGAAAACAGGAATGTACCTGTAACGTTAACATTCAATACTTTTTCCCACTTGTCCTTGGGAAGATCCAAAAGCGGACCTGACCAAGATGTACCGCTATTATTGACAAGAATATCAATGGTGCCGAATTGAGCAACCGTTTCCTGAACGACATGGTCAATGGCACTCACATCGGTGATATCACATTCAAAGGCAACGGCATTAACACCCATCGATTGCAAGTCTTCACATACCTCCTTACAGACAGGCAGATTTCGTGAAGCAATGACTATATTTGCGCCAGCCTCTCCCAACGCCATGGCGATCTGTTTGCCCAGTCCTCTGCCGCCGCCGGTAATGATAGCCGTTTTATTAGTCAAATCGAACATATTACTCAATGTAGTCAACTTTTCAGCCCTTCCTTAATGAAGTATTATTTATATAAAACCGTCTATATCATTATAGAAAAGCCTATCCAATATTGTGCTTAAAATAGCCTAATGCCTCTGCCTTTTGTTTCATCAACATGTATCTTATATTTAATAAGTATGCTTCTGTCAGCTAGCAGAAATTGAACCTACTGGAAACGTAATTCGGCAGGGTGGTAATTTATTTGTTCGATTCATACCTTAGCTTCGCACAGCGTTGGATTATTCGACCGGTTCGGCATTTCTTCATCCTTCTGGCGGATTAAAAACTCAGCCGATTGCTGGATTATTTGACTGATTGAGCAAAATCGGATACTTAACCTGTTTTGTCGTTTACACTATAGAATAGTAAGGAGGTTAAAAAAAATGACGATACATCACTTTCATTTAACTGCGGAGTGGCCTGGCGGCAGAAATGATAGCGGCACGATTCATTCTGGGAATCTTCAAACACTGATAAGTATTCCTACGGAAATGGAAGGACCAGGGATTGGAACTAATCCCGATGAAATGCTGCTTGGAGCGGCATCGACCTGCTATATCATTACCTATGCTGCCATGTTAGAGCGGGCCCATATAGAAAAGGTGAGCTTGACCATGCAATCGGAAGCGTTAGTGGATGTTACGAATGGTGTATTCACCTATAAGAAAATCATTCATCGCCCCGCACTTATATTGGTGCCGGGTACTTCTGAAAAAGTGTTTGAAAAAGCGAGGAGACTTGCTGAAAAAGCCGAAACATCCTGTATGATTTCCAGGGCGATCAAAGGGAATGTAGAAGTGGAATTGATTGCGGCAATTTCCATAGCACAGTAACGTTGAATAAACAGAAAAAGTGCCTAACCCTATATCGGTTTAGGCACTTTTTGAACTATTGAATGGTATTCACTTTATTTTCAACCTCACGGCACACTTCATCAGCCGTTAAACCATTTGCCTCAATGATAGACGCTTTTAATGAAGTATCGCTTATACCCATCACATTACTTTCCAAACCTGTTACCACACAACAATCCACGTTTTTTGCGTCAGCTTCTTGTTTAATTTCCACAACATCAAAACCTTTTTCACGAAGTGCTTCCTGAATATTCGTTAATGATTCTTCAACACCGATTCTTGACATCAACACACACCTCCTCTACCTTCTAATCTGTCCTTTTCACCCTCATTATATGTATAGGATGCAAAGGAAATAGGGAAAGTAATATCGAGGTGATAAACATGAATGGAAAAAACAAGAAAGATGCTTCACAAACTCGTTTAGGTTCTTCTCAGGTAGAGGGGCAAGGTACCACTACAAAAGAAACCGGGTCCTTCACTCAACCCTCTTCACTTAAAAAACAAAAGCGTACCTGATAAAAGAGAATCCTAAATCAACCATGAAATTCAAACCATGATACGAAAAAAAACGCTTGGTTTATCCGCCAAGCGTTTTCCACTGCATGATTCTTTTTTGCTTTACTTTAAAATCAGGGACTTCTCTTACATATTTTGCTTTCTGATTTCCTCTTGGATCTTTAGATCATTCAATTGATCTCCATCAATTTTTTTTGAATCCATTTTTCCTTTATCAGCTCCATCTGGGTTTAAATCACTTGCCCTTAAATTATTATTGCGAGATGCTTGCTCGTTCCATTTGGTCATCATGATCTCCTCCTCAGTCCTTTATCCTTCCCAAACCTAAGAATATTCATGAATACACCCCATCATTTATTGCAAAGATAAAAATGGAGGTGGTTATATTGGAACCAAACAAACCCGGCAATAAGAATGTACCGGATTTTAAAGAGTTGAACGATCGTATCATAAGAGAAGCATCAGAGAGTCCCCGTTTAGTGATTAAAACCAATTTGGATGTAAAGAATGTAAATGATGAGAACCCTTATTCAAATCGCATTAACAGTGAAGGATTTTCTGATTTTTTCGAGGAATAAAACAAAACATGCTTGGCAGCCTCAACCAAATGGTTCGCAGGCACCAGTTGATCTATAATAATCAGTTCAAGTTGAACACGCTGAATTGTTCAAATTGCACAAACCCCTAAAAAAACCGGCTTAAAAAGCCGGTTAATCTTAAAAATATTTTTTCTTCCAAAAAATGAATGCAGTCGTCCCCGCCAAAGTGATGGCAATTAATAATGTAAAAATGAAAGCAAACCGATTATGTTCAAATGGCAGTTCCACATTCATTCCGTAAAAACTTGCCACCATCGTCGGGAGCGTTAATATAATGGTCACTGATGTTAGAAACTTCATGGCATTATTGACATTATTGGAAATGATCGAAGCGAATGCATCCATCATACCGCTAAGAATGGATAGATACACTTCTGCCATTTCGATAGCCTGAGCATTTTCGATGATTACATCCTCAAGCAATTCTTTATCTTCTTCGTACATTTTCAAATAATTAAAACGGAGGATCTTATCAAGGACTACACGATTGGATTTCAATGATGTCGTAAAATAAACCAGGCTTTTTTCCAAAGCAAGGAAAGTATATAATTCTTTATTTTTCATTGACTGATGTAATTCACGTTCGGCTTCATTAGTCATCTTGTTAATCTGTTTCAGGTAACGTAAATAATAGGATGAAATCTCGAATAATATTTGTAAAGCAAACCTCGTTTTCTTATTGGTGAAAAAACCTTTGATCTTATTGTTTTTGAAATTCGCCAATATCGGTGTTTCTTTCAGAGATACCGTAATGAAACAGTCTTTAGTAAAGATCATGCCTATGGGAATCGTTTCAAAAATCGGTAAGTCTGCTTCATCCCTGGTCAAATATGGGAAGTCGACAATAATTAAAACATTATCATCCTCTTTTTCGATACGAGGCCTTTCCTCATCATCCAGTGGATCCTTCATGAAATTGATCGGTAACTTCAAAGTCGAGCATATATAATCTATTTCAGCTTCTGTGGGCGCGACAATGTTCACCCAGGAACCTTTTGTCATTTCCTCGATATTGTTCAGGTGACGGTTATCATCCGTCTTGTAGATTTCAATCATTTTTTGACCTCCTCTTCTATAGAGAAAGCCTTATTTACCTTCTTCGAGCAGATACTCAGGGAGAATAACAGTCTCGACTTCTAGCATCATATTGGCTTCCTCTTGCTTTCTGGGTTCAGGATCATAAGAACTGCTGCTCACTCGTATCCACTTCCTTTCGATTCTTTTATCTTAATCCTTATTCATTTAAAGCACAATAAATAATTTATTACCTGTAATCCTTGTTCAGGATTCGTAATTATCTGACTTTTATCAATTGATAAATAAAATACCACTTCAAAAAAAACGCTTGGGTAGCCACAAGCGACAGTTAGTAGATGGTTACAATTTTCAGAAGTTGATTTCCACTCCAGGCACTCGCTTTCCGCGGGCGATCCGGGAGCCTCCTTGGCGCAGCCTGCGAGGTCTCCCTTTGACGCGCTTTTCCCGCAGGAGTCTAGTTCCTTACGTTCCAATCAACTTTGTTTTAAAATCATGGGTTGGAATGGTCTCATCCTGAACCATGATTTTAAAGAATACCTGGTTATCCTTCATGTTTTTTTACTTTTTATATATAGGTAACCCTCATTCAGATTGAAGAAATTTGCGACACTCCTGCCGAATTACTGGGTAGCCAAGACACCACATGCGCTTGCTTTGATACGGTTTGGCAGACAGTCGGCGGAAAAGGAGCGAATTCTGAAATCAAAACAACCTTTTAATTAAAAAAACTGCAGACAAACTGAACAAGTTTGTCTGCAGTCTGACGCTTGGGTACTCCCAAGCGATTCTATTACTTTATCCATGCTTTGCATTATTATAATAGTGAACACCGTACATGGCGCCTTCATCCACCATTTTATTGTCATCATGATCATATGGATCAGGGTGACCTGCCTTTTCAATTACAGGATCAAGCTCTGAAGACGTCCTATTCCAAAAGCCTACCGTTTTTGCTTTTGCATTGGACCACATGTCCTTCACTTTTCCTCTGTTCGTTTTATTCGATAAAAATGAGACTCCGGCAACTCCGACTCCTAGTAATACCACGTTTCTTCCTAATGCCATCATTACCTTCCCCCTTATTTTTTTTGGCTTGCTATATATATACCCGCCGCCAGTTCATGTAAACATTTATTTATATGGAGGAATTTGATAAAAGAAATTAGGTTTCATTATTTCATTGTTATATGGCTGATGAAAAACATGAGTCGTGGCTGGTGACACCGGTGGAATTAACCAGGTCCAATCCCCCGTTACTTTCCGGTCATAAGAGGCTTCTTTTTCTTCGAATTTCTTGAATTGCTTAGCTGCTGTATGGTGATCAACAATGCTGACTCCGTGTTTTTTATACGAATGAAGGACTGCTTCATTCAGTTCGATAAGGGCTCGATCTTTCCATAAACTCGAATCACGTTTAACATCCAGGCCCATCCTCTCACCGATTGCCGGCAGCATATTGTAGCGTTCTTCATCAGCAAGATTCCTAGCACCGATTTCCGTTCCCATGTACCACCCATTAAATGGTGCAGCTGAATAAGTAATACCGCCAATTTCCAGCCTCATACCAGATATGATTGGAACTGCATACCATTTTAGTTGAAGATCTTCGAACCATGTCAGTTCAGGGTGGGTGATTTGAACCTCTTTAACGAGGCTTTCAGGTATATCATGAAAACTAGGGGTTTTTCCGTCCACTTGGACTACAAGGGGTAAAATATCGAAAGGTCCGAATTTCCCTTCCCATCCTAATGCCATACATCGCTTGGTGAATTCGATTGAACTTGAATCGCCGATTACACCATGTTCCGTCTCATATCCTGCATAACGAATAAGCTGATGATTCCAAATATCCACTTTTCGATCATGATCTTTCTGTTTAAAAATTGTAATCACAGGTCTGATATTCCCATTATTCGTAGCATATTCGATATGCTGGAAGAGGGCCGATACCATTTGTTCTTCGCTTTGAATCATCCTTTTATCAATCACCCTTAGTGATTCCCAAAAAAAGCGCCCAATGCATCGATTGCTATTCCGCCAAGCTAATTTAGCACCATAAACCAATTCTTCATATGTATGTTCATATCTGCCTGTTTCATTTATTTCCTTTTTAATTTGTTCGATCCTGCCATTTATGTCCTCTTCCGTTTTCAATAATTCCGGATAACTTGTCCGGATAAAGGATACGGCCTCTTGCAGTAACTCACTCATCTTTCCCACGGATCCTTCCATTTGCAAAACTTTGACTTCTATATTAAAATAACATATTTTTCATGGTATCTCTAAACAACACATTTTTTAAAAGCGCACTTTTTTTAAAAATGTGGCAAATCCGAGGCGGAATGCTTTTCATGATACTTAAAGTAAGCTCGTGAATTTCTTATACCATAACATCTCTAGTAACTAAATAATTTTCGGTAAAGTTGTTACATATGAGGTAAATGCATTATAATATATTAATAATGAGGTGATATGATGAATAATACGACACTTTGTCCACGATTTGAAAAAGGAATGCAAATCTTGAGTAAACGCTGGACTGGATTGATTGTCAATCAATTACTTAATGGCCCTCAACGGTTTTGTAATATTGAATCTGCATTCCCGATAAGCGGCAGGATTCTTTCTGAACGTTTAAAGGACTTGGAAATTGAAGGTATTGTTAAAAGGGACGTATATCCAGAGACACCGGTCAGGATTGAATATTCTTTAACTGAAAAAGGCAAGGCCCTTGCACCGGTTATGAACGAAATTCAAAATTGGGCACAAGAATGGCTCGAACCAATACAGAATCAATGATATAGGCTAAAGATAAGGGAGGAAGATCTGCCAGATGCGGACTTCCTCCTTTTTTTTGTTTAAGCTCCAGCGACTAGTGGTATATTTTTTACAGATAGAATAACACTAGGTTTATTCCAAATTTATGGGCGGTGAATTCATGAAACAAGCAGATTGCATTATTATTGGTGGAGGTATAGCCGGGATTCAGGCAGCGATCCAGCTAGGAAGATATAAACATGATATTATCGTCATTGATTCTGCTCAAGGCCGCTCTTCCATTGCCAAGGCATACCATAACATTCTTGGGTGGCCAGACGGTGTAAGCGGGAAACAATTAAGGACGCTTGGCAGGGAGCACGCTGAAAAATTCGGTGTCGAATTCACGGATGATACAGTGACATCTCTAGAAAAAAAGCAGGACAAGTTTTTTATCAAAACTAAAAATGACAGGGAATATCAAGCAAAAATGATTTTTCTGGGTACTGGCATTACCGATAACATTCCTCCAATCAAAAACATCTATTCAACTCTTGGGACATCCACATATATATGCCCTGACTGTGATGGGTATGAGATCATGGATAAGCAAACCGTTGTTCTTGGCGGCGGAAATACGGGTGCAGGCATGGCGCTTACTCTATTATATTGGTCAAAAGATATCATTTACGTAAACCATTTGAAATCTAAAATTGATGATGAGTATAGAGATAAGTTAACGGCAAATCACATTCCCGTTATTGAAGAGAAAGTTGGTCAGGTTCATGTTGATGCCAATCAGGAGTTAACGGGCATAGAATTAGTATCTGGTAAAATTATCAGAGCTGAAAAGGCATTCACGGCGTTTAAAGGGAACAAACTTAATAATGACCTAGCCTTACAATTAGGTGTGCAAGTCAATGAAAACAATCATGTCGTGGTTCATCCCCGGACTAAAGAAACGAATATTAAAGGAGTCTGGGCAGGCGGCGACCTCGTTGCCCATTCCGAACAAGTCACCATTTCCATGGGAGATGGCACCCAGTCAGCGATATGGATTCATAAGAGGCTGTTAGGCCATCCACTTCCTTATGATTGACAGTTTACTGAATTAAAAGGCGGCCTGTTCACCAGGCCGCCTTTTACATTGGTATTTAAAAGCTTTTCCAAGTCAGTCATTCAATACACATCTACATTCGATTCCTTCCCTTAAAAACCTTGACCAAAATGAGAATGACCGCGATGATAAGCAAGATATGTATAAACCCTGCAGCCACTTTAAAGACTAAACCAAGAACCCATAATAATATTATTACACCAATAATCGTCCAAATCATGATAATCCCCCTTTCTTCCCTTCCTTTTTATTAATAAGAAGTTTCAACAAAATTTCCACTTACATTTAAAATACCCATATCTTTCTCTAACAAACCTTCCCCTTATTTTTTACATAAAACTGTAAATGCTGTAAATGATAATAAAGAAATAAGGAATCTTCCATATTGATAATCATTCACCATTAGGAAGAGACTTTCAGGTTTTTAAAGGTTCTACAGTTCTTCAATTAGGAAGAAAAAATCATTAAAAAGAAGGAGTCGTTCATTCATGAAAAAGTTTTTCGTCATCTGTTTAACAGCTTGTTCCCTATTCTTAGTCAACCTTAATCATCCGGCTGCACAGGAAAATAAAGCAAAGACTGAAAGTGTACAATTCACTGATGCTCAAAAATCGGAAATTGCTAAGATCCAAAAACAAATACTCGCTGACAAAAAGATATTGATCGAAAAATATGTTGAGTATGGCGCGCTTTCGAAAGAAGAAGCCGATAAAATGGTTTCACATTTTGAAAAACATTATAAAATGATGGAAGAACATAATTTCCAAATACCGCCACACCGTCCGCATACACGACATATGCATAAGTAATTATAAGTTTTTTGCCTATATAGCCAGATAATCCGTCCTGATAAAAAGGCCGGATTATTTTCATTTCTTTCGTCCTTGATAAATAAACATGACGCGTTTACCATTTACTAAAGGATTTTATTTCTCTTTAGCGAAATACATAACTATGAGAAATGAAAGGGTGAAAAGGATGAACAAAATAGGTATAACAGCAAGAGATTTATTTCACTTGAAATCAGTAACCGATCCAAAGCTATCACCGGATGGCAGCATGGCGGTTTATGTCCAAACCAGAATAGATGAAAAAACGGAAAAATACATTTCCAATCTGTTTATGTTCAGCCTGATTACGAATGAAACAAAGCAATGGACGTTTGGGAATAATCGTGATACATCACCAGCCTGGTCCCCCGATGGCAAACATATCGCCTTTATATCAGAAAGATCAGGAAAAAAACAAGTCCACATTATCGGGAGCATTGGCGGGGAAGCTCGCCAGCTCACCCATTTCGTTAACGGCGCATCAAAGCCTATTTGGTCCCCTTGTTCCACCAAGTTACTGCTTTCTACCGGGTTAAAGGAAGGCGAAAACCTTAATACGGTCAAGGAAAATGATCTATCCAAAGAAGTTAATAGGTATGACCGGATCAAGTATAAATGGGATGGGAGAGGCTATTTTGATCAGTTGTATCAGCAGCTTGTAATAGCGGACATTTTTAAGGGAGAATTCACATTGCTGACGGAAAACAATATTGATCATCTTCCGAATGCGTGGTCTCCAGACGGACAGCGTATTGCATTCATAAGCGGGGATGCAGAAAGAAGTGATGATGAACTTTTTTCAGATATTTTCATCATGGATCTTGATACGAAATCTTTAGAGAAAATTACGGATAGTACAGGTTTCTTTAGAGATCCTAAATGGTCTCCAAATGGCGAATATCTATCTTTCATTGGCCATAATAAAGAATTTGCAGGTGCCACCTTTTCAAATATCTGGTTATATTCCATCAAGGACCAAACGACTCAGTGTTTGACCGACGGGTGGGACGTGCAAATTGGAGATTCCGCAATAGGGGATTTCCAAATCGGAGCCGTCGACCCAGGTATTTTGTGGACAAACGATAGTCAAGGTTTTTACTTTTTAATAAGTGATTATGGAAATACCGGAGTATATTATGGTTCCATTGAAGGAGCTATGTATCCATCAATCCTTGACCCGCAGCATATATACGGCCTGACTATAGATCCCGAAAGCCACCGTGCTGTCGTGGCCATCAGTACACCTGTTCATCCTGGCGATCTCTTTGCATATAACCTTACCAATGGTGATAAGGAACAAATCAGTTTTGTTAATGAGGATTTTTTGAAGGATAAACATTTGTCCATGGCTGAACCCATTACTTTTCCA
Source organism: Peribacillus sp. TE19612 (assembly GCF_056279465.1). Classification (NCBI taxonomy): domain Bacteria; kingdom Bacillati; phylum Bacillota; class Bacilli; order Caryophanales; family Bacillaceae; genus Peribacillus; species Peribacillus sp. TE19612. The sequence goes on along the minus strand of NZ_JBWCCL010000007.1, from coordinate 82,209 downwards.
TCAGTCGATGGGCTTACCATTCACGGCTGGATCATGAGACCGAACCGTTTTAATGGTAGTCAAAAATATCCGCTCATTTTAGAAATCCACGGCGGACCGCATATGATGTATGCTAATACCTATGTTCATGAATTCCAGACCTTGGCTAATGAAGGGTATACTGTATTGTTCACTAACCCGCGCGGGAGTGTAGGATATGGCCAAGACTTCGTAAACGCATGCCGTGGCGACTATGGAGGCATGGATTATAAGGACTTAATGGCTGGAGTCGATCACGTTCTAGCTACGTATGATTTTATAGACGATGAAGATTTAGGGGTATCCGGAGGAAGTTATGGAGGATTCATGGTAAATTGGATCATCGGACATACCAACCGCTTCAAGGCGGCTGTGTCTCAGCGTTGTATCAGTAACTGGCTAAGTTTTTATGGGGTCAGCGACATTGGCTATTATTTTACAGAGTGGGAAGTTGGCGGCGATATCATTAACTCTGCTGAAAAACTCTGGCAGCACTCTCCATTAAAATATGTTTCCAATGTGGATACGCCTTTACTTTTACTTCACGGAGAAAAGGACTTCCGCTGTCCCATTGAACAGAGCGAGCAATTTTTTGTCGCTTTAAAACGGCAAAATAAAGAAGCCGTACTTGTTTCATTCCCAAATGAAACTCATGAGGTATCGCGAAGCGGATCTCCAAAAATGCGCCTGCAACATGTTGAGGAAATCAAGGGCTGGTTCAATAATTATCTTTAAAAACCAAAACTCTGTTAGCAATAGCTAACAGAGTTTTGGTTTTTAGTGCTGAATTTGATCTCTGTCTTCGGAAATTGAACTTAAAGCATCTCCCGCCATTGAATTTGTCTGTTGGTGTACAGCAAGATCACCTAATGCAACGACACCGACCAGCTTTTCATTCTCAATGATAGGGAGCCTTCTGATTTGTTCGGTAGCCATTAACTCCTCAGCTTCCTCCACTGACATATCAGGCGTACCTGTTACAAGATTAGTGGAAATGACATCGGTAATTCTAGTCGAGTTCGGCTTTTTCTCGGCAACACAGCGAATGACGATGTCCCTGTCTGTAATGACACCGATTAAATGGTTATTCTCCAATACAGGAATGACACCAACATCATCATTCTTCATTTTGACTGCTGCTTCATATATATTATCTTCCGCAGTGCAACAATCAACGTCTGTTGTCATGATATCTCTTAAATTAGTCACGAAAATCCCTCCATTTTTCATAAGTTGCTTGTTTATTTTTGACTTCTGTAGAGAAATTATTCATTAAACACGGTCACCCTTCATTCCACATATTTCCCATGATCCGGTTTAGCTAATGAATCGAATTCCTTTGCAAGCTTCGCTAAACCCATTTCCAGTTCTTTCCCTTCAACAGGATACCCGTGCCCCGTTATGGCAACAGCGGGCTTCAGACTTTCCAATAGACGTACCGATTCTTTGGCAGCCTCCCAATCGGTTGTTAAATACCGCGGCGGTCCTGCTATTTCTTTCTCCTGAGTGATAACCTTGTATAGGGAATCTTGCCTGACATTCACAAAAGCATCTCCAACAATCAAACTTCGGTCACTTTCACGGAAAAGTGAAATATGTCCTTTCGAATGGCCTGGGGTGTGAACCCATTTCCAATCACGAAGCCCGGGAACACTATGATCATTAGGCAATGGCTGAACTTTTTCATCAAGGTTGATTCCCTCATTCGGAAATATCGATGAGATTTTGGCGACCATCCCCCCTTCAACAGTTGGATCCGGTTCGGGATAATTTTCCTGTCCCGTTAAATAAGGCATTTCTTTAATGTGTGCATAAACAGGAGCCTCCCAATACTCCATTAACTCAATAAGTGCACCAACGTGATCGAAATGTCCATGTGTCAAAATAATTGCAGCAGGTGGTTTTTGCGGTCCGTATATTTCTTCAGCAGTATTCTTTATTGCCTCTGCTGAACGCGGCATCCCTGCATCAATCAATACCCATTTACCATCTTTGTGTGACCCTACAAAAATTACATTAACGATTTGGACGGACAGACAATATATACCCTCATTTATTATCTGTACATCTCCACTGGAAATTGAAGTCATTGGCATGAATTTTTCATTCAAATGATTATCATCCATTTATAATCCTCCTATTTTGAACATACTGTTTTTTAAAGGATACCCTGTACGAGAATATAAAAAACAACCTATAATTTATATAGGCTGTTCAGACTGCAGGCAAATTCGAAAGCGAGCCTACAATTTTTTTGAAAAGATGGAGTTGATTACAGAAATCCGCTCCCTTTACGCCGACTGTCTGCCAAGCCTCCTCGACGCAAGCGTCTGTGGGGTCTCGGCTAGCCAGTTATTCGGCTGGAGTGTCGCAAATTTTCTTCCATCCATTGAGGGTTTCAGTTCATATAAAGTAAAATTTCATGTGGATAATCAGGTCTTGTTTTAAAAGCGACACTTCCGAACCAATTATGTCAACAAACTGAAACAACTTATAATTTCTATAGGCTGTTTCTCAGTATACATCCCTCCGGGTAAATACTGTAAAAGATACAATTAAAGCAAGCGCCCACCAAACGAGCAGAGTAATGACGGAGGATAATAAAGTCATCCCTTCTATTGGCGGAGCCGTTCCGCTAATATAAGCGGTCAATTTCAAATTCACCATAAAGAAATATTTCGCTGATTCCCATGATGAAACCATATTGTTCAATATAGCTCCGGAAATCAATGCAGCCAGCATGATGCCCATGCCTGCAGGGGTGCTTCTCACCAGTACCGAAAGCATGAAAGAAAGGGTCCCTACCACAACCGCCACCAGCCAGACAAGTCCCAAATCCATCAATAGGAATTTCCATTGTTCCACTAGCCTTACTTGACTGACATCCACGTCAGCACCCTTCAATTCAAATCCGGTTATTACAGGGGCCCCCCAACCTTGATATCCGAAAACGATACCCGATAATAGGTAAGACAATAAGGCTGTCACCCCCACGATAATCGAAACCGATAATAATAATGTTACATATTTGCTCAATAAGATTTTCCAGCGCTCCACTGGCCGTGTCAGCAAAAGCTTGATTGTCCCTTGACTATTTTCGGAAGAAACCATATCACTAGCCACAATCATGATTAACAGCGGAATGAACAAATCGATTGCATTTTCCAAAAACATGCGTGTAAAAGTGGCTGCGCCTGGTTCTGAGGGATTGATATTATGATCGAGATAATATTGCTGCTGCTTCAGACTAACTTGCAGCTGTTCACGCCACTCATCGAGCATCCTATTGGAGCCCAATCGATTTTGAGTATCAATGATTTGCTGCTGAAGAGCTGCACGCCAATCATCAGTTCCCAACTTCTCCCGCTGCTCTTCCACTTGTTTGTATTGGGCATATGTAAACATCAGGACTAAAATTCCAACGATGAGACCGATTATGATTAACCGTTTCTTTGCCAGCAACTTCATCATTTCATTTTGGACCAAGTTATTCAATGCCCGCACCTCCCCCCGTAACTTGCAAAAACAATTCTTCCAATCCCGGGAGCTTTCGATTCATTTCATGCACCCTCACGCCTGCTTGGTTAAGAGCAGCATTCCATTCAGGTGTCTTAAGTTCATCATAGGCTGTAATGATATATTTTTGATCTAAGGTAATTTCGGTGAAGCTGCTAAGTATTTCCGCGCCCTTTTGAATAGGTTCCACCCGCCAAAATATCCGCTCCTGCGTGGATAATAAGCTCTCGACTGTATCCGTTTTAATAATTTCCCCACCTTTAATGATTGCGACCCGGTCACAAAGTTGCTGGATTTCACCTAACAAGTGTGAGGAAACCAGAACGCTCATACCTTCTTCTTCAGCCAACTTTCTGATGAATTGCCGCATTTCACGGATTCCGGCAGGATCTAGCCCGTTAGTCGGTTCATCCAAAATCAATAGTTTAGGTCTGTTCAGCATGGCCTGCGCGATTCCTAAACGCTGCCTCATTCCTAACGAATAGGTCTTCACTTTATCGTGAATTCTCGCTTGCAAACCGACGAGTTCAACAACCTCGTCCATTCTTGTTTCATCAACATCAGGTAACATTCTTGCAAAGTGGAGCAAATTATCCCACCCGCTCAAAAATGGATATAACTCTGGATTTTCGACGATGCAGCCCATTTGCTTCATAGCCTTCGTAAAGTCCTGACGAACATCATACCCGCATATATGGATGGAACCCGAGGTTGGCTTAATCAAACCGACCAACATGCGGATCGTCGTCGTCTTGCCTGCTCCATTCGGTCCTAAAAAGCCGAAAACTTCCCCTTCATTCAGCTCAAAATCAATTCCTTTAATAATTTCCCTTTTGCCAATCCTTTTTTTCAAGTCCCTGACAGACAATGTCACCTGTTTCATCGTTCCACATCCTCCCATTTTATTAAAGGAGCAACTCTATCAGCAATTAAACGATATCCCTTCTTATTGGGGTGAAATTTATCTGAATACAAATACTCATTTACCGACAATTGAAATAAATCAAAAGTTGGAACGAAAATTGCATTTTCATAAAGAGCCACGACTTCCGCCGTTTCATTATTCCAATCCCGTACGATACGGTTCGTATCAAAGTCTTCATCCAAATCTATAAACGGATTATACAGCCCAAGCAACAAAATGGTAGCTGTATCATTGACTTTATTGATATCCTTAAAAATTTCATGTAAATTTCCCAAGAAACTCTTTTGTGATACAGTAATAGCTTCACGATCATATTCAAGCAGGGTCTTGCCTTTTTGAAATAAATCGTTACCCCCGATTGTAACTAAAATAACATCAGCAGCCTGGATTTGGCGCTTCACTTCCGGTTGTCTCACTTGCTGTACCAATTCTTTAGACACTTGTCCATTAATTCCGAGGTTATGAATGATTGGTTTTCTATTGTATTCACTCTTTAAATCTTCAATAACAAGTCCAACGTAGCCTTTCCCTGTTTCATCACCTGTGCCGCGGGTCAATGAATCGCCTATCGCAACTACCGTAAAATCATCGGGAAAATCATTTTTTTTAATGGCGGTTTCTTCAATCACTTCCTTATCGGAAGTTCCCTTTCCATAATGGTCCGTAATCGCCCATCCAAGACAAAATAAAAAAAACAGGCCGATAAAAGCTGATGCGATGGTAATAGCCAACACTTTTGGTTTGCTCAAAAACACTCACCCTTCCATTCATTCTCTATCTTCCATTAAATCATATTATTTCCAAAAATAAAAAACTGATTGTTTTGGTTAAAATTACCAATATATAAAAGCATATCTATTATTAACTTACCGCGGAAAGGGACTACAAAAAGGGTTCTCTCTAAATTTTAAACAAAGTTGATTGGAGCGGGTGGTCCGAGACTTCTGTGGGAAAAGCGTGTCCAAGGGAGACCCGGCAGGCGAAAGTGCCGCGGAAAGCGAGTGCCTTTCATTCCAATCAACGTGTAAATTGTACAAACCCTTAAAATATTGGGGACAAATCCATTATCAGCGAGTTTGTCTACTGAGGGATTTTAATGAACCCATACGCCCTTTCAAAGAATGTTCATTCTACTTGATCATTTAGCCTGCTTTCTCTCAAATTTGTAAATAGAATAGAGAAAGACCTCTTCACCATGATAGGCAAAGAGGTCCCTCGCTTTATTTTCCATCATTTTTCTATTATACCTATGGGTTTCCCCATAACTTTTAATTTTTTTTCATAACTCATGAGCCATATTGTAAGCAGCATTCCGATCAGCGTGAGTAAACCATAAAATAAATAGACCGCATATATTCCTGATTTATCCAAGATTATTCCGCCGCTGAAGGTACTGAACCAGTTACCCAATCCATTGCCTATGGCGGAATAAAGCGTTATTGCCGTTACTGTAATACGTACAGGGACAACTTCCCTGATATATTGTAAAGCTGCAGGAATGAATAAGCCAAGTGAAAACCCTTGAATGATCGAAGACACATATACGGTAGCCAAACTCGGTTCGGTGAAGTACAAAACCCAGCGGACCAATGAGGCCGTTCCAGCCAATAAGGTAATTGGCAGCAGGCCTATCTTATGAATCCAGGTACCTGCGATTCTCATAAAGGGGATTTCCGATAATACAGCTAAAAGGAACGCAATGCCAATTCCTGTATATGTCCCTCCCCTTGCCTCTACAAACAAACCGTAGTATACATTATTTGCAAGATTAGGACCAAAAAGCAAGAACGTTATAGCTAGAAAGATAAGGAATCGTTTCATGGTGATCAATTCTTTCATTCCGCCGAAAAGCTTCACCTTTTCCCCAGGCGGCTCTTCGGGCAAACGAAGAGCCAGACTAGCCGAGATCAAAAGACCGAAGAAAAAAGCATAAAATATCACGGAAGGACCCATGAAGGATTCAGATAATTTTCCCATTACAAAAACAGCCACACCGTAACCAAGTGATCCGAATAAACGGATTTTCCCATAATTCGATTTGATCTTCGTTGTATATTGAAGGGTGATGCTATCTGAAACAGGTATTATCGCACTTTGAAAAATAGCCAAAGCGACAGCAACGGATACTATAAGTAAATAATGATCGAACAGCAAGTAACCTAAACCGAATACACCAGCAAGCAACGATGTCATTGCCAGTATTTTTGCCGGTCTCCCGCTCCAATCACAGACAATTCCCCAAAAAGGTTGAAAAACGATCATCACTATCGGTCCAACAGACATGATCGTACCGATTTCAATACCTGACAAACCTGCCTCATTGGCTAAATAAACGCTTAATAGCGGTGTTAAACTTCCTACTGCAAAAAATGAAAAAAGGTAAAAAACCTTCAAGCTAATGATATTGACTTGCTTTTGTTTTTCCAAATCCAGTTCCCCCATGCAGACATCTTATACAAAGTTGTTGTTTTTTTTCATAGCTTCCTATTAGGCTAAATAGGGAGCACAATATTAAAGACTGTACCTTTATTGACCTCGCTCTCGACAAAGACATTTCCGAAATGGCTTTCTATGATTTTAAAGCTGATCATTAAACCTAACCCATTACCAGATTTTTTCGTTGTGAAAAATGGTTCTCCCAGTCTCTTAAGCTGCTCTGGCGGAATCCCAATTCCTGTGTCGGTAATGGATATTTGCACTTTATCCTCTTTAATTTCAGTCATGACTTTTATGAACCCACCGTCAGGCATAGCTTCCATACCATTTTTAATGAAGTTCAATATGACTTGTTTTAATCGATTCTCATCACAACGAACGAAGATCTCTTCGTCATTACAATCCGAAATCAGCGTGATGTTCTTCTTCCTGGCTTCAAACTCCGTCAAAGATACAACGTTTTTAATGATTGGCACAAGATTCTTCATCTCCAAATTCAAGGCCTGTGGTTTGGCCAATTGTAGGAACTCTTCAACTATCTCATTCACACGATTGATTTCGTCCATGATTATTTCCAGATATTCTTGTTTATTTTCGTCCGTTTCATCCAATTGCAAAAATTCCGTATACCCTTTCATGGAGGTCAACGGATTGCGTATTTCATGTGCCACTCCAGCAGCAAGCTGACCGACAGCGGCTAATTTATCCTGCCGATGGAGCATCTCTTCCGATTGTTTACGCTCGGTTATGTCATATCTAATGGTTAAATACTGAAATGGTTTACCTTCTTCGCTGAAAAATGGAACAATTGTTGTATCGACCCAATAAAAACTGCCATCTTTCGCCTTGTTTCTAATTTCACCTTTCCAAACTTTGCGTTCACGGACGGTCATCCACATTTTTTCAAAGAATTCCTTTGAGTGGTATCCAGAATTAACGATCTTATGGGTCTGGCCTATCAATTCACCTCTCCCATAACCAGAAACCTCCGAGAACTTTTCATTCACTTCGATAATGACTCCTTTATCATCGGTAATCGCCACAATCAAGGATTGGTTGATTGCATAATGCATATCTTCCAGTTCTTTAATTGACTCCTTTAAAGCACTTTCTGCTTTTTTACGACTGGAAATATCCGAACGGATGGAAATATATTGATATGGTTTACCCTTTTTCATAAAAGGAACGATAGTTGTATCCACCCAATATACATTACCATCTTTTGCCCGATTGCATATTTCACCATGCCATGTTTTCCCTTGGCTGATCGTTAGCCATAAGTCAGTGAAAAATTCTTTCGGATGATGACCAGAATTGATTATGGAATGATTTTTTCCTATTAGTTCATGTTTTTCATATTGTGATATTTCCAGGAATTTTTCGTTAACATATGTAATGATCCCATTTGCATCCGTGATGGCGACGATCGCCGATTGATCTAAAGCATAACGGATATCGCTTACAGTATTATCACTTTTTGCTAACCGCCGGCCCACGATCGTACTTGAAGCTATCAAGCTGGCAAGGATGAATAATGAAACGAAGCATGTAAGATAAAGCATAAATGGAGTGAGTGGAACAAATTCACCCGCTTCATTTTTCGCGTTCATCGGTAACACCCTTACAAAAAGATAATAGCCTTCAATGATTGCACCACTCATCAAAAGAGTACTGACTGGTTTTAGCGAAGATTGACTTAATTTATTAAAATGAAATAATATGGCAAGTGCTGCTACAAATAAAATAAAGATGCTGAAAATCGTACTGAAGACCGATAATGGGTTAAAGTGCAAAGAGTGGTTTAATGAAGATGTTCCCATTATATAATTGGATAATATGGCCATCGTAAACATGAAACCGCAAAAAACGATCTGCAGGACTTGTGTTTTATACGAAATGGCCAATAACCCAACCCCTGCGAGAGCGATCGCTAATGCTAACGAAAAAATTATTGTAGAAAAGTTGTATGCTGCCATTCCTGAATTATCGAGGGTGAAAATAACAACAAAATTAAGCGTCCAAATAGCCACTCCCATAGAGCAGCTGCTCCCTATATACACAAGGCGTTTATATCTCTTTATCGTCAGTAATGTTGTCAGTAAATCCAACGCCGTATAACAAGCCATTATTATCAAAAGTACTGCAATCATAAAGAGAACAGGATTTGATGCTACAATTGATTGTTCCATTTTTTTACTTGATCACCTCAAACGTTCTATTCTCCTATATTGTAAAGGAAATTCATAGTACCTCAAAGGTTTTTTATTTCCTTATTCCTATATATTTACACATCGATTCTTTCAGTTCACCCCATATCTCAAGAAAATGCAGGTTTCTTTCATAAATTCAATAAAATTAGAAATACTATTCTTTTGTATGGAGTAGAATAAGAATACACGGTAATGACAAGCATTAACAACCCTGTTTCTTCATTACAGGACGTTATCAATGATACCAATAATTATTCAGGACTATATGAATCAGAATGTTAATTTCTTTATTTAATTATACCTATAGGTTTATAATTAAATAGAACCTATATAGAGAGAAGGAGTGGGTGGCATGATTATGTCAGACCTGGCAGGTGCAAGTACAACAGAAATTATGCAAAAGAAGACCCAGCATAAAAAATTAACACTGAGACAAATTTTACAGAGAGGTCTATTAATTACAATCGGTGCGGTTTTGATGGCTGTCGGCCTCGAGATTTTTTTAGTGCCGAATAACGTAATCGACGGGGGCATAACGGGTATATCGATTATGTTATCTTACATCACTGGATGGAAGCTCGGAATCTTTCTTTTCATTTTGAATCTTCCTTTCTTTTTTATCGGTTATAAACAAATCGGCAAAACCTTCGCATTATCTACCCTTTATGGAATTTTAATCCTTTCCATAACCACTACATTGCTTCATCATGTACCAGCTTTCACTCAAGATATCCTCCTAGCGTCCGCTTTCGGCGGAATGATTCTTGGCATTGGTGTTGGAATGGTCATTCGATATGGCGGCTCTTTGGATGGTACAGAAATACTTGCTATACTCGCTAGCAAGAAGCTCCCTTTTTCCGTTGGGGAGATCGTCATGTTTTTCAATTTATTCATCCTTGGCAGTGCGGGCTTCGTATTCTCGTGGGATCGTGCCATGTATTCGATCATAGCTTACTTCGTGGCATATAAAACGATGGATATCGTCATCGCAGGTTTGGACGAATCCAAATTTGTCTGGATTATCAGTGATGAATTTAATGATATTGGTGATGCCATAATGAATCGCCTTGGACGGGGCGTAACCTTTTTAGCTGGTGAAGGTGCATATTCCGGTGATGATAAAAAAGTCATCTTTTGTGTAATAAACAGGCTTGAGGAAGCTAAACTTAAAGAGATAGTCAAAAGCTTCGATCCATCTGCATTTCTTGCTGTAGGGGATATCGCGGAAGTCCGAGGCGGTCGATTCAAGAAAAAAGATATCCACTAATCATTCATCTGCTTTTTGCTTCATCCAATTGGCAGAAAGATAAAAAAAGCTGAAGGGAATCCCCTTCAGCTTTTTTTATAGCCTTAATAGTTTCTTGGATTGTTAATTGCTTGAAGCATTCTGGTGCCGGGTTTCATCTCGCTGCTACATAACGGACAAACGTGTTCATCATTACTTGTAAAGTTATCGCGAATCCAACCTTTGCAATCTTCTGATGTACATTCCCACACCTTTGTTTCTTCAGGAATGATTTCTTCCGTATTATTTCTTCTATACATATATCTCACTCCTTAGAATTGAATTGACTCCGTCCTGCATAACAGATCACAAGCCATAAAGATAAAAGAAGAATAGATGGCGTTTAATCTAAATTGTGAGTAAATAACCATTCGCAAATCTAAGTATGATCATTGTTCTTTCAACCAAACTTTTTGAATGGTAAGAACTTGAGATTACGGCATGAATTTTTCATATCTCAGTTACCATTATATCATATATATGCTTTATATATTTGAGGAAAGATTCTAAAAAGAAAGTATTCCCCAAAATGAAACACAGTCCCGGACTTACCCTTCAGATAATCGAGACTGCGCCTGTTTAAGAATCCATTCCATATGGTTCTTCCTGCTCGTTCGTTGAACATTTCAAATCGAAGCGAGCACGAGAGTAATTTTTAATGCCAAAACCTAAAACAATGAAAGCCCTGCCTCTCTCCCATCCATACGGTTCCTAGACCGTGCCTGCGAGAATCAGATAAAAGCTTGTAAGTACATGTTTATTAATTAAAACCGTCCGTAATTCCAATTGGGTAGATTAAATTCCAAAAGACAAATGGTACATAGAAGTAAGTTAATGAAGAACAGAAATGGATCGAGGAAAATACTTGGTGATAACATGTATTTCTTTTTTCTAAATATGTTTAACTTGTTTCTACTTCATCATGAAAATGATGAAAAATTATTTTATTAATAAAAATGTTACTTTAAATTACCCTCCAGTGCATTCTTTTCATAACACTGAAATTTAATAATATCATACATATCTTTATATGTAAAGCATTAATCCAAGATAAAAACACTGCACCATCCTTCCTTCTCAAAATAAAAAATAAAGAGGCTATGATTCACCTCTTTTATTTAAACGCATTATACTCATTTTCAATTTTTGGGAGCTCCCTGATTTCTTCAACCAATTGACTTCCACACATTGGGCAATCATAGTTTTCCGAGGCAAAATCTTTTCTCATCCAACCATTGCAATCCGCTGATCCGCATGCATATACTATCGTATCTTCCATAACTATTTCTGGTTCCTCTGAATTCTTTTTACCAAAATACATGAGCAACCTCCTCTTTTTTATAAAGACTCTGATTAAAGGAGCGAAATTTCACCTTTTTATCATTCCTAGTATACGCATTAAACCAAATTCTTATTTATTCAATGAAGAAATTATCCAAAAAACCTTAACACCTTTCGTTTTCCAGCCCTGCTTTAACCAAGATCGCTTTGATCATAAAGTAGGAAATATGTTCGGGCAGAGCTTCTTTAAGTGGTTTCAATTTTTCTGAATCCAATTGTTTCGCAGTTTCCAAAACAAGATCAAACTCTTTATCCAAGAAAATCTCATCCCATTTAATATCCAAGTTTTCTTCTGCACACTTTAATAAATGATTTTCAATTGAAATGGAAGACAGCCCTCTCAATGCCCCTATTTCCTTAATTGATTTGCCTTCCTGATATAAGCGATAGCTCTCTAAGTGAGATGGTTTAGTCGTTCGCTTTACCGTTTCCTTTGTAATCATAGTATTCGTATCTAATTCAGGATGTGCCTGTACATACTTGGAAATACCTTGTAAGAATAGATTTCCAAAGCGTTCGAATTTCTGTATGCCTACCCCTTTGACTTCCAGGAATTCCTCTTCAGTCCTCGGCAGTTTGACGGCCATATCTTTCAAAGATGCATCGGAAAAAATAATGAATGGAGGTACATTTTCCTTGCTTGCCAATTCTTTTCTTAACTGTCTTAGCTCTTCGAACAATCCATGATCTGCGCTGATGCTGTTTACTTTTTTTATTTCCTTACGCAGGACTTTTTTCTGTCCCAATAGCACTTCCCTGCCTGCATTGGTAACCTTGAGTACCGGAAACTGGCCGCCTGTCATTTCTATGTACTGTTTTGCTGTCAGGAAATCAATGAAATCACCAACATCCTTCGCAGTTTGATCATTGATGATACCATAGGTTGAAAGCTTCTGGAATCCGAACTCTTCAATTTTCTTATTGCGTGATCCCGTAAGCACTTGGGAAATCATCGTTTTACCGAATCGCTCACCCATTCGCAACATGCACGAAAGGACCATTTGTGCCTGTGTAGTTACATCAACTGAGTCACGTTTATCTGTACAATTTTCGCAATGACCGCAATCTTCAGGGTTTTCTTCTCCAAAGTATCGCAGAATGAATGCTTGCAAACACCCTTCGGTAAAACAATAATCCTTCATTCTGTTCAATTTCTTCAATTCCTGGGATTGCCACTCCTGAGAGGGATTTGATTGATCAATCAAGAAACGCTGTATCTGCATATCCTGAGGGGAATATAAGAGGATACATTCACTATCCAAACCATCCCTCCCTGCACGGCCCGCTTCCTGATAATAACTCTCCATGTTCTTTGGAGTTTGGTAATGGATGACGTATCTAACATTCGACTTATCGATTCCCATCCCGAAGGCAGATGTCGCTACCATCAAGGGAACGTCATCACGAATGAATTGATCCTGCTGTTCCGACCGTTCTTTTTCATTCATGCCAGCATGATATCGACCTGTTTTGAATCCGGCTTTAATAAGCTTGGCATACAAGGAATCGACTTCTTTCCTGGTGGCTGCATATATGATACCCGATTCATTTTTGTTTTTCTCCAAATAGCGCATTAAAAACCGTCCGCGATTTTCTTCTTTCACAACGGAAAAGAACAGGTTATCTCTAGAAAATCCCGTGGAAACTGTATGCTGTACAGATATTCCGAGCGACTGACATATATCATCGGTCACATGCGGTGTGGCAGTTGCCGTTAATGCCAGTACAGTCGGAGCAGATGGCATGTTTTTCAATAAGGTTTTGATTTTTAAGTAGCTTGGCCTGAAGTCATGACCCCATTGAGATATACAGTGGGCCTCATCAATGGCAACCAAAGAAATGTCCACATTAAATAGATCCTGTTGAAATGCAGGATTTTCCAAACGTTCAGGTGCCACATAAACCAGCTTATATCTACCGTGCTTAATATCATTCATTCTATTGGATGATTCTAACCCAGAAATGGAGCTATTAAGAAACGTGGCATCAATTCCATTTTGTTCGAGGGCATCTACTTGGTCTTTCATCAAGGAAATAAGTGGGGATATTACGAGTGTTACACCTGGTAACAGAAGGGCTGGAATTTGGTAACATATTGATTTACCTCCGCCAGTAGGCATGATTCCCGCTGTGTTTATTCCTCCTAAAACCTGTTCGATAATCTGTTCCTGACCTTTTCGGAATGACTCATAACCAAAGTATTCTTGTAAATAATCACGTGCTTTTTCCATCAATTTATTACTCCTCCTTTTTCCCTTGCAAGGATTTATAAGGATCTATTTCTTTCATTGTACCTGCTTTTCCTGTGAACCAAAAGGACTAAAAAAACAGACACATTATGTTTGTGTCTTCATTTTTTTAGGATTTGTACAATTTGGACGTTGATTTTCCTCTCCAGGCACTCCGTTTTCCTTGGGCGGACCGCCCTCGGCGCCTTTGCGCCTGCGGGGTCTCCCCTGGACACGCTTTTCCCGCAGGAATCTCGCACACCCGCTCCAATCAACTTTGTTTTAACTTTTAGATAGAATCCTTTTGTCTACAAACTGAAAGCAGACACAATATAACTGTGTCTGCTTTTTCAATATATAAACATGTTTTGCATGGTTAAATTAATTCAGGATTTGCACTTTAACGTCTTTAACGCCCCAATTCACGGCATCCTGTTCGTTTGGAACAAATATGTCCACTCTATTCCCTTTGATGGCACTGCCTGTATCGGCTGCCGTTGCGTAGCCATAACCTTCAACATAAACCTTTGATCCTAGCGGAATGACTGATGGGTCCACAGCAATCACCTTTGCATCTGGATTAGCTTTCAAGTCCACTCCTGTTGCTGTTGTTCCGCTGCAGCCTTGACAATCAGCCGTATAGGCGGTTGCACTAACAGTAATCTCTTTTCCAGATTCTGCTTGATCTTGGGATTCATTGTTTGAATCTGCTGGTTCCGATTGTTCAACCGGCTTTGTTTGTTCTGCTGGCTTAGATTGTTCTGCTGGTTCGGATTGCTCTGCTTGTGCTGCTTGCTCTGATTTCTGTGCAGGCCCTACACTTGCAGCTTCGACTTTATTAGCTGCCGGTTTAATGACAATTTCTTGACCAGGATGGATTGTATCTGAACTTAAACCGTTCCAAGATTTAATATCATTTACCCCTACATCATATTTGTGTGCAATTCCCGATAATGTGTCCCCTGACTTTACTTTATAATGCTCTTCTTGAGAAATATGTATGGTTTCTCCGGCATAAATCGCGTCTGAAGACAAATCGTTCCAAGACTTAATATCTTCTACTGATACTTTATATGTTTGAGATATCCCCCATAATGTGTCTCCATCTTTCACTTTGACATCTTCTGCTTGTACCGGAATTGTGAATGCACCGGATATAGCAGCCGCTGCCGCTAACGATAAGATTGATTTTTTCATATGTTGTTACCTCCTTGTGAGCTGCTTTATAAGCTACGAGTTAAATCTTAACATAGTTTTTTTCTATACAAAGAACAAACAGATAAAGAATAGATGACAAACATCACAGTAAGATAACGGGACTATAACAAGATTTTATAATATTCTGAAAAAACATCATTTTCCATATAATTTCCTTTCCAGGCCAGAGGAGTCATATTATGCATTACCGAGGCATAAAAATTAGAGGCTATATCTTTACAAAGGAGGTATTTTTTGTGACTCGCGAAAAGACTTTTACCCTAGTTAAGTCATATAAACCTTTCCATAGTAAATTCGATCCGTGTCCCCCTATTGGGAGAAAGTATTACAGGACACCTCCTAATTTGTATATTAATTTTCAACCGCCCAATATGGAGCAGTTCACACCGGAAGAAGCTTTGAAATACGGTACACTTTGGAAATTCTTTTATGATTTTTATGATAATCCATATCGGGAAAGGGAGACGTAAATGAATAAGAAACTGGATGATGAATATTATCAGTTGCTTGAACAAATACAGGCTGCCGATTTCGTACTTGTCGAGTTGACTCTTTATTTGGATACACATCCTAACGACCAGCAGGCTTTACAGCAATTCAATCAATTTCATGAATACTCCCAACAACTGAAATCGGTTTTTGAGCCTAAATATGGTCCATTATTGGGATTTGGAAACAGTCCAGGCGGTGAAAATAAATGGGAATGGGGCCAAGGCCCTTGGCCATGGCAGGTATAAGGAGAGATAGCTATGTGGGTTTATGAAAAGAAGCTGCAATATCCAGTTAAAGTAAGAGACTGCAATCCTCGATTGGCTAAATATTTAATAGAACAATACGGGGGTGCTGATGGTGAGTTGGCTGCAGCACTCCGATACTTAAATCAACGATATACAATTCCTGATAAAGTGATTGGCCTGCTTACGGATATCGGAACTGAAGAATTTGCCCATCTCGAAATGATCGCCACGATGATCTATAAGCTTACAAAAGACGCCACTCCTCAGCAGATGGCTGCAGCTGGCCTAGGTGACCATTATGCCAATCATGATAGTGCCCTTTTTTATCATGACGCAGCAGGAAATCCATTTACGGCCACATATATCCAAGCCAAAGGCGATCCGATTGCAGATTTATATGAAGACATCGCCGCTGAAGAGAAGGCCAGAGCAACCTATCAGTGGTTGATCGACATCTCGGATGATCCTGATATCAATGATTCACTCAGGTTTTTGCGTGAGAGGGAAATTATCCATTCGATGAGGTTTAGGGAAGCTGTGGAGATTTTAAAAGAAGAAAAAGGTAAAAAGAAGTTTTTTTAATGAAATTCACATAAAAAAAGCAGCGGAGAAAATCCGCTGCCTTTTTCATTTACGGTCTGAAGAATATGTCCATCCATCTTCCTGGTAAATTTTTTCTTCCTTCATCAGTTTACCGAGAGCACGCTTGAACGCTCCCTTGCTTAAACCGAAGTGAAACTTTATATCATCAGGTGGCGTTTTGTCGCCATAAGGCATTGCACCGCCGCGATTCATTAAATAAGTGAAAATGACATCAGCATCTTCCCCCATTAAATCTTGTTTAAAGGGGATTAAAGAAACGTTAAGCGTTCCATCTTCTTTACTATCAATGACGCGCCCTTCAACTAATTCACCAAGGCGGGGCTCCTCCTTGCGTTCACTTTCGTGTATGAAACAGCGGTATCCTTCTTCTGAAATAAAGAAAGAACCAACCATAAGCAAACGATAGACATTTCCCTTAATACTGGTGTTTCGGACTCCTTTCAAAGGAGCTGTCACTGCAATCTCCTGAATGACATCTTCCGTTGCAAGTTTACCAAACAGGCGGTCATGACGATCTGTCTTAAGGGATACATATAGACGATCACCAACCTCAGGCCATAAACGATCAATATTCGGAAGGTCGTCCAGGGATACAAGAATATCTTTGGAAAGACCGATGTCCACAAAAACACCCAGTTTCCTTTTCACATTGACAACTTCCGCCCAGCCATACTGATCAATCTGAATTTCGGGTATCTTCATTGTCGCTGTTAGCCTTGCTTGTTTGTCATGGTAGATGAACACAGTTACTTCATCGCCAATCTCAAGTTCCGTTCCTTCATTCATTTCATTATGATGAAGTAAGACATCTTCTGAACCATCCGTTAAAAACCATCCGAAATCAGCCTTACGTTCCACTTCTAACTCTACAGCCATGCCGGCCTGAATTTTTTGCATGAATAAAAATCCTCCTGTAACTTACCTTTACCTACAATTGTACCCAATTATTTATTTTTCCAACATATTTGAATTTATCATTTTTTTGATGTTCTGTATACCTATTACGGTTTTTTATTTTTTAACCCTTGTTTTCTCCATGAAATGCCTGCGGGATTAGTATCTGCCCTTATTTACCGTTACTTAACAAGGTATGCATGATCACTTTGGATAATTGGCTCGGTTTAAAAGGTTTAACTAAATAATCCTTAGCTCCCAAGGAAATCCCCTTCTCCCTTTCGTCAAGTGCAGTCGAAACAAAAACGGGAATCTCATTCAAATCAGCGGATCCTTTTAATTCCCTCAGGATCGCCCAGCCGTCCATCTCCCCCTCTTCAAGAAGAATATCCAGCACAATGGCATCCGGAGGTAAGGATTTTAGTTTTTGAAAAGCCTTTCTACCACTTTTGAAATAGCTGACGTGGAAACCACTGTCCATCAATTCATATTTTAGCAGTTCCGCTAAGTTAATATCATCTTCAATGACCATAATTTCATGGCTCAGTTTTCTTGACTGTCCTTCATTGTTAAGCCCCACTTCTTTCAGAGTAATTCTAGGTAAGGATATGGTAAAGGTACTTCCATGTCCATAATTGGAAACCACCTTAACATTTCCGCCGTGATTTGTCATAAATTTTGCTTTTTTACCTGACTAATCTTCTAAAACCCGCGATTTTAAACTCTAGTATTTCGGTGATATAATTTAATGATCAACTGAAAGGAAAAAGAAATCATTCATGACAAAAAAATTGTATTACACGTCCACCAAGACTTCCCAATGGGATACCGTAATTCGGGAAACCATTGTAGAAAATGGCTTTTACTATATCACTCTTGAAGAAACCGCTTTTTATCCCGAAGGCGGCGGTCAGCCTGCAGATACGGGTAAAATAGAAGGAATCACAGTTCTTGACGTTATAAAAGACAATGATGGAAAGATTCTTCATAAGTTGGAGAGACGGCCAGATTCAGAGATCGTCCACTGTGAACTTGATTGGTCCCGCCGCTTCGATCATATGCAACAGCATAGCGGCCAGCATCTACTCTCTGCTGTCTGCAGGGAACTGTTTGACTCTAATACGGTCAGCTTTCACCTTGGAAAGGAATATTTAACGATCGATATAATGGCAGGATTTCAATGGACTGAGGTACATACGGCTGCTGCTGAAAAGCTAGTTAATCAATATATCATCGAGAATCGCGAAATACTTATCTATTACGTGACAAACGAGCAACTACAGTCACTTCCTGTCGTCAAAATGCCTAAAGTGTCTGAAAATATCCGTATTGTTGAGATAGAAGGAATTGAATATAACCCTTGCGGTGGAACTCATGTAGGGCGTACCGGTGAGATTGGGTTAATAAAAATTTTCAAAGCGGAGAAGCAGAAGGAGCTTACCCGGCTCTACTTTAAGTGCGGCTTCAGGGCATTGAATGATTATTCCGAAAGTCTAGGAATTCTTTCTGCATTATCGACTAAATTCAATACCGGACGTACAGAAATCCTGAATAGGGTGGAGAAACTTGAAAATGACTATAAGCAGCTGCTATCGGCAAATGAAAACTTAAAACTTGAAAATGCAAATTTTCTTGCTGACTCCCTGCTTGCAGAAAATGGAGGGGGATTCATCTCTCATATTTTCGAAGATAGCTCAATGAAAGAACTGCTTTACCTTGCAGGTACGATTGTAAAAAAAGAAAAGGTTACCGTATTATTAGCATCACGTAAGGAGCAAAAGGTCATCCTCTCGGACAGCGGGGACAGCCCTTTTCATTGCGGACAATATTTTAAAGCGGAACTGGGCACCTATAATGGAAAAGGCGGAGGGAACGAACGAACTGCACAAGCAGGCTTTGCGTCACAAAATGACTTAATTGCATTTTATCAATACTCAGTTGAAAAATTAGGTCAAAATCCTCGTGCATAAAACCGATCCGTAATGGGTGGCATACGTGATGATCATGGAATCATTACTTCTCAAAATTAGAAAAGAGAGGACAGATTACGTCCTCTCTATTTTTATTCTTCTATTTTCAATTTCCCTAACCCGTGTTCTTCAATATGAAGATGATATTTTTCCTCGAGCTCCATGATACGTTTAAACGCTTCCTCCTGATTGTATTCATGGTTTTCCGACTCCTCGGCGAACTCTTTCCTAGCCAAATGGTAGGCAAGCTTATCCCTGAACACTCCATCTTCATACTCATTTATGACTGTATGAAGTTGATCCTCCAATTCCCTGCTCAGATCATACATTTCGTAATCCTTTATAAACTGTACTCCTCCCATGCCGAAATCTTTCGCAAAGGAATTGATATACTGTTCCATCTCACTGAATTCTTTATTATCTTCAGTATCGGAAGCAACCCAATATCCGTACTGAACCATTTTGAATAATGTTTCGTACTGTTTCTTGGTAAAATTGATTTTCATTGACGATACTCCTTTTCCGGTTTCCTTACAACAAAAAGAATAAACCGCAATGGAATAAAAGTCCAATGCGGTTCATTCTCAATCCAATATTTCTGTTACAGAAAAATATGCTGCTTTTTCCGTATCTACGACATAATGGCAATCGCCTTTAACTAAATTATAATAACGGTGCTTTTGAATATTTGAAATCATTTGAGTTGAATCATCGCCTTCAACCTCATGCTCTAGTTCTTTGCCGCCCGGAAAATAAAAACCAACTTTCAATTTCATCTTTCTCATCCTTCCCTTCATCTGGTTGATCACTCTTTTATTTCTTATCCTTTCTCAAGCAGTTATAAACATAAATAAAATGCTTATTCACTTTTTCCATGATATTCTAGGGGGAAATATGAAAATCTGAAGGTGTTTTTTATGAAGATAAGGAAAGCCATAGAAGAAGATGTAGATGGAATAGCAATTGTACATATAAACAGCTGGAAAACAACTTATAAAGGAATCCTTCCGGATCAATATTTGTCTTCCATGAATCTGGAGGCCAAAAAGAAAAACTGGCTAAGGAATTTAAAAATGCTGCATAATGCTACCTTTGTTGCGGAAAACGCCAATGGGGAAATCATCGGTTTCGCTGCCGGTGGACCAGAACAAACGAATGATCCGCATTTTCAAGGTGAAGTATATGCCATTTATTTTTTAAAAGAATATCAAAAACAGGGACTTGGCCGAAAAATGATAAAAGCGGTCATACATGAGCTTATAAAAATGGAACATAAGAATTTAATAATCTGGGCATTAAAGGATAATCCATCATGCGGTTTTTACAAAGCACTTGGAGGTCAAGTGATAGCTGAAAAAACCGTTAAAATGGCAGGCATCGAGCTTATCGAAGTCGGTTTCGGATGGGAAGATATTCAGGATATCCTTTCGCATCTGTGAGCATTTCACGAGGAGGGTGGAGGCATTCCACCCTACCCCTTTCATGTCTCAATAAGGAAAGCATTTTTCTCTTTACCTAAAAAATATAGCCTGTGCAATGGCCTTGTCATTGTTACGTACAGCAATTTGATATCAAGTTCATTTTCGTGGCAATACGCTTCTTCGAGGGAAATTGCAAAAACGACATCGAATTCGAGACCTTTGGCTTGATAGGAAGGAACAATCAATGTTTTATCTTTAGGGATGTTTCCCGCTTCATCTATTAAATGAAAGCCTTGATGGAATTCACTTAGTTTCTCGTTTGCCAGCTTGCAATCTTTCATCGTTTTGGCAATAACGGCAAACGTTTTAAAACCTTCACCTTTAAGGGTTGCGATCAGTTCAATCAGTTCTTCTTCCCAACCTTCCTTTTCAATGTAAATGAATTCTGGATCCTTGCCATGCCGGACCACGGGTTCAACTTCCGGGAAATCGTATGTTAACAACTGAAGTATTTCATTAGCTTGTTTCATAATTTCAACAGTTGTTCTGTAGCTTTTTTGTAATTCAGTATACGTCGCCCGAGGGAAAATACGACTGTGAACCTCATCCCATGTTTGAAGTCCGCGGTATGAATGGATGCCTTGTGCAAGATCGCCTACAAGTGTGAACATATCGGTATCCACTGCCGTCTTTAGGGCCTGTAACTGCATGAAGCTATAATCCTGTGCCTCATCAATGACGACGTTTTTTGCTTTGTTTTCTTTATCGACACCGAAAAGCCGCTCCTGAAGATATAATAATGCTCCTAAGTCCTCCAGCTCATAACTATTAGCAGAAAATAATTTATGATTGTACACACATAAAACCCTGGCATCTTCAACAGTAAGCTTACCGTTGCTGTATGAGGCGAGACGCTCCGGATCTTGGTATAATTCCTGATAGTACTCCAGGAGATCTTTACTTTTGAATTGCTTAAAATACGCTTTTACAGAAGTACGGATCGCCTTTTGGATCTGTCCTATCCTTTCCTCTTTTTTATCGAGGCATTTTGTAACAAATTCCTTGCGTATGACTGGATCGATATTCTTATAGAGCGCCTTCTCGATTTTGGCATCATAAAGATCAACAACGCGTTCAAGCATTGTTTTCTTTTTTAATTTCACTTCATTTTGTAAAATGGCCTTCAGTTTGTCCAGCCGGCTGTATAACGGTAAATACCAATAATCCTCTTCCAATAATCTAATGAACTTCTTAGCGGAATAGAGGCGATATTTATCACAATAAAAATCAGCGTCCGGATGAAACCCACTGAAAATGTCCTTTATATATTCGTCCAATATATATTTAAAGGCAGGGGATCCCTTCAGACCTGATATCCAGACGGCTGAATTAATTTCTTCATCATCCTTTTCCAGCAATCGCGTTAATTTATCATCCGCTATAAGCTTCACTTGCTTTCCTATCGCTGCCTGAACATATTCGGAAAACGTGAATTGTTTTACCTTTTCGACACCCAATTCAGGTAAAGCTTCAGATATGTAATCAATGAATACCCGGCTCGGAGCAAGAATCATTAATTGTCGCGGATCGAACAAGTCTTTATAGTGGTAAATGAAATAAGAGATCCTATGTAAAGCGATTGTGGTTTTACCGCTGCCCGCTGCGCCCTGGACAATGATAGGTTTATTCAAATCTGCCCGAATGATTTTATTCTGTTCTTCCTGGATCGTGGTGATGATATCCGTCAATCGATTGCTGGAACTTTTGGAAAGGGATTCCTGCAACAATTCATCCGTTGTTGTCAAATCAATGTCCCTTATCTCCTCCAAGACACCTTCTTCTATCATTAGCTGTCTTTTTAAAGTGATGTTCCCGCTGAATGTCTCCCCTTCCGCTTCATATTCTATTTCACCAATCCGTCCCTCATAATACAGATTTGCAATCGGTGAACGCCAATCAACGATGATCTGTTCCTGGCTTTCCCTCTGATAAAGAGATGCTTTTCCGAAATAAAGGACTTCGCCTCTCTCCCCATCATTCCTTTCAAAATCCACTCTTGCAAAGTAAGGTTTTTTACTTGCTTTACGTAAACTTTCAAGTTCGGTTTTGGACATCTCAAAAAAGTTGGCCGTCGTCAGCAGCTGTGAATATAAGGCTGATTCAGACCAATCGGCATCGCCAAAAGCTTCTTGCATATTCCGCTGAAATTGATCTTTGCTTGTTTCTGATGTTTTGATGACTACATCGATATAACGTTTTGTAAAATCCAGCCGCTGTCGTTCCTTTTCAAAATCAGGGTGATTACCCAATGAAATCACTCCCCTTCCTTGTATATTGATCAAACTTATTAAAATGCCGATGCTAAGACGAAATGGACATTTATACTATCAGAAAAGCCAATGGTTGACAAATCTGGAGACATAGAATTATATAGTTGTAATGTACCTTCCCTGATATTTCATATAATTCAAAGAATATGCGATATATTCCAGATTGGTTAGGTATGGTATGTTGACTTATGCTGAGACATTCATGGTTATGCCTTTCTTCCGTAATTGTCATCAACTCTTAACATAAATAACGCTAATTTAATGTTTTATCGGAAACCGACATTATATACTTAAATGACAATTACATAACTTTTTTAAGAAAGCGGGTCCTGTCATGGAAATAAATCAAAAACAACCAATGCTATCCCCTAAATTAATCCATGAACTTGAAATTTTATCATCCAAAACACAAATGCCTATTTCTGAATTACTGGAAATATCCGTAATTTCACTGCTGGAAAAAGTGAATAATACCAAAGAACTCAATGTTGGACTTAATAATAAAGAAATGATTTTAAGAAATAAAATCATCATCAATCAAAATAAAGAGGTTTTGAATAACAAAAGCACTTGACCATTAAGGTTAAGTGCCCAGACTGTAGACAAACTCGATGAATTCGAGTTTGTCTACATTTTTTTTGCTTGTACAATTTGGACGTTGATTGGAACGTAGGGCACTCGCTTTCCGCGGGCGGTCGGGGAGCCTCCTCTGCTTTCGCCTGCGGGGTCTCCCCTAGACGCGCTTTTCCCGCAGGAGTCTCGTACCTTCCGTTCCAATCAACTTTGTCTTATCTTTTAGATAGAACAACTTTTGCCTAGAGTCATTTTTATTTTAAAATAGAAGTATTAGAACCTGAGGTGATGAGGATGCTTTCATGATTCTATTCAGCGAGATCAACTTGAACTGATTACTTTAGATCAACTGGTGCCACCGAACCATTTGGTTCGTAAAATGGAGGCTGCCATTGACTTCACTTTCATTTATGACTTGGTGAAGATATGTATTCAGAGGTAGGACGCCCAAGTATTGATCCTGTTATTTTAGTTAAACTGACATTCATTCAATATACTTTCGGTATTCGTTCCATGCGTAAAACAATTCAAGAAGCGGAAACAAATATGACTTACCGTTGGTTCTTAGGCTATGCTTTTCATGATAAAGTACCTCCTACTCCACGTTAGGGTAAAATTATGAGTGACGCTTTAAAGATACAGACCTGTTTGAACAGATTTTCTATCGCATCTTAATAACAGCCGCTGATAGAAAGTTAATAAGTGCTGAACACATATTCGTCGATTCCACACATGTGAAAGTCAATGCGAATAAGCGAAAATTTGAAAAGAAAATTGTAAGCAAAGAAACACGAGCATATCAAGGGCGTCTTCTTCAAAATGAAATAAATCAAAATCGTAAGCACTTGACCATTAAGGTTAAGTGCTTTTTAGCTTCCTAACTGCCACTGTATTACTGCTATAGATATTCTGTCGTGGTTTCCAATGTAATATTTATACCTAAATACCATACAATAAAGTATTCAGCAAAATTTCCTCCATATTATAGATCTCATCGGTTTGAATCTGTAATTTCGCATAAAAAAAGCAGCTATTAAGCTGCTTATCCATTATTCATGGTTTATTTGATGTCACGTATGTACCCGCTATGAAATCATGTATCGATCTATGGTCTTTCCTAATGCCAACCATGAATGCACTGACAATAAACCCTATCCCTAATGTAATGGCATATACCAAAGCAGCAACTAAATACCTCAATAGCATAGTGCCTATCCCTAATTTTTTGCCGTCCATCCTTACTATGCGTATTCCCATAATCCTTTTGCCAACTGTATAGCCATACCATAGTATCGGGACAATCACCATGTAGAGAAAGTTAAAAAGAGTTGAAAAATTTTCATTTTCCCAATCACCGGTAATCACCCCGAAAATTATCGCTAATGGTGTTGATACTATTATGCCGTCCAAAACTCCTGCGAAAAGACGTTTCCAAAAACCTACTGAATCACTCATATATGTTCCTCCCGTTGTATTAGTTACAGTTACCTATATTACCAATTATAAAGTTGTTGCGTAACAGGTCTTTACACCTATAATTGTATTCAATAAAAAAATAGTACTTACATTTATAGGTGACAATTTTATAAACAAAATTAAATCCTTGTGTAATTTTTGCTTATAAACGTTTGTTTTTGCTAATCTGCCTTTAATTTTCCTAAGAAATAAGATACAATTTAAATGATGCACAGTTTAAAACATATAAGATTGTAAACTGCCGTTTGTATGAATCAGCGTAAAACTAATGAAACAAAGTGTTGGACACGTTGAAACAAAAGTATTTTGGAGGAATGTAAATAAATGATTACAGTAAATAATGTTGGTTTACGTTATGGCGATCGTAAACTGTTTGAAGATGTTAATATAAAATTCACTCCTGGTAACTGCTATGGCCTGATTGGTGCGAATGGTGCCGGTAAATCCACTTTCTTAAAAATCCTTTCCGGTGAAATTGAAGCACAATCCGGTGATGTCCATATGGGGCCAGGCGAACGCCTTGCCGTTCTAAAGCAGGATCACTTCGCTTATGAAGAGGAAGAAGTCCTTAAAGTTGTCATTATGGGACACGAAAGATTATATGAAGTCATGCAAGAAAAAGATGCCATCTATATGAAGGAAAACTTCACCGACGAAGACGGAATGAAAGCGGCCGAGCTTGAAGGGGAATTTGCCGAATTAAACGGATGGGAAGCTGAACCCGAAGCTTCAATCCTCTTAAAAGGCCTTGGGATTACAGAAGACCTGCATACGAAGAAAATGGCTGAATTGAACGGTGGCGACAAAGTTAAAGTATTGCTTGCCCAGGCACTATTCGGTAAACCGGATGTTCTTTTACTGGATGAGCCTACCAACCACTTGGACTTAAAAGCGATCAAATGGCTGGAAGAATTCCTAATCAACTTTGAAAACACTGTTATCGTAGTTTCCCATGACCGTTACTTCCTTAACAAAGTTTGTACACATATCGCGGATCTTGATTTCGGTAAAATCAAAGTTTATATCGGTAACTATGACTTCTGGTATGAATCAAGCCAGCTTGCCCTTAAACTGACTCAAGATGCCAATAAGAAAAAAGAAGAAAAAATCAAAGAGCTTCAAAATTTCATCGCGCGTTTCAGTGCCAATGCATCCAAATCGAGCCAGGCGACATCCCGTAAGAAATTATTGGATAAAATCAGCTTGGATGACATCGAGCCTTCTTCACGCCGCTATCCATATGTCGGCTTTACTCCTGAACGTGAAATCGGGAACGACCTGCTTCGTGTAGATGGAATCTCGAAAACGATCGATGGCGTAAAGATATTGGATAATGTCAGCTTCACGATGAATAAAGGCGACAAAATTGCATTTGTCGGTAAAGATGAGATTGCTAAAACAACAATGTTCAAAATCTTGGCAGGTGAAATCGAACCGGATGGCGGCTCATTCAAATGGGGCGTTACGACCTCTCAGGCATACTTCCCTAAGGATAATGCTGAATTCTTTGAAGGTGTCGATTTAAATCTTGTCGATTGGCTCCGTCAATATTCTCCTAATGACCAGAGCGAAAGCTTCCTGCGCGGTTTCTTGGGCAGGATGTTATTCTCAGGCGATGAAGTCACGAAAAAGGCAAGTGTACTTTCAGGGGGCGAAAAAGTCCGCTGTATGCTTTCCAAAATGATGTTAAGCGGTTCAAACGTCCTGATGCTTGATGAACCTACCAACCATCTGGACTTAGAGTCGATTACGGCATTAAACAACGGTTTAATCAGCTTTAAAGGATCTATGATCTTCTCTTCTCATGATCATCAGTTCATCCAAACTATTGCGAACCGGATCATTGAACTTACTCCAAAAGGTACAGTCGATAAGCAAATGAGTTATGATGAGTACCTTGAAAATGGCGAATTGCAAAAACAAGTCGCTGAAATGTACAAATAATACTTTTATGAAAGCACATCCTTATTGGATGTGCTTTTTTCGTTCCCTATTCTTTCTGCCTGCATTTATTTCATACCTTTAATGTATTGAAGGCATAAAAAACACGCTGCAATAAATATAATAATATTCCCTGAAAGATGAGCACTGAATAATTTCATGGATAAAAAGGTATATTGGTAAGGAAGGAGTGAGTTAGAATTGGATGGTCATACAGTGAAAAATATTTTTGATGATACAGGATACCTTTTTTTATATGATAAATTCAGTTATCATTTTTATATATCCGGATTGTTCGATGTAGTGGAACAAGAAAAAGTAATCTCGGATTTTTTAAATTCTTATGGCTTCGATGATAAAAACCCTCTCTTTTTTGACGACTTTTCCTATTACTTTAATTGCTTTCATTATTCCCACCAAAAACAAAGGATGATGAATTACTTGAAAACCGAGTATGACGAACATATTTCTTAAGTAGTATAAAAGACCAGATAAACTGCCAAAACTATTCAAAAAAAGGTAATAGTATAATCGCGCCTTATCTGAGACTATAGGCAAACTTGATGAAAATTGAGTTTGCCTATAGTTTTTTTATGGTTGTACGATTTAGATGTTGATTTCCGCTCCAGGCACTCGCTTTCCGCGGGCGGTCCGGGAAGCCTCCTCGGCTCCTTTGCGCCTGCGGGGTCTCCCTTGGACGCGTTTTTCCCGCAGGAGTCTCGCACCTTTCTCTCCAATCAACTTTGGTTTAACTTTTAGATAGTAGTCTACAAACTGTAGCTCCCTTGTCTATATGATTGGACCTACAGTTTTTTGCCTATACAAATTGAATGTTGATTTCCGAACCCACTTTGTCTACATACTGAGGTAAGTGCCCCTTAAATTTCCCCCTGTTATTCTTCCTTGCTTGCTGCCATATTCATGTTCGCTTCGGCTCGCTTGATTCGCGATTTTTTCTCTGCATCGACGGAGCTATATCGGCCTCCCTCTTCACCTGCGTAATCCTTGGCTTTACAAGTGACTCATGATATCCATTTTTATCCTGAACGTCTTTAATGGTGAACGATACGATAATGAGTCCCATTTTAGCTAAGTCCTGCGAGGCTCCCCTCTTTACTTTACCAGGAAAACTTTCCATGGTTTTTATGAATTTCCTCGACTGTCTTATGTGAGAATTAAAGGATTTATATATGGTATATGGAATATCCATTAAACCCAAGTGTTTCTGAGAGAAATAAAACCTAAAATTGTATCATTTCCCGTAAGGTGTTAAGAACTAAGGTTCTGTTCTGAAAACCTAAGTTTCTTAACACATTTTAGCTGAAGGATTTATGAGGATTTTCCTCAACTGTTGATGTTCAATAACTCATACATTTATCTATGTTCAGTTAATATGACAAAGATAAGTTTCAGTACTTAGGCTTATAGAAATCGAGCTTTTTCTATGTCGAAATTTGCTTAACGTATGTTTTGGGCGAAAAGTTGGTGGTGCCCCTTTAGTAAATGTTCATATTTGAAGAGTCATTTCTTATAAAAGAATGTATGTGTATTCATATGAAAGGTATCTGCCAAGATGAGGTTCAATTAATCGGATCAAAATGTGTAACCTTCATATTCTTAAAGATCGCTTTGCCGCCCTCGGAGAAGAGAGTAATTCCTTTATCTTCAGCATGAGGGAATATTAAGTTTGAATAAGCAACCTTTCCATCATCCACAAAAACTTCAATACTGGTTTTATCGACGAGAATCTTTAAATGAACCTTCTTCTTACTGACATCAAATGGTGCAGTACTTTCAACCAACTGATTCGTTTCGTCAGGTTGATCTGTGAATACCCGATTAACATAAGAATAATTTCCTTCTGCAGAAATGCCTACGTCAACGTGGCGTTTTTGATCTTCTGACTCCCTGAGCCTAAATCCTGCATTCTTAAAATCCGACCATGAGAGATCTACCTCTATTTGATAGGTATCTCCTTTAACATCAAGTGTTTCCGAGCCATCCACTTCGATTTTATCAAAAGAATTCGTTGAGCTTGACAATTCTTTTAATGCTTCTGAAGGCTGTGAAGAAAGATAATACTTGTTCTCGCCTTCACGCTTTAGTTCAATTTGACGGACGATCGAATCCATTCCGTTAAACCCTTCTTTTAATGTCGGCGTATTGTTGGCGTAGGCCCAGTTATTCATCCAAGCGAGGGCATAGCGTTTGTCTAATTTGTTACTTGCCTTGCCATCTTCAAACGTTACTCCGCCATACCAATCGAAACCGTAGTCTAGCCATTGCGGTTCATTGTTATCTAGAAGAAATTCCGTTCCATTAAACGTTCCTGTCCAGTATGCATAGGTGTTGGGTTTCCCTGCTGCTTTTCCGTTTGCACTGACGCCCAGCACCCACTTTACTGTCCCGTCATCAGCACGGATCTGGTAAAGGTCAGGGCACTCTAAAACTCCAATGTTCTTAGTGGAAAAACTGCTCGTATAGCGCCAATCTTTCAGGTTATAAGACTCATAAAAACCTATTTTCGATCCTTCGGCCATGGTCATGACCCATTTTTGATTCGTGTTATCCCAGATGATTTTTGGATCTCTAAAATCCTTCGTTCCTGGATTTTTCATAATAGGCTCGTCACTGTAAGAGGTAAACGTATTTCCTTTGTCCGTACTGTACCATAGAAATTGTTCTTGTTTCTGGCCATCCTTAGAGGGTTGTGTTGCGATCGCCACAAAAGCCTCTTTTCCAAACCCAGCTGTATTTTCCTTGTCTACAACGACTGACCCTGTCCATGGATCCCCATTTTGATTCGTATATTTTGGAATGGCAATTCCTTCATCCTTCCAGTGAATTAAATCTTTAGAGGTGGCATGTCGCCATTCTGTACCATTGCCATCCGGGTAATCTCCATTATAGAGGTAAAAATAATGATAATTTCCTTCATAGAAAAGGGGCTTCTGTGGATCGTTTTTCCAATGATCAGGAGAAGTAAAATGATAGGCAGCCCGGTATGAGTGCTTTTCTACCTTATTTGGCGGAGTAGCTTCTTTTGTTTTATAAAATGAATGAATCAAAATTCCTGTGCTAATAACCATCCCTAATCCAAGAACGAATAATGCAACCATCTTATATTTCTTTTTGTTCACTTAAACTCACCACTTTTCTCTTTTAAAATAGAAAAAAGAAAATGCCAAGTTTTCCTGACATTTTCTTTTTCTTTTCACTGGTAACTACTTAACCGTAATCTGACCTTGTTCAAGAATACTGTCTTTTACTACCGATGTTTGTTTCCCTTTAATGTTAAGCTGGAAGCTTGGGGCAAAGGTAGATTTATTGTCTTCAAAATAACCTCTGTTTGTCATGTAGCTTGTCACTACAACATTATCACTGTCAGCCTGCGGGATTGCATAGTGTGCATAGTTCCAAGTGATGTCATATGGATCTAGATCCTGATGCAGGACGATGCCCGTTTTATTTAATGGTTTATATGGGCCAGTTAAGGAATTTGACGTGTAGCCTAACATGTAAATATCTTGATTAT
This sequence comes from Peribacillus sp. TE19612, assembly GCF_056279465.1. NCBI lineage: Bacteria > Bacillati > Bacillota > Bacilli > Caryophanales > Bacillaceae > Peribacillus > Peribacillus sp. TE19612. The sequence goes on along the minus strand of NZ_JBWCCL010000007.1, from coordinate 51,552 downwards.
CGATTCCATCAATGGTCATTTTTGATCCTCTTGAACTTGTGAATAAATACCACTTGCCGTCCTTTTTAAAGATGTTTGGACGTTCGATTTCATCTGTGACCGTATTTGAAACAATCAATGGCTTCATTTCTTTTTTCAATGTATAATCGTCGTTTACTTCAATAATTCCAATTGCACCGTTTGCAAGTTCAGCTAACTCTTTTTTAGGGCTTTGCATAAGTTTGTTTTTCTCACCCTGGAAGAATTTATTGCTGTTGCCATAATAAGCTCTATTGTATAGCGATTCTTCGCCTTGGTAGCCATATTCTGTACCCGTATTTGCTTCAAATACAAGGTATTTGCGGCCGTTATCTTCTACATAGTGAGGGTCTCTGAAGGTATGATTATCAGCGGAATTTCCGTCCTCTACAAATTTATCTACAGTTTGGTAGTACTTGCTGTCTTTGCCTTCATAGATGGATTTGTAATCCTCAACACCATCCACTTTCAATGTTTCAGAATTTGGCTCTGAAAGGTTTACTTGAGCGGTTGTTAAGGTTTGTTTCCCATAATTTCCTGACTCAGGTATATACGGTTCACGGTTTGTATAGAATAAGCGAACTTCCCCGTCCTCAGTGAAGGTTGCAGAACCTGACCACTCTTCGGCTTGCTCTTTTAGGTAAGGATCATTTGGAACGTTTTTATCATTGTCATCAAATACTCTTCCAGCATTCTTCCAAGCATCAAGGGAGTTGTCGCCCACTTTTTTGTAGAATATGTAGATGAACGTATCACTCGCGTTTTTAGGATCGCCTGCTAATCCAAAAACGATATGATATCCTTTGTACTCTGCAACAGTTCCATCAGCGTTTTGCAATGGCCATGTATCCCACACATCTAAGTCAATGGTTTCGCCTGATTCCGTTACTTTTTTGGCAGAAGGGATGTTTTTAATTGTGGATTCGTCAAACTTAGGAACGGCATATCTAGTATCACCGTGCTGATTAATCATATCTTTCATAGCTGATCGAGTGATTTGTGAAGTATCGTACGTTTCTTTGTAATCTGCCGGATCCTTTGGAGCTGCAAATGATTGGGTAACAGAACCGCTTAATAGAATGCCAGTACTAAGTATTCCTGCTGTTGCCTGTTTGGCAAGCCTGCTAAAGTTCATAAATCTTCCTCCTCGTTATGTGTTTGCTAGTACAATAGAATTATAGGCGATTCCTGAAAAGAGGGGTATGCCACATATTGATTGGAATTTAGTCGTATATTGATATCGTAATTGTGGAAGGCAAAAAAAGCCCCGGCAAGAGGCTATTCCTTCGAAAACCTCTCCCAGGACTTCTGATATTCATTGAGCAGCTGATTGCGGTTCAGCTGTTTCCCGACATAGAGCTGAGTCGCGGCTCCGAATTCTTCTCTAATTTCAACAGGGAAGTGAAACCAGTTAGATGGGACGGTGTTCCCATCTTTGTAATTTCGAAGAGTTTCTTCTGCGAGCGGCCCTATATCATCAGTTTTAATGTTCTTAAACGCAGGAATGAATTTGAATTCTTCCGTCATGAACCGTTTTCCTTGTTCTGACAACACCATCCAATTTAAAAATTTCTTGGCTTCTTTTTTCTTTTCAGGAATGGACTGTTTATTTACGGCCCAATAATTTGGAACGCTGACGACAAGGGCTTCCTTTATAGGTCGGTCATTAATAGGAATCGGCATAAAACCAATGTTCATGTCAGGCGAAGCTTGATCAATCATCGGCTGAATCCAGTTGCCTTGCTGAATGATGGCTGCTTTTTCGGAGGTAAACAGATTCACTTCCATTGTATAGTCCGTTGACAGTGGATTATCGTTTCCGTACTTTATGGTGAGATCCAGCAGGGCAAGGAGATCCTTAAATGTTTGATTGGTACTGATTTTTTCCGTTCCGTTATTTAAATTTCTTATAAAAGCATCAGTATCCTTTTGCTGGGCAAAAGCAACATTCATTAGATGGTCGCCCAATTTCCAGTCTTCATAGTAGCCTGTTGCAAAGGGAGTAATGCCTGCATTCTGCAGCTTTTCGGCAGCTGCTGTCAGTTCAGAAAGAGTGGCGGGCTGTTCAGTAATGCCGGCTTGTTTAAATAGATCCTTATTATAGATAAAGCCATACCCTTCAAGGTTAACCGGCATTCCGTAAATTTTCCCGTCCAATGTGACCGGCGTCAGGGCTTCTTTGTATGCTTGATTAATCCAGGGCTCCCCTGAGAGATCCTCCAGATAGTTCCGCCACTGCTTGGCATTTTCATAGCCGCTGTTTGTAAAGATATCCGGACCAGTGCCGGTCGCCATTTCGGCTTTTAGGTCGGCGAGGTCATCCATTGCGCCTCCAACTGTATGTACCCTGATATTGACGTGAGGGTTTTCCCGTTCATAAGCACGCGTCATTTCTTCAAATTGAGTGGATATTTCCACTTTCGGATTCCTTAAATCCAGCGTGATTTTCCGCTCTGTCTTTTCCGTTTTTTCTGGTGGGGCTATGTCCTGACATGCAGAAAGAGGCAGACTGACGGCTCCGATTAACAAAAGGGATAAAAACCTGTTTTTCATCATGTCACCCCTTTTGATTTGATTCTTGTTGATCGTTCTTGTTCCTGAACTCAAAAGGCGTCATGCCGACGACCTTTTTAAATAGCTTTGAAAAGTAGATTTCATCTTGATAGCCAAGCATGGTCGAGATGGAGTAAATGCTTTTGTCTTTTTGTTTCAGCCACGACTTTGCCTGGCTGATTCTAAGCTCCGTGATGTATTTGGACAGGGTCATTCCGGTTTCTTGCTTATACTTTCTTGAGATATGCTCACGGCTTAAAAAGAAAACATTCGACAGCTTTTCCAGACTCAAATCCTCCATATAATACATGTCAACATAGGAAACCATGTCTTCCATGCGGCGAGCGGCATCTATTTCATCCAGACGGTGGATCGATCGGAAGTTTTGTTCCTCGAGCTTTTTTTGCAGAGCCTGAAACGAGGTCCTGATATCCGATAAAGTTTCGACCTGCTCTTCAGGTACAAGCCTTACCGGGATATCGAACTCCTGGCTGATCCATTCCTCAACGGAGAGCCATTGATCGCGAATGGTGATAACAAGGCAGAGGTTAAGATCCGTCTGCAGGGAAAACGCATTGCCTAATTTGCGGTCCGTAAGCTCATCTGAAAGCTTTTGGATATAGAGATCCGGATTGTGCATCTGGTAAAAGGAGAGCAGCGTCAGCATATAGCCCTCCGATTCAGGGAGAAACTCGGCAAGGCTGATTGAATCTGAACGGTCCCCCAGGCATATCGCAGTGGCTAAATGGTTTCTCCGCAGTATTTTCACATCTTCCAGCACTTCAGCATGTTCAAAGTCATCCTTCCAGGCTTGTACCGATTTTTCCAGTGTATGATTGAACGCCTCATACTCAATCGGCTTCAGCAGGTAATCAAAGCTGCTGTGCTGAATGGCTTTGCGCATATAGGAATAATCGTTATATCCAGTAATGAAAATAACTTTCCCCGGATAGGAAATGGAATCCAGCCACTCAATCAGTTCGATTCCGCCCATACCGGGCATTTTCACGTCAGTAAAGATAATCTCCGGGCGTTCTTTCTCAATCAGTGATTTTGCCTCATGGCCATTTTTGGCTTCCAATAGCTTGGTGATGCCATAAGTTTCCCACTGGCCTAAATGGCGTATGGCATCCCGCACATTGAATTCATCATCGACAATCAGTGCTTTCACCGTGTTCATCTCCTTTCCTGAAGTAAGTCTTTATCATTCCCAAGGGCGGTCTTTATCGGGATCCTCATGCTGACGGAAACCCCCTGTCCGTCATTCGAATCTACTTTCATTTCTGCACTTGATCCATACCCTAGAAGCAGCCTGTCACGAATATTCTTCAGGCCTATATGTTCATGCGAATAAGTCCCTTCGTAAGGGGGTGTATAGATATGTTCCCGTAGAGTCTGAAGCTCTTCTTCCGACAGACCCGGACCATCATTCTCGACAGTAAAGCACAGATCGTTTCCTTGTTTTTCTCCGTTAATGGACAAATGAGCGTTGCTGTAACCTTCCTCATATGTGTGTTTAAAGAAATTCTCTGCTAGGGGCTGCAGAATCATACTTGGAATAGTCATATCCAAAATGGACTCATCGATATTGACCGAGTAACTTACATTTTCACCAAAACGCTCTGTTTGAAGGGAGAGGTACGCTTTTGTATACTCAGCTTCCTCCCGAACCCGTACCCATTGATCTGCCTGCATTGAATAGCGCATCATTTTAGACAGCGAAGTCAGCAATTGATAGACCTTTGGTGCATTCGACCTAAGGGCAACAGCGCCGATGGATTGTAAAGCGTTAAACAAAAAATGAGGATTAACCTGTGATTTTAACGCCCTGAACTGGTTCTTCCTGTTTTCAATTTCAAGCTTATATTCACGGTCAATGTGGGAATTGATCCGGTTCATCATGTCCTTCATGTGTGACTCCAAATGGCCAATTTCATCGCTTTTGGTATCATCAAAAGGGACATTCATATTTCCGCCTTCAATGGAGCGGACTTTGCTGCTCAGCCTCGTAATGGGACGGGTAATCCTATTTGAGATAATGCCTATCATCAGCAAACCCAGTATTCCTACGCCGATGCCGACAAGGATATTGGTATAGGCGGTTTTCCTGACATCTTCATATAAAGCCTGACTCGACATGACCTTAATCAATTTCCAGCCGTTCAGTGACCCTGATAACTCCTTTGATAAGAGAATATCGTCATCATGCCGGCTCCTATTCCCGTCAAGACGTTGCTTTTCATCGGTAGGAAGAGGTTTTCCAATCAGGGCACGATCATTTGCATACATGACGCGATCTTTTGAATCAATAAGCAAAACAGAAGATGCGTCTCCCTGGACAAGGTTATTGCAAATGCGGGAGTACTCGCCCAAATCAATGTCGATAGTAATCATCCCAAGAAACTTTTTAGAAAGAACGTCTATAATTTTGTGGTGAAAAGTCATCACCATCGTTTTGTCCGATTTTGGAATAATGGCTGCATTATTGTAATTCTCAAGAGGGTGGGGCGGCTCAATCAAATATTGTGAGTCAGATGTATACAGCTGTTTGATCGGGTCCTGGTTCAGAAAATCCGGCTGATACCTGTGTGTGCTGATCATTGCATTATAGACAGTAAATGACTCATTGTTTTTAGCAATATAGAAACGGATTTGCCGGAATTCGTTTCTCATTAAATAAAAGGTTTCGAGACTCTTTTCCATGGTCATAGGGTTGAAATAAATGGAGTCTTCGAAGCCGTTTTTAAAAATCCGAAACAGATCAGGGTTGCGGTACAGAATATATGGAAAATCAATCATGTCGTCAAAATACTGCTCCAGTTCATCCGCATTCTTCTGAAGCTGCTCTCGGCTGTTTTCAAGTTCATACTGCTCCACACTGTTTTTTGTATAAGTGTAGATGAAAAAAACGGACAGGAAATAGGGCAGAACGATGAAAATCAGCAGCATGATCAATAAACGGCTTTGTATGCTTTTCACAGGAGGCACCCCCTTTCGCAGAAGGCTCTTTTTTTAGTCTGATCTTATCTTCTCACTTTAGCATCCTAAAACTATATCAAATCAAAAAACCAAGTCAATCATGCTTAAGTAGGATTCGTGTAAGTGCATGTATCGTTATATTTCGCAGTTCGGGCTAATATTATGTTCCAATCTTCGCTGCACCAGAGATTTGAGGATGATAAGGCAAGCAAAAAAAGCTGAAGACATCTTCAGCTTTTACAAAAATTGTGCTTTTTCTCCTATTCTTCATCAACAAATACATAAAATAAGGAGCCCCTATTAAAGCGATCATAATCCCCGCAGGTATGCCTTTGGGTTCCAGTATGTTTCTTCCGATGTATGCAGCCAGGCGCGGATCTGAATCGCTACCGGCAGGAAGAGCTGATTTCGAGGTCCGACCAGAGGCTCTTGCAAAGTGCGGAACCCTGAGCCCGACGAAGGCGACGCCTCCTGTGACAGATTCAGCTGCTGCTGCAAGCGCAACCGCTGTCAGCAACAGGATCGCCCTTTTTGTCAACTGATACACCTAAGCCTATCGGCACAGGTACTCAACCCAAGAAGATTCAGCCGATTCGCTTTGTACAGTGTAAAGGGGATGAGAATAGGAGCCCATGGAAGTATGGCCCTAATGAAAGGCCAGTCTGCACCCCATATGTTCCCTGACAGCCAATTTGCAATAAAATCCACCTTTTGGCGATGAGTAGATGAAATAAGGACAATTAGACCTGAGAAGGCCATAAAAAATCCCGCCCCGGTTAATACAAGTTTGACTGGCTGCATTCCCACAGTCCGCCTTCGTAATTGTCACAAGAGGTGGTAATTCGATGGCTTCAGAAGGTTTCAAACAGCAACAACATCATTTAACTTGTCGTATCTTTATGTAAAGCATTCGAAGCTTCGTTAAAGTAATCATTGTCTAATTCGAAACCAATAAGGTTCCGATTTAGATTTATAGTAGCCTGCCCTGTTCATCCTGAACCCATAAAACAATTCAATACTTTCCCACCTTCATTAGTGATAGTTACGAGTATAAATTAATTAACTCAGTAACTATATTAAGGAAAATTTATCTTCCATTTACATAAACTTTAGAAGATATTCGTCAAAATATGATGAATTATGAAAAGGATAAGTCTGGACTATATTAGTATGGGGAACGGCTGTAGGGTTTTATACAAAGTATAAATTTCCTACAAGTATACATTTGAATATCGAAGATTCTATTAACATTTATAGGAGTAACTGTTAGTTTAAATAAAATAATTAAATAAACATTAGAGATAGAATTGATAAGCAGTTGATAAAGAGACTGAAAGAAGAAAAAGTAATTCACTCTTTCAGTTAAGCTCGGTCTCGATGCAAGGACGGAAATGAGGAATAAATATAGAAGTAAGCCTTTGTCACTTTGGGCAAAGGCTCCTTTTTTAACGAGTTTCTTCTATTGTAACTAGGAAGATATTAGACTGCCTTTTTTCTTTAGAAATACATTTATAACAATTAAGATCAAGTACATCTAGGGGTTCCCTAGATCTGCTAATAGCTAAAAGACTGTAAAGAACACAGCTAACTTGTTTATTAGCAGAACCCCAAAAATGCAATTGCAGTTAACATAGAGGGTATTGAAAATAGAATTATCCAATCAATCCCTAATATCAGTGTATTGATAATTTGTACGAGTCATTTACTAAAAGTGTCTTCTAGCAACACTCTGCTTCTGCCTCATATTAAGAGTTTTCCTACAACCTTATAAAAAGAAAGACTGCTCCTCCTTCTCATTTGAAATAGGATCGTCATTACTTTATTAATCTTTTAAAAATGTTAGTAACGCTTCATTAAATTCTTTTGGATGAGTTGCGTTTAATCCATGCGGACCACCCTTTATTAAAGCGAGCTTACTACCTGGAATGGAATCATAAGTACGTTTTCCACTTAACTCAAAAGGTACAGTTGCATCAGAGTCACCGTGAATAATAAGAGTAGGTATATTGAACTTTTCCAAGTCCTTTCTAAAATCTGTCTTACTAAAGGCCGTTATACAATCGAGCGTTCCCTTAGGTGAGGCACTAGCTGCAATATCCCGATTATATAAACGGAATGGCTCACTAACTAAATCTGTTTGATTACCCGCCGCGAAAAATCCCTTCGTAAATTTGTCAAGAAATGCAAGGCGGTCATTTATCACGCCACTTTTGAATTCTTCAATTGTCGCATCATCTAATGCTCCTTCAGGATTATCTTCTGATTTGTATAAATAAGGAGGAACTGCTCCAGCAAAAACAGCCTTCTCAATACGAGCTGTTCCATACGTACTAATGTATCGAGCTACCTCACCTCCACCCATAGAAAAACCAACAAGTGTGACATTTTGAAGATCTAAATGTTCTAACAGTTTATGTAAATCAGAAGCAAATGTCTCATATTCATATCCTTCCCATGGCTGGGATGATTTTCCGAATCCTCGACGATCATATGTTATGACTCTGTAACCTGATTCAATAAGAGCTGGCACTTGATATTCCCAAGAGCGTCCACTTAAAGGCCAACCATGTATTAAGACAACGGGTTTCCCTGAACCATGGTCCTCATAATAAAGTTCAATTGGAGCATGATTTTCATTACCTACAGTAAATTTTGCCATATAATTTTCCTCCTATGGATTTTCATTATTAAACCTATATTCTTGCTTCTCTAAACAAAAAACTCTTTACTCCAAAACATTTAAAATATTTTTTTGCAAAATGTTTATAGGATTATTATATTCCCTACTATCGTAATTGTAAAATTATTCAAAAAACATCGAATCAATTAATATTATTAGATTACAATTTATTTGTTTAATCCAAGGTGTGTAAATTATTGAAAAGATTGAAGAACTTAAACTGAAAAATCGAATTAGAGATTTCTAAGCAACTCCAATTGGGGTATCTCCAATTAAGTTAGAATTAGAAAATCACAGCCCTTCCTAAAACATCAAGACTTATTTATCGATTTCACTCTGCAAATTTTAAGTTATTTACAAAAAAATTAATTTGTATGCTAAAGTTTAAAAGACCCTACGATAACAGAGAGCCACAGCTTGAACGCTGCGATAATGAGTCCAACTTTAACTAAGTCCTGCGAGGTTACCTTCTGAACCTCCTGGGGAAACTTTCACGGTTTTTATAAACTTCCTCGACTGTCTTATGTGAGAATTAAAGAATTTATATTTGGTAAATGAAGTATCGATTATACCCAAGTGTTTCTGGGAGCAATAAAAGCTAAAATTGTATCTTAAAAAAATTTTATGTTCTAATACCGATTCTACCATCCGCAGGACTTATTAGTATCGTATTCTATTGGTAGAACTAGAAAAGCCAGTCTCTTCAAAAAAGAACTGGCCACTTTCTCTATTACATTCTTTTTGCTCCTACATATCTTTTCTTCCAATAACTATTATCCATGGAGGAAATGCTCACACCGTTTGATGAGGAGCTGTGTATGAATTGATTGCCACCTATATAAATACCGGCATGTGAGGCACCAGGTTTATAGGTTTCATAAAAGACCACATCTCCAACTTGTGGTTTGGACACCTTTGTCCCCTTTTTATAAATTTCCGATACCGTTCTTGGTAATGTGACATTTGCGCCTTTATCGAAAGCGTATTTTAGGAATCCGCTGCAATCAAAACCTTTTGGTGTAGTTCCACCCCATACATACCGTACATTCAAATGTTTCTTTGCTTCCTTCACTATCGCAGTAGATTTATTGCTTGTTTTATTTACATTAGCGTTGGAGGTCTTCTTTTTTACTCCCAAAGCTTTATATGTATTCGGACCGACAATACCATCAGCTTTTAAACCTTTACTTTTTTGGAACTTTACGACTGCACTTTTAGTAACGGTCCCAAAATATTTAGTTGTATTATTACTCTTAAAATATTGTTTTTTCTTTAAAACCTCTTGTAATTGTTTTACTTCTGTATGAGTCATTCCACTTTTTAATGTACGATCGCCCAATGCAGCATTACCAACCAACGGATTTGATAGTAACAATCCAGAAACAACAAAAGATGCTATGATTTTTATCATTTTCTCCCCCGATTAAATCTCTTTTTTTTCATTTTATCATCTTTAAGTGACACACATATTTACCTAATTTTACATTATTATTACAAATGCATACATAAAGTGAGTATAAAATACAAAATAACCAAAATATCGCTCATGCTTTCGAAAGGTATTAATTAAGAGTACATTCCTTTCTTTTTATAGTAGTAACCATCCTGTTTGGATAGTCTCCTCGTACTGTAATATATTCTCCACTCCTTACATTTATTTTTTCACTAGTTACAAATCCTTGAGCTTATTAAATACATCGAAGTTATGACTTTAATTTGGGATATTCCATTTAAGTAAAATAAACATCCCCTTACCCTTAAATTAGGTGGTGTCTAACAAAGGCATATCGCTCACGCCTATAACTGCCTGAATATTTTTCGTGATGCCATTCCATTCTTGGAGAATTCCTGCCTTGTTTCGTACAAAACAATCGAGTGAATGATTTGTCGGGAACAATCGTTAATTTTTTTGAGGCATAGGAAAAGCACCTCCTTTGATACAAGGATCGTATCAGGAGGTGCTACGTATAGAATATGTGCTGTTTAAATGGGGGCTTATCTTTAACCTTAGTTTTACAGCCCACTATCTAACTGTTTACACTTAAAGATATAAGTTATCCTCTATCCTCGAAAACTCAGTTCGAGTGAATGGCCAATTCTTATTCGGCGGGAATCCTACCCGCTACATGTCACGAGCTATGCTCGATCGTTCTTACAGTCACGGATGTTGATCCTAACTAGCAGCCGAATCTATGTAAAATTATCGAAACGAAATCAACCAATTCAACTCTTTAACACTAACTGGAACCTTCAGTTGAGTGGGTACTGACCTCAATTTTGTATTTTGTTTGGGAAGTATAATTTTGGCCTGCTAAAAGAAGAATATCCCCAAAATCTTCAAACTCAATCGCTCCTGGAGCAGCTTGGGTTTCAAACGTTATTCCGCCGTGTTGAATTAATTTTTCTCCGTGCATAAGTGGCACATCTTTCACAAAGTTTGCCGTGTAAATGACAACCGCAGGCTCTTCTGTGTATACCTCGACTGTTATTTTCTGGTCAGGACTAATTAATTTGGCTGCAGTTTGATGAAGTCCTGGGCACGTAAGGAAGAATGGATGATCGATCCCTTGAACTTTTTTAACTTCTGCGTCATTGGCTTCAAAGGTTGATTTTAATTTCTTCGGGGTTCGAAAATCATAAGGCGTGCCGATTGTGCTTCGCTTTTCCCCAGTTACCGTGGTATCTTCATTTACTGGTGCAAATTCTTCAGAAAAGATTTGTAAGAAATGATCATCGATTGGATTGCTGGGATGCCCTGTTAAGTTAAAATAGACGTGATTGGTCGGATTAAAAACTGTGTCTTGATCACTTTTTGCTTGATAGCTCACTGACCAAATATTTAAGTTGTCCAATGTATAAGTCACACTTACTTTCAAATTCCCCGGAAAACCATTCTCGCCATCAGGTGAGTGGGTTGAAAAGAAGATCGATGCACTTTCATCCGTCTCCTTCACTTCATAATCCCAGATTTTTTCATCGAATCCAGGACTGCCACCGTGTAATGTATTCCCTAATTGATTTACAGCTGTTTGGTAACGTGATTCACCAATTGAAAATTCGCCATTTTTTATTCTTCCAGCGACTCTTCCTATTGTTGCTCCATAATACGTTTCTTTTTTGTAATCCTCAATCGAGTCAAATCCCAATACGATATTATTACGACCCGATTCCGTTAGGACGAACAGATTGACGATTCTTGCACCAAAGTTCGTAACTTCCATTCTTACTCCATGATCATTTTCTATCGTAAACAGCAAGACTTCATTTCCAAACGAGCTTTGTGATACTTTCATTTTTATCGGCTCCTTCCCTATTAAATTCCTTCATATAAATAAAAGCTAAAACACCATGAATTGCACTAAAAGTTCAGCTAACATTTTTAATAATTGTAAAGCCCGAAGTAGCAACCTCGGGCCTAAGAAAAGGAATCATATGAGTAAATCAACATATTCTTGATGAAGTATTTTCCCTTATGTCCCCCTGATTTAAAATCTCTTCTATTCGCGTATAACTTCTTTTAATTCCGCTCAAAACCTTAATAGTTCTAATTTAAGCACTTTTCCCCTTAGCTTGTCTACTTTCCCCAATTTTTTCAATTTCCTCCAAAGTATGACCTCGAGTTTCAGGAACGCATGTCCGAATAAATAAAACACCAAGTAAACAAATAGCACCGAAGATTGAAAAAACAGCTTCCTGAGACATCGAAGCGGTCATGATCGGAAATAGCAAGCCAACCAAGAAAGAACCAATCCAGTTAAATGATGAAGCCACTCCTGACGCCCGCCCGCGAATTACCAGCGGGAAAATTTCTCCAACTATGACCCAAGTTAATGGAGCCCAAGTGAATGAATAAAGAGCTACATAGATACTTAAGAAAACAACCATCATCATCGGGTTTGCATTAGGAATTAATACATTCAATATGGCCGGCAAAATAAAGGATAGCCCCATAATCGTTCCGCCGATTGTTAATAAAGTACGGCGATTAAATTTATCAGCAATCATTAGGAATATTAATGAACCTAGTACGAGAATAACCCCTTGAATAATTGGCCACATCAATACTGAGCTGGCTTCATGCCCTGTTGCTTTTTCCACAATCATAGGAATGTAATAAAAAATTGCGTTTGCTCCCTGAAACTGTTGAAACGCAGCAACACCCACACCAGCCATTACTAAATAACGGTATTTATTACTTAAAAGGGTACCCCATGATGCTTTTTGATTTACCTTTGCTTCCTCTTTAACAGTTTCTTGTATTTGTGTTATTTCAGAATCAATTTGTTCTTTGTTAGGGCGAATATAGCCCAACACCCTACGAGCTTCTTCCATTTTATTGTTCTTAATTAAAAAACGTGGTGATTCGGGTAACCTGGACACTCCAATAAATAAGATCAAAGCAGGTACGGCAGCCAAACTAAGCATCAACCGCCATGCCATTGTTCCTGGTAAGTCTTTCAATAAATAAGCGACAATGTACGAAAGCAACATTCCAGAGACAATCATTGTTTGGTTAATTCCTGACAGACGTCCACGTAAACGTGCAGGCGCCATTTCCGACATATAGGCTGGGACCAACGCAGAAGCAGCTCCAACAGCCAACCCTAATAAAATCCGTGCAACAATCATAAAAAGGATCCCGTTATGAGGGGATATTCCTGCCAAAATGGATCCAACAGCAAAAATGATAGAAGATATTAAAATCATTTTGCGCCGTCCTAAACGATCAGAAAGTTGTCCGGCCATGGCACCTCCAAAAATAGCTCCAAACATCAACGAAGAGGTAATCCAGCCAATGGCACCTGGGTTATTTTGAAGGTTCCAATCATGTTGCAGAAAAGGCAAAGCACCCGTCATAACGCCGATATCATAACCGAAGAGAATGCCTCCAAAAGCCCCAAAAAAATAAATGAATCCACTTGAGATTTTCTTTTCATTAACCATTTAAGTTCCCCCCTAAAGGTTTTAATATTATATTTAATCCCACTACTAAAATATTGATTACTTTTTGAGAAATAATAATAGTGTTTTCAAATCACAAATACATGCCAGTTTCCATCGTAAAAGTTATTTATTAGGATAAATTCTGTGTCGTCATTGTCTATTAAAACGCTTTCATCTTTTCCCTAAAAAACACGAAAACGCTTACGAAAATAAAGGGATCATACTAATGGTCACTATTTCCATTCTTCAACTTCTGGATTACCTATTTTTTCCCTCCAAGGAAGCGGAGCCTCCTTGGAGGGAGAGACATTACTTAATAACTACGTATTCCAAGCCAACAAGTTTGGCATAGGTTATGATTTGGTCTGTTGTTAAATTCAATGACACAACTGTATGGTGACCGCCACCATTCTCAAGCCAAGCTTTCACTCCATCTTGGAAGTTTGGCTTCACTTCCCAAAGTACACGGGCCACTGGCAGGTTTGGTGCTGGAACTGTTGGCTCGAATGCAGAAACTTCATTAATCAAAAGTTTATAGTTTGTACCAAAGTCAGCCATGGAAACAATGACACCGTCTCCTGCTTTGCCGTCGAATACTAAACGTGCTGGATCTTCACGATCACCTATACCTAATGGAGATACGACAATTTTTGGTTTGTTACTTGCTAAAGATGGGTCGACTTCGAGCATATGTGATTGAAGGATTGATTCTTGTCCCGCAGCTAATTCATATGTGTAATCTTCCATAAATCCAGTTGATTGGTTATGGCTCATCACTTTCAGTAAGCGATCAAGTGCTGCCGTCTTCCAATCTCCTTCACCCGCAAAGCCATATCCTTGTACCATTAAACGTTGGACGGCAAGACCAGGAAGTTGTTTCATCCCATATAAATCTTCGAAGTTCGTTGTGAAGGCCGTGTAACCACCATCATCAAGGAAACGTTTAATCGCAATTTCATAGCTTGCCTGTACCTTTACGCTTTTCTCCCAATTTTCCCTACTGTAGGTACCATAATCAAATTCATAATGGCCTTCGTATACTGCAAATAAAGCATCAATTTCTTCATCAGTAACCGCATTTACATATTGAACAAGGTCTCCGATTCCAAAATAGTCAACTGTCCACCCAAATTGGATTTGCGCTTCAACCTTATCCCCTTCGGTTACTCCAACGTTACGCATGTTGTCTCCAAAGCGAGCGACCTTAATGTTGAAGCTTTCGTTATAAGCAACCGCTACGTCCATCCATTGTGCAATTTGTTGCCGGACTTCAGGACGCTCCCAATAACCTACAACAACTTTATTTTGTTTTTTCAAACGAGCATTGATAAAACCATATTCACGGTCACCATGAGCGGATTGGTTCAGGTTCATAAAGTCCATATCAATCGTTGCCCAAGGAATACTTTCATTGAATTGTGTAGCTAAATGAAGCAATGGTTTTTGTAATAATTTTGTTCCACGAATCCACATTTTTGCAGGTGAGAAAGTATGCATCCAAGTGATGACACCGGCAACTTCGTCACGATAGTTGACTTCTTTCATGATGTTTGTGATTTTATCTGTACTGACAGCTAAATCTTGCAGTACAAGTGGATAAGGTAAAATACCGCTTTCATTTAATGCATCGGCTATCGTTTGTGCATTCGCCTTGACCTCTGCTAACGCTTCTTCCCCATATAGATGTTGTGATCCTACGACAAACCAAAATTCCTTTTTTTCTGTTGTTAACATAATAAGCCTCTTTTCTTTATCTAATAGGTTGATAATTTGATAGAGTTGATCTTACTTTTGACCGTAATAAGCATATTTTCCATGTTTTCGTAAATAGTGTTTATCCAAAATATTTTGTGGTAATTCTTTTGCAAAATGATTTAATTCCCGTGTAAATAAATTCATTTTCGAAACTTCATCCAACACCACACTATTCATTACGGCGGATTTTGCATCTTTCCCCCAAGTAAAGGGACCATGACCATGAAGTAAGATACCAGGAACGGCTAAAATGTCTAACCCGCGCTCTTCAAATGTTTCGATGATTAACTTCCCAGTCTCCACTTCGTATCCACGATCAATCTCCTCTTGCGTTAGGTAGCGGGCACATGGGATGGATCCATAAAATGTGTCTGCATGAGTTGTACCCATCGCTGGAACATCAAGGCCTGCTTGAGCCCAGATTGTCGCCCAAGTTGAATGAGTATGCACAATGCCGCCGATTTCTTGGTAATATCTATAAAGTACTGCGTGAGTCGCTGTATCTGATGAAGGCCTCAACTCTCCTTCAACAACATTGCCATTTAAATCAACAACAACCATATCGCTGGCTTTCATCGTTTCGTAATCAACACCACTAGGTTTGATAACAAATAAACCGCTTTTACGATCGATGGCACTCGCATTTCCCCATGTATATTTCACGAGTCCATATTTAGGCAAGTCCAAATTTGCTTGAAATACCTCTTCTTTCAGTTGTTCTAACACGTCAATCCCTCCAGTTTTCCACTCATAACATCAAATTGTCTACAGCGGCCTGCTCAATCACTAAACCCTTCCTGTATCTTTCAATAAATGCTTCAAATCCTTTAACATCTACTTGATCAGGATAAATTTCTTGCCCATCAGCCTCTTCGAATACTTTTTTGTCAAGGAAGTCTTCTAAACTTTCTTTTTGATCTTTATTCATCATGTAAGATGCAAGAATGGCCATTCCCCACGCGCCGCCTTCTCCTGCTGTTGACATAACTGATACTGGAGCATTCATTGCAGCCGCAACAATTTTTTGTCCAACAAGAGGGGTTTTAAATAAACCACCGTGAGCCAAAATACGATCAATTGCAACATTTTCTTCTTTTGTCAAAATACCCATTCCGATTTTCAATGCACCGAAAGCAGTAAAAAGGTGAGTCCGCATAAAGTTTGCTAAATTGAATTGACTCTCAGGCGAGCGGACAAATAATGGTCGCCCTTTTTCTAATCCTGTGATATTTTCACCTGAGAAATAACCGTAGCTAAGCAAACCGCCACCATCTGGATCCGCTTCCAAAGCTTTATTCAACATTACTTCAAATAATTTATTTATATCAACCTTTTGTCCCATTGCCTCAGAAAATTCACGGAACAATCCCAGCCAAGCATTGAGATCACTTGAACAGTTATTCGCGTGAACCATTCCAACGGGACTTCCATTTGGTGTAGTTACCAGATCAATTTCTGGATATACTTTTGAAAGTTCTTTCTCTAGTACAATCATCGCAAAAACGGAAGTTCCTACTGAGATGTTTCCGGTACGTTTCCTCACACTATTCGTAGCAACCATTCCAGTCCCCGCATCGCCTTCCGGTGGACAAATTGGAGTGCCTGGTTGTAAATTTCTTGATCTATCCAGGATTTTCGCTCCAATTTCGGTCAATTCACCCGCTTGCTCGCCTGAAATGTAGACTTTAGGAAGAATCTCTTTTAGCTTCCAAGGATAACCTTTCGTCGCAATTAAATCGTCAAACTGCTTGACCATTGATTCATTGTAATCTTGCGTTGATTCATCAATTGGGAACATGCCTGAAGCATCTCCAATGCCAATTGCTTTATTTCCAGTCAATAACCAGTGAATGTATCCAGCCAAAGTCGTAATACAATCAATGCGCGGCAAATGTTTCTCTTCATTTAATATTGCTTGATAAAGGTGAGCAATACTCCATCGTTCAGGGATATTAAATTGAAATTGATCAGTTAGTTCTTTTGCTGCAACACCTGTTGTTGAGTTACGCCAAGTTCGAAACGGAACCAGTAGCTCCCCTGTACTGTCAAAAGCCATATACCCGTGCATCATTGCAGAAAATCCAATAGAACCTATTTTTCGAATGGTAATTCCATAATTCCGTTCAACTTCTTGCTTCATTTCACTATAAGCTGTTTGCAGACCAGTGATAATATCCACTAAGTTGTACGTCCAAATTTCATCTTCCAAGAGGTTTTCCCACTCATAACTTCCAGATGCGATAGTTTCATGATGATTATCAATCAACACCGCTTTAATACGAGTGGATCCAAATTCGATTCCAAGTGAAGTTTCTCCCCCGGTAATCGCTTGTTTAATTTTTAATATATTCGTTTGCACGTTAATCCCCCTTCTGTCAGCGCTTTCAATAAAAGGAGGCGCTTAAATTTATTCACAACCATATTATATTTTTTGTACGTACATTTGTCAACGGTTTATATTATTTATACTTACAACTTCCAGACGAAATACTCCATCCTCACCTTAAAGTCATAAATTGGGATTAAAGGAAGTTATCCGACATGAAACCTAAAGGTAAATAGGTGGAATTTATAACTTTATACAAAAAATAAGATGATTTGTTTTAATTCATTCAAAAATTATGTTAAAATATGTCCGCACAAATATTTTAAGCGCATAAATTAGAATGCAAACAACTATGGAAGAAGTGAGGTTTAATGAAACCAAAGTATCAGGTAATCATTGATGATTTAAAAAATAAAATCCTTACAGGTGAATATAGTGTAGGGGAACAAATTCCTACTGAATCCGTCATGCAAGAAATGTACAACGTTAGCCGACACACTGTACGAAAGTCCATTTTAGAATTATCAAACGAGGGATTCTTGAGAAGTGAAAAAGGATCTGGCACATATGTTAGTAACCAATATCAATCAAAATCTGGTGGCAATTCCAAAAATAAAACGATTGGTGTAATCACGACCTACATTTCCGATTACATTTTCCCTTCTATTATCCGCGGAATTGAAAGAAGATTGAATGAAGATAATTATTCGTTACTATTAGCCAGTACAAATAATGATGTCGAACAAGAAAAAAAAGCCTTGGAAATGATGTTGTCATTTGGCGTGGATGGTATGATCATTGAACCTACAAAAAGCAATCTATACAATCCCAACATCGGTTACTACCTATCATTTAAGGAACAAGAGGTTCCATTCATCATGATCAACGCTTATTATGAAGAATTAGAGGTTCCTTTCTTTTGCCTGGATGATGTGCAGTCAAGCTACCTCGCAACAAAAGAATTGATTTCGAAAGGACATACCCAAATTGGACTCATTTCGAAAATGGATGATTTGCAAGGAAAGTATCGAATGAAGGGGTATATAAAAGCACTTGGAGAAGCCAAATTACGCTTTCAACCAGAACAATTGCTTTCGTATACTACAGAAACGAAGCTAGACCTATACACGAACTTGAAAGAGTTCCTAAATGAAAATAGAGACTTGTTGACTGCCATTGTTTGCTATAACGACGAGGTAGGGTTGGAAGTAGTAAATGTATGCAGACAACTCGATATTTCTATTCCCGAACAATTATCAATCATTGGCCAGGACAATTCCTATATTGCGAAAAATGCCAATATCAAACTAACGACATTAACACACCCACAAGAACGAATGGGACATGATGCAGCTGATTGGGTCATTAAGAAATTACAAGGAAAGAAAAGTTTACCAAACGAATCCTATTATCAGCCAGTGTTAATTGAAGGCGAAACTGTCAAAGAGTTAGACATACAATAACCTTAGTTTGTGATGCCTATAGGCTCCACTCCCACAATGGCTGCCTCCATCCATTTTATTAAACCAGCAAATCCATCTTCATTATTTTCAAATGCAAATGGGTCTACGATTACAATTCCACGGGAATTCACTGCTCTAGCACATGTAATTGTTGGGCAATATCCACTCCAATGGAAATTCTATCGTTTAGTTGATTTTGTTTATCTTCCATTTTAAACTTCATATTAGGGTTCCTCATAGGGTTTTGAGTTAGTGTGGTGTCTTACTCATATCTCACTGAGGAGCCCTATTTTTTTAAAAGCTGAACCCGTTATGTTCCATAAGAAAAAGGCTGCCACAGCAACCTCCCTTTTTAAAGCAAGACCCATTAGTTCAGTAATTTTTAATAAAACATCATATCTAAGGAAAGTGGAACAAATAGTATAACTGTTGCAAACCAAATCGGGTAGCTAAACGAGCAGAAGAGATTACTTAATCAACAATTATGGCTAACGTAACCTGCAACGAGGAAAGTATCTACATTGAGCACGTTGATGAACAAAATGGAACAGATACAATCCATTCACTTGATTACCCAAGTAGAAAAAACAAAGTGTGTCTGGAACCAGCTTATAAGAACAGTAATTTGTCCATATTTCTTCGATACATTAATTAACTTCCACCTTCGGGTATGGTTTCATGTTAGATTAAGTTCATGGACCATCTTCGTTAACAATCTATCCCCTTGTTTAAGTCTACATCTATATCTCTTTGCCACCTCTTTGCTGACGGATTCCCGCATTTACCCACATCCCTCGCAATTTGGGAATAATAAGATTGCAGATTCTGCTACTACGGTAACTAACGTAAACAACCAATGTTGGCCCGTCATCATCAATTCAGGAGCTAAACTAACAATTTCTATATCAACCATTCCAACACCAACATAAGCAAGCGCATAATCATCTAACGTTTTACTTTTCCCTTCGAATCTACGATATTTAAAAAGACTATTCCCACTGCTACTGTCCCAGTCGAACATCCCCATACTTGGAACGATTCATGATGATTGGGAATACAGTATCTTCTTTTTAAAAAAAAATATTTATTAAATTGTGGCAGTCAACGGATTATGTTGCTTAATTTCTTGTATTGATAGATATAAAGAATAGTTCCCATAATCGAGAATTTTATTAAGAAAAAGATTCAATAGTTCTTGAGAGTTAACTTTTATTTTTAAATGGTAACAACCTTCTCCCGATACTCGGTGAGCTTCAACTATCTCATTTCTATCATTAATAAAACGTATGAACGAATCATGGTTTGCTGTTTTCATATAAATAATGACAAATGCTGTATAAGAAAGTCCTAATTTCATTTCATCGACTATTAGTGAGTAGGCTTTAATTACTCCATTTTCCTCAAGTTTTTTAATCCGATTTCCTACTGCTTGTCCCGTCATATGAATTTGTTCACCTAAGTCTTTCCACTGAATACGTGAATTTTCGGATAATAACCGAAGGATTTGAAAATCAATGTTATCAAGTTCCATAATAAATTCCTTTCACCATGAAATGCTTTGATAGAAAAGTGTTTCATCAAAGTATCGATAGAAATCAATATATCATTTATCATTATATTGTACTAAAATTTTTTAAAGAGGTGGAAAAAATGAGCACAGCTTTAATCATTGTCGATATTCAAAATGACTATTTTCCAAATGGAAAGATGGAATTAAGCAACCCTGAAAAAGCAGCCGCTAATGCTGCTAAAGTTCTTGAATGGTTTAGGCAGAATAACAAAGATAATATTTTTCATGTTCAACATATCGCTAGTGATCCTGGGTTAGGCTTTTTTCTTCCGAATACGGATGGAGTTAAACTAAATGAAGCTGTTCTACCATTAGAACACGAAAGCATTATCATAAAACATTTCCCTAACAGCTTTTTACAGACTGAATTAGAAAGCAAATTAAAAGAAAAAGGAGTAACAAAGCTAGTGATTGTAGGTATGATGACGCATATGTGCATTGATGCCACAGTCAGAGCTGCAGTGGATTTAGGCTTTGAAACTACTCTTATTGAAGATGCATGTGCGACAAGGGACTTATCTTATCAAGATAAGGTCGTTCCAGCTGAACAGGTCCATTATGCCTTTGTCAGCGCACTTAACGGTATGTATGCCAATGTAATTTCGACCGAGGATTTCCTGGAATAAAAAAATAATACAACCTTAGAACCAATAATTTATTATAAGTGGGGGCTTGTTTTAAAACAAGCTCCCTTTTTACTGATGTTAGACTGTTATCCAAGCTGTATCTTGCAGTTTCCTGCAAATGTGCAACTACCCGTTGCACAAGAAAACTCAAACCAAAAAAAGAGAAATGATGTTAAAGGTATACCGTCACATGCCCATCAAACTAGGGCATGTGACAGTACCTCAATACTAAAATACCTGTATCAAATAAACACTTATCTCACGGCCAAAATAAGACTACACAAAAGGTCAGATAAATTGAATTCCACCTTTTTTAAACGAACACTATTCAAAAAAAGGTAAGAGCATTCACGTAGCCCTTACCTCAGACTGTAGGCAAACTCGATTTCCGCGAACGGTCGCGGAAGCCCCCTCTGCACCTTTGCGCCTGTGGGGTCTCCCCCTGACACGTTTTTCCCAAAGGAGTCTCGCACCTTCCGCTCCAACCTTTAGTTAGAAACCTTTTGCCTAGAGTCTTTATTGTTTTTAAAAAGAATTATTAAAACTTGTGTGCTGAGGATGCCTTCTAAACATGATTCTATCAGGGAGATCAACTGGTGCCTGCGATCTAGTTGGTTCTTAAAATTGAGGCTGCCATTGACTTCTCTTTCCTTTATGATTTGATGAAAGATATGCATTAAGAAATTTTTTAATTCCGAACCCCCTTTGTCTACAAACAGAGGTAAGAGCATGCAATTGCATGAGGGAATAACGACCAAAAATCATCATCAATGATAAATCTAGGCATAAAATATCTTTCCATTTCATTTTACTTATTATCTTAGTAGAATCGATTTTTATCAAATACTCTTATGTTTTGGAGGGGCTCGCAAAGACGGAGAATACCCCTAGAACAATATATAAATAACCAGTTATCCGATTCTGAAACCTAGAATTCACTTCACTACCCAGAATCCGCTTTCTAATACTTGCTGCAAGTACTGCATACAGACCATCACTAATAAAAGCTAGGATAATAAATATAATTCCTAAAAGTAAAAATTGTATGGTGACTGATCCGGCCGAAGGTGATATGAATTGCGGAAAGAATGCTAAAAAAAAGAGTGCTGTCTTAGGATTCATTACTTCTACGAGCGCAGATTCGTAAAATATCTTTAATATCTTTTTGCGAGGGGCTTTTGGAATTTCTGAAGTCGTTCGATCAGATGTAGAAAATAAAGTCCTGCACCCCAGATAGATAAGATAAGCAGCACCCAAGTATTTAACGATATTAAAGGCTGTTGCTGATGTCATAAGGATCGCTGAAACTCCAATCGCTCCAGCTAAAACGTGAACAGAACCGCCAAGTGATACACCAAGAACTGATACTATGCCCGCCTTCTTCCCTTGGTCTATACTTCTTGCCATAATATACAACACAGCTGGTCCAGGTATTATTAACAATGTAGCAGCAGCAATTACAAATAGCCAAATATTTGAAAACTCCATAAAAAGCAACTCCTTATTGTATTTTGGTACAAGGTTTATTGGGCTCCTCCTTGATGGTGAAAGCAAGGTTACACTTTTTTAAGGTTCGTTTTCATCAAGGAGGCGATTTGTTACTCATTTAGAAAAGGAAACTGTTCCAACTTTTTTTATTATGAGCTCTTGTCTGTAAGGAATGGTTTTGACTTACCTTTGCTTTCCTTAAAAAATGATAAACACCATTTTTTTTTAGGGTGCCACAGCAAACCCTATTAATATACTAATCATTCAATTGACCTTTCCTTTGCTCACGCATCCATTTTGCAACCTGAATCTCCCCTTGTTCATTTGATTTTTCAAGCTCTGTAATAATCGCTTTGTAATCGGTGTCATTACGATTTTGACTCATTTTGGCTGCAGCTTGAATAGATGTGATTTCAATTTCAAAGCCCACTATTCCTTTCATTTCACTCTTTAGCAACTCTGGATCAAACGTTTCCCAGGTCCGGCCATTTTCTCGGTGACCCTCATAATGATTAAGCATAGTATCCAAGGAGGAAATCAGCTCGTCTTCAGTGATTAAACGAGCTGATCCATACGCATGTACAGCTAGATAGTCCCATGTAGGAACCTCTTCGCACTGATACCAACTTGATGAAATGTAAGCGTGCTGCCCTTGGAAAATCAGTAACACATCACTATTATTGTCTAAATTCTTTTTCTGCATGTTTCCGTATGCAATATGCCCAGTCGCATAGATTTTCCCTTCATCTTCGCGAATTTCCAAAGGAATATGAGTAGCCAAGGGACGATGTTCATTAACAGTAATCAATAAGGCAAACGGGTTAGACTTCATAATTTGAACTGCTTCTTCATTTTTCATACGATATTGCTTAGGAATGTACACAATAATCTTCCTTTCAACTTATATTTGAATTTTTTTAAAAAATATCCGATAAAAAAATATTATTATACAAGTTGACATACAAAAAGGTACAATAATAAACAAATATACATGTCAGAGGGAATGCAAATGAATAATACCATTTTTACGTTCAATGATAACGCCCCAAAATACAAACAAATCTATGAGAAATTCAAATCATATATTGAACATGGAGACATTTTGGCAAATGAGCAATTACCCTCCATTCGTCAACTTGCAGATTCTTTACATGTAAGCCGCAATACAACTTTACTGGCATATGAACAACTTGTTGCTGAAGGGTATATTCGTGGAGAGGGCAGGAAAGGTTATTTTGCTAATGAGTTAGAACCTCGTTTATTTCAGGAACCCTTAATCTCTTATGATAAAAAGCAGACTGAGTCCAAGAGACCTCCAGTAGTTAATTTCAGGGCAGATGCCGTTGATCAAACACATTTCCCACTGAAGTTTTGGAGGAAAATTGCTAATCAAGTATTAACATTACAGGATAGCTTTCGATACGGGGAACCATTTGGGGAAGAATGCCTGCGCGAACAAATCTCCACATATTTATTCCAATCACGCGGCGTGAAAACAAATGTAAATGCAATTATTATCGGAAGCAGCACCCAACAAATGCTTGTATACCTTGGACATATACTGAAGGATGAATTCCAGAGTATTATAGTTGAAGACCCTGGTTACGACGGTGCTAGGGAAGCTTTTCATTTCCATCGTTTTATGTTTGAAACTTTGCCGGTTTATGAAACAGGTGCTGAACTTTCACAATTAGAACAAATGAAATCACGATTAATCTATGTAACTCCTTCCCATCAAAGTCCCATTGGAGTAAGCATGTCTATCCAACAACGGCAAATGATTATTCATTGGGTTAACAAGATGCGTGGATATATTATCGAAGACGATTATGATAGTGAATTTCGCTATACACAAAAACCATTCCCTGCTCTTGCCTCCATTGATTCAGCAAGAGTCATTTATTTAGGGAATTTCTCGAAGTCCTTTCTTCCAGGAATTCGTTTAAGTTATATGGTCTTGCCACAGCCACTTTTAAATCGTTATAAAAATCAGTTTCTTCATTTTGAAGCTACTACCTCCCTGCTTAGCCAGCTTACAATGGCTAAATTTATGGAAGAGGGAGAATGGAGTAGACATATTAAACGCATGCGCCTAGTTTATAAAAGAAAAATGCAGCACTTAGTATCCGCTTTAAAAGAGCAATTCGCTCAAAATATATCCATTATTGGTGAACAATCTGGTTTGTACGTATTAGTCAAAGTACATCTGAAGCATTCAGAAGAATGGTTAATTCAGCAAGCTTCTATACATGGAGTTACTGTGTATCCTACTTCTCTCTACTTCATTAAAAATAACACCGACGGACCAATGGTTAAATTAGGTTTCAGTAATCTTTCTTCCCATGAAATTGATGTGGGTGTGAAACTCTTAAAGAATGCATGGTTCAAAGAATAACTCCACCATTCTTTGAACCAATTTGTAGCTGTTTTAATTGAATGTTTGGTGCTGCAATGATAAATAATCTTCATAGGACCCTTAGTTTTTGATCTACCACATTATTTGAACAAGACAAAGTCGAATAACTTTTATTTTTGTAGATTTTTCTTCATAAGAGATGCTATTTGTATATTACCTTGTTGAGAAGTGTTTTCAAGATGCTTAATAATTAATTCTTGACGTTCAACAGGGTGATTTTGACTTAATTTAGCTTTCGCTTCAATTTTTGTGATTTTTATTTTAAAAGCTACAATCCCTTTACTCATTCCTTCGATAAATCTGGAATCCACATCCTTTAAATGGTATGGGCTTTCTGGATTTTCATATTTGTTTACCATATCATTCAGTGAATCGAATATGACTTTTTGATCTTTGACAATCTCCATCTTTCCATATAAATGGATAGATACATAATTCCAAGTAGGAACTGCCATCGTTGTTTCATACCAAGAAGGAGATATATAAGAGTGAGGACCTTGGAAAACCGCAAGGACTTGTTGGTATTCTATATCCTTCCATTGTTCGTTTGGGCGGGCAAAATGACCATATAAAGCACTTTCACCTTTATTTAATGTAAGTGGAAGATGGGTAGCGTATGGTTCTCCATTGTGTTGAGAAAATAAAGTGGCAAAGCTGTACTTTTCGATAAAATCATAAATTATTTCTTCATCCTTGAGTTGAAAATGTTTAGGGATATACATGATTTAGCTCCTCCTTGATAAAGTCTTTTCAATTTTCGGCTATCCCAAATTTTAAGTATTATAGGAAATATTCTATTATGTAAACTGACATCTAAAAAGGTACAATTATTATTAATTCTACATGTCAATGGAGATTCATATAATGATGACCTTTCATTCTGACGTATATAAACTTACATTTATTGAATTAATTACGACTTCAATTTTAAGCAGTAATTAGACATGATTTCTGTTTAACCAGTCCCGCTATCCAACATCATAGTGAGGTATTTATGAACCAAAATAACAGATAGCTAATGGTGTTTTTTAATTTCATCCAGCAATCGGGCCAAATTTTGGAATAATCCCTTCAAATAAAGTAACTTTATAACTAGATTATTTTATTGTAAGCATACAGATTTAATTATTTTCATTAGAAAGGATTGAAATAGTATCGAAATAAGACATTTAGAATATTTCTTAATGGTCAGTAAAGAACTGCATTTTACAAAAGCAGCTGAAAAATTAGGAATTTCGCAACCAACTTTAAGCCATCAAATTAAAATGCTTGAACAAGATGTAGGCTATGCACTATTTAACCGTATTGGTAAGAAGATTGAACTTACTAAGGTGGGGGAAATCGTACAACAAGAAGCATTGAATATTCAAAATTCCTTACAAAGTATATCTTCTCAAATTAGAGCACTTACAAAAGTAGAAATCGGGGAATTGAAAATTGCCGTGTTACCAGGAGAAATAACTGATTTGGTATCCACTTTGTGCATTAAATTCAACCAATTATATCCAAACATAAAAGTGTTTGTTCAAAGTACGGATCAAGTGGAAAAGGCTGTTTTAGAGAATCAAGCTGATTTTGGTATTGGTTTTGAATACACTCGTGATGATATGTTGATGGTGACGAAGTTGTATGATGAAGAATTTTACCTGATTAGTAATCAAAGTAATGGAGAGCGGAAGGTTTCATTTTCCGATGTTTTAGACAGTCCGCTTATTTTATTTCCAAATATCCATCAATGCAGAAAAATACTTGATAAAACGAGTCTTGAGGTTGGCAGGCAGTTAGAACCTATTGTCGAAACGTCTAGCATTGAATCTATCTTGAAGCTCGTTCGAAATGGGGTTGGCAGCAGTTTTGTTTCGCGTACATTATATGAATTTTATGATACAGAGGATTTATTTTTCCAACGTATTGAAAAACCAACTTTGACTAGATCTGTCTATCTCGTGATGAAAAAGAATCGTTTTATCAATTATGCAGCACGTAAGTATATTGAGTTATTATTATGTGAAATCGAAAGGCTGCGTTTCCATACAGAAAAAGATGAGATAGCTTCTTTAAAAAGTTCTATATTATAGTTTTTATCTATTATTATCATAGAAATGAATGGATAGATAAATGATAAATTCCTCTTTACAATGAAAACAAGTTCATAATCAAATTGTAAAGGGGATTTTCAATTATGTTTCAAGAAGTAGCAGGTATTAAAATTCCAGATTCTCAATTGGCTAAAGAAGCAGCAGATCTTTTACGCGAGCATGGGGACGACTTGTTGTGGAATCATTCAAATCGTGTATTTTTATTTGGCGCAGTCAACGGAAAAAAACGAAGCAGAATCATGATTTAGAGTTGCTATATGTTAGTGCATTATTCCATGATTTAGGTTTAACAAAAAAGTTCAGCAGTCCAGATTTACGATTTGAAGTAGACGGTGCAAATGCTGCGAGGAGCTTTTTACAACAGTATCAAATTCCAGATGAGTCGATTCGTCTTGTATGGGATGCTATTGCATTACATACGACACCTGGCGTTGCAGAACATAAAGAAGCTGAAGTGGCACTACTCTTTTCAGGTGTTGGTTTAGATGTGATGGGAGATGGCTTTGAACAATTCCCTGACGACTTGCGTGAAGATATTATAAAAGCCTTCCCACGTAACAATTTCAAAAAGGACATTATTCCAGCGTTTTATGAGGGCTTTAAGCATAAGCCAGAAACTACTTTTGGCAATATGAAGGAAGATATTATTGAATATTTTAGACCGGAATATAAAAATAAAAATTTCTGTGATTGTATTTTGCATTCACCTTGGACAGAATAGGGTACAAAAATGACAGAAAGTTTGTACAAAAGGTTATATCGGCCAAGGAAGCTACTAAAAAATAAAGGCTGTTTTCGCATACTTTGTTGCTATTTACCAAGTAGTGCGGTGTGGTTAATTTCCCCTCCAGATGCTCGCTTTCCGCGGGGCGTGCCGTGAGCCTCCTCGGCGTAAACGCCTGTGGGGTCTCACCTGTCCCGCTGCTCCCGCAGGAGTCTCGCACTTCCGCTCCAATCAACCTTAAATAGTTTCGTTTAAAAACAACAATCTTTACGAAAGGAGCGAAAATAAAAAATAAACAACCAATTAGGTTTCCCCCTTGGTTGTTTATTTTTATTCATAACTAATAAAGACCCCTGTGTTTGAACAGTAACATTCCACTTTTTAAATTCTATTCTAAACTGAAATAAAAATCGATAAAAGACTTTCCAGCCCACTTTCTGTCCTGCCAAACGGATGACTCCCTGCCAGTCATCTATCGGAAGTTTGCGGGAAACGTCCACAAGCTTATTTTCTTAAAGCCGTAAATCAACTTCCCCCTACGGTTAAAATTAATCTTGAAATGTCTGAATTCGGCTCTCTCCTTTTGCCTCATCCAAATCTCAACGGGTATAGTTCACGGGGTCATTCACACGCACATATATATTGAAGAAATGCCGCTCCCTCTTCATTCAATACAATATTGCACGCAACTTTAAGCGCTTCTACAGGAAACAGCTCTGAAACTGGAAGTCCCCCCGCAAATGAAATGACTTCTGGTCTTTCTGTTACTTTTACTATCTCACGGGTCTCAGAAGATGTTACTAGACGAGCTCATTTTCCATTTGTAAACAATCCTTCCTTGAAACTTCGATATTTTACCTTTTACTTTATTTTATTTGAATATTCAGACATTCTTCACGCTCCTACTGCCTTCATGATTCGAGAGATATAGATTGCACAAATGCCGGACGCACTTAAATAGCCTTTGCTGCATTGAGCAAAGGCTTACCTTTTTGACGAGTTTCTTCTATATAATAAAAATAAAAATCCCGCCAAGCTATTTCTCCACTTTTTCCTTATTTCTTAACTTCTCCACTTTTTCGGGAGTGAGGGTGATGTCCCGGACAGGGGAAACTCTTCCCCATTCATCCTTGTGAACGATGTGTTTTCGTTCAAATTTGGTCGGAGTATCTATACCTGCGGCAGCTGCAAGGTTAAATAGCCCTTCTCGGAGGGAAATCACGTAATTGGCGACTCGGTATTGTTTTTCCTCAATAACCAGACCTTCCTGCAACTTTGAATCAGTTGTGGCTACTCCTGCAGGGCAATGATTTGTATGGCAGATTTCAGCCATGATGCAGCCAACGCTAATCATAAAACCGCGGGCTATATTAACTAAATCTGCCCCCATCGCTAAAGCGACCGCCACTTTATCTGGAGAAGTCAGCTTGCCTGATGCAATCAGCTTGACCCGATTACGTACACCATATTTTTTTAACATCTCATCTACAAGTGGCAAGGCTGACATAATTGGGAGTCCGACTGCATCTGCAAGCTCCTGATAGGTTGCCCCAGTTCCGCCTTCTCCGCCATCCACCGTGATAAAATCCGGCCCTTTACCTATATCTCTCATGGTTTTCGTCATTTCCTCAAGTGCATCAAGATCCCCCACAACAATTTTGATACCGATAGGCTTTCCGCCTACATCCCTCATTCTTTCCACAAATTCGAACAATTCATTAAAATTCTTGAATTCATAGAACCGGTTAGGGCTATTGATTGTTTGACCAGGTTCTACCAGGCGGATTTGGGCAATTTCTTCTGTCACCTTCTGTCCTTCAATATGTCCACCTCTGATTTTGGCACCTTGTGCCAGCTTAATTTCAAATGCCTTTACTTGCTCTATTTCACTTTTCTTCTTGAATTCTTCCCAGGAGAACTCCCCACCTGGTGTCCTTACTCCAAACAGTCCCGGACCGATTTGCATCATGATGTCGGGATTTCCGGAGAGATGATATTTGGAAAGACCACCTTCACCAGTATTCATCCATGTTCCTCCTGCAAGCCCTAATCCTCTCGACAGTGCAGTGATGGCATTCTCACCGAGTGCCCCGTAGCTCATTGCAGATTGTCCTACGAGCCCTTTAATTTAAAGGGATTCCGGCATGTATCCCCTCCGATTATGACAGCATCCTCGTCTCGTAAAAAGTACGGTTCTATTTGTCTATCTTCCAGCTTCTCCTTTCTGGTCA
Source organism: Peribacillus sp. TE19612 (assembly GCF_056279465.1). Classification (NCBI taxonomy): domain Bacteria; kingdom Bacillati; phylum Bacillota; class Bacilli; order Caryophanales; family Bacillaceae; genus Peribacillus; species Peribacillus sp. TE19612. Next base: position 21,680 of record NZ_JBWCCL010000007.1, on the reverse strand, counting down.
ATAGACCTTCCTCATCAACTTCATATACCTTTGTATTGATTTTTTGGCTATTATCTATTCTCAATTCTTCCCGGAGATTGGGAAACATACTATTTCGAATATAGTATCCAGCCTCATTGAAGTCACGTTCCGATCCAAATCCGATTAAACGCTCCTTATATTTTCCTGCTTTTACAACATCCTCGAATTCCTTTCTAGAGAAAGGGGTGCCTTCATTATTATTTTCAAATAAATACTGCCTAAGTTCAGGTCCTATTTGCTCTGTCATGTATCTAATTCTGCCGATTAGGGGGAAATTCCTCAGGATTGAATGTTGTTTTTGTGTATCATCCTTTCGGTAAAAGTACGCTGAGGCCGCAACTGTCCCTAAAACGGCAGATCCTTTTAAAACTGTAGGAAGGTAATTTTTTAACTTGGACATTTTATCACCCTTTGCTTCTTTTTTTTTGTGCAAGTTACTCGAGTTATCTATAATCTTTGGAGTGCTTCATCAATCAGAATTTCGCCAGAAGTTACATGGAACGTTTTATTAAATACTTCTTCAGTATCCAGCGCTTTGACCAATACAGAAGCAATATCCTCTTTTGGTATCTCGCCTTTGTCATTCACAATTGATGGTCCAGCTTCAACTTTACCTATTCCCGGCTTATCCACAGGCATACTTGTCCGTATAACCGTATATGTAAGCTTTTCCTGTTTTAATAGCTCTTCTGAGTGGTACTTGACATCGTTTGTACTAGAATCTAAGCTCTCCATTTCTTTTGCTCGCATGGTGTTCATCAGAACAAAGCGCTTCACCCCATGTTTCTTAGCAGCCTCAACAGAGTCTAATACTGACTGATGGTCAACCAGTATTGGTTTGCCCTCCCCAGTCCGAGGACTGGCGTTACTAAGGTAGATTACTGCTTCACAGCCCGAAAAAGCACTGGAAAAATCCCTACTTTCCAAAGAAACTACATCTCGTGCTCCAAGTTTAACCATTTCCTCTACTTTATTCTCTGCTCCCACCAGTGCTACCGGGTTATGGTGCCTGTCTGCCAGCTGTTTTACAACGTGCTCTCCGGTCATGTCCTCTGTTCCTATTACTAGAACTCTCATTTTAATACCTCCCTGCTAGTTTCATAATATATATTTACCACTTTAAAATTTAATGAAACAATTAAGCGTCTTCGCCGTATCGTTAATTTTAACGATTCTTTGATAGTTTATTATTAGGGGAATTCCCATTCTTCAGTGGAAGCAATTAGACTTTTTTTACTTATATTGAACGTACGTAATCTCAAAATTAATAATCTGACATCCATTATTACTGAAGCTGTACGAACTAGATTAGTGATTGGAATTAAATAATAACGAAACCCAACTACTCTGCTCTTGTGAAGTAAATGGGGTTTGATTCGGGGAATTATAGAAAACTTTACATTAAAGACGATTATTTCCTGGGGAAACAAACCCGAAAAATTATCTCTTATATTAATTTCTTAAGTAATCACTCCATACATTCCATAGTTAATCGCCCCAGCTTTTCTTACTTGAGGAATTCCATACAAAGGATACTGCCATCTATAAAGCATAGAAACTATATTTATCAATCCGGAAATGAGGAGCCCTATTTTTTTCAAAACTGAAAAATTACTAACTACAGGAATGCTAAACATACCAGCTTTCCATATATGAAAAAAGAACCTCTAGTAATAAACTAAAGATTCGGGATTAATAAATATATTGTAATTTTAATATATTAAATGAAAGCAATTAAATTAATATATTTCCATAATACGAGATAAACGAATAGAGAAAATCTTTTGATTTTCATCCTTTAAGGAAAGGGTTTGTTCATTAAGGTTAAGTTTATGCAATTGACCCTTACATGTTTTTAATACTCCTTCTTTATAATAAATGATGGTCGTTATGCCCTTTTTTTTCAACGATTTTAAGATCACTTGATTATCTCCTTTCTGTCTATTCAATTATTTATTATAATTGTATGATAATTGGTGCAAAACTATGAAATCAATTAGGATATATATATTATACAATGAAAATCGTAAGCGTTTTCATTGTTGTTGTGAACAATTTGTGAAGGTTTGAACATTAGAATATTTTAGGAAATGGTAATATCAATAATAAAAAATGAATATTAAGTAAATCGACTTTTCAGACTGAAAATTACTTAACGTATACTATCCCCGTTTTGTCGGCGGATTCCCTTATCAACAAAACGGGCTGATTTCTTACACGATTTATCCGAAGTCATTCCAAGATCGTTCATAGATTTTCTAGTCCAGAAAGAATTGGATTCCCTATTTTCAAATTGTCATTTGGACTAAACGGTATTGCTTTTCAAAAGTTAGGTTAAAATGAGGTTGATAGATTTGAATGTTTGATAATTTTTTTACAATACAATATATTGACGGCTTCAATACATGATACGATTCTTCATTAAGAAGGATCGCTTTTTCTTTGCGGCATAATCTTAAGGGTGAGCGGGTGTCAGATACCGATTTATATTCGGAATTTAAAGACTAATGACTCATTTACAAACTATTTAGTTAAATACATAATTAGGAAGATTATGAAGAAGGAGGGATTATATGTATAGAAAATCACTAACAGTACTATTAGCTGCGGGTATGGTTCTATCAACTGGTACAGGATTTGCACAAACTAGCGGAGCAATAAATGCCCAGTCTGACACAGCTTTTGATAACAAAGTTATCAAAAAAATTAGTGCGGACAATATGTATAATACGATTGCCTATCTATCAGAGCAACCGAGAGCTGCTGGTACAGAAGGGGAGCTCCGTGCAGTGAAATACATAGAAAGTCAGTTTAAGAGTCTTGGTTTCGAAACAAAGGTTCAGCCTTTTCCCATCTATGATACGGTGCAAAATGTAAAAGTGAAAATTGGTGACAGTGATTTAGGAGGAACACCGCGTGCCCTTAGCGGCAGTATCAGCGGAAAGGTAACGGCCGAACTTGTTAATGTTGGAAAAGCAAAGCCAGAGGAAGTTGGAGAAAATGTATCTGGGAAAATTGCACTAGTTGAACGTGGGGACATTACCTTTGTTGAAAAGGTTCAGAATGTCCTAAATAAAGGAGCGGTTGGCGTTTTAATGTACAACAACTCACCATCAGGAAATAATTTCGGACAAGTATCAACGGGGCAAAATATACCTGCTGTAGCCATTACCCAAGCCCAAGGGTTAGAGTTGGTCGAACAGCTTAAAACTAAACAAATCACCTCCACTCTGGAAGTGGGAAAAGCTGAAAGGATCGAAAAGACATCTTACAATGTCATCGCTTCCCTAAAACCAAAAGCCAATAAGGATAATGGTCAAATCGTGACTGTTGGAGCACATCATGATTCTGTCCCGGGCGGCCCTGGTGCAAACGATGATGCTTCTGGTGTATCAGCTGTGCTGGAACTGGCAAGGATTTTGGCCAAAACCCCAATTGACACTGAAATTCGCTTCCTCACGTTCGGATCTGAGGAAAGAGGGCTCGTTGGATCATCCTTCTATGCTGATTCCCTTCCCAAAGAGGATGTAGACCGCATGGTGGCTCACTTCCAAATGGATATGATAGGCGGACGTGATGCTGGCGAGGATAATCCTGCAGGTGGTTTGATTATGTATACCATTGATGGAATGAAAAACCTTGTGACGGACCTGGGTTCCTCAGCAGGGGCCAGAACGATGGATGTTGCGATTCCTTATGGACAGCTGGGCAGGAGTGACCACCAACCATTCCATGAGCTTGGCATTCCATCCGCCTTGTTTATCCATTCCCCTGTAGAGCCTTGGTATCACCAGCCTACAGATACACTGGATAAGATATCGAAAGAAAAATTGCAGCAAGCAGCTGAAATTGTCGGCGCCAGTGTGTATCAAATTGCCCGTCCGGAAACTCCGGCATTAACAAATGCACGTGTAGCTCCTGGCACGGTAGACTATGATTTTGATGACCGTCCGGTAGATTAAATACTTCATTGTACAGAATTAGAGATTTATAATGGATCTTGGAGAAAATCAGGAGGGCATCTGTGTCGTTTACAGATGCTCTCTTCTTTTTATCGGCCAGCGCCTTGTGCTTAATTTTTTCACTATTTCTAAGTTCTAAGTCTAGTGAAAATCCTATATGAAATATGTAATAAAACATACATGCTTATCCAACTCCAATACCATTCACACTGTAAATACTCAATATTATCAGTGTACCTCTCCAATACTACATCACAGAAATAATTTCAACAATCAATAGATAGAAATCCAAAAACAGCTCAAACTTTAAAGGGTAGGCTGTTTTTTGAAATTTTAGGTTACAAATTAAATTCATAACGCTTTCTAAGTCGCAGTAACATAGCCACGTTCTAACTGTGAATGAACCAAGGATAAAAATGAGAAATACAAACATAATATAAGATGGGTACCCCGATGTCTTCAGGAGGTATAAAGCAACAACCTATTTAGCTTACGGTATCATTATGCAAAGCTTTCGAAACTTTTTTTAAATAGGTATTATCTAATTCGAAACCAATGAAGTTCGGATTTAGATTTTTAGCTGCTTGTCCGTTGACCCTGAACCCATAAAACAATCTAATACTGTTTCACCTTCATTAGAATGAGTTGCAATTATTTGTTCGAGAACATCAACCGGCTTTTGACAAGGGTGAAATCTCACCTTTCCACTATGAATATACCATAGATTTCACAGAATAAATGTCAAAGCACTTCAACAAGAAGAAGCAACAGATTGTATATCTGTTGCTTCTTTTTGTATGATTTCGCCTATTGCTATTAATGATTAATTCTTCATTATTTTTTGTTATTTAAATTCTTTTTGTTTTCTGCAATACTTCTTATTACCATGTATTTTCTTAATCGTTACTCTTCCTTGCTTGCTGCCATATTCATGCTCGCTTCGACATTCTCCTGGCTGATGGTGAGAAATAAAAGAATCTATATATGGTATATGGATTATTCATTAAACCCAAGTGTTTCTGGGAGAAATAAAACGATTTCTATTTCTTTCCTAGCTACACTATTGAGCACAGAATTTGGTATTTTAAGTATATAAACATCCTCAATTGTAATTTCTTCTAGAAAATCATCTTTATTGATTAACAAATAATTCAGCAACCTGGCCTAAGGTTCTGTACTGAGGTTTGTAAACAATGGGGAGCGTGTGTTGAATTAAGACTTTTTATGAGATAAATGAGGTAAATAAGGAAAGGCTTAAGGATTCGACTTCACCTTAAGCTTTTTCTTGCCCTATTTTAAAAACCCATCGATATATATTTTTCTTCTAAATATTCTTCAAGGCCTTGATGGCCGCCTTCCCTCCCCATGCCGCTTTCTTTCATGCCGCCAAATGGGGCTTGTGCAACGGTGGGAATGGCGTCGTTGTAGCCGATGATGCCGAACTCCAGAGCTTCGGATACCCTGACTCCCCTGCTTATATTCTGTGTGTAAAAATAAGCGGCCAGCCCGTACTCTGTATTGTTGGCAAGCTCGATCACCTCTTCTTCTGTATCAAACGGAATGATTGGCGCGACCGGTCCAAATGTTTCCTGGTATGTGATGAGCATATCCTTGTTCACTCCACCCAGTACGGTCGGTTCATAGAATAATCCATCAGCCAATTCCCCTTCAACTCTTTGTCCACCATAAAGAAGTCTGGCACCTTTTTCCAAGGCATCTTGTACATGTTCCTCTACCTTTTCCAGGCCATCACTGCTGACCAGCGGCCCGACTTCAACGGTTGGATCGATGCTATTTCCGACTTTTAGAGCTTTTACTTTTTCAACAAAAAGTAAAGAGAATTCATCGATGACAGAACGGTGGACATAAATTCGATTTGCGCATACGCACGTTTGTCCGGTGTTCCTGAATTTGCTTGCAACGGCACCAGCTGCTGCGGCTTCCAAATCAGCATCCTCAAAGACGATGAACGGCGCGTGTCCTCCAAGCTCAAGGGAAAGTCTCTTGAGCTGCGGGGCTGACTTGGTAACCAGCAATTTGCCTACTTCAGTAGATCCGGTAAAAGATATTTTCCTTACTACCGGATTTTCAAAAATTTCATCCGAGATAGGTCCGGCACTCCCTGTTACGATACTGACCACTCCAGCAGGCACTCCCGCCATTTCTACCAATTTACCAAACGCTAACGCACTAATAGGAGATTGTTTTGCAGGCTTGACAATGACTGTACATCCAGCGGCCATGGCAGGTCCTACTTTCCGCGTCATCATGGCCAACGGGAAATTCCAAGGGGTAATGGAAGCAACCACTCCAATCGGCTGGCGGATCACCGATAGCCTTTTATTTGCGGCAGAAGCAGGGATCGTTTCCCCATAAATCCGGCGGCCCTCTTCAGCAAACCATTCCAGGTAGCTTGCAGCAAAATCCACTTCACCCCGGGCTTCCGTTAAGGGCTTGCCCATTTCCATACTCATGATTTCTGCTAATTCATCTTTAAATTCATGCATAAGGTCATGCAATTTCTTAAGATATTTACTGCGTTCCTGTGCCGTCAGTTTTGACCAGGTTTTAAACGCTTCCTCAGCAGCTGCAATTGCGGCATGCGTTTCTTGGCGTCCTCCACTTGGAATCCTTGCCAAAACTTTCCCTGTTGATGGATTTGTTACTGGTAAAGTTTCTCCGTTATGTGCTGCAGTCCATTTACCGTTTACATACATTTTCAGTTCAGTTAAATTGACTAATCCACTAGTTTTCAGCATGAATATGTCTCCTTTTTTCGTTGTATTTGCAAAGCACTTCATTATATATACAAAAAGATTATAGCCCTGAAACTTTAGTTCCCCCGTCTATGTCCGTGTTAATCGAAATCCTTTCATTTTTAAGAACAAAGGTATACCCCACAGCAGCAATAAGACAACTGACTACAGGTATGATCAGGGCTATATTGAAATTATTGAACTTCGCTATTAAGATCCCTGTTGCTACTGGGGCAATCCAGCCAGCGAGATTTCCCACGAAATTTTGCAGCCCTGCAAGCTTTCCTTCCGCACCCTTTGGAGCAACATCCGAAACAGTGGCCCAGAGAATACCCGCAGCCAATCCTTCACCGCCGATTGCTATTGAGATATACGTAAGTGCCATTATGGCACTGTCTGTATAGATAGTCGGTATTATGGCTAATGGAAAAAGCATGCCGATGGTTAAAACTGTTTTTCTTGCTTTGATGGAATTCCAGCCTCTTTTAATTAAGAAATCCGACAACACACCTCCTAAAATATTTCCCAGAAAAGACATGATCCAAGGTAGCATCGTAAAAAACCCGGCTTTTAAAAGAGTCATTTGCCTTTCTACTACAAGATAAGTGGGAAGCCAAGTCATCATTAAATACGTAAGATAGTTATGGGCAAACAAGCCGTATAACATAGGGTAAACACTTCTGAATTTAAAGAATTTAAATGGTGAGAAGTTTAGTGTCTTCGCTTTTTCGGTTTGAGTTTGCTCCTCTTTGATATAGGCTACTTCGGCCTCGTTTGCAATCTTACTTGCTCTGGATGGTTTTTGAAAAAGAATAACCAGAATGCCAGCCATATAAAACCGATGGATCCAATTACCACAAAGGATGCTTGCCATCCCCAAGCCTGGATGATCCATGCTAAAATAGGTGTTGTTATGCCAATCCCGATAGCTGTACCAGAATTAAATATCCCGTTTGCAATGCCCCTTTCGTGTGACGGCAGCCAGTCCGAAATAACGCGCGTATTGGTTGGAAACGCTGGAGCCTCTCCGATTCCCATTAAAACGCGGATACCGATCAGTCCGCCAAGCGAACGCCCCATTCCGGTTAACACCGTACAGAGCGACCACCAAACGATGGCAATCGAATACGTTAATCGTGCCCCCAATTTATCAACAATTACCCCGACCGGGATCTGCATTAAGGCATACGACCAAAAGAACGCTGACCCCAATATCCCGAATTCTACTGCCGAAAGCGAAAGATCCTTCATCATCGAGGGTCCTGCAATGCCAAGAATTGCCCTATCCATATAATTGATTGTTGTTGCGACGAAAAGGAGTACCACTACAAGCCATCTTCCATTGGTCTTTTTCATACGTCACCTCATTAGATAATTATATTCAGGTAGAAAAATACTGCGGGAAATCCATGTGTCCGAAAAAAGTTAAAAAGGGGAAACTGATTTGATATCCCCTGAAATTCCAGGTGGTTTTCAAATTGAATGGTTTTTATACATTCACGATGGCCGTTTCTGAATTTTTTGCACTGCATGCATTTCGATTACCATTATTAAATCCTTCAAAGTCACCCTCATAAGCCTTCTCTATAATCAGTTGGATATCCGATGCCTCCGTCAGCCTTGGATTAACGACCACGTTACCGCTTCGCATGGAATCTTCCACTAATTTCGACAAAACGTCCAATGAGACTCCAAGATCTTTAATATTAAGAGGAATATTCATGCTCCGATTCATTTCGATGATGGTTTCGATTGCTTTCTCGGCTGCTTGCGCATTGGATAAACCGCTTACATCCCTTCCTAAAGCTATTGCAATTTCTCTATACTGATCCTCACATGCCGGCAGGTTGAATCTCATGACGAATGGCAATAGTGCTGCATTTGCGATGCCATGCGGGATATTAAAGACTCCTCCGAATGTATGGGAAATGGCGTGTACATTACCCAGTCGGGATTGCGAAAAGGCTGCACCAGCTAACAGGGAGGCTACAAGCATGTTTTCCCTGCTTTCCATGTCCGTTCCTACAAAGTACGATCGTGTTAAATTTTCACCGATCATCTTCATGGCCTGCATCGCGAAAGCCTTGCTGACAGGGTTGGCAGATTTGGAGGTGTAAGATTCAATTGCATGAGTCAGAGCATCCATACCAGTCGCTGCAGTAATCTCTTGAGGCAAATTTAATGTAAGGGCCGGGTCCAATATAGCTAGCTTTGGAAACAGAAGTGAACTAAGTACACCTAATTTAAAAGAAGTTTCCTTATTCGTTACCACTGTCGAATTAGTAGCTTCACTGCCAGTTCCAGCCGTAGTCGGGATTGCTATGATCGGGAGCGGAGGATTGGAAATCTTTCCAACTCCTTCATAATCCAGGATATGGCCGGGGTTAGTAGCCATTGCCGCAATGCCCTTGGCTGTGTCAATGCTGCTTCCTCCACCTACAGCCAGAACCGCCTCCATCTTTTGTTGCTTAAGATACACTGTCCCCTGTTGGATTGTTTGAGCTGATGGATTAGGCTCTACCTCATCGTAAATCTCAAAAAAAAGGTTTGCCGAAGCAAGGGATTGTTCAATGCCTTGTAAGAGACCGGCTCCTCTAACCCCTTTATCTGTTACGATCAGCACACTCGATACACCTAAACCCTTAATTAGCTCCCCTGTTTTTCCAGATATTCCGTTACCGCACTCCACCCGTGTCGGCATACTATATGTAAAAGGCATAAGAGACATTTTCACTTCCTCTCCATTTATATTCTATTAGATGGTGAAAACCTTTCCGCCCCGGTCTGCAGATCCATCATGAATGGTTATGATGCTTAACCTTTCAGGGACACCATTCCTTCACAAGCAATCTATAAAGCTTTTCTAAGTAATTCTTCTAAACTGTGCTGGGTTGGCATTCTTGGGTTATTCCGAATCAGGCGATCGATTTGGAGGGTCTTCTCAGCAATTTCGGGAATATCCTCTTCTTTGATCCCAATCTCCGACAGCTTTGTAGGCAGCCCAATTTCCCCAAGCAGGGTAAGCACAGCTATTGAAGCAGCCAAAGCGCCTTCCTTATCGGAGAGGCCATCCGAGTTCACATTGAATGCCTGGGAAATCCTCACCATTTTTTCTGTTTCTACAGCTGCATTATATTCCATGACATATGGAAGCAAGAGCCCGGTCACCTCTCCATGCGGCGACTTCACAATCCCTCCAATTGGGTAAGCCAATGCATGGGCTGCTGCTGTACCTGCATTTGAAAAGGACATTCCAGCAAGCAGGCTACCCATTAGCATATTTGAACGTGCCTCGAGATTGCTCCCTTGCTGCACCGCAAGCGGCAGGTTTTTTGCAATCAATTCAATAGCTCTGTAGGCGAGTGCATCGCTTATGGGGATTGACCCTTGGAATAAAATGTTTCCTTCTGCCTGGATATATGCAGAAGGTTTGGCTGTGTATGCCTCTATCGCATGTGACAAAGCATCAATTCCGGAACAAGCTGTTACATAAGCGGGAAGCCCTAACGTTAATTCTGGATCAAGCAGAGCAACGGTTGGTCTTAGGTAATTATCCGAGATACCAACTTTCAGGTTATTTTCCACATCGGTCAACACCGCCACTGATGTCACTTCTGAACCGGTTCCAGCCGTCGTCGGAATCGCTACAAGAGGGGCGATTGGTCCAGGAACCTGGTTTTCGCCGCCATAATAGTCCAGGGGATGTCCGCCATGGGCGACCAACAAAGCGACAATCTTCGCCATATCAATGCTGCTTCCTCCACCAAGGCCAATTACTGCATCAATATCCATTTGAGATTTAGCAAACTTATAACAGTCCATCGCCGAATCAACAGGCGGCTCCGGTACGACCTGGTCATAGATTACTGTTTCGTAATTTGCTTGCTCCAACAACGATGAAATTCTGTCCACGATACCAGCGTTTTTAATCCCTGGGTCAGTAACGAGCAAAATGTTTTTCGCCTTTAACCTTTGCAGGATTGAATCTAATTGCCCGATCGCCCCGTTTCCAAATACGATTCTTTCGGTAGAATAAAAATCCCATGTGTTTCTCATATCCCTTACCTCCCAAGTCTAAAGATTGATGACTACAAGTTTTTCGTCTGTCATCTCTTGCACGGCATAATGCGGTCCTTCTTTGCCGATTCCGCTGTCCTTCACGCCGCCATACGGCATGATGTCGGCACGGTATGTAGAAACATCATTGATGATCACACCGCCAAAATGGAGTTCCTGTGATGCCCGCATCGCTAAAGTGATATCGGAAGTAAATAAACCAACTTGTAAGCCGAACTTCGTATCATTGGCCTGACGGAAAGCCTCCTCGATGTTATCGAAAGGAATGATGCTGATCACCGGCGCGAACACTTCCTGGCAGACTACCTTCATTTCCGGTTTCACATCTATTAATATAGTAGGTTCTAGAATCGAATCCCGCCTTTTCCCTCCATATACCACTTTGGCCCCAAGACGCCTGGCTTCCTGGATCCATTCTTCCGCACGCCTGGCTTCTTTCTCGGAAATCATGGGACCAATGTCCGTGGAGGAATCTTCCGGATTACCAACCTTCAAGCCCTGTGCCACCTTGACTGCCTTTTCCACAAACACATCGCAGATATCTCTATGAACGTAGATCCGTTGTACAGAGATGCAGGCTTGCCCTGCATTCACATACCCTCGCGTGACACAGAGCTCAACTGCTCTGTCTAAATCAGGGACATCCTTGTGAATGATATTTGGGGAGTTATTTCCTAATTCCAAAGTAACCTTACGAATTCCCGTACTGCTCTTAATGTGTCGGCCTATGCCGGGACTCCCTGTAAAAGTGAACATCGCAATTCGTTCATCCTCCAAAAGGTATTGACCTGTTTCCTGCCCAAACCCGTTAACCACATTCAGGAAACCTGCAGGTAATCCAGCTTCGGAAAAGATTTCCGCTATCTTGCATGCAATGAGCGGCGTCATTTCAGCCGGCTTTAACACGATTGTATTACCCGCTGCCAACGCAGGAGCCACCTTGTGGATGGTGAGATTGAACGGGAAGTTAAATGGGGTGATCGCACCGATAACTCCAACAGGAACCCGGATGGTGAAAGCCATCTTATTGTCGTTTCCAGACTGCCCCAAAGGAACGCCTGTACCGGCAATCCGTTTTGCTTCTTCCGCTGAAGCTATCATCGTTTGGATCCCTCTATCGATTTCCCCTCTGGCATCCTTCAATACTTTACCGACTTCCTGAACCAGAATCATCGCCAGCTCTTCTTTTCTCTCTTTAGCGATATCCGCTGCACGCATTAGAATCTCGTATCGTTGATTGGAATCTAGCTTTCTCGTATTAAAGGTTTCCAATGCATTGGTCACCGCTTCAGAAACAATTTCGCGGGATGCCCTGCCAATCCGGCCAATTTCTTCTTTGTTATATTTGTTCATAACAGCGATAGTATGTTGATCGGATATCCATTGCCCATTAATGAAATGGCCATAAAATGCATTTTTTCTACTTAGCGATGTGCTCATTGAAGATTCCTCCTTTGAAAAATAAAGATCACATTTTTTCACTTCACAGTTATTTCTGCTAATTCAATGAATTCCAATCAAGAAAACGGCAAGCATAAAGCGCTTCCATTTTAAACTTAAAATTTTGCCTGCCCATCAATACTCTTTAATTGTTATTTATAGAATCTTGCTAAAAATAGTATGTAATCATTTCCGAAAATATATCACATAATATATGATTATGTAAATATTTAAAATTAAAAAAATTCTGATTTTTGATTAAAACACTATTAATAAAGGATTTGTGTATTTGAATAATATCGATAGATTAATTAATTCATGTTAATTTGAATAATTTTATATATAATTTTTTACAAAACTCACGAATATAATATATAATTATCAGTAAGGAAGATATATTTTTGCAGCTTTTCAGCAGATTATGCGGTCACCTTCCAAACTGTCTATTCTTGATATCAATATGGATTCACTTTATCTTATTGATAGGGACAACAATAAGAAAGCTACTTCAGTAATAATTTAAGTTGTTACATCTATATGAAATAACACTCGTTCTCATAGAAATTTTTTAAGTTAGGGGCATTTCGATGATAAAGGAAAAAGAACGCGGGGAGACAACGGAATATGTCTACAATTTATTAAAAGAAAAGATTTTTGAATGGGATTTATCGCCGGGACAAAAAATCAATATCAGCCATTTAACCCGGGAAATCAACATTAGCGCCATACCTCTCAGAGAAGCATTATCTCGTTTGAACTCTGAGAACTTAGTCATCTTAGAACCAAATAAGGGGTATCGGGTCAGTGACATATTAGATACTGAAAATATGGCGAAAATGTTGGAGGCCCGGATATTACTGGAGACGCATGCGGTCCGGAATATTATCCGCTTAAATAATATAAGCGTGACGGAAGAAATGGCCGCGCTTACAGATGAAATGTTTTCCACAAACACAGGTGCTTCCAACAAAAAAATTCTAGATTTTACTCATTTAGATCAACAATTTCATCATGCCATCATGAACGCTGGAGGAAACCCGTTTTTATTTGAAGCATATAAAGGCATGCACTGTCATCTTCATATAGGCCGGTTTTATCACGTCAAAGGTGAGATCGACCAAGAAGACGCACCATCGGAACATATGGAAATCATTGAGGCCATCCGGACAAGGGATGTATACAGAGCCGAGATTGCGATCTCCAGCCACATACAGGATTCCATAGATCGTTTATTGGAGAGGACAAAAAGATAATACTTGGAAGCTATTGAGGATAATCTTCTTTGGATATCAGTCATCGTAATCGCTTTGATCAAATTTCCGGAATATTCAAGTGGGTGTAAACATACATTCCCATCTCAAATGCTTAGAAACAAAAGGAATAGAAAAACCATGTGAAAGATTTATGCACCAAGAAGTAAACAAGTAGATCAAAGGGATGAAACCGAAGACAAAAGAAAAGAAGCTTTTTGATGCTTCTCTTCTTTTGAAAGATGATGGATTGAATTTGCAAAAAAAACATTTGCTAAATCAAAGTAACAAACTAAAATCCCTATCACAATTGATAGGGATTTTACCATGAAAGACTATATGCTGAATGATTCGCTGAGTGAATCCACTTACCGCTATAACCTTTTCTGATTTTGATCTCCAAAGAAAAGAAAAAGTATATGTGATAAATCCAAACGAAAAAAGTAAAAAATAACGAAAACCCTATAACTAACTTGCCCCTTATAGTTTTTGTAGGTCGTGGGTTTTAATGAAAAAAAGATAGCTTAGAGCACAAAAAAACGATTTTCCCTTAACGTGGGCAAAATCGTCTTTTCTGGTGCTTAATTTGAATAAGGTAAATGTAGCTCTCTAAAGACAGGGGTGTTCACTTTTCTTAAATCTTCTTCTATGCGTATTTCATCCAGAAGTAAAAATCACTTCCAAAAGTTAAAAAAGGGTTTGATACCTTCAAATCTATTTTTCCAAATGAAAACAACCATCTCTATGGCTTAAGGACCACTTTAATACATCCATCTGTCCTTGTATCAAACACTTCATACCCATGCTTTGCTTGGTCAATTGGAAGTACATGGGTTACAACATCGCCAGGATCTACTTTTCCTTCTGATATTAGTTTATAAAGGTAGGGCATATAAGGAATAACAGGAGCCTGTCCGGTTTTAATATCCACGTTTCTTTGGAAAATATCTCCTAGGGGGAATCCATTATAACGGCCGCCATAAACGCCTGTTATTTGTATGGTTCCCGCCTTACGAACGGCTTGGGACGCAATTACAATCCCTCCCATGGCTCCCCCATGTAATTTAAGACCCGATGCAAGATATTCCATCGGAGTCATTTTGCCACTCATCCCGGAACAGTCAATAACAATATCTGCACCACCTTTAGTGATTTCTTTAAGGTATTCGCCAGTATTTTCATATTGTGCAAAATTTACGGTTTCGACTTTATTCGTCCTTTTTGCATGCTCTAAACGATAGTCGAGATGGTCGACAGCAATCACTCTTTTCGCCCCTTTAAACCAAGCGAATTTTTGAGTAAGTAGACCTACAGGACCGCAGCCTAAAACTATAACCGTATCGCCAGATTTGACACCTGCGTGATCTACACTCCAGAATGCTGTGGATGCTGCATCAGCGAGCAACACCAATTTTTCATCTTCTACCTCGCAGTCTTCTGGGATTTTGAAAGGGGTAAAGTTTCCATAAGGAACACGCATATATTCAGCTTGCCCGCCGGCATACCCACCAGTTGTTTCTGAGTATCCAAAAAAACCACCCATTTCCCCATGAGGATTTGAATTATCGCACTGACTTGTAAGGTCGTGGTCGCAATACCAGCAGCTCCCGCAGCTAACGTTAAAGGGGATAATGACCCGGTCTCCCTTCTTTACCTTAGTTACCCCTGGTCCCACTTCCTCAACAACCCCCATCGGCTCATGACCAATGACATAATCTGTAGGCATATTGGGAATTAATTGATGAATTAAGTGCAAATCGGAGCCGCAAATCGCTGAAGTAGTGATTTTTACAATAATATCATCCGAATTTTTGATGTTAGGGTCTTTAACTTCTTTAACCTGTACATTTTTATTGCCCTGGTAAGTTACGGCTTTCATGATGCTTTTCCTCCTTTATTTATTCGGCGTTGCGAACATGCCGAGTCTGTCAGTATCATTCGGGAAAAGATTCATTCCAGCGATACTAACCGCCATATCGGCTGATTTTAAATCTAATTCCACCTGTTTACCTACATCGTTCGGATAAAGCCAGCCCTTCCTGATCATTAAATCGGATAACTCACCATGTAAGTCAATAGATTGCTCCATTTGCTGGTACAATGCTTTTCGCAATGCGGGATTCGCTGTTTCAGATAATGCAATACCATACGTATGAATCCCACTTTTGATAGAGAGTAGAAAATCTAACGCGAAAGAGGAATCAGCCATTTCCGGCATATGTTCAGCGCCTTGGGGATCTAAAAAATCCATTTCCATTTAAATTTCACCTCATTTTTCATAGTGTGTTCGGGCTTTTGTATAAAAACCCTTTAGCTCGTTTATAGCAGCTATAGATTGTTGTACGTCTTTTTCCATTAATGCTTTTAAATCATTGTCAAAGCAAATACCTTGCATTAATTTTGATCTCATTAAACCTATTGTTTTAAAATTTAAAATTTCATGCGTTTCCATGGTTTCATGAAATGCCAAGCTTTCATTTTCCATACGTTCACCTCCCTAATCTATATAACAAAAATACTTTTCCCAGTTCATCTGTTTGTTATACGGAATATTGACCGATAGGTAGTTTATTTCCCAAAATACGCGTTACATTTGCAAATGATGATGTATAAAAACTTTTGTATTACGAAAGATATTGAAGTGAATTCTCAAAGAAATGGAGTGAAAAATCATGACGAAAAATTTAGGACTGCATGAGACTTTAGAGGCGCACGAAATTTTAACTTTCAAGAGTCTTTGTCTAACAAAGTCCTCTACAATGAGCAGTTTAGTGCAGGATACAGACCTACAAAATATTCTATTAAAAGACATGAGGGCTGGGACACAAGATATTAAAACACTGCAGGAAATTCTGATGAATCGAGGGGAACGGTAATGACAAACTTTTTGCAAAATATGGCGGGTATGGGTGGCATGACTGATCAGGTGATTGCGACGGACTTCTTAATATCCGCAAAATCAGGAATTAGAAATCTTGCTTTTGCCATTACAGAAACAAAAACACCTGAATTGAAAGCAGCCTTAAGAGAACAGCTTCGTGTCGCTGTAGAAAGACATGGAGAGATAAGTAACTATATGATTGCAAAAGGTTACTATCATCCACATAATTTAAATGAACAATTACAAGTTGACATAAATACAGCAAATACAGCCCTAAACCTTCCCCAACAATAAAGTCTACTCATGGATGTGAAAACAGACAGATTACACAGAGGTTCGGGCAAATCGAAAAAAGCAATGAATTTCTCAAACTTGAGAAACATTGCTTTTTTTAGGGGTATATTATAGGAAGTGCTTAGCAAAACAAGGTAATTATGGTAATGTAGATGATCCAATCTAGAAGTTGTTGTGTTTTAACGAATTTTACTTCTTTCTTACTAGGGTTAAAATCGATTTCTTCATGCCACACTCTCTGCATTTACGAATATATTTAACCGAACTTTCAAACTAAGTATTACCGCAATTGTCATAGCTACCACTAACGATGTCAGGATAATCTTCGTAGTCATAAATAATTATTGTCATATTCCTTTTTTCCTCTTGAATTTCTTCAGATAAATCACCCTGTTCAATAGTCCTGCGATTATACTCAACACTCTAATCAACTCGAACAAGTCGGACTAACTCATCATGAATTAAATTTTGCTCAACATTCAAAGACAACAATTCTATCGGTGAAGCTAACCTACAACGTTCAGTTACTTCTTGAGCAGCTACGTGACTACTTCCCCCTTTTTCCTCATGGATTTCCCACATCTTCCTCAGATCCGAAACCCCTGCCAAACTTATTACGCTCTGTATAGGTACAAGCAGAGTATTTCCGATCCTGTTCGTTTGAACTTTGTTAATTCGGGATGCCAGCCAGAGAGCCAAGTGTTCACTCATCGGGTAAGTTTATGGCAACCATCTTTCTTCAGTGTGGATGGCAGGGGTGCGGGGCAATCTTGACTTCATCTAGCTGAGAGTGTACAACGACTATCTTTTCCATCTTAGACCCTGGAGAAGATGAAACTTTCTCCTTTTGACGTTATAGACCATGTTTTTTCATTTTGCGGATTAAGGTCGTATGTGAAACGCCCAATACCTTGGCAGCCTTGCGAATACTCCCTTCCCGCTGAATCATGCTCTCGATTAGATTTTTCTCCACAGACTTAAATAAGTTACTTTTGGTATCCTCGTTTCTTAAGAGTTTTGATAGACTGACTCCCGTATGTTGTTTTGCAATAGGCAAATCCTTCGGTTCTATTACATCGTTTTTAGTGGTTAGGACAAGTCGCTCTGTAATATTTGACAATTCTCGGATGTTGCCTGGCCAGTGATATGCGCAAAGAATATCCATAGCATCCATCGTAAATGATTTATTCTTATTATATTCCTCATTAAAATTTTGGAGAAAATGGCCGATTAACAAGGGGATATCATCCTTTCGTTCCCTCAATGCTGGAGTCTGGATAGGGATGACATTCAATCGGTAATATAGGTCTTCCCGAAATTCTCCTCTAAGGACCATAGATTCTAAATCCCTATTTGTCGCTGCCACAATTCTTACATTGACCTGAATCACCTTCGTTCCACCGACCCGGGTAAACTGCTGGTCTTGTAGCACACTTAAAAGTTTTGCCTGAAGATATAAGGGGAACTCCCCGATTTCATCCAAAAATAAGGTTCCTTGATCAGCAAGTTCAAATAATCCTGGCTTCCCATCCTTCTTTGCACCGGTGAAGGCACCTGTATCATAGCCAAAGAACTCAGATTCCAAGAGATCCTTAGGGATGGCCCCGCAGTTCACTTTGATGAAGGCTCCGGAATCTTTCCGCTTACTTGTTTCATGAATTTCCCTAGCCAAGACATCTTTCCCTACTCCAGATTCCCCCAACAGAAGTACTGTTGAGTCAGTTGGACCGATATGGTGAATAAGGTCGATAATTTCCTTCATCATCCGGTTAGCGGTGATGATTCCCCTTTTGGAATGGTGCTGTCGAAGTGATAAAAGTTCCATATAATATTTTGCTGAAAGCCTCTCTATTTCTTCTACCTTTTTCTTCATAATTATCTGATCGGTTATATCATGGGTGATGGATAACACCCGAATCAAACGGTTTCCTCCATCAAAGATAGGAATTGCAGTAACCAAGACAGTCCTTCCGTTCTGATACTGTTGGAAATCGGTCACCGTTTGTTTTTCTTGAATAGCCCTCAATGTGACAGATTTTTTTTGGAAGATTCCACTTTCCACAATATCCCTTATATTCCGCCCAGCATAAGCTTCGCGAGGTAAACCACTTAATTTAAGCATGGACTGATTGACCAATAGAATTTTCCCTTCCTGGTTCATCGCCAAAATTCCATCATGAAAATTCTCTACAATTGTCCGATATAATTCTAAATCAGGTATCCTCGTAAACTCCATGTGCTCCTCCTACGATCCAAATTGTATAGTTATAAACCATTTCCAGTAACGCTTATGTGTCACCTGTTAGCCCTTTCTGAAACGGCATCTCTATACAGTACAAAAGACATGTACGATAAGCAGAACAAAACAACGACGAATATGAATCTCAATATATAATCGGATCCAAAACGAACAATAATTAGAATAGTAATATACATAGTTCTTTAGCGTATCGCATTGAGGGTAACCCCAAACTCTTTCATCTTTTTGAGAACCATTGTATGAGTGACACCTATGGCCTTACCAACTTTTCGCACTGATCCATATTTTTTCAGGGCTTGGATTAGCGCTTCCTTTTCCAGATCGACCAGGTTGCCTCCTTCTGCAGGACCGTAACAAGACAGCTTGAGGATTTGCAAGTCTACCTCAGGTTTACCTTCTTGAATCTTTAGTTTATTTTCTATCTCGTTACATTCACTTACTATATTTGGAAGATACTTCAATTTAATGACCTTGGCACGGCAGGTAAGCACTAGTCGTTCCACTATATTGGATAACTCCCGAACATTCCCGGGAAATTTATACATTAACAATTGATCCACAACTTCTTTTGATAAGCGTTTTGAATATTGATGTTTCTCATTAAATTTCTTCAAAAAATAACCAAGTAGCGGAGTAATATCATCCTTTCTTTCCCTTAGTGGCGGAATTGTTATTGGTATGATATTCAACCTATAATAGAGATCTAGCCGAAATGTTCCTTCCTCCACCATTCTTTCCAAGTTTCGATTGGTTGCAGCAATAACCCTTACATTAATTTTAATGGTTTGTGTTCCTCCAACTCGGATAAGTTCCTGTTCCTGAAGAACCCGCAGGAATTTTACCTGCATGTCTAATGGCAACTCTCCAATTTCGTCAAGGAAAAGAGTTCCGTTATTGGCCAATTCAAAAATACCCTGCTTACCTGCCTTTTTTGCTCCTGTAAAAGCACCCTGTTCATATCCGAACAACTCTGCCTCTAATAGATTAGGAGGAATCGCTCCACAGTTTACTTTCACGAATAATCCTTTTTCATAACGCAAGCTGTTTTCATGTAGCACTTTGCCAATGACCTCTTTCCCAACTCCAGATTCCCCCAGCAATAATATAGTAGAATCGGATGATGCAACATGATAGACAAGATCGAGGACATCTAGCATTTTTTGGCTATAGGCTATCACTTCTCCTGAACTTTTTATATTTTGAATGCGCACCTGTTTGAGCTCGGTTGGGTAGTGCGAAGGTAAATTCTTGGATTCAGCAAGTTGCTCTTGAAGTCTATTTAAGTCCGAGACGTCCCTGACGTTTGCCAGAACCCGGATCAATTCTCCTTTTTGGTTGCAAACCGGCGTAGCTGTAACCAGAGTATATATTCCAGTATTTTTATACTTCTGAACATTTGTATATGATCTTCCTGATTGTAGCGTCTTCATCACCACTGAATCATTCAGAAATAGGCCTTTATCCACCATATCGTTCATGTGCGCCCCGACCATTACCTCCTTGTTCAGTAAAGTGATCTGTTCAAACTCCTTATTGATATGCAGAATATAACCTGTCTCATCTGTTATCAATATTCCATCATAAGAATTGTCTATAACGAGCATCAACTTATTTAATTCATCTTGCAGGCAACGATGAATCTCATTCCATTTGATACTGCCGTAATAAATCCCATCCTTTACAACAGGAATAATTTGGTGGGTGTTGGAACACGGTAAGCAGTAAATCACTTCCGTCCCGTCGACTGAAACACAGTCTTTATCAATGTACTCTTCGACGAATCGGTTTGAATCAGTATTTAGTAAATCCCTTGCATGAATTATTCCTATGAAATTTTGACCCGACAAAACAGGAATCTCATTTAATTGTGAAGACTTCATGTATTCAGCCGCTTTCCAGATAGGATCTGTACTTTGAACGACAGGAACATTTTGTTCAATACGATCTAACCAGTTCATGTATATCACCTTTTTATTCTTTTCGAACAGATTAAGGATAATTGGAATTGTTTCTAGTTAAATAGATGTGTAGAAATGAAGCTCTTATATATGAGGACGGATATGAAAATTAACCTAATAAACACCATCGTGAATAATATCAGTAGAGTAAACAACCTCTTAAAACAATAATATTATTACTCTTCAAATAGGTATAACTGTATATCATTCGATAGTTCATTGGTCAACTAAGGATAGAAGATTTTTCTTTTTGATTATTTTAAATATCCAAAGGTGTAAGTCCCTGTAAGGAAGTTAAAAGGAACAAAAAAAGATTGTAGAGAGAGTAATACCACGCTTTCTCTACAAGCTGGGAAGAACAGATTCAGGGGTTTCTCAACACCTCAGTTGACTTACTATCCATTATTTACTTTCCTTTAAAAATAGGTTTTCTCTTTTCTACGAACGCATCTACGCCTTCTTTAAAGTCTTCTGTTGTGCGAAGGAGGCCGTAGGCTTTCCCTTCCATTTTCAATCCGACTCCCAGCGGACTTTCTTCAGAAGCGTTCAACACTTCTTTTGCAACACGCTGAGCAAGCGGAGAAAATTGGACAAGCTCCTCAACTAAAGAATCCACTGTTTGTTGAAGGTCCCCTTTGGACACTACTTGTGTTAATAGACCCCATTGATATGCTTCATTTGCAGGGATTTTTCTGGCACGCATGATCATGTCCTTTGCTCTTGTTAAGCCCACAATCTTTGCAATTCTCTGTGTACCTCCACTCCCAGGAATCATTCCTAG
>NZ_JBWCCL010000006.1:0-331445 GCF_056279465.1 Peribacillus sp. TE19612 | reverse complement strand
CGGGCGGTCGGAGAGCCTCCTCGGCGTGCCTGCGGGGTCTCACTTGCCACGCTTTTCCCGCAGGAGTCTCGTCCTTCCGTTCCAATCAACTTTGTGTTTTAAAAGAAAAAACTGCTGGCTCGTCTTATTCCGAACCCTGTTTAAGACTAGTTTTTTCTTCATGTTTTTTTCCTGTAATCCTTAATGGATGGAAGAAATATGCGACACTCCTGCCGAAAAACTGGCTGGCCGAGACCCTGCAGACGCTTTCTTTGATGAGGCTTGGCAGACAGTCGGCGGAAAGGGAGCGGATTTCTGAAATCAACTCGATCTTTTTTTTATAAAAACCGTATTTGTTAACTTTGCGATTTTCTGAATCCAGCATCCTGTGCGTCTTTTTCAGTACAAAACATTTCTTCTGGTTTAGTTATTTCGTAATATTGGCCCGAAGGAATGTGATAAATTTTATTGCCTTTGGAATTTATATTCCCTTTAATTTGCGGGTTATTGCAAGACCCAATGGGCTTTTCCACAGATGCTTCTTTTGACTTCGAATCATCGAACCCTTTTGAAGTTGCATAATTTTCGATTGACCAAATACCGATTTCGTCTTGTTGGGCTTGTTTTTGAATATTTTCCAATTCATCAAGGTATTTCGTGTTCGGTGCATAAACATAGGCTACCCTCGCCAGTCCTTTTTCCAGCAGGAGTTTATTCACCATTTTACCATCTACATAAAAATAGGCCAGCAGCCGGCCGTATTTATCTCTTTCACCTATGCCGGTTTCTACTTCCACTTTAGAGCCCGAAGGCATGAGTTCCTTGGCGAACTTGCTTGCTTCAGGTCCAAAAGGCTGAACGGGCTTGGATGGGTGCACGGTTTCTGGAGTATCTATCAACAGGAGCCTGACCGTTTCTTGATTTCCATTAGTCATTTTGATTTTTACTGTATCTCCGTCAATAACTTTGATGATCTCGGCAGTGAATGTCTTGCCTTTTTCTTCATTTGAAGAATCCGCACTGGAACGGGTGTCTTCGTTGGAAAGTGAATCTTCCTGTTTGGATTGATTGATCACGTTATCTGAAGCTGCCTGGCAGCCTGACAACGTGATCAGGCAAAGTGCAGTAAGGAGAAAAACATTCAGGTAAGAATGTAAAAAGGAATTTCCGTTCATGATAAGTCCCTCCATTTATTAAGGTGTTTTCCACGTCCGTCATGGATATATTCGGCAGGAATAATACTAACCTATAAAAATGCGAAAGAAAATGAAAATCTTTACATGCATCGCTACCCGATATCAGGATAGTTTCTTATAATGATATCGTGGAGTAAGGGAGGCAGGCGGGTAAAATGATATTCAGGCTAGAAAATATTAAATATAAAGGGATTTTGAATATTGATGATTTGGAAATACCGGCGTGTATGGTTACTTGTTTGACTGGGGAAAGCGGTTCAGGAAAAACCTCACTGCTACGGTTATTGAACAGGATGGATGACCCGGATAGCGGTTCGATTTATTATCAGGATCAGTTGCTGGTTGAATTCAACCCGATAGAGCTCCGGCGTAAAGTCACAATGCTTTCTCAGGCACCATTCACTTTACCGGGTACGATTGAAGAAAATCTTCAGATTGGCTTGGAATTAACGGAACGGGAAAAAAAGGATAAAGAAGAATTGGTTAAAGCACTTGAAACCGTCCAGTTGCAGAAGTCCTTAGACGAGAGTGCGGAGAATCTTTCTGGCGGGGAGAAACAGAGACTGGCACTGGCGAGGTTACTTTTATTGAACCCCGACGTGTATTTATTGGATGAGCCGACTTCAGCTCTTGATGAGGAAGCCGAGCTGACGGTCATGGGGCGTTTTTTAGAAGAAGTGAAGCGGGAAAAAGGAACGGTAATCATGATAACCCATTCAAAACAGCTGGCGGACATGTGTGCTGAGCATAGGATCGTTCTGAAAAAGGCGAAGGAGAGTGACTATTAATGGAGTCGAATGGGATAATAGATATTGAGTTCTGGCGTCTTTGTGCGGCCTACGTGTTTGTAGTGACTCTGCTCATAATCGTGAAATGGCGCGGGATTACACGGGAAAAGCAAATCATGCTCGCTACGGTGCGGATGACTGTCCAACTCATTCTCGCAGGATATGTTTTGACATATATCTTTGAAAATCCCCACCCGTTACTTTCTTTAGGATTTTTATGTGCGATGGCCCTGTTTTCCATCCA
This sequence comes from Peribacillus sp. TE19612, assembly GCF_056279465.1. NCBI lineage: Bacteria > Bacillati > Bacillota > Bacilli > Caryophanales > Bacillaceae > Peribacillus > Peribacillus sp. TE19612. Next base: position 329,238 of record NZ_JBWCCL010000006.1, on the reverse strand, counting down.
TAATATTTTTAAGCAAGTGTCCCATACTCTTAATAAGAAAATCAAGAGGATGGTTATTTTAAGTATGTTGTCAGGTCCCATGGCTGCCTTGTTTTATTTTAATGTGGTCGTGATCCATTTCACGCCATGGTATGAGCCGAGGTACTTCATTCCAATTGCAGGGATGATTGTGGGGAATGCCATGACCGGAGTGACATTGGCGCTTAAAAACCTCCATGATGGGATTAGCGGTAATCGTGAAAAGGTAGAAGCGATGTTGATGCTTGGAGCGACTCCAGCGAAGGCTGTGAAGAAATATGTGGATGCTGCATTCGACTCGGCTGTGCTCCCGACTTTGAACAATATGCTCGGGATGGGGATTATCTTCCTTCCAGGAATGATGACAGGGCAAATCATGTCGGGGATAAGCCCGCTAATTGCTATTGAGTACCAGATTGCGATTCTGATTGGAATTCTCGGAAGTGTTTCATTAACGGTGGTCCTCTTCATTATGCTGAGTTTCAGGGCTTTTTTCACCAAAAATGCGCAGCTGTCCATTTAATCATTGAAGAATCTGAAAAGTAATAGTTGCAGTTCCATCTATATTTTTGTACTATTTTGTAGGTACCAATAGTTTTGGTTTGTTTGTTGGGAATGATAATGCTATCCTGATAAGGAAAAGGGCATTTCTTTTTTCATTTGGATAGAGAAAACCCCTTACATAACCTATTTTTGTTAATTTATCTTAAAGGAGATTGATCTATATGGTAGAAAAAACATTTACAGTAACTGCAGAAACAGGAATTCACGCTCGTCCGGCAACATTGCTTGTACAAGCTGCAGGAAAATTTGATTCAGAAATAAACCTTGCATATAAAGAGAAAAAAGTGAACCTTAAGTCCATTATGGGTGTAATGTCCCTAGGTATCGGCAAAGGGGCGGAAATTACGATTTCTGCTGAAGGAAGCGATGAAAACGATGCACTTAACACACTTGCTGAAACGTTGAACAGAGAAGGATTAGCAGAATAATGTCCACTTTGATTAGTGGAATAGCAGCTTCAAACGGAATAGCCATCGCTAAAGCCTATCGACTGACTGAGCCAGATTTATCGATTGTAAAAAGAAGCATAGAAGATGTCGGGGCTGAAATATCCCGTTTTAAGGAAGCTATTCAAAAGTCAACAAATGAATTGGAAATAATTAGGGATAAAGCCGAAAAGGATCTAGGGGCCGATAAAGCCGCAATCTTTGACGCGCACCTGCTTGTTTTGGCTGATCCGGAACTTATCACCCCAATTCAGGATAAAATACAATCAGAAAACGTCAACGCAGAGTTTTCTTTAAATGAAACCGCAAGCATGTTCATTACGATGTTTGAACAAATGGATAATGAATACATGAAGGAACGAGCAGCGGATATCCGTGACGTCACGAAACGGGTGCTGTCACATCTTTTAGGTGTTCATATTCCTAATCCGAGCATGATTGCTGAAGAAGTGATCATCATTGCGGAGGATTTAACTCCATCCGATACAGCACAGTTGAATCCGGCATATGTTAAAGGATTTACGACCGATATCGGTGGACGTACATCCCATTCAGCCATAATGGCCCGTTCATTGGAAATTCCAGCAGTCGTTGGAGCGAAGTCAGTGACCTCTTCCATTGAAAATGGTGACTTGGTCATAATTGACGGGTTAAAGGGTGAAGTCCACATCAATCCCACTCCTGAACTCGTGAAACGCTACGAAGAGGAGCAGGAAGCCTATGCCAGGCAAAAAGCTGAGTGGGCGAAACTTGTTCATGAAAAAACCGTTACGAATGATGGCCATCATGTGGAATTGGCAGCCAATATTGGCACGCCGAAAGATCTGGAGGGCGTACATCAAAATGGCGGTGAAGGCATCGGGTTATATCGTACGGAATTTCTTTATATGGGCAGAAATGACTTTCCAAGTGAAGAAGAACAGTTCGAGGCATACAAAGCGGTGCTGGAAGGAATGTCAGGGAAGCCTGTAGTCGTCAGGACGCTTGATATAGGCGGAGACAAGGAGTTGCCTTATTTAGAGCTTCCTAAGGAAATGAACCCTTTCCTAGGCTACCGTGCGATTCGCCTTTGCTTAAATGAGCAGGAGATATTCCGGACCCAGCTCCGTGCCCTGCTTCGTGCAAGCATTTACGGGGACTTGAAGATCATGTTCCCGATGATTGCCACACTGGCTGAATTCCGCGAAGCTAAAGCAGTCTTGGCTGAAGTCAGGCAGGAATTGCTTGATAATGGTATTCAAGTTGCTGAAAAGATTGAAGTCGGAATCATGGTTGAAATCCCTTCAACTGCAGTGATGGCGGATATATTTGCTAAGGAAGTCGATTTCTTCAGCATAGGCACTAATGACTTGATTCAGTATACGATGGCCGCTGACCGAATGAATGAGAGAGTATCTTATTTATATCAACCATACAATCCAGCGATTTTACGCTTGGTTAAAATGGTCATAGATGCAGCTCATAAAGAAGGGAAATGGGCCGGAATGTGCGGAGAAATGGCTGGAGATGAAGTGGCCATCCCGATTTTAATCGGATTGGGCCTTGATGAATTCTCAATGAGTGCCACTTCGATTTTAAAAGCACGTTCTTTAATTAGCCAACTTTCGCTTGAAGAGATGAAAAAACTATCTCAGGAAGTTCTAGGGCTGGACACGAATGATAATGTGAAAGAAGCGGTTGTTAACGCTTTGAAGAAATAATTAAATCAGGAAAACAGCACCCCATCCATTAGAACCTTCGGATGGGGTGCTGTCCTGTAGTTCTTGTTTAATTTAAAGAAAAAATGGTTTAGTGCACCAAAATGGGGGTAAATAAAAAGCAAGCACAGTTGTTTAGCTCTTTTAGGGCAGCTGACATTCTCATTTCCCCCTTTGAAGCCGGTTGGTTATCCAACCGGCTATTTTTTTTTGCAAATAAAAAATCATAAAAATGATTATTCAGATTTTTCACTTTACGGTTATAACGATATAATGGAATTATATTTTTAAGAATATGGAGGTTAGATATGATATGGAATTACATTTGGAAAAGAAAAATGCCTTGATTTTAGCTTCAAGTCAAGGTTTGGGGAAGGCTATGGCAGCCGAATTGGTTAAAGAAGGAGCAAATGTCATGCTAGCCAGCCGTGATGGAGAAAAGCTAGCCGCCGTACAAAGGGAATTATCGCAGCTTGGGACGGGTAAAGTTTCTTATATGGTAACGGATATAACAAAAGCTGAAGATATTAAAAGCCTGGTTGCGCAAACCGCTGAAGAATTCGGCGGTATCGATATTCTTATTAATAATGCCGGAGGTCCTCCAGGAGGTTCCTTTTCAGATTTCAATGATGAAGAATGGCAACAATCTTTTGAACTTAATTTACTAAGCTTCATAAGGACGATCCGTGAGAGCTTGCCACATTTAAAAAAACAAGGCGGGAAAATCGTTAATATTGCTTCTTCATCCATTAAGGAACCGATTCCAGGACTGATATTATCGAATACATTCCGGACGGCAATCGTTGGTTTGTCGAAGACGTTAGCTTCAGAATTAGCACCAGACAGGATTTTGATCAATACAGTCGGTCCAGGAAGAATCGCAACGGATCGCGTTCATCACCTTGATAAGATGAATGCAGAGAAACAAGGCGTCACTCCTGAGGAGATGACTGAACAATCCATTAACAAAATCCCTCTTGGGCGTTATGGGGAACCCGAGGAATTTGCAAAGTTCGTTACTTTCCTTGTTTCAGGTGCTAATACATATATAACGGGGCAGTCCTATTTAGTTGACGGAGGAATGATAAAGTCCATTTAAGTTTTTTTGAAACAAAATGATTGGGAGGAATCTGCATTGATGCAATCGAACAAAGTGATCGGCTTCATTGGTTTAGGAGTTATGGGAAAAAGCATGGCCGCACATCTGCTTAAGGCGGGGTATGAGGTATTTGTTTATACAAGGACGAAAGATAAGGCAAGTGAACTGCTCTCACAGGGAGCGAAGTGGGCAGCTGCTCCAAAGGAAATTACGCAAAATGCTAATGTGATCATTTCCATGGTGGGATACCCTAGTGATGTGGAAGAAATCTATCTTGGGGAAAATGGCCTTATCGAGAACGGGAAACAAGGAACTTATTTAATCGATATGACGACCTCGACTCCAACTTTGGCAGTGAAGATAGCAGAGGAAGCGAAGAAAAGGGGAATGGAATCATTGGATGCACCGGTTTCCGGTGGAGATATCGGTGCTCGTGATGCAAAGCTCACGATCATGGCCGGCGGGTCTAGTGAGGCATTTGAAGCGGTCCGGCCCATTTTTGATATCCTTGGCAGCAATGTTGTCCATCAAGGCCCGGCTGGCTCAGGACAGCATACGAAAATGTGCAATCAAATCGCCATTGCATCCAATATGATCGGAGTGACTGAAGCGATTTCCTATGCCAAAAAGGCGGGGTTGGATCCGGACCGGGTATTAAGAAGCATATCATCGGGGTCTGCCGGGAGCTGGTCATTGTCCAATCTCGTACCGCGGATGGTTGAAGGGGATTTTGAACCTGGTTTTTATATTAAGCATTTTATCAAGGATATGAAGATTGCACTTGATGAAGCGGAAAGAATGGGAATGGACGCTCCTGGATTAAGCCTGAGCAAATCCCTGTATGAGGGGCTGGCAGAAGCTGGCGAAGAAAATAGCGGTACACAGGCATTATATAAACATTATAATTAAGTGCTAGCATTTCTTTATCATGAATAAGCTGATAGCGACAGCCTTTACAAAAAGGAGTGAAAGCTATGGGCGAATTCGATGATATCAATATGAAATTCCAGGAATTAGAAGATGGTCGATATATTGTAAGGATTGAAGGTTTTAAACGAGAAAAAACCATTCATCAAACAAAGCCCATTCGTTGGGATCTGAAATTAATGAATGAAAGTCCGCTAATCTTGCCGGTGAAATTCAGTCATATCGAAACGAATGCCGGTTTTCAGATACTGATGCGCGAATTGAAGAGCTTAGGCTTTTCAAAGCCGCGTTCCGCAAAGGAATTTGAAGAAGTGATGGCTGATTTACTTGGGTCCATCGTTGAAGTGAGCCTTACCACGACAAATAAGGAAGAAGGATATCGGGAAATTCGTTTTTTACGAAGATTGTATTAGTTGGCGGCAAGGTGAAAAAACTTAGGTAGCCTGACATCCTCGAACATTGGAAAGTGGCCTTCAATTGTCCATTCAATTGAAGGCCACTATTTTTTTTGTGATTACTTTTTAGCTAAAAAAGCTTCAATACGGTCCAAGGCCTTTTCCAGGGTCTCCATGGAATAAGCATAAGATATCCTGAAGTACCCTTCGCCAAGGGGAGAGAAGGCATCTCCAGGGACCACTGCCACTTTTTCCTGTTGAACAAGCTTGAGGCAAAAATCAAGGGAAGAGGCATAGCCTTCAGGCAGCTTTATAAAGAAGTAAAAGGCACCATTTGGTTTGACTATTTCCAGTTTCATCGCTTGTAAGCGGCTGTACACGTATTCCCGTCTCCGTGCATACTCAGTCTTCATGGGTATTGCATCATTTCTGCCTGCCGTCAATGCTGCCAAGGCAGCTCTCTGCGATATGGAGGCGGCACATGTCACATTGTATTGGTGAACCTTCAGGAGATGCTGAGAGATGGCTGCAGGCGCAAACAGAAGGCCGATCCTCCATCCGGTCATGGAATGGGATTTGGACAATCCGTTCAGGACGATGGTTTGTTCTTTTAAGAAAGTGGCAATCGAAACATGCTCCTGATCGAATACCAGCTCACTGTATATCTCATCAGCCAATATGAAGATGTCCTTGCCCCTGACAAGTTCGGCAATGTCCAATAATTCTTCGGCAGTTAATGTAACCCCGGTCGGATTCGATGGATAGGGCAGAACGATGCACCGAGTGTGTTCAGTTATGTACTTTTCAAGTATATCTGCCGTCAAACGAAATCCATTTTTTGTTGTATCGGCATAAACCGGTGTTGCGCCGCACATCTTAATGATGGGTTCGTATCCCGGATATACCGGACCCGGTAATATTACTTCGTTCCCTGGGATGAGGATCGTCCGAAATGTAATGTCTATGCCTTCGCTGGCACCAGAGGTCACGATCACTTCAGTCGCCGGATCATAGTTAAGCTTGTATTTATCTTTTACATAATTTGAAGCGGCTTCCCTTAATTCCAGATAGCCCGCATTGTGAGTATAAACGGTATAGTCATTATCGATAGCTTGTTTTGCCGCTTCTTTAATATGCATCGGAGTTGGAAAATCAGGCTGCCCTATCGTTAAGGAAATGGTGCCTTCGATATCAGCGACCATATTGTAGAATTTACGGATTCCTGAAATTTGAACGTCTTTTACTAGAGGGTTTATTAAATGTTCCATCTATGAATATCCTCCCTTTTCTAACTACATGAATGATGTCCTGTTTGACTCATTCATTCTATTTTATCATTTAGTTTGGAGGGGGAGAAAACTTTTTGTGATTAATGAATTAAAGGTATAATGTATGATAAGAAAATTTTGAGGGTTGATACATATGATAAGGACTTGCGCAATTACTTCAAATCATGAAGTCAGTTTTGGTTTACCGCTAACGGAAATGGATAATCCGGAAATCGAGTGGTACTGGGTGGATTTTTCCAATCCCACAAACAAGGAAATCGAACTTTTAACCAATCATTTTCAATTTCATCCGCTGGCAATTGAAGATTGCCTGGATGATTTTAATCAACGTCCCAAAATGGATTTTTATGAAGGCTACCAATTTCTTGTGATTCATGCTTTAAGGGAGAAGGTATTTAAAGCAGTGGAATTGGATATGTTTGTTGGTGAAAAATGGATAGTCAGTTTTCATAAGGAAGATTTACTTGAACTGGAAAAGGTATGGGAAGAAATTGCCGGTAATAAAATGTTGAAGCAAAGTCCATTTTTCTTATTGCATAGGATAATTGACAGGATCGTCGATGAATTCTTCCCGCCTGTTTATAAAATTGAAAGCGAATTGGGCAGCATAGAGGAAAATACTGAAAATGACGCGATTAACGAATTGATGGATCAGCTTTTCGATTTACGTACAGATATGTCCAGGCTCCGTCGGACCATATTGCCGATGCGTGATTTATTGTACAGAATGATTTCATCGGAGCGTCTGAATTACTTGAAAGATCAGCATCTTTATTTTAATGATGTGTACGATCATCTTCTTAAATTGACTGAAATGCTTGAATCGTATCGAGATTTTTCGTCCGATATCCGTGATAGCTATTTATCTGTGAACTCTAATAATATGAATTCAACGATGATGACATTGACTGTCATCACTACCATTTTCATGCCGCTGACCTTCATAGTGGGCGTATATGGGATGAATTTTGAATATATGCCGGAATTAAATTGGCATTATGGCTATTTCCTCATTCTTGGAACGATGGGCGGTATCGCCTTGATGATGTTTTTATTCTTTGTAAAAAAAGGTTGGCTCAATCCTAAGAAAAGGTCGCGAAAGAGATAAGACTCAGTTGAGAAATTGGTGAGTATGCAGTATTTTGTTTGCGCGGCAGAGGTTTATATCGAAGGGATAGGCATACGAACGATATGGTGGCGGAATGACAGTGGTTAAAAATGAGCTTGGAATAAGGGGGACTCAGATGGGTCCCTTTTTTGTTTGGGCTTTAATAAATGATCACTTCTGGATTTTTTTTATCCATGCTCTAAACAAAAGAAATATTTAACCGAATTATTAGGTATGAGTTCATTGATGAAACCATGATATTTTTCATAGCGGTTTAATGATTTATGAAATTTTGAAATGAAAAAGCAGAAGGGCGAGATGAAACAATGGAAGCAAATAAAGGAATATTACTGGAAAGTGGAACGAATGAGCTTGAGATAGTGGAATTCGGTCTCGGAAAGAATAAATTCGGCATTAACGTAATTAAGGTGAAGGAAATCATCAATCCTGTCTCCATCACGCTTGTCCCTCATTCCCATCCAAATGTGGAGGGAATCATCGAGCTTCGCGGAGAAGTCCTGCCAGTTGTGAATGTCGCGGATGCTTTAGGGTTTCCGCCATCTGAAACTCCTGAGCAGGATAAATTCATAGTGGCTGAATTCAATCAGCAAAAAGTGGTTTTCCATGTCCATACCGTAACACAGATCCACCGTATTTCCTGGTCCCAAATCGAAAAGCCTTCGGATATGTATCAGGGCCTTGAAAGTCAGATTATCGGAGTAATAAAATTAAATAGTGAACTGTTACTGTTACTCGATTTTGAAAAAATAGTGGTCGAAATCAATCCAGAATCAGGAATAAACATCCAACAGGTAAAAAAGCTTGGTATCCGGCAAAATTCTGACAAGAGAATCCTGATTGCTGAAGATTCACCATTACTGAGAAAGCTGCTGTTCGATACATTGTCAGAAGCAGGATTCAAGTACTTGGAGTTTTATGAGAATGGACTTGATGCATTTAATTATCTTGAGAATTTGATTGAATCAGGAAAAGTGGTTGAAGATGAAGTGCAACTGGTGATTACCGATATTGAGATGCCTCAGATGGATGGACATCATTTGACTAGAAGAATAAAGGAAAACGGGGAACTCGCTGGGCTGCCGGTGATTATTTTCTCTTCATTGATTACTGACAGCCTGCGTCATAAAGGTCAGGTCGTAGGGGCTGACGCGCAAATCAGCAAGCCTGAAATTGCAGAGCTTATAAAGTTGATAGACAGATTGGTATTATGCATGTGAAAACGGGCCGATGAGGCGTTACCTCACGGCCCGTTTGGTTTATCAATGATCAATACTTGGAACCTTTTCCTAAAAAGGTAGATGGGAATGGATTGTTAAAAGGTTGCTTGACCGACCTGCGCCCGTGAGCCCTTTTCTCGGTATTGGTTGTGTTCGGTTGTTTTTCACCTGCTTGTCCAACGTAAGATTGCAGGATCTGTTTGGCCTTGGATAATGACAACGCGGCTTTAGGGTTCCGTATGGAGGCTGCCCGGCTGCCGAGGTGGGGTAGTTTTTTCAAATCTTCCTTAGTGGGAGGTAAATGAAAAACATATGATCCGCATTCGACAATGACGTCGGATTGCTGTGCTGCAAAGCGAGGGTTATCAGAGAAATGAAGTCCAATCTTCTTCGCTTTTCCTTCTTGCATAAGCTTGCTTAATGCGAGCCGTTTTAAATTATATAAATTCTTTGGCTCCAATGCAGTCTTTGCATGTTTATTGACAATAAACACGGCTTGGGCAAGGGAGTTTATCGAAAACTCATCCCTTTCAGAATGTCCTTTCGTTTGGTTCATTAGTGGAAACTCCTTTTCTTAATAAGGTTAGAAGGACGTTACATACAGACTTCCTTCAGGAAAAACCTGTTTTATATATTGGTTGAAATAGAGACGTGTGTGCAACCAGGCAGAAAATAGTGAAAAAATTAAGCATGTACACCTCTAGGGTATGACCATCATTTCCCAACACTTTACCATCTATTCATTTTCATATTATACCACTTCAAAATATATAGGGAAGTAAAATTCAATCGGACTCCTTTTGGTCCAAGAAAAAGAAGGCGTTTATGTCGCCTTCTGTCCAACTCTTATTGAGTGTAGATATTGATATTTTCAGATACCCCAGCCTGTGCGCCGAATTGTTGTTGCTGGTAACCCTGAAAGCCTTGATAGGGAGGGTACGCTGGATAAGCAGGGTAAGGAGGGTAGGCGGGCGGGTATGGAGGAGGATATGGAGGATAGACAGGTGGACGGTTATTGAATAGCAACGGTCCAATTGCCAATCCTGCAACAAAAGCTACAGGAGCCAATAGAGGAAAGAAAGGAAAGAAGCGCTCGTCATTCCAATATTCAGGTCCATATTCATTCCCATATGCATTTCTGTAATCGTTCTGCAGCATTATGGTCTGTGGATAGTGATAGTAAGGTAAATACTGTGTTTGCATAATTAGCCTCCTTTTCTCAAATTCTTTATATAGTATGGATTTTTTTAAGAAAAGAGCCTGTTTCATCTTAATCTGTTATAATGAATCTACTTATGATAAAAATTTGGGGTGACCTTGATGGATCGGTTTAAAAGCATTTTTGCAGTCGGTTTTGGAGGAGCGGCTGGAGCGATATTGCGTTATTGCGTAATCTTGACTGCCGGCCATTCCTTCTTCCCGCTTGGAACCCTCTTAATAAATATAGTAGGCAGCTTTTTACTTGGAATGATAAATGGGTATTTCGCCTCGAAAAAGAAATCATTTGTTTTTTTGGCGCTGGGCAGCGGGTTTTGCGGCGGTTTTACCACGATGTCCACATTTTCTCAGGAAGTGGTGAATCTCCTGCAGACTTCTCTGCCATTGGCGGGAATGTATCTTGGAGCCACGCTTTTATTTGGTTTGGTCGCTGGTTTCCTTGGACTGGGCCTGTTTAAAAAACGGAGAGGTGAGACTCTTTGATTGAGGTTCTTTCAGTTTTTATAGGAGGCTTTTTTGGGGCGGCCTCTAGATATGTCTTGCAGATTATTTTTAATAGGCTATTGCCAGCCGTCTCGATACCCGTTAGCATTTTACTGATTAATCTTATAGGATCCTTTGGGCTGGGAATGGTGTTGCCACAGAAAGAAAGCTGGGCTTTATCTTTGCAGGTTTTTCTGACGATAGGTTTCCTGGGCGCTTTTACGACCTTTTCAACATTCAGTATGGAAACGCTTGAACTTATTAGAAAACACCGTTATATAGATTGCCTTATCTATATAACGGTGTCTGTTTTAGGTTGTATCGGCACTTTCCTATGTGGCTATTTAATTATGGTATAACCTTTATGGCAATTACCACGGGTACTGGTAAAAAAAACCTGGTTTTCTCAGATATACATCTAATGCTATAATTCATAGGAGTCGATTACAAATGATTCATGGCAACAAGTTGTTTTATCCGCACAGGTTTTGTTAATAAGTCTGGCCGTTTCCCTTGTGTTCTTTTTCTATCATTTTTCGGCTTGGAATTCGTAAACAGTTAACTCCGGACGTGAAAGAAAACGATAGGGGAGACGGGTAGTGCCAAGGCCTCTATTAACATGTAAGGTTAATGAATCGATTTCATACGTGCCTTCCCGGTACTTTTCAGCGTATGGGGGGGTTACTAGGGCACCAGCGAAGGGAATTTGCACTTGACCTCCATGACTGTGCCCGCTTATTTGATACTGGATGTCGTAAGTCCTTGATATGTCGGCAAGGTCAGGGGCATGTGAAAGCATGATGGTGAACACTTCTTTCGGGATGCCGAAAAGGGCTTTTTCAAAATCCGGCTTTCCTAGCATGGCATCATCAACACCGGCAATGATTATTTCTTCAGCCGATAATAAGGTTATCTTAGCTGAGGTATTTTGCAACATGGTAAAATGGGATTTTTCCATGATATCGCTGTAAATTTCTGAGCCATATCCCCCATGATCATGGTTACCATAGATGCTGAATTTTCCAAGCGGCGCTTTGAGCTGATTCAAAACGAGAGGGATTTTCTGGTGAGCCTTGTATTTATTAGGCTGGTCCATTAAATCTCCAGTAAATAAAATAACATCAGGGTCCAGTTCGTTTACCTTATTGACAATGGCTTGTAAATCTTTAAGCTGAAATTGGAAGCCTAAATGCGTATCGCTGAATTGGACCATTTTCATGCCATGAAAACCTTTTGGGATAAGCGGATGGCTGATGATTTTATGCTTGGTTTCCAACCATTTCGGCTCCAAATTATGGGCATAATAGTTTCCGCCAATACCTAAACCGGTTAAGGTAGCCAAAGTACCAAGACTTTTCTTTAAGAATGTTCTTCTGGAAATGGGTTTATTCAAATTAATCAACCTATCTAATATAAAAATGTTACTTCCTCATACTAACAAACAATATACATAAATTGAAGAAAATATCTTCTATAAGCCTATGAAAAACATGTAAACTGGGGTTTGATGAAACCGTATCCGGTTTGAAATTGAACATCTATACGGAGGTAACATGATGACCGAACCAATGTTTATTACACTGATTATACTTCTATGCGCGATTGCGCTTTTTATACAAGGAAAATTTCGAGCAGATTTAATTGCACTTAGTGCACTATCCATTCTGGGGTTACTGGGGATTCTTACATTGGATGAACTAGTGGCCGGTTTTGCGAATCAAGTGGTCATCATGCTGGCTGGGCTATTTATAGTCGGTGCCGGCCTGTTAAATACAGGAATCGTGGAAAAGGCAGGAAATAAGTTGTTGGGTTTATGTGGGGGCAGTGAATGGAAATCGCTGCTTATCGTCATGCTGACAGCAGGAATATTAAGTGCTTTTTTAAGCGGAACTGGAATTGTTTCCATACTGCTACCGCTCGTCATGAGCATGGCCTTACAACAAAAAACAAGTCCGACAAGGTATTTATTACCCCTTGCCTATGCAAGCAGTATTGGAGGGCTATTAACACTTACAGGTACTCCCTCCAATATGATCGTCGCTGATGTATTACGGCAAAATGGAATAGGGAATTTATCATTTTTTGACTTTACACCTGTGGGCTTAGTCGCCTTTGCAGCAGGGTTATTCTTCATGTTGACACTCGGACGCCTGTTGCTTCCCGAGAAGACCATTGCAGCGAACAATAGTGTAAAGGGACTGTCGGCAGGGGAGCTTGCCGGCATGTACAAAGTATATGACCGATTGCATTATCTGCATATACCCGCTACTTCCGATATTGTTGGGGAAAGGCTGTCGGACCTCCAGCTTCCTATTCAGTATGAATTGACTTTAATTGAAATCCAGCGGAAGCCGAAGGATAAGCAATTGCCGCTGTTGCAAAGGCAGCAGACGATTTCAGCCAGGGCGGATGAGGTTCTTCACCCTGAAGATATCATTTTGGTGTTTGGAGAAGAAGAAGCAGTTGAGAGATTGGCACTTAACTATGAGCTGGAATTTAAACATTTCAATACCGAGCAAATAAAGAAACATTTTCTTAGCAGTAGATTTGGATTGACGGAAATATTGATCGTCCCGAACTCGGATTATGAAAATCAAACTTTGATAGATGTCCATTTTCGTGAGAAATACCAATGTAATGTACTGGCAATCAATCGGAATGGCGAATATATTCAAGCGGATGTCGGTACGGAACGCCTGAAACCGGGGGATGCAATCCTGATACATGGAGAATGGGAGAACATTGAAAGGATTTCCTCGGATTTGCAGGATGTCATCGTTATTGGGAGTACATCGGAAGATGGCTCTCCGGTGAATTCCAAGGGCAAAGCTTGGATTGCCTTGGGAATCACTGCTTTGATGGTCATTCTTTTATCGATGGAGTCCGTCCCTGCTGTTCTGTCGGTATTGACGGCCGCATTGTTGATGGTGGTTACTGGCTGTGTCCGTTCGATGGAGGAAGCTTACCAAAAGATTAACTGGGAACCTGTGCTATTGATAGCTGCCATGTTCGGAATAACGGCTGCATTGGATAATACGGGTGGAGTGAGAATGATAAGTGATTGGCTGGCCGTTTTATTCAGTAATATCGGAGCACACGGCATTTTAGCGGTCTTTTACCTCCTGACACTGATCCTGAGCCAATTCATCCCGTATGGAGCCGCGACGGTTATCATGACGCCCATCGCCCTGACATCTGCGGTTAATCAAGGAATCGATCCACTTCCTGTGTTTCTATGCCTTGCCGTTGCTGGCAGTTTGGCGTTATCCACTCCAAGGGTTGCCACTACCAACGCGCTTGTCATGACGGCAGGTGATTACAAGCATAAAGATTTTATCATGATCGGGATATCCATACAGATCTTCATTGGCGTTATCATGGTGATTACGATACCATGGTTCTTCCCTTTCTGATAAGTCATAAGGCATTGTCCACTAATGGGCAATGTCTTTTCAGTGTGCTTCTTTTAAATTGGATAGGATGAATGGGGAATTTTAATGCACTGAAAAAAGAGTTATGCAGTAGGAATTAAAATTATTTATTATCAATGCAAGAAACTAATGGTATAATTTTGGCATATTGGTGTTTTCGTAATTAGGGGGAAGATGCATCATGGATACAGAAAAGATATTAAAGAATTTAGACAGGGTGACACCATTCTTTCAACCGATTTTCAGTGCAGATCAACATCAGGTAATCGGGTATGAAATTCTAGGGCGCTATGAGGAACAATCTGAATATAAAAGCCTTGGCCCATTTTTTCACGATTCTGCAGTGCCGGAAGAGTATAGGGTGGAAGTGGATAATTACGTACTTGAAATTGCCTTGGAGAGAATAAAAGACTATGGTGAAGATTTTCTTATCTTTATCAACAGAGATCCTAATTTGCTTATGCTGGATCATGGCGAAGAATTCATGGAGATTTTACATCGTCATTTTCAACCGGAGGAAATGCACCGGATCGTGTTGGAATTATCAGACACGATCAGTCCGGAAAACTTAGATCCTCTGCAGCATGTGCTTGCTTACTTTAAAACATATGGGATTAAGATAGCTTTAGATCATTTAGGACAAGATACGCAACTGGACCGAATCGCACAGATTTCTCCGAATATTTTAAAAGTTAACTTGGACCAGCTTCGCATTTCAGGTGGAGATGCCTATCAGGTCATCCTGTTTTCTTTAAGCATGCTAGCACGTAAAATCGGCGCCAACTTACTATTCGAGAACATTGAGTCCGAATACCAGCTTCGCTTTGCATGGAAGAATGGGGGACGATATTATCAAGGGTATTTCTTGGCGAAACCGGAAGGCGAATTCATCAATAAAGATTTACTTCGTGAAAAATTCCATCAAGAATGCCAGTCCTTCATTTCTTTAGAGACCAAGAAGCTTGAAGCCGTTTATCAAAAGACTTTGCAATTCAACGAGAATATGCAAAACTTCTTAAAACAGCATAAGCGGGCCGGCTCCCATGAAGAGTTTCTCGGAGTTTTGGCGAAAAAATTGGATTCAATATGTTTTCGTCTATATATATGTGATGAAGAGGGGTATCAAAAATCCCCCAATATCCTCCATAAGGACGGGCAATGGATAGTCCAACCGAGTTATATGAATAAAAATTGGAGCTGGAGACCTTATTTCCTCGAAAATATTGTAAAGATGCGTAACGAGAAAAAAGGAAGGCTATCCGATTTATACAGTGATATTGAAACGGGGGAGACCATTCGGACCTTTTCCTATCCACTGAATAATAAGGAATATATTTTCTGTGATCTTTCTTATAGTTATTTATATGAAAATGAAGCACTATTATAAAAAAACGATTCATGAATATAATCGCTTTAAATGTGTAACGATAAGCAGAAATGATGCGCTTGGAGGAGACATATTTTGAGCACGTACATCTGGATTCTAATCATAATCGTTACAGTCATGGCGTTATATCTGCTCTTTTATACTTATTCTGTAGCAAGGGCACAGAAAGTGAAAGCCAGATATGATTCGACTATCGATGATTCAGTTAAGGAACATCCTTATTTAAAGAACCCGATATTCGTTTCTCTTTTTATTGGGACGATTTTGGTTGCCGGTTTTATTTTTTACTATGCTTTTCGATAGTAGTAAGAAGAAGATTTCAATATCATGAAATCTTCTTTTTTATTGTGAAAAATGGGCGATGGTTTCAAGTTCTAACGGAGAATGTGATTTTGTAGTTTGGCTTTGACCTGGACGGGTATTGAAAGACAGAGGCAAAAATCCGAATCATTAGGAGAAATTCTATAACGAGGAGATGATTGTAATGAGTAAATATTTAGTTGCATGTCTTGCCAGCGTCCTTTTATTTTTAAATGGGGGGTTCACTGCTTCAGCGGAGGGCTTACATAGAGAGGAAGTACTATCTTTAGTACATGATGCCATGGAGAATCAACGTTCGATCAGCGAAGAAGTACGATCTAAGGAAGCGATTGAAGGAAAGTTGGATAAACATTTCACAGGTGATCTCATCGAGAAGTTCGTCCAAGCGAATGTAGTGAAAGTCGAAGGCGGTTATACCGCATTTGGTTCAGATTTCGCTCCGTATTATATCCCTTTCTTCAGTTACGATAAGAATACGGAAATTGTATATGGGAAAAACGGTGATGTCATTTATGTTCAGGAAGAATTCCAGGACAATGGGGACGGACCTGTATCGATGGAAAAACATGTTGAAGCAGTTACTTTGAAAAAGGAAAATGGCGCTTGGAAGGTAACGGATGTAAAGTATGAAAACAGAAAATAGAATTGGGGATTTTAAAGGAAGCTGAAATGAAAAAGTCTAGAGAAGGCCACAGCCTTCTCTAGACTTTTTGTTATATATTCAATTCTTTTTTTATTTCGTCCAATTCAAAACCAATAATGGCTTTCCCGTCGATGACGACCGTTGGTGTGGAATAAGCCCCGTATTTATTGGTTAGTTCTTTACGTGCATGCCCATCTGCTTTAATATCTTTTTCTTTGTATACTATATTATTATCATCAAAGAACATTTTCATGATTTTGCAGGGAGGGCAATCAGGTTGGGTATAGAGTGTAACGTCTTTCATTTCATTCCTCCATATATGCTTTAGTAGGGTTCACTTTTTCATTATAGAGAATGCCAAGACATTTGAATAGGGATAAACCTCAAGGATCGTTTTACCGATTTTTCTCCTGTTTTACAAGATAGTCTATCAATCCCATGGAACAAACGTTCAAGTCCATGGCAATGATATCAAAAACTGGATGATCAGCAGTGATTCCTTTTTCGCCTAAATGAACAGCGACTTCCGTGAAAATATTTTTACTGGTTGCTGCCACTTGATCCTCGAAGCTAGCATATTCCCTATATGCCGATTTGGCAGTCTCCACAAATTTAGGCAGCCAGTAATGAAGTTGTTTATATACTTCCTTAGGATTTTCCGATACGCCGTAATGGCCAAAATATATACGTTCGACGCCAACGCTTTCATACAATTCCGCTGCAGCAAGCATCGCGTCGGGATTAAATTGGTTTGGCGATGTGGACGGTAAGTAAAATTCCAAACCTTCTTCATCGAGTTCACGATAATAGATGCCTACGGTGTCACCTGAAAACATCCCTTTTGAAACCGAATCGTATATGCTTAAATGATGGTTCGCGTGTCCTGGCGTATCATAAAAGGTCAACGTGGAAGTATCACTTGTTTTTAGGGATTCCCTATCTTGTTTAATCAGCATTTTTTCAAAAGGTATAGGTAATATCGGATCGAAAAGCTTGTTGAATTCTTCACCATAGACTGCTTTAGCCCCAGCGATCAAACGTGTTGGATCTTCTAGATGCCTTGCGCCTTTTGGGTGGACGATCACTTTGGCATTCGGACAATGCTGTAAAAAAAGTCCAGCTCCACCTGCATGGTCCAAATGAATATGGGTAAGAATGATATATGTAATATCTTCGAGGGCGATTCCCAAATGTTCGAGCCCCTTCATTAAGTGGGGGATGGAAGGGCTGGCGGAAGTTTCGACTAAGGTGATGTCTTCATCGGCAATTACATATGTTCCTGTACGATTTCTTCTATCCAAATCAAAACCATCAATCAATGAAATTCGAAAACCAAGCTCACTAATGTTTTGCAACAGAATCTACCCCCAGAAAATTTTTCATGTACAAAATCCATTCCTTATTTTATTCTGTTAATAGTGCCATGTAAAGAATGAAGTTTTAAATTATTCTGAATTTATTTCCGCGTGGCTACTGGATAGAAAAGTATGGTATAGTGAAACCTATCGAAAAGGTTTTATTCAGAAAGGAGAGGGAGTATGTCTCAATTACAGGGCATCCTTACCAGATTGAAAAGTCTTCAAGAGCAAGCGAAGGAATCTGAATCTGCTCAACGTTTTTTTGAAATAGATGGTGTGAAAAAGTGCCAGGTTACATATTTCAGCAAAACAGAAATGTTCGAGCTTGAAGTATACAGTGATAAAGGGAAATCATCAAAATATCAATTTGATAATATTGATATGATTACCATTGAAATCTTTGATCTTCTTCAATCTTAAAAAAACACAAAAAGCCGCCTTCCATTGGAAGCGGCTTTTTTATTGTGAAAAACCGGTCAATTTTTACTGAATGAAGTAGTGATTTTTACGACATCTTATTAGTTGGAGGGATGTAAATGAAAAATCCGATGGTAATATGTCCGGAATGCGGTGAGGAAAGGGAAATGGAAAATGTATTAACGGCACAATCCAACCAAAATGTGATTTATCAATGCCCGGAATGCGGTTTTAAACAGGTTAACATCAAAACTAGTAAGGGCTAAGGGTCTCTCACGAATCCCGCCAATTGGGATTTTATTGGTCTAGGAATGAGCCTTTTCTGCTTACATATGTTAAACTATAGAAAGAGCTGTATATAAAAACATATGGTAAGGGGTTTTAACATGATCGGTACTCATGATGGGGATTTATTGGAATCCAGCGTTAAAGACTTAATGATTTCTTCTGAACGCGTGGCCCACGTGCAGGTAACCAATAACTTAGAACATGCACTATTGGTATTAACAAAGAGTGGTTATACGGCCATTCCTGTGTTAGATCCGATGTATAAACTGCATGGTTTAATTAGCACACCAGTCATTCTCGATTCAATCTTGGGACTGGAACGAATTGAATTTGATAATCTTGAGCATAAAAAAGTTTCCGAAATAATGAATATAGAAATACCTCGCCTGCATATTGAAGATACATTGACCAAGGGTGTGGAATTGTTGATTGATCATCCGTTTGTCTGTGTGGAGAATGACGAACATGTATTTGAAGGCATCTTAACAAGAAGGGCAATCTTGAAAAAAGTATTTAAACAAAATACACCTGATAAATAAGCAAGGCATAAAATGACGGTTAACCCCAAGACTCGCCAGTTGGCGAGTTTTCTTGTTTTTTTACATATTTGATCCAGTTAGTGGTGAAGTCTATTAACAGGTAGGATCTATTAGGAGAGGATGCAAACATTGGGCCATGCAATGGATAGTGCAAACGTGCAGAATAAAAAATTGAAACGTCCCTTAATATTGGCTGCCATCATGTTGGCGATGTTTATGAATGCTATTGAAGGAACGATCGTTTCGACGGCAATGCCGGCCATTGTAAGTGATTTAGGTGGTTTTTCACTATACAGCTGGGTGTTTTCAGGCTATTTGTTAATGAACGCCGTAACAGTTTTGATCTACGGAAAGCTATCGGACATACTCGGGAGAAAACCCGTCTTATTATTTGGAATCGTTGTCTTTTTAATCGGCTCCCTTCTTTGCGGCTTTGCCAATTCGATGACGGAACTCATCATTTATCGCTTTGTACAAGGTTTTGGGGCGGGAGCTGTAGCACCTGTAGCCTCGACAATTATTGGTGATATCTATAAAAATGAAGAGAGGGCACGCGTTCAAGGGTATCTATCGAGCGTTTGGGGCATTTCAGCGGTCATGGGACCAGCATTGGGCGGCTTGCTCGTTGAATCCCTGACTTGGAAACTTGTCTTTTGGGTCAATATTCCTTTGGGCGTACTATCTTTTATTGGAATTTGGTTATTCCTTCATGAAAATATCGAAAAGAAAAAACGTGATATCGATTACCTAGGTGCAACGCTATTGACATTGTCCATATCCACTCTTATGGTGCTGCTCGTAGAAGGAGGAGTGAAATGGTCATGGACTTCAGCTCCGGTCATATCCTTGGCATTAGTGGCCATCATCACCTTTATCCTATTCATTCTTCAGGAAAAGAAAGCAGCCGAACCGATGATGCCATTTGAAATCTGGCAGGAGCGTTCCATTCTGATTGCGAACCTAGTATCCTTGACGACAGGGGTGATGATGATTGGATTATCAAGTTTCCTCCCCACATTCGTTCAGGGCGTGATGGAGCGCTCGCCTACGGTAGCTGGTTTTACATTGACAGCCATGTCAATTGGCTGGCCGATCGCATCTATGGTGTCAGGCAAGTTATTGTTGAAAATAGGATTTAAATCAACCTCCCTTCTTGGAGGGTGCTCATTGATCCTTGGGAGTCTGATCCTAGTATGGATGAAGCCGGAAGCTGGGCCCATTGTTGCCGCCATGGGATCCTTCTTTGTCGGTGTAGGCATGGGCTTGACTTCTACCTCATTCATTGTCGTCATTCAAAAAACCGTCAGCTGGGAACGAAGGGGTATTGCGACAGCTTCCAATATGTTCATGCGTAATTTAGGAAATACTGTAGGTGCTGCATTACTTGGAGGAATCATGAATATGAGGCTTCACGCTTATCTGAACGAGCATGCGCCGGCCGGATCGGGAGTGACGATAGATACGGCAAATAAATTGTTGAACAGTGAAGAACGCACGTCGCTTCCTGAAAATGTCGTAAATGTTTTACAGGAAGGACTTACATTGTCTTTACAGACGATTTATCTCATTGTTCTAGTCTTCTCTGTAATCAGCTTCCTGTTTCTAACGAGACTAAGAAAGAATAAGAAGGCATAGTAAAAAGGCAGACTCGTTAATGGAGTTTGCCTATGTTTTAAGGAAACGCAACTCTGATGACCAATTGAATCAATAATGCGATCGTGACCGAATGTAAAATGAATTTCAACTGTCCAGTGGAGATTTTTTGAGCCACACGCAAGGCCAGCTGTGATCCGATCAGGGAACCAATCGTGTAATAAATGGCAATCCCCCATGCAATGTTACCGGCCATGAAATAGGTAATGAATGCAGCTGTACAGCTAATGAAAGTTTGGAATCTAGTAAAGGCCAGGGATTGAAGGTAGGTGGCGCCATTTCTTAAAAAGGTATACATGAGCATGGTCGCATGTCCCGGTCCGAACATTCCGTCATAGACACTGATTCCGAATAGGGATGGATAAACTTTTTTTGGGAGATGCCAATCCGATTCATCGGAAGGTTTCGGTTTTTTGATGAAATTCATGATCAAAGCGACAGTCAAAAGGCAGATGGCTAACAAATTCATTGCCTTCTCGGAGAATGAATTAGCAAGCAGACCGCCGCATAAGCCACCAAAAAGGGCAAATGGGATTAACTGGAGGGCATCCTTCAATTTTAGCTGCTTTTTCTTGAGTAAAATATAAAAGCTAGATAAAGAAGAAAACATATTGGGAAATTTGACCGATCCAATAACCTGGTGAATGGGTAAACCTATCAAAAGAAGGGACGGCATGCCGATGAGACCGCCGCTCCCGGCCAATGTCCCGACAAAGGATGCTGCAAAACTGATGGCAAGCAATAAAATGATCGTCAAAGGATATTCACTCCGTTTCTTTTCACTTGTGTTATAAGCGGACTTTGTTGATAATAAAATTTATATAAATTAAATCATCATGATAAGAATTAATTATCAAGAGGTTGGTGTGTATGTCATTTTCAGAATTTCATTTATTATCAGTGCTTGCTCAGGAAATGAATATGAGAAAAGCAGCTGAGCGGTTGTTCGTTTCCCAGCCGGCTTTATCCCAGCGTTTACAATCAATAGAAAAGGATTGGGGCTCGAAACTGTTTCTGCGTTCACAAAAGGGGCTGTCACTGACGCCTGCAGGTGAAGCGGTAATTCGTTTGGCCAATGAGGTTATAGAAAAAGAAGAGAAGGTTAGGGAAAGTATTCAAGCCATGGACCATGAAGTATATGGCACTTTGAAAATAGCCTGTGCCTCGATTGTCGGTCAAAATTGGCTGCCGCAAGTATTGAAAAAGTTCGTCCGAAAATATCCGTATGCAAAAATTTCCTTGATCACTGGCTGGAGCAGTGAGATTTTAAAGTCTTTGTATGAAGGGCAAGTGCATATTGGCATCATAAGGGGAGCACCGGATTGGAAAGGCGTAAAACAGCATTTATTCACGGATATGCTGTATTTGGTGGATACTGAAATGAAGGAATTGAATCAAGTGTTCGAAACGGACCGTCCATTCATTCAGTTTAAAAGCGATTCGAATTATTATCAGGAAATCCAAGATTGGTGGCATCGGCAATTTCAAACGACACCAAAAAACACCATTGTCGTTGATCAAATCGAAACATGCAAACAAATGGTGTTTAATGGTATTGGATATGCGATCCTGCCAGCCATCACTTTACATGATAAAGATACGAATGTATTTAAAATCCCTCTACTGGATGGGCATAACCACTCAATCGAACGTGATACATGGCTTTGCGGCTATGAATCTGCCTTCCAGTTAAAGCAAGTCCAAGCTTTCACGGAAGTGGTGAAAGAGCATATCCGCGACCAAGGAATGTTATAGGTCCGCCGACGAAAATGTCAATAGGGCAGATTAATATATATGAGTGACATTCAACTTGTCTTGCCGGCTGTTGTCTGGTAAATTTAAAACGAGTAATGATACATATTTAGGAGGTTTACCCGGAATGAATAAAATGGATGCAAACGAAATTATTTCTTTTATCTCGAATAGTAAAAAATCTACACCTGTAAAGGTATATGTCAAAGGCGATTTAGAAGGCCTGGATTTTGGTCCAGCTTCTAAAACTTTCATAACAGGAAATACAGGGGTTGTATTCGGTGAGTGGTCTGAAATCGAAGAAGCGATCAAGACAGCAGGAACAAAAATCGAGGATTATGTAGTTGAAAATGATCGTCGTAACTCTGCCATTCCTTTATTGGACCTAAAAGGCATCAAAGCCCGTATCGAGCCAGGCGCAATAATCCGTGACCAAGTTTCCATTGGAGATAACGCAGTCATCATGATGGGTGCATCAATCAATATTGGATCTGTCATCGGTGAAGGTACAATGATCGACATGAACGCAATACTGGGCGGACGTGCAACAGTGGGCAAAAACTGTCACGTAGGTGCTGGTGCCGTTTTAGCAGGTGTCATCGAGCCACCTTCCGCACAGCCGGTCATTTTGGAAGATGATGTATTGATCGGAGCCAATGCGGTCGTACTGGAAGGTGTCAAAATCGGAGAAGGTTCCGTTGTCGCTGCTGGTGCCGTCGTAACGAAAGACGTTCCTCCATACTCCGTGGCTGCTGGTATCCCGGCGAGGGTCATTAAACAAATTGACGAAAAAACAAAATCAAAAACAGAAATCATGCAAGAACTTCGTCAACTTTAATTTCTTTAGTGAATATTGCCTGAAGCGTGGATAACTATATCCACGCTTTCTGTATAGGGAGGGAATAATGTGAAAATAAACCTTTTTGCCAAGATTCGGCGTGATCTGCATCAAATACCGGAGATAGGGTTCAAAGAATTCAAGACGCAGCAATACCTACTGAATTACATAACGAATCTGGCCCAGGAGCGAATGGAAATAGAAACATGGCGAACTGGGATATTCGTGAAAGTGAAGGGAATGAACCCGCGAAAAACCATTGGCTACAGGGCTGATATAGACGGTTTGCCGATAAAAGAGGAAACCGGATTGCCGTTTGCATCCAACCACGAGGAATATATGCATGCCTGCGGTCATGATTTTCATATGAGCATAGGTTTGGGATTATTGACATATTTCACGGAAAATCCGATAGATGATGACTTGCTATTCATCTTCCAGCCTGCAGAAGAGGGTCCTGGCGGAGCTGAACCAATGCTTAAATCGGAAACGATGAAAAAATGGAAGCCTGATATGATTCTTGCTTTACATATTGCTCCGGAGTATCCAGTTGGGACGATTGCCGTTAAAGAAGGGCTTCTATTTGCCAATACATCTGAATTATTCATCGATTTGAGTGGGAAAGGAGGGCATGCAGCCTATCCGCACGAAACAAATGACATGGTCGTTGCGGCCTGCTCGCTTGTAGGGCAGCTTCAAACAATCGTTTCCAGGAATGTCAATCCGCTTGATTCAGCTGTCATTACAGTTGGGAAGATTACTGGAGGCACTGTTCAAAACATTATTGCGGAGACAGCGCGGTTAGAGGGCACAATACGCACTCTTAACCCCGAATCGATGGTAAAGGTCAAGTCTAGGATAAAAGCGCTTGTGGATGGTATACAAGTGGGATATGAGTGCTTGGCTGAAATCGACTATGGCGCAATGTATCACCAGGTATATAATGAAGAACGGTTGACCCGGGAATTCATGGAATTCACAGAGAAGTCAACTGCTGTTCGTTTGCATCAATGTACTGAAGCAATGACTGGTGAAGATTTTGGTTATATGTTAAAGGAGATTCCAGGATTCATGTTCTGGCTGGGGGTTTCATCGGAATACGGATTGCACCACGCCAAGTTAAGCCCGGATGAAAAAGCGATTGAACTCGCGATCGATCACTTAACGGATTATATAACGTTTAAAGGAAGCGAAGCATAAAAATGATTTTCAGTAAAGAACATGCTCTAAAGAAAGAACGAATGACGTTGGAGGGCTTATTGTGAAAAAAGAATTTGCGGTGATTGGACTTGGCCGTTTTGGCGGCAGCATAGTCAAGACATTAGCTGAAGAAGGATTAGGGGTTCTGGCTATCGATGCCGACGAAGATCGAGTGAATGAATTTGCCAGAATAGCTTCACATGCTGTAGTAGGGGATACGACAGATGAAAATGTACTGAGAAACATAGGGATTCGAAATTTTGATCACGTCATTGTAGCGATTGGCGAGAATATTCAAGCTAGTATATTGACGACTCTCATGCTTAAGGAATTGGGTGTCGGAAATGTTACGGTTAAAGCGCAAAATGATTATCACGAGAAGGTTCTTCGTAAAATCGGGGCCGACTTTGTCGTGCACCCCGAACGGGATATGGGGAGAAGGATTGCCCATAATATCGTCTCAAATAATATTCTCGATTATTTGGAGCTTTCTGATGAACACTCCATCGTCGAAATTGTTGCAAGCCAAAAGATGAATGGAAACTCGATAATTGACCTTGATATCCGTGCCCACTATGGACTGAATATAGTCGCAATCAAAAGAGGGAACGAAATAAATGTTTCCCCACAGGCGAGCGATTTAATTCATAAAGGTGATATATTGATCGTCATCGGCGCGGATTCGGACATCAATCGCTTTGAAAAAAAAATTGTGGAATAAGTAAGCGTCCTGCTAAAATCGAGCAGTGCTTTTATCAAAGGAAAACAAAAAGGTTTCGGAATGGCCTCATTCCGAAACCTTTTTATTTTTTAATTGGATCTGAAGGAGTTATAGAGAATAGCCTGCATCGACAATTTTTCAATTCCCTTTTTATTTTTGCGTACTTGATAAACTCGTGTTTCCGGCACTTCGACAGTGTGGAATCAACAAATACATGCTTCTTATCAGTTTACTTTCGGAAGCTTTCCATTTTTAAAACAAGAAAGACTGTAGACAAAAGGAGTTCTATCTAACTTTTAAAACAAATTGATTGGAGCGGGTATTCGAGACTCCTGCGGGAGACGTGTAAGGGAGACCCCACAGGCTTCTAAAGCGACGGGGAGCCTCCCGGACAGCCGTGGAAAGTGAGTGACTGGAGTGGAATTCAAGGTGGGGATTTACAAACCTAAACAAAAAAAGACCAGCCAAATGATGGCTGGGCTTCTTTTATTTATTGCACTTCCATGATGATCGGCAGGATCATCGGACGGCGTTTCGTTTTTTCATATAGGAATGGAGATAGAGTGTCTGTAATTTCATTTTTGATTTCAGACCATTGTGTAGTTTTGCGATCCATCACCTTATTTAAATGCTTTGTGATCAAGGATTGAGCATCGCTGATAAGGTCTCCTGATTCTCTCATATAAACAAATCCGCGTGAGATGATGTCAGGACCGGATGCAATTTTGAATTCCTTCATATTGATGCTGACAACAACAACGACAAGGCCTTCCTCGGAAAGAATCCGACGATCACGCAGAACGATATTACCGATATCCCCAATGCCGCTTCCATCGATATAAACCGAACCTGAAGGGATTTTACCAGCGATTTGAGCTGTGTTCTCACTTAAGGAAAGAACTTCACCATTATCCATGATAAAGCAATTTTCTTCCGGAACGCCGCAATCGACTGCATGGCGGGCATGCAGTTTTTGCATACGGTATTCACCATGGATTGGCATGAAGAATTTTGGTTTTATCAAACGGAGCATAAGCTTTTGTTCCTGCTGTCCGCCATGTCCTGATGTATGAATGTCATTAAGAGGACCTGAAATGACGTCTGCTCCTGCACGATATAATTGATTGATCGTTCTGGAAACACTGATTGTGTTACCTGGGATGGGTGAAGAAGAAAATACTACCGTATCACCAGGGATGATTTGAATTTGACGGTGAGTGCCGTTCGCTATGCGCGATAGTGCTGCCATTGGTTCACCTTGGCTGCCTGTACAAAGGATGGTTACTTTATTCGCAGGCATACGATTCAATTGCTGTACATCAATAAATGTATCTTTAGGCGCTACGATATAACCAAGATCTTGTCCGATTGATATGGCTGAATCCATGCTTCGGCCAAAAACGGCTATTTTACGGCCGTTGGCCACGGCTGCTTCCACAACTTGCTGAAGGCGATGGATGTTCGATGCAAACGTTGCAAAAATAATCCGGCCGTCAACCTTGCGGAAAATGTCTTGAATGGTATCACCGACACGGCTTTCGGACATAGTAAAGTTCTGCACTTCACTATTTGTGCTATCCGAGAGTAAGCACAATACACCTTCTTTACCGATTTCAGCCATCTTGGTCAGGTTTGCAGGCTCACCCACTGGGGTGAAGTCGAATTTAAAATCACCAGTATGGACAATTTGTCCAGGTGGGGTTTTTACGACGATTCCATATGAGTCAGGGATACTGTGAGTTGTACGGAAGAAAGAGACGGACGTTTTCCGGAACTTGATCACTTCATCTTCACTGATTTCAATCATGGTTGTCTGACGTAAAAGGCCGTGTTCTTCCAATTTATTACGAAGCAGTCCAAGTGCAAGCTTCCCGCCGTATACAGGGACATTCACTTTTCTAAGTAAATAAGGAATCCCGCCAATGTGGTCTTCATGACCATGGGTAATGAAAACACCTTTGATTTTATCTACATTTTTCTCTAAATAGCTGTAATCTGGAATCACATAGTCAATACCGAGGAGTTCATCTTCAGGAAATTTAATTCCAGCATCAATGATGATGATTTCATCTTGAAACTGAACAGCATATGTGTTCTTACCGATTTCGCCTAAACCGCCCAGGGCGAATACAGCTGTTTGATCGTTTTTTACGAATTTCATAAATTATAGCTCCAATACTTTGTAATCTTCATTTTGTTTTTCATATTCTAAATATGCTCCGGTTACGGGTAGTACGATTTCTACGTTATAAGGTTCTTTTTTTAATTTTAAACGAACGTCACGAACGGATTCACCTTCGACAAACATTGTTTTAGTATTCTCCCTGATGGGAACCTCTGATATGGTTACTTGATAGTATACCTTAAAAACCATTTTAATCTCTCCTCACTTGTTTGCATTGCTTTTTTCATTATATATAAAAACAACAATTTTTTCATGTTTTTCAACATCATGTAAAAATAAACCCAGCTCCGCCATAAAAACGGAAGGGGTTTGATGAATTAAATATACCAATGTCTAAAAGTATATAAAAAAATAGATGGCCGAATCTGGTATCAATCCAATTGTAGCTTCCTCTATCTTATATCCTATCCGTTTTTGCCATGTGTAAAACTTAAATCATGGGATCTTTTTTTCGTAAACGATTTCTTTCCAAATTAATACAGTACCACTGTGTACAGCGTTTCATGAAAACACAGCGACTCATATTTTGATTGAAATATGTATTCACCTGACCATATAAAAGCCAAGATAGAAAGAATGCCTAACAAGAACTTTACAACAAGGAAGAAGCCCTCCGCAAGTTTTTGAAGGGCTGTCCGAAAAAAAATCGCATATGGATGACGGCCAAGGCAGGAATGAGTGGCAAATCATGCGATAGATTTTTTTCTTAAAAGATCATTCCACTGTTTAGCAAGCTTTTTACGAAGCTTTTTTAACATGGCGATCACGCTCCCTTAGTTATTATTGTATAGGATTATTCAATAATGTAAATACGTCTTTACAGGTACATGGCCCATTTTTGAAAAAAAAGGCTCTTTCAAACAAGCAACTGGGATTTAAGAGGCAGAAGGATGGGAGAAGTGTAATCTGTATAGCCTGAGTTAGTTTCTATTAAGAATAGTATATGCCCATTCCTGAATAAAAAACGTAACTTTGAGTTGGGTCCGGTAGAGTTACTTGACTTATCTTGATGACAATTATTAAATGGGTACATATTAAAAAGGAAAAAATGAATGAATTGGAAGTGAATCGCAAGTGAAAATCGTATTCTTTGATATTGACGGAACATTGCTTGATCATGAAAAAAAGTTACCTGCTTCAACAAAAGAAGCCATTAAGCAACTGCAGGATAGCGGGGTTTTTGTAGCGATTGCCACAGGAAGGGCTCCGTTCATGTTCGAGCCTTTAAGGGAAGAGCTTGGCATCGATACATTCGTAAGTTTCAATGGACAATACGTTGTTTTTGAAGGGAAAGTCGTTTATAAAAACCCTTTGAGCATACCTGAGATAAAACGCCTTCACGAACATGCTGAAAAAAATGAAATACCGATCGTGTTCATGAATGAGGAGACAATGAAATCGAGTGTTCCACATCATAGCAGAATTGAAGAAGCATTAAGCAGCCTTAAGTTTCCCCACCCTGAACATGTGGCGGATTTTTATGAGGACCATGATATATACCAAGCCTTATTATTCTGTTCGGAAGATGAAGAAGGGAACTTTGTTGGGAAATATGATGATTTTCACTTCATTAGATGGCATGAGTATTCGACGGATGTACTTCCATTCGGGGGTTCAAAGGCTGAAGGCATTAAAATATTAATGGAAAAAGTCGGGTTTGCTCTTGAGGATGTTTACGCCTTTGGAGATGGCTTAAACGATATAGAGATGTTAAAAGTAGCGGGATATGGCGTGGCTATGGGGAATGCCGGTCAGCTTGTGAAGCAAGAGGCCGACTTTGTAACGAAGGATGTCGATGATGATGGCATACTTTTTGGTTTGAAGGAACTTGAACTGATATAAAAAATAAAGCCCCCGTCAACCAACAGACGGGGGTTTTGCTTATTACGTTACCTTTCCACCGCAATTGAATTTTCCGGAATGGCATAGGGGTCTTCCGGATTGATATGATCATAAAACATGATACCATTAAGGTGGTCGATTTCATGTTGAAAGCAAATGGCTGCGATGCCTTTCAGGCGGAGTTGAACCGATTTTCCTTCCAGGTCCGTACCCGCAACCGTTATTCGGGCATAACGTGGCACATAGCCGGAAACGGGACGATTTACGGAAAGACAGCCTTCTCCGGATGTCAAGTATGCTTTTTCGACTGAATGGCTAACGAGTTTAGGGTTGAAAAGTGCATAGCTATAAAGTTGATCATCCTTTTCTTTTAAATGAACCGCAATCATCCTTTTTGAAACATTAACCTGTGGTGCAGCCAAGCCAATTCCTGCCCTTAACCCGTATAGAGCAGCAATATCAGGTTTCTGGCTGTTTTGGACATATTCCATCAAGCTGGCTAAAAGTTGCTTATCTTCATTTGATGCCGGAAGCGGAACCTCTACCGCGACTTGCCTTAAGATTGGATCGTCTTCATTAACAAAATCATCCATGGTAAGCATAATCTTTCACCCCATAAAAATTCTTATAATATGTATAGGGTTATTTTAACAAAAAAAAGGCTGAAAGTTAATGAATGGTTTAATGAAAGAAAAATGGAGGGGATGGAATCAAGTCGATGATTTCCTATCCCTGCCATTATTTTATTTGCATGTTGGTCTATTTAAAAAATATTATCATTTTTTGTGAATCAGGGTAAATCGTTATCATTTTCGGGTAAAGGTAATAGTAATTACCTGGTTAGCATAAGCACGCGCCGACGATGATTAACAGAATGAACAGGACAATGATCAGGGCAAAGCCGCTTCCAAAGCCGCAGCCTCCACCATCGCCATATCCATAGCTGGGTGCAGCGGAAACCGGATAACAACATTCTTGGTTGAAACCTCCATACATAATTTCATACCTCCGTTTTTGTATTTATTAAAATGCTGACCATTCAAATTTGAAACGGTCCCTACAGCCTATGCAGTATGGTTTAAAGGGTGTAGGCTAGCGCCCAGTAATGAAAAAAACCTGTTCGGAATATGATTGTAACAAATGTCTGCGGCTTAAGAATGAATTGAGGAACATGAATCTTCGAAGAACTATCAGAAGGAGTTGTCTATGTTGAAACGTTTTGGTCCATTTGTTATCTTACTTCTTTCTTTAGTGATCTTGACTGGTTGTTTTAATGGTTCACCGGAAGAAAGAATCCACAAAATCCTGGAGAAAACTGCAGAAAAGGAAAGTGATTTCACCGAGAATCAAGAGCCGCTTAATGAATTGGAGAAAAAAGAAAAAGAAAAATATGAGAAAATCATTGAACTTGGATTGGATGATTATGAACAGATCGTAGAGCTTTCAGATGAAGCAACCAAGAATATCGACGAAAGGGAAAAAATAATTAAAAAGGAACAAAGCAGTATGCAATCCTCAAAAGAACAATTCAATCAAATAGATGAACAAATCGGGAAAATAGAGGATGAAAAGATAAAAAAAGAAGCGACTGAAATGAAAAAGATCATGAGTGAGCGCTATAGCACCTATGATGATTTATATGATGCTTATCAACAAAGTCTCGCTTATGATCGTGAATTATATGAGCTTTTTAAAAAAGAGGATTTGAAAATGGATGAATTACAAGTGCAAATCGAGAAAATAAATACCTCTTATACAAAAGTTTTGAAAGCGAATGAGGAATTTAATGCATTAACGGAAAAAACAAATCAAAAAAAAGAAAGTTTTTATGATAGTTCCGGCATAGAAATGGCGGATTCAACAAAATAATATAAATAATGATGGGCTGTGATCCTCACTCACAGCCCATATTTTTTTCAATCCAGTTCATTTTTGGGATAAAAAATTTAAGAATGGTCTTTTTTTATGCAACAAGCCTGATGTGAAATTTTCATACCTGTACTAAAAAAAAACGATAATTAAAAATCTAACAGCGGACTTAGATGAAAGCGTTTGAATATTTTACCGGAATATTATTTTAAGGGCTCAAATGCCTTTAGTGAAAGCGGTTTTGGAATCGATGGGATATGCTGGGGAATTGAAATGTTATCCTTCGCAATCCTTAAATTGAAAAATACGGGAAATTTAA
This sequence comes from Peribacillus sp. TE19612, assembly GCF_056279465.1. Classification (NCBI taxonomy): domain Bacteria; kingdom Bacillati; phylum Bacillota; class Bacilli; order Caryophanales; family Bacillaceae; genus Peribacillus; species Peribacillus sp. TE19612. Next base: position 297,993 of record NZ_JBWCCL010000006.1, on the reverse strand, counting down.
TAGTACAGTTGTAAATTGAAAACTAATACAGAGAAGAAGTATGAGTATTGGAAATTCTATTAAATCAAAATTATAAGGAACTCCAAGTGATTGACTTGATGTTAATTCATCTTGTAAACTTAATCTATAAAAATTCTTGTATCATTTTCCTTGATTTTTTTTATGGTACAGAATAAGATTGAGACATATTAAGCATATCCACGTTTGAGGATTGGTCTTAAGGGAAAAATAAAAGAATGTATTGTTGAAGAAACTAAAAAGCAAAACTATTTTTGCTTTATAGAATAATAATAGCAAACCTTTTTAATGAAAGGATGAGGTGCCAAATGGCTCAAAAAACTAAACAAGCTAAAATTAATGTTCAGGATCAGCTTAAGAAAGTAGAAGAACAATTTGAAACTTTTCAAATTTTAAATGAAGAGGGAGAAGTCGTGAATGAAGCGGCTATGCCTGATTTAAGTGATGAACAATTGCAAGAATTAATGCGCCGTATGGTTTATACACGCATCTTGGATCAACGTTCCATATCACTGAACCGTCAAGGCAGATTAGGTTTCTATGCACCGACTGCCGGTCAAGAAGCTTCTCAAATCGCTTCCCAGTATGCTTTGGAAAAAGAAGATTTCATTTTGCCTGGTTATCGTGATGTTCCGCAAATCGTTTGGCATGGCCTGCCGCTTTGGCAAGCATTCTTATTCTCCCGGGGTCATTTTAAGGGAAATCAAATCCCTGAAGACGTCAATGTAATTTCTCCTCAAATCATTATCGGCGCTCAATATATCCAAGCTGCCGGAGTGGCTCTTGGGTTGAAGAAACGCGGGAAAAAAGCTGTTGCCATTACATATACGGGTGACGGTGGAACTTCACAAGGTGACTTCTATGAGGGAATTAACTTTGCAGGTGCATTTAAAGCGCCAGCTATCTTCATCGTGCAAAATAACCGTTTTGCAATCTCTACACCAGTTGATTTGCAGTCAGCATCGAAAACATTGGCCCAAAAGGGTGTGGCTGCAGGTATTCCTGGAATCCAGGTTGATGGTATGGATGCGTTGGCTGTTTATACAGCCGTTAAAGAAGCGCGTGAACGTGCGATCAATGGTGAAGGCCCTACATTGATTGAAACATTAACTTACCGTTATGGACCACATACGATGGCTGGGGATGACCCGACACGTTACCGTACTTCCGAAATGGATAACGAGTGGGAACTGAAAGATCCATTAGTTCGTTTCCGCAAGTTCTTGGAAAACAAAAAACTTTGGAATGAAGAATTAGAAAACGAAACGATAGAAAAAGCCAAAGACGATATTAAAGAAGCAATTAAATTGGCTGATGCAGAACCTAAACAAAAGGTTACAGACCTTATTGAAATCATGTATGAAGAAATGCCTTATAACTTAAAAGAACAATATGAAATTTATAAAGAGAAGGAGTCGAAGTAAGCCATGGCTCAATTGACGATGATTCAAGCAATTACAGAAGCATTACGTACAGAACTTAAAAATGACGAGAATGTACTCGTTTTTGGAGAAGATGTAGGTCTTAATGGTGGAGTTTTCCGTGCAACGGAAAATCTTCAAAAAGAATTCGGTGAAGATCGTGTATTCGATACACCTCTTGCTGAATCTGGAATCGGTGGATTAGCGGTCGGTCTTTCTTTACAAGGTTTCCGTCCTGTTCCTGAAATTCAATTCTTTGGGTTTGTATATGAAGTAATGGATTCCGTAAGCGGTCAGCTTGCTCGTATGCGCTACCGTTCAGGCGGACGTTACAGTGCACCGGTTACAATTCGCTCACCTTTTGGGGGCGGAGTGCATACTCCGGAAATGCATGCTGATAGCTTAGAAGGTTTAATGGCCCAGCAACCAGGGTTAAAGGTAGTTATCCCTTCCACTCCTTACGATGCAAAAGGCTTATTGATTTCAGCGATTCGTGATAATGACCCTGTCATTTTCCTTGAGCACATGAAATTGTACCGTTCTTTCCGTCAGGAAGTTCCTGAAGAAGAATACACAATTCCATTAGGAAAAGCGGATGTGAAAAGAGAAGGAACGGATTTATCCATTATTACTTATGGTGCGATGGTGCAGGAATCCATCAAGGCAGCTGAGGAATTGGCTAAGGATGGTCATTCCGTCGAAGTGGTCGACTTACGGACTGTATCACCATTGGATATCGATACAATCATTGCTTCTGTAGAAAAAACAGGACGCGCTATCGTTGTTCAAGAAGCACAAAAGCAAGCTGGTATAGCGGCGAATGTCGTAGCGGAAATTAACGAACGTGCCATTTTGAGCTTGGATGCTCCAGTACTGCGCGTGGCGGCAGCTGATACGGTATTCCCGTTTTCACAAGCTGAAACAGTATGGCTCCCTAATTATAAAGACATTATTGAAACGGCGACTAAAGTCTTGAAGTTTTAACAATCTTAAGTAATGGAATGAATGTCCTGCTTGGGAAAGTGATTTTGCATTAACGGTAATGCAAGATAAAGGACTTTATTCAAAGCACTAAGTATGATTTAATATAGGAGGTTGAACTCAGTGGCATTCCAATTTAGACTCCCTGATATCGGAGAAGGTATACACGAAGGTGAAATAGTGAAATGGTTTGTAAAACCAGGAGATAAGATACAAGAAGATGACGTGCTTTGCGAGGTTCAAAACGATAAGGCCGTTGTTGAAATCCCATCCCCGGTGGAAGGTACCGTTGAAGAAATCCTTGTTCAAGAAGGAACGGTTGCCGTTGTTGGCGATGTACTTGTAACATTCGATGCTCCAGGTTATGAAAATCTTCAGTTTAAAGGGGATCATGGAGAAGAAGCGAAGGCAGAAGGCGAGAAGAATACGGAGGCCCAGGTTCAAGCAACTGCTGAAGCTGGACAGGAAGTCAAGAAAGAGGCTGCTCCGGTTCAAGAAAATAGCGGAGTAACAGGCGCGGGAGCACAACCACAGGTTGAGGCAGATCCTTCACGTCGTATTATCGCCATGCCTTCTGTCAGGAAATATGCACGCGAACAAGGGGTAAATATTCGTGAGATCACTGGTTCTGGGGATAACGGCCGCATCATGAAGGAAGACATTGATGCTTTCAAAAATGGCAAAACCGCTCCACAGCAACCAGCAGCTCAAAGTGAAGCTTCACAACAAAAAGATACGGAAACAACCGAAAAACAAAAAGTTTCAATTCCAGAAGGGCAATATCCTGAAACTCGTGAGAAAATGAGCGGTATGAGAAAAGCGATCGCAAAAGCAATGGTTAAGTCCAAGCAGACAGCTCCGCATGTAACATTAATGGATGAAGTCGATGTGACGCTATTGGTTGCTCACCGTAAGAAATTCAAGGAAATTGCTGCACAAAAAGGAATCAAGCTTACATTCCTACCTTATGTTGTTAAAGCGTTAACAAGTGCATTGCGTGAATTCCCTATGCTTAACACATCATTTGATGATGAAGCTAGTGAGATTATCCATAAACACTATTACAATATCGGAATTGCGGCAGACACAGACAAAGGACTGCTCGTTCCAGTTGTAAAAGATGCAGATCGTAAATCAACTTTTGCTATTTCACAAGAAATTAACGAATTAGCGACGAAAGCCCGTGACGGCAAATTGGCTCCTAACGAAATGAAAGGTGCTTCTTGCTCCATTACGAATATCGGTTCCGCAGGCGGTCAATGGTTCACACCTGTTATCAATCATCCAGAAGTTGCCATTCTAGGGATTGGACGCATTGCCGAAAAAGCAATTGTACGCGACGGGGAAATTATCGCCGCTCCAGTTCTGGCATTATCACTGAGCTTTGATCACCGCATGATTGATGGAGCAACAGCTCAACATGCATTGAATCATATCAAAAAGTTATTGAACGACCCAGAATTATTGTTAATGGAGGCGTAAACAATGGTAGTAGGAGATTTTCCAATCGAAACAGATACTTTAGTAATCGGTTCAGGCCCAGGGGGATATGTTGCCGCAATTCGCGCAGCACAGCTTGGACAGAAAGTAACGGTCGTTGAAAAAGGAACAATCGGCGGAGTTTGTTTGAATGTAGGCTGTATTCCATCGAAAGCTTTAATTTCGGCTGGACACCGTTTCCATGAAGCTCAGCATTCAGAAGATATGGGTATCTTTGCAGAAAAAGTTACTGTTGATTTTTCTAAAGTACAAGCTTGGAAAGGTTCTGTTGTAAAAAAATTAACAGGCGGTGTAAGCAGCCTGTTAAAAGGCAATAATGTTGATGTTGTAACTGGCGAAGCTTATTTCGTTGATGAAAACAGCATCCGTGTTATGAATGAAGACTCAGCCCAAACATATACATTTAAAAACGCAATCATCGCTACTGGTTCATCGCCAATCGAGATTCCGTCATTTAAATATACGAAACGTGTACTTAATTCAACTGGCGCTCTTGCTTTGGAAGAAGTTCCAAGTTCGATCGTGGTAATCGGCGGAGGTTACATCGGAACTGAGCTTGGCGGAGCATTCGCTAGCTTTGGCACTAAAGTGACGATCCTTGAAGGTACCGAAGAAATCCTTTCTGCAGGCTTTGAAAAACAAATGGCAGCACTTGTTAAGCGTAACCTTAAAAACAAAGGTGCTGAAATTGTTACTAAAGCAAATGCTAAAGGCGTGGAAGAAACTGATACAGGTGTAACGGTTACTTATGAAGTAAAAGGCGAAGAGAAAAAAGTTGAAGCCGATTACGTTTTAGTAACAGTTGGACGTCGTCCAAACACTGCTGAAATCGGCCTGGAACAAGTCGGAATCAAAATGACTGACCGCGGTTTGATCGAAACGGATAAACAATGCCGTACTAGCGTGAAAAACATCTACGCAATCGGTGATATCGTTTCTGGACCTCAGTTAGCTCATAAAGCTTCTTATGAAGGTAAAATTGCAGCTGAAGCCATTGCTGGACATTCATCTGAAATCGACTATCTTGCTATTCCGGCTGTTGTATTTTCTGAACCGGAACTTGCTTCTGTCGGTTATAATGAAAAAGAAGCGAAGGAAGCTGGAATCGAAGCGCTTGCTTCTAAATTCCCATTCGCTGCAAATGGACGTGCTCTTTCCTTAAATAATACGGACGGATTTGTGAAGCTTATCACTCGCAAAGAAGACGGATTGGTTATTGGAGCACAAATTGCAGGACCAAACGCTTCTGATATGATTGCAGAACTTGGTTTGGCTATCGAAGCAGGTATGACTGCCGAAGATATTGCGATGACAATCCATGCACATCCAACTTTAGGGGAAATCACAATGGAAGCTGCTGAAGTTGCCCTTGGAACTCCTATCCACATCATTAAGTAATTGAGTTATATAAAAGCGTACTGCTAAATGCAGTACGCTTTAGTTTGTAGACAAAAGGGGTTCGGAATTAAAAAAATTCTGAACCCCTTTTGAAATTCCCTCTGAATTTCGCCTAAAGTTAAGAGATTGGGGCTCTACTAGCCCACTATGTTAGGCCATTTTTGGACCTCGCCCTGTCCAAAGCATACTCCATATGTGTTTGTCAGATATGCACACCGTGATAAAAATGAGCATGTTGCACGGCGGTGTTTTGGGGATTTATACTCCTCGCGATAGCCCTCTTTATTTGTTGTTGAGTACTAGTGCTCAATCTAAAAGGTAAGACAAAGTTGATTGGAACGGAAGGTACTGACTCCTGCGGGAAAAGCGCGTCTAGGGGAGACTCCGCAGGCGAAAGTCGAGGAGGCTCCCCGACCGCCCCCGGAAAGCGAGTGCCCTACGTTCCAAACAACGTCCAAATTGTACAATCCATAAAAATAGACAAACTCGATTTTCATCGAGTTTGTCTACAGTCTGAAGCGTACTGCTAAATGCAGTACGCTTTTTTTGGCCGGATTTAAAAAATGAAGGAGACTCCCCATACATGAATTTCTTCTCACTAGTTAAATGAAATGGACAAAAAGGGCATAAGCTATAAAAAGGACTTCTTACTTTTTTTCCTTGAAAGGGTTTGAAAAAGGCCATAGAGGATAAAAAATAAGATGAGCGATTTGTTAAAGGAATATTTTTTGCCAATCATGGCTGATATATTCATATTAAAATGGGGTGGATCACTTGAAAAATTATCTGGTAATCCTCTTTCAACTAATCGTTTGGAGTGGGTATACATTAGTTGAATGGCTGTCTGTTAACGATCGATTGGTTTTCAAAGTATTCATGTTTCTGGTCTTTTCTTATCTAGCCATTTACATTGGTAAAATGATTTTAAAATCCAATAGACGAACCATGCTTGTTACCGTGATAAGTCTATTATGTTACGGGATTTTGCAAATCCTTTTGGAAACGCTGGTACCCGTATATTGAATTTTTCGTAAGCTTCGATGACATATGAAACAACGGAGGAATCATGTTTAAAAAAGTAGTGGCATTATTTACATTAGTATCATTTTTATTGGTGGCTTGTAATGACCCGAGTTCCGGTCAAACTGAAAATGAGAATGAAAAAAGTGTGGAAACGACGACAACGGTCCAAGATGAAAGTCAGCAAGATAAAGATTTGGAAACGGAAACGTCACAAACGATTGGCGAAGGGAATGTAAAGGCAGAATATCGGTTGGATAAAGAGAATTGGTCATTTAAACCGATTGGGGATGCAAATCCGAAAGTTGTGTTGTTGACATTTGATGATGCACCTGAAAAATATTCCCTGGCAATCGCCCAAACCCTGAAGCGACTTGAAGTACCTGCGATTTTTTTCGTGAACGGTCACTTTCTTGAAAATGATGAAAATAAAGCAATGCTGAAAGAAATTCATGAAATGGGTTTTTCCATAGGAAATCATACGTATTCCCATGTGAATTTAAAAGAGTTGAACGAAAAGGAACAAGAGCGGGAAATCGTAAAATTGAACAATTTGGTTGAGGGAATAATAGGGGTGCGCCCTAAGTACTTCAGGGCGCCATTTGGGTCGAATACCGAGCATTCAAAAAAAGTCGCTGAGAAAGAAAAAATGTTGGTCATGAATTGGACTTACGGATATGACTGGGAAAAAGAGTATCAGGATAAAAAAGCTTTAACGGAAATCATGTTGAACAGCCCTTATTTGGGAAATGGGGCGAACTTACTGATGCATGACCGGAAATGGACGAGTGAAGCGATAGAGGATATCGTGAAAGGTTTTCAAAAGAAAGGCTACGAGTTCCTTGATCCAAAATTAATTGAAACGCCTGCATGAGCCAATTTCGGCATTTGCAGGTTTTTTTATTTCCTTGGGTAATAATACATCACCCGTTTATTGAAGAGATGCAGCTGCGCCCGTAATTTCTTTGCAAGGAATTTGCACAATTCATTAGCTTTTCCCTTATCACCGAAAGTTGCTGTTTCAGGGAGGGTGAATTGGATATAGGATTGGATCCGATCTGATCCATCTTCATCCTTTATGACTTCTTGGTCAACTCCTATCAATATCATGTGATATCGATCTTCTTTGGCTTGGAGATATATGGCCTTTTCCTTCATTCTTTCCGGTTCTTTCATTTCATAAGGAAATGCTTTCTTATCATAGTCCCAATCCAGTTGCTTTCCGGTTTTCGCTGTAATCATTTGATAATAGTTCAGTAATTCTTTCACGTCTTCGATGGTTACAGTTCCTTTCACGGACTCAGGAACAAGTTTGATATAGGCATTTTCAGTCATGTGGATCCCCCTTAAATCGATAAGATGTAAGAATATTTTAACATTTTATGGATGTATTATATACCTATCTATATGTAAATGAAAAGGCGAAATTCCTTTTTCACCTTGCCATGCTAAAGCAAGGAGTGTGATGCACTGGTCCAGGGCCCTTCGTTTATAAATAAATTATCGTGTTTTAAAAAAAGAATCAGTCTAACGAACGATTGGAATGCAGTTCTTTCAAGATGATCGTTCATTAAGTGGGAAAAAGTATATATGTTATACTTTTTAGCTTGAAATAATAAATGTGTTATATTATAATTCATTTAAAGCGGTTACATTATATCAATAATGCATATAATATAGGGGAAGGGGTTGTAAAAATGGGAACTATCGTATGTCAAACTTGCAATAGCACGATTGAACATTTTGAAGATGAGAAAGTAAGTGTATTATACACACATAATCACAACTGCCAAAGCTGTGATACAGCTGCCTCTGAAAAATAAATGGAAAAAAGATTTCAAGATTAATAGAATGTAAGGGTGTTTCAGGGTTGTAACCTGGAGCACCCTTTTTATAGAAGCCAGTGCTTAATAATAAAGGGTTCAAAAAAACCAGAGCAGTACTCTGCTCTGGTTTGATGGGATCAATCATTTTTTATGATGCGTAAATGTTTTATTTCTGGGTCCTCAGGGCCTTGAACCGGAAGTCCGGCCTCGATGTTTTTCCGGATGTAATTGATATTATCTTCAGTAATCAATTCTCCTGGAATGAAGATCGGGATTCCAGGCGGGTAAACCATGATGAATTCAGCGCTGATTTTGCCGACAGATTCCTCAATGGGAACCACTTCGGTTTCTGCATAAAATGCCTCCCTGGGTGATAAAGCCAGCGGTGGTGTATCAGGAAGCAGGACTTCGATCTTTTCATGTTCAGCCGCCATTTCCTTAAACTCATCCGCTAAGTCTCTAAGGGCAGCGATCAGCAGGTCCGCTTCTGTTTTTGTGTCTCCAGGTGTTATCAGGCAAAGGATATTGTACAAGTCGGAAAGTTCCACTTCGATATTATGCTTTTCACGAAGCCATTTCTCAACGTCGTATCCGGTAATATTCAATTCCTTGATGGATATGATCAATTTTGTCGGATCATAACTAAAGGCTGCCTCGCTCTCGAGAATTTCGCTGCCGACACAGTAAAGATAAGGAATCTCATTAACGGCCTCACGGATATACCCTGCGAGATTGATCGCTTCATCGATCATTTCCCTGCCTACTGTCGCAAGTTGTCTTCTAGCCGTATCTAGGGAAGCCAGAAGGATATAGGAGGTTGAGGTGGTTGTGAGCATGCTCAATATGGCTTGAACACGATTTGCGGAAACCAATCCAGTCTTAACATTCAATATGGAACTTCCCGTTAGTGAACCGCCCAGTTTATGAACACTAGTAGCAGCCATATCCGCTCCAGCCTGCATGGCTGACATCGGCAAGTCTTCATGGAAGTGTATATGGACACCATGTGCTTCATCTACGAGTACTGGGATTTGGTGGGAATGGGCAACTTCCACTATTTTTTGCAAATCAGCCGAAATGCCGAAATAGGTGGGATTGATGACAAGCAATCCTTTTGCATCGCTATGTTCCCTTAAAGTTTTTTCAACGGCATCGACGGTGATTCCGTGTGAAATGCCCAAATCTTTGTCTATTTCAGGATTGATGAAAATGGGAACAGCTCCGGAAAATACAATGGCAGACATTACGGATTTATGTACATTCCTTGGGACGATGATTTTGTCCCCAGGTCCGCAGACTGTCATGACCATCGTCATGATTGCTCCACTTGTTCCTTGAACGGAAAAGAATGTGTGATCTGCCCCAAAAGCTTCAGCGGCAAGATCCTGAGCTTGTTTGATGATCCCCTTAGGCTGATGGAGATCATCGAGTGGAGCGATATTGATTAAATCTATCGATAATGCATTTTCTCCAATGAAATTACGGAAATCAGCGTCCATTCCTTTTCCTTTTTTATGACCTGGAATATGAAATTGAACGGGATTTCTTTTTGCATGCTGCAATAAGGCAGTGTATAAGGGTGTTTCATTCTGTGACAATTCTTTGTGGCCCCTTTTCAGTAAAATAGGTACGAAATATGGGAGGTTTTACTCCCGTTCTATTAATGATCGTATGTTTCTCCGATTCCATTCAAATGGTTAGTAAGCTTGTGGATAGACATAAAACATATGAATTATAGCACGTCTTATAATAAATGCCTAGAGTGATTTAATGTCCTGACTTAAACAATTTATATATGTCTTTGTCTTTAAGGAGCCCAATAAAATTATCAGCAGTTTATAAATATCCATTTTCCTAGTATTTACTTGATTTACTCAAGAATTCTTCTTTTTTTATATTGTATGTGTGAGTTAAAAATTGAACGGGTAAACAATATTTGCCATAATGAAGCTAATGATTTGGATTCAGCTAAATAAACAAACCAGCAATTGAAAAGGGAGATGAGGAGTTTGAAGTGGGAAACGCGTGTGACCGATTTGTTAGGTATTCAATACCCAATTGTACAGGGGGGGTTGGCCCATTTAGCATATGCCGACCTGGCTGCGGCAGTGTCGAATGCAGGCGGGCTAGGGCAGGTGACGGCCATGTCCTTGGACACCCCGGAGCAGCTAATAGAAGAAATAAGAAAAACAAAATCATTGACGGATAAACCGTTTGGTGTGAACTTTGCGATCGGCCAGCATGGGAGGCCTTATGAACACATGCTTGAAGCAGCCTTGAAAGAGGGAATTGCTGCTGTTTCCGTAACCGGCGGCAACCCTGGCCCTTTTCTTGATTACGTTAAAGGCACTCAAGTGAAAAAACTGGTGCTTGTTGCTGCAAGAAGGCAAGCAATGAAGGCTGAACAGCTTGGTGCAGATGCAGTGATGGTAGTTGGTCAGGAGGGCGGAGGACATTTAGGGCGTGATGATATTGGAACCTCCGTGTTAATTCCTCAAGTTGTGGACTCCGTTAAAATTCCAGTCATCGCGTCTGGTGGTTTTGGAGATGGACGCGGTTTGATGGCAGCATTGGGGCTTGGTGCCGAAGGAATCGAGATGGGGACACGTTTCATAGCTGTCAAGGAGTGTGTTCATGCACATGAATTATATAAAAATGCCTTGGTTTCCGGCACGGAAAATGATACCGTTATCATCAAGCGGTCCATTGGTGCACCAGCCAGGGTAATTGCAAACAGCTGGACCGATAAGATTCTTGATATTGAAAAAGAAAACGGCGGATATGAACAATTGAAGGATTACATAAGTGGAAAAGCGAATCAGCGTTATATTCATGACGGTGTCGAAGGTGAAGGCTTTGCCTGGGCTGGACAAGTGATGGGGCTGATTCATGATGTGCCATCGACTGCTGAACTATTCAGTCGGATTATCGACCAGGCGGAAGCAATTCGTTCAAAATGGGCAGACTGATGATGCATGGTCCGCCGGACAACATGAAAAACTATCTAGAAGGAGCGTGTTTAGGATATGGATTATCAATATCCAATGGATCTTGATTGGTCTACTGACGAAATCGTAGATGTGATTAAATTCTTTGAAGCAGTAGAAAAGGCTTATGAAAATAAGATACAAAAGGAAGAATTCATGAAGGCTTACCGAAGATTCAAGGAAATAGTCCCCGGTAAGGCGGATGAAAAAAAGTATACGGATGAGTTCGAGTCAGTCAGCACCTATTCAGCCTATCTTGTCATTAAGAAGGCAAAAGGAATCGATGACGGGGAATGGATAAAAATGAAACATTAAAAATATAATTTTTCGAAAACTCCATTGACTTACTGAAAAGATTGTTTTAACATAATAATCAAGAAAAAGATAAAGGCAGTGACGAAGAAGAGTACCTTAATGATGTTCTGCAGAGAGCCAGTGGTTGCTGAAAACTGGTGAACGAAATTAAGCGAATGGACTTCCGAGCCCCAAACCGAAACGGATGAACGGAGTAGGCTTTGGCGATTATCTCATCGTTAATGGAGATAGGCATGTTAATGCCGTAAAGTGAGCTAATTTAGCTAATTAAGGTGGTACCACGGGTTCCTCGTCCTTTGGATGAGGGCCCTTTTTGCGTTTTTTTGAAAATGATAATTAAATCTATGAATGAGAGTAGTAATCTTTTTAGATGCGTCACAGAGAGCCGGAATAGGTGGAAACCGGTACGATATAAGAAGATGAATGGACTTATGAGTGGTTTCTTGAAGATAAGTAGGGAAACTCGGCTGCCACCGTTAAAGGGTAATCGCAAGAATTCAATTCTTGCTTGAGAGGGAAAAATGATGCATTTTTCCAACTTGAGGTGGCACCGCGGTATACCGTCCTCTGCAGACACATATTTGTGTTTGCAGGGGATTTTTTTATTGGAATTTCAATATATATACCTTTTAAAGAAAATATCCAGAGGAAATGAAGACCTGGTCATTTGGCCAAAAGGGTTTTCCCTCCGGGGGATTATAAGAGCGCATAAGAATCGGGAGGGAATCAAGAGATGAATAATTTGGATGAAAAAAAAATACTCCGTTTCAAAATGGATACAATTGAAGGGGATATCCATACACCCATTGCCATATTTCAGAAATTAGATGGTGACCAGAAGTTTTTATTGGAAAGTTCGAACTCGCATCATGACAACGGCCGCTACTCATATCTAGGTTCAAAACCTTATTTGGAGGTGACATCACTTGCTGACCGAGTAAATGTGAAAGACACTGAAACAGGTGATCAAATCGTTAAGGACATCAATATCATCGAGTTTCTAAAAAAAGAATTATTAGTGGAAATAGAAGAGGTTCCCACACATCTTCCGCCATTTTACGGTGGTGCAATCGGATATATGGGCTATGATATCATTCGTCTTTATGAAAATATAGGTCCGGTTCCACCTGATTCTTTGCAAATGCCTGATGCTCATTTTCTTTTTTATAAAGAACTGTATATATTCGATCATGTTCTGCAGAAGATCCATCTATTGACTGCTGAAGAAGATAGTGGAAAAAGTTTATTGGGAATGAAGGACAAAATCAATCAGGCAAGCAAGCCGTCAAAGGAAATATCGTCGGAATATTTGGAATTCAACTCGAATTTCAGTCAGGATGAATTCGAGAAAATGGTCCTTGAAGCTAAATCGGCGATCATAGCTGGTGAAGTGTTCCAAGTTGTTTTATCACAAAGGTTTAAAGCGGACTTCGATGGGGAGCCTTTCGATGCATACCGTCGTTTGCGATTAGCCAACCCCTCTCCTTATATGTTTTATATAGAATTTGGTGACTATACAATCATTGGGTCTTCTCCAGAAAGTTTAATCAGTGTTTCATCAGGAATGGTTCATGTTAATCCCATTGCCGGCACACGGCCGAGAGGGAAAACGGATGAAGAAGATAAGGGCTTCGAAAAAAGCCTTCTGATGGATGAAAAGGAACTTGCCGAGCATAAGATGCTTGTTGATTTAGGTAGAAATGATCTTGGCAGGGTTTGCGAAATCGGTTCAATCCACCTTACCGAGGAAATGGAAATTCAAAGATATCAGCATGTCATGCATATTGCTTCGAAGGTTAGCGGAAAGCTTAGGGAAGGGTACACGAGTTTAGATGCACTGACGGTCTGCCTTCCTGCCGGAACAGTTTCAGGTGCTCCTAAAATCAGGGCAATGGAGCTGATCAATGAACTGGAAAATTGTAAACGCGGGATGTATTCAGGCTCGATAGGCTACATAGGTTTTGGAGGGGATCTTGATATGGCTTTAGCCATTCGGACGATGATCATCAAAGATGGCAAGGCCTATGTACAGGCAGGGGCTGGAATCGTATATGATTCAGATCCAAAAACGGAATATGAAGAAACACAAAATAAAGCACGCGCTTTAATGGAGGTTCACACTATATGATTTTATTAATTGATAACTATGACTCGTTCACTTACAACCTTTATCAATATTTAGGTGAAGTGGAAAAAGAAATCGTAGTAAAAAGGAATGACGAAATCACCCTTGCGGAAATTGAGGAACTGAATCCAATGGCAATCGTCATTTCCCCGGGACCCGGCAGGCCCGAAGATGCTGGAATCAGTATGGAGATCATCCGCAATTTTTATGAGAAGGTTCCGCTATTAGGCATTTGTTTGGGGCATCAGGCCATTGGGGCGGTTTTTGGAGCGAATGTTGTTGGGGCGAAACAAATTATGCATGGGAAAACATCGGTAATCGAACACGATGGAACAGGTGTTTTTGCCAAACAGGACTTACAATTCCCGGTAATGCGTTACCATTCCCTTGTGGTTGAAAGGGGGAGTTTGCCAGAAGAACTGACTGTGACGGCAGTGGCACTGGATGATGGGGAAATCATGGCCCTTAAACATCAGGAATTCCCTCTCTACGGTTTACAGTTCCACCCTGAATCAATAGGGACGAAAATCGGCAAGGAATTATTACATCAATTTTATGAGATTGCCGGTACCTTTCAATCAGAGAAGGAACAATCCATTCTATAAAACAAAAAACGACTGGGGGAGTTAGCGGTGAAGGAGTATTTAGCGAAGTTAGCAGAGCGTCAAACATTGACGGAAGAAGAGATGTGCAGAGCAGCCCAATCGTTATTTTCTAAAGATATCTCCGAAAGCGAGATGGCAGCATTCATCATTGCCTTAAAAGCCAAAGGGGAAACGGCAGGTGAAATAGCAAGCCTTGTCAGAGTCATGAGAAAAGAAGCAAGAAGTGTACAAACAAGCTCCCTTAATGTAATGGATAATTGCGGAACGGGAGGAGATGGGTCACAAAGCTTCAATATAAGCACAGCATCGGCCTTCGTGCTTGCTGGGGCCGGTGTCAAGGTTGCCAAACATGGAAATCGCAGCATTTCAAGCAAAACGGGAAGTGCGGATGTATTGGAAGCATTAGGCGTTAATTTGTACTTGGAGCCTGACATGTTAAAGGAACTGTTGGAGGAAAATGGGATCACATTCTTATTTGCCCCATCTGTTCATCCTAATATTGCAAGGATAATGAAAGTGAGAAAAGAACTGAAAATCCCGACGATATTTAATCTTATCGGTCCTCTGACAAATCCAGTCCAACTCGACACGCAATTAATGGGAATCAATCGACGCGATATGCTCGAGCTTTTTGCGGAAGTCCTGCATAAATTGGGCAGGAAACGCGCCGTCGTGATAAATGGTGCCGGGTTCATGGATGAAGCGAGCCTGCAGGGTGAAAACTCACTCGTCCTTTTGGAACAAGGAGATATTATCCCATTTACGCTTCATCCTGAAGAAGTGGATCTGCCTGTTTACGGAAATGATGCCATCCGTGGCGGTGACGCCAAACAAAATGCCGATATCATGCTTAGGCTTCTCAAAGGGGAAAAAGGTGCATATCGTGATACCGTTTTATTGAATGCCGGATTGGGATTATACGCACATGGTACGGCAGCGACGATCAAAAAAGGAATCTCCATGGCCAAAGAAAGCATTGATAGCGGATCGGCTCTTGCAAAGTTAGAAAATCTGATTGCTTATGGCAATAGAAATAAGGTGGTCATGTAATGGAAAATATCTTAACGAAAATCATCGAACAGAAAAAGGTGGAAGTCGCAAAATTAAAAGAAAGGGGCTTAGATGATTCGGTCATGATCAACATAGTCAGACCATCTTTGGTGGAAAATTTGAAAACGGCTAAATCGATGGCGGTCATCGCGGAAATAAAACGGGCTTCCCCTTCAAAAGGGGACATTAAAATCAATGTAAATCCGATCGAGCAGGCCCTTTCATATGAAAGTGGCGGAGCTGCAGCGATATCCGTATTGACGGATGAGGTTTTCTTTAAAGGATCAATTGCAGATTTGAGAAACGTAAGCGAGTCCATACGAATTCCCAGGTTGTGCAAAGATTTCATCATCGATGAAATCCAAATCGATCGGGCCCATCAAGCAGGTGCGACTATCATTCTATTGATTGTGGCAGCACTTTCTAAAGAACGCCTTCATGAATTATATCAATATGCAAAAAAGAAAGGACTTGAAGTATTGACGGAAATCCATGATGAAGCCGAACTGGAACGTGCTCTAGAGCTGAATGCAGAGCTCATAGGGATTAACAATCGGAATTTAAAGACCTTCAAAGTGGATTTGGCTGTAACGGAACGACTGGCGAAGTTAATTGATCCCAAACGACATATCATTATCAGTGAAAGTGGGATCAAAACAAAAGAAGACGTAATGCGTGTGAAGGATGCTGGTGCAAAAGCGGTTTTGGTCGGGGAGACACTCATGACTGCATCAAATCTTCCGCACAAGATGGCCGAACTGCAAATGAGTATATAAGGAGATTAATATGTTAGTGAAAATCTGTGGGATAAAGACTTTGGCAGCTGCTCAGACTGCTGTTAGTTCCGGAGCAGACTTCATTGGTTTCATTTTTGCCGAGAGCAGCAGGAAGGTTGAGCCGGAGATAGTAGGAGATTTCGGAGCGAATCTAGCTGGTCATGTTAAAAAGGTCGGAGTGTTTGCCAATCAAACTGAACAAGAAGTGATAAAAAGTGCTGAAATTGCGGGATTGGATTATATTCAGCTTCATGGTAACGAGTCTGCCAGCTTTGCCCGCAGAATGCCCCTGCCGGTGATCAAGGCCTTTGCCATCCATTCAGAGAAAGACCTTGAAAACCTGCATGAATACCCAGCGGATTATCTATTGGTCGATCTTCCTAAGAGCGCATCCGGCAAGGGATTGACTTTGGATTGGGATATGATTCGAAAAGCTGATCTGCCACTGGAGAAGGTAATTCTAGCCGGTGGGCTGACTCCGGAAAATGTCGGAAAAGCGATTAATGCCGTTTCACCATTCGCAGTTGACGTAGCAAGTGGTGTTGAAACAAACGGATTAAAAGATGCTGTAAAAATGAAAGCATTTATCAATGAGGCAAAAAATACAGCCGGAAAAGAGGAATGAATAGATGAATACTTATACACAGCCTGATAAAACTGGACATTTTGGAGCATATGGAGGCCGCTTCGTTCCAGAAACTTTAATGGCGGCGATTACGGAGCTTGAAGAAGTATATGAACAATCTAAAAATGATCCAGAATTCCAAAGGCAGCTAAGTTATTACCTGAAACAATATATCGGTCGGGAAACCCCTCTTTATTTTGCGGAGAATTTAACGAGACTGGCTGGCGGTGCAGACATTTATCTGAAGCGCGAAGACTTGAATCATACTGGAGCCCACAAAATAAATAATACGATCGGCCAGGCTTTGCTGACTCAGAAAATGGGCAAGAAAAAAGTGATTGCCGAAACGGGTGCAGGACAGCACGGGGTTGCAACGGCGACTGTGTGTGCTTTGCTGAAGTTGGAATGCATCATCTTTATGGGGGAAGAAGATATCAGGAGACAGAAATTGAATGTATTCAGGATGGAGCTTTTGGGAGCCAAAGTCATATCTGTATCACAAGGAAGCGGGACACTGAAGGATGCAGTAAATGAAGCGTTACGATATTGGGTGGCTAATGTGGATGACACCCATTATATAATGGGATCAGTTCTTGGTCCGCACCCATTCCCCGTTATTGTCCGTGATTTTCAAAGCGTGATAGGGAATGAAACAAAACGTCAATATTCTGAGGCGGTTCATTCCCTGCCGGATGCAGTAGTTGCATGCATAGGCGGAGGAAGTAATGCAATGGGGATGTTTTATCCCTTCATTGAGGACGAAACGGTAAAGTTATACGGAGTGGAAGCGGCAGGGCATGGGCTTAATACACCGTTACATGCTTCAAGTTTGACGAAAGGGAAACCTGGGGTGCTCCACGGGGCATTCATGTATGTTTTGCAGAACGAGGACGGTCAGATCCAGGAGGCGCATTCTATTTCGGCAGGGCTGGATTATCCAGGGGTAGGGCCTGAACATAGTTACTTAAAAGATACGAATCGGGTGGAATATACTTCAGTAACCGATGATGAAGCCTTGGAAGCCCTAGCGATGCTTTCAAGGGAGGAGGGGATCATCCCTGCTTTAGAAAGTTCACATGCCATTTCCTATGGTTTAAAGCTTGCTAAAGAAATGGAGAAAGGAACAGGACTGGTGATTTGCCTGTCCGGCCGTGGTGATAAAGATGTTGAAACGGTCCAATCATTGATGGGGGGTAGTGAACATGAATAAATTAACAAATGCGCTTGAAGAATGTCAAACAAAGCAGGAAAAAGCATTCATACCATATATCATGGCAGGTGATGGAGGTCTTGATCGGTTAAAGAGTCAGCTTCTTTTCCTTGAAAACAGCGGGGCGACTGCCGTTGAACTAGGTATACCTTTCTCTGACCCTGTCGCTGATGGACCCGTTATTCAACAAGCTGGAATCCGTTCTTTGAAAAATGGAACAACTTTAAAAGATGTTCTGAAAAAAGTAATGGAAATCAAAAATGATGTGAACATCCCAATTATTTTAATGGGATATACGAATTCAATCCTGGCATATGGACTTAAAGAGTTTACGACTGACTGTCTTCAAGCAGGAATTTCCGGGTGCATCATCCCCGATTTACCGATTGAAGAAGAAGCCATCTTTTCATCAATCAAAACTGCAGGGATCGTTCTTATCCGACTTGTGACACTCACGTCTCCGCAAGAGCGCATCACTGAGATTACCGCAGGGGCGGAGGGCTTCATCTACGCAGTTACAGTCAAAGGCATCACAGGTGCCCGTGACGCCTTCGGAGAAGAACTTGGAGGCTATTTAAAGAAGGTAAAAGAGATAAGTCCGGTTCCCGTTCTTGCCGGGTTCGGCATATCGACTCCAGAACATGTCCGTGATGCCATACAATACTGCGATGGAGTCATTGTCGGCAGCAAGATCATCGAATGCTTCGAGACAGGCAAGGAAGACCGAATTAGAGACTTGATTCAAGCAAGCAAAGGCTTGGTGCAAAAATAGGGATGGAGAGACTCCCAGGCTGCCCTTAGTTTATAGGCAAAAAGGAGTTCTATCTTAAAACATAGTTGATTGGGGCGGGAGTACGAGACTCTGGCGGAAAAGCGTGTCCAGGAGACCCCGCAGGTGCAAAAGCGCTGGATCGCCCGTGGAAAGCGAGTGCCTGGAGGCAACGGTCAAATTTTAAAAAACCTAAAAAAACAGTAGACAAACCCAATGATTATCGAGTTTGTCTACAGTCTGAGGAGAGCTTTAAGGCTCTCCTTTTATATTATCCAGTTTTTGTTGGATCCGAATAGGAATCAATGTGTTTAATTTAATTGATATAAGGGTAAAAGATGTTCAAACGCATCTTGAATGGTTTCAATGAAATCATCATCTTTTAACTTAATAGCGTCATCACGGGAAATTTTTATACCGCATAGGATTTCGGCTTTCTTTACAGTTTGCAAACGGGTGAACATTGAATTCAAATCATCTACTCCAAGACCATCGTGAGGGATGACATCAGGTTTTGTATGGTCCATTGACCATACATAATGGGAGGGAATGCTATTCACCAATCGGTCTGCCTGCTGCTCCAGATGCTTTCCGATTTCCATTTTATTAGGGGCTTCGTAAATGACGGCATACCAGATGAACATATGCGTTTCCCATAACCCGATTTGGAAATGCGGCATCATTTTATAACCTCTGCTATTGGCAGCAAAAGCAACCCATGTATCATTAGGGGGATTCACTGTCCGTCTAGCATGCTTTGCAACGTGAGGGTGCATTTCATCGCCGGTCATAACTGAGAGTTTTTGAGAAAAGTGCTCTCCCAGGGCTTGTAATTTAGGCTGGATCCGTTCTTTTAAAGCATCCATGCGTGGTTCCAATCCATCAATTTTAAAAACATCGAAATCATCTGCTGTAAAACTTTCTATATTCATTTTCATCTCTCCTACCGTAATATCTGCACATATTGTAGCATAAGTAAAAGTAAAATTTAAAAAATACGATTCGGGTTGGCAATGAAAAATTCCTTATAGGTTTAAGCACAAATTAGTTGCTATTTGAGGTAGGAAGTCATATGATAATATAAATTCAGAAAATTACGTTAATTAACGAAGGGAGAATGTTAATTATGAAACAAGTCATGAACCAAGCATTAAAAGCTAAAGAAGTTGAAAGACATAGAGCTGCAGTGTTAAGAATGGAAATGGACTATGAATTAGCAACCCTTTTTGAAGCAATCGGTGAAGAGAATGACCAAAAGAGGTCACAATGCAAGCAAAGACTAGAACGCATCCGCTTGGAATTGTTGAAACTGAAAGCCTTGTAAATGATTGGCTTCAGAGACCTTGAAGGAGAATGAATTAAGGAAATGAATCAATTTCAATACAAGGAATTTTATTATAGATGAACGGACACTTTATTTTATTAAAAAATAATGTGTCCGTTTTTCATTAAATGTCCAATATATATAAGGTGGAATATCATTTTGTATCGAGTCCCTTTAATAAGGAAGGGGGACGTCAAGTAAGGGAGAATATTCTTGCTGGCTAAATCATGATTACGATTAATGGATGGGCAGTCAAGGAACCTTCTTTCCTCATCAGTTAAAAAAATGGAAAATTTAAGATGTTAAAAGCTTGAAGGCAAGCTATATTTGCTTTAATCTTTAAAAGAGGATCATTTTAATGTAGTTTCTGATCATAAAGGACGGGGATATTATAATGGCATCGGTCAAGGAAATGGATACATATGCGAAGTTATGGATGAAAGAAGCCGGTACTAGGCTAAGGGCGTCCTTCAAAACCAAATTGAATATTGAAATGAAAACGAATCCGAATGATTTGGTAACTAATATGGATAAGGGGATAGAAAAGTTTTTTTGCGAAAAAATTGGCGAAGTTTTTCCAGAACACCGCATTTTTGGTGAAGAGGGAATGGGCAATGATATTAAAGACCTAAAAGGTACGGTGTGGATCATCGATCCAATTGATGGAACTTTGAATTTCATTCATCAACAGAGGAATTTTGCGATTTCCCTTGGGGTATATGTGGATGGCATCGGAAAGATTGGCATGGTTTATGATGTCTTTAGTGATGAATTATATCATGCGATTAAGGGACAAGGAGCATTTCTGAATGATCAAAGGCTCCCATCTCTTGAAGAGGCATCGGTAAGCAAAGCGATCATTTCCATTAATGCAAGCTGGGTAACGGAAAACCGGAGGATCGACCCGAGTCTTTTGGCACCGCTGGTCCGGGATGCAAGAGGAACACGTTCTTATGGCTCGGCAGCGTTGGAGCTGGCATTCGTGGCCGCTGGAAGGATTGATGCATACATAACCATGAGACTCATGCCTTGGGACTTTGCTGGGGGAGTTTTACTGGTCGAGGAAGTGGGCGGGGAAGTTAGTAATATTAAAGGTGACAAATTGGATTTTTTAAAAGGCGACTCACTTTTCGTATCAAAACCAGGGCTACACAAAGAAGTATTTGACAAATACTTATCAGGAAACTCCAGCCGTTAGTATCAAGGACTGATTGCGGCCATGATAAATGTCTCGGATAGAAATAATTAACAAAAAAAACTCGCTGTCTGTCAGCGAGTTTTTTATATTATAACTTCCCGGCTTCACGTAATTTCTTCTTCTGGGTGAAACCGAACCCCATGATTCCGCAAAGAATAACGATTGCAGCTAATATTCCAATCAAGCTTTTTTCAGCAATGAAGATGCCAATGGAGCCAATGCTGGATGTTGCCAATACCGCTAATATTAAGAAATTCCATTTAATGTTCATTAATATCACCCCTAATATATCTATTGTACATAATTTCTGTATTTGTTTCTAGTATGTTTGTGATATAATATGTAAGTTAATACTAGTGATACGTTTTACACAAACTTTTTTAGGAGTGAATTTTTTGAAATTAAGAGAAAATATTCGTAATATAGCCATCATTGCTCACGTTGACCATGGTAAAACGACGTTAGTGGATCAGTTGCTAAAGCAATCTGGTACTTTCCGTGAAAATGAACATGTGGAAGAACGTGCGATGGATTCTAATGCGATTGAAAAAGAACGCGGAATTACGATTCTTGCGAAAAATACAGCAGTTCAATACCAAGATACAAGAATCAATATTTTGGATACACCTGGTCATGCCGACTTTGGTGGTGAAGTGGAACGGATCATGAAAATGGTTGATGGCGTTCTACTTGTTGTTGATGCATATGAAGGCTGTATGCCGCAAACTCGCTTCGTGTTGAAAAAAGCATTGGAACAAAAGATCACGCCAATCGTTGTCGTGAACAAAATCGATAAAGATTCTGCACGTCCAAATGAAGTGGTCGATGAAGTAATTGACTTATTCATCGAACTAGGAGCTGAAGAAGAACAATTAGACTTCCCAGTTGTCTTCACTTCAGGTATCGCTGGTACTGCTAGCTTGGATTCAGATCCTGCTAAACAAGAAGAAGACATGACCCCACTTTTCGAAACAATCGTCGAAACGATCCCTGCACCAATTGATAACTCAGATGAACCGCTTCAATTCCAAGTGGCTTTACTTGACTATAATGATTATGTAGGTCGTATTGGCGTTGGCCGTGTATTCCGCGGTAAAATGCATGTAGGTCAACAAGTTTCATTAATGAAACTTGATGGGAAGGTTAAACAATTCCGTGTAACGAAAATCTTTGGTTATATTGGCTTGAAGAAAGTTGAAATCCAAGAAGCCGTTGCCGGTGATTTAATTGCCGTTTCTGGTATGGAGGATATTAACGTAGGGGAAACGGTTTGTCCGACCGAGCATCCTGAAGCTCTACCTATCCTGCGTATTGACGAGCCAACATTACAAATGACTTTCCTTGTAAATAACAGCCCATTCGCAGGCCGTGAAGGTAAATTCGTTACAGCTCGTAAAATTGAAGAGCGTTTGAGAAACCAATTGCAGACTGATGTCAGCTTAAGAGTCGAAAATACTGATTCTCCGGATGTCTGGATTGTTTCAGGTCGTGGGGAGCTTCACCTTTCCATCCTGATCGAAAACATGAGACGTGAAGGTTATGAACTGCAAGTTTCTAAACCGGAAGTTATCGTTCGTTTGATTGATGGCGTCCGTTGTGAGCCGGTTGAACGTGTACAAATCGACGTACCTGAGGAGCACACTGGTTCGATCATGGAATCAATGGGAGCCCGTAAAGGTGAATTATTGGATATGATCAACAGCGGAAGCGGTCAAGTTCGTTTACTGTTCACGATCCCAGCTCGCGGACTTATTGGCTATTCAACTGAGTTCTTAACGATTACACGCGGATATGGTATCATGAACCATTCATTTGACAGCTATCAACCAATGGCACAAGGTCAAGTCGGCGGAAGACGCCAAGGTGTACTTGTATCCATGGAATCAGGAAAAACTACACAATACGGTATTATGCAAGTAGAAGACCGCGGTGTTATTTTCGTTGAGCCAGGTACGGATATTTATGAAGGCATGATCGTCGGGGAACATAACCGTGATAGCGATTTGACTGTTAATATCGTTAAAGCGAAACAAATGACAAATATGCGTTCAGCAAATAAAGACCAAACTTCTTCCATGAAAAAACCAAGAATCATGTCCCTTGAAGAAGCTCTGGAATATTTGAACGATGACGAGTACTGTGAAGTAACTCCGGATTCAATCCGCCTTCGTAAAAAAATTCTAGATAAAAACGAGCGTGAAAGAGCAGCTAAAAGAAAAAAAGTTGCTGTTGAAGAAAAATAAATAGCAAGAGGAGGAGAAAAGATTGGAAATCCAAGAGCGATTATCATTTTTTGCAGCATTGTACAGAGTGGATGAAAATCCTGAAGCAGGAATGTGGTATTTATATTTGACGGTCTTTGGATTATGCATCCTTGTCTATCAGTTAGGTTTTGCCAAAAAGTTACCATTGCTAAAAAATGTGGTCATTTATGTGGTAATGGCACTTGGATGTACCCTTCTTTCTTTCTTTGCGGTGTTTCTCCCTATGGGGGAGGCATTAGTCATCGCTTCGCTTGTTCTGGGGATCTATAGGATCCGTCTTCATAATTCGAGAAAAGAAGAACAGGCTTAAGATGATGAAATCATTACAGGATGCTTTATACAATTGGTTAACGATCAAAGTTGTCTGTGATGCAAGGCCTGATGATTCAGCTGCACGCGATACAGAAATGTTTTTCATGCAGATGCTGAAAGACGATCATCAGGTGATAGTCGATTCGGTTACAAAAACAGAACCTTTTTATTTCGTCGAGTACCTTTTGGGAGATGAAATGAAGAGGCAGCGTTATCCGATTGAATTGATTGATATCATGTTGGACCAAATTCAGTTAGAGCCAGAAAAGTATAAGAATATCGAGTAATGATAAAAAGAACCGTGCGATTTACGCACGGTTCTTTTTATATTGCTTTAGGGAGGGAAAGTCCGTAAAAAAGATGTAAGATTGTCCACAAAAAGAAAGCTGTCAAATCAGAAGGAAGGGCAACTTCTGTTTTTGACAGCGCCGATAGTGGGAAGTAAAGCATGATGGCGGGCATGATCGTGATAAAAGCAAGTGCGTATTTGTTCCATTTCCTGAAAGCTTTCAAAGGATGTAGAATATAAACGTAACTATACGTAATTGCCAGTGAGAAAAGGAGATGGAAAAAGAATAATGATTCCTCACTCCAGGAAACGGCTCCAATTAGGGGGAGGAAATCCACATTCAATAAAAGCTTATACACTTGTTTACCGGATAGCATTTCGACCCACTTCATTATCCATCCAAGCAGAAGTCCATTGATCAGGCCAATCAGAGTAACTTTGTGGAAAGTTCTACCATTCATCTTCATTTTTGATCGTCCGGTAAAGACGGAAGTTACCGGTGGCAATCCGTTCGTTCGTACGCTCTTCAATGCGTTGGTTGCATGTATTGCACATATAGGTATGTATAGGACGGTTGCGAAGTTTCTTTGCTTCCGGGCTATCGTCGGGAATAGATTCAATTTGATCGCATATTACACATTTAACCTTCATATTAGTTGAACCTCACTTCAATTTGAATATGCTTTTAAGTATACCAATAATTTTATGGTAAAACGAGGATAAAGTGAAACTAACAGTTGAAGTTGATTGTTGGGTATGAAAAAGACCCGAAGATTCATTTCGGGTCGGGTAAATTCATTCTTTAAAGTGATTGGATTGATCATTTTGCTCTTTATCGAGTTCTTTTCTTTCCGTATCATCATCAAGTTTATTTTTTTCCTTTTCGATGTTCTTAGATGGCGTTGGGGTTAAAATATCACCAGGAACCTCCGGGATGACTCGACTTGTGATGTCAGCGAGTTCATTTAGTATCCCGGTTACCGGTTTGCCGTCTTTAATATCTTTGGCCACCTCCCTGATCCGCTCATTTAAATCCGGGTCAGCGACGATGATGGCATTTGCACCGTCAGGATCATGTTTTAAAGTTTCTCCGACGGAGTACTTTATCGTTCCAACCTGTGAACGCTCAATATCTTGGTCGATATCTATTCCGACGATGGCGTATTTGCCAAGTACGACTGCGGTGGCATCGTTCACCTCTGGAATGGACTTAGCCAAACCGGTGAGTCTCTCCGCTGTTTGCTGACCTGTATTCCTGTCTGCTTCCTTAATGGTCGTATTATTGACTTTCGTTATATTGTTTTGCGCATTATTTTCAGACACTTCATTTTTATTATCCATTGTGCAACCTGACATCAATAGAACAGCAGCGAGCGACAATATGATTTTTTGCAATGTAAAACCTCCTTAATGTTTTCCTTTGGTTCCAGCCTGTCCATCGCTACCTAGTCTGATGCATCTGAGTATAAAATGCAGCCAAACATGGAGAAATCAATGGTGGGGATTGCATTCTTTGCTGGAAGTTTTCTTTATAGTCTGTAAATGTTCTTCTATCTTTATGCAAAGGAACATATATTTTATCAACAGTCTCGTCCGCTACATAACTGCTGAGTGTAGTAAATGGTAAGACATATCCTATAGAGCAGGCAGGAGGCGTCATATTGGGGAAAAAAATATATGTTTTAGATACGAATGTCCTGTTGCAGGATCCGTATTCGATTTATTCATTCGAAGATAATGAAGTTGTCATTCCAGCAGTCGTATTAGAAGAATTGGATTCAAAAAAAAGATATATGGATGAAATCGGAAGGAATGCCAGGCAAGTATCGAAATTGATCGATAGCTTTCGTGAAAAAGGAAAGCTGCATCAGAGCATTCCGCTTCATAATGGCGGCAGCATAAGGATTGAACTCAACCACCGTTCATTTCACAAACTTCAGGAAATATTTGTTGAGAAAACGAATGATAACAGGATATTGGCAGTCGCGAAAAATTTATCTTTGGAAGAAGAGACGAAGGAAGATGGAAAAACGGTCATTTTGGTTAGCAAAGATACTCTCGTCAGGGTTAAAGCTGACGCCATCGGTCTAGAGGCAGAGGACTTTTTAAATGATCGCGTTGTAGAACTGGATCATATATACGCTGGGCACAAAGAAGTGTATGTATCGATTGATAACCTGAATAAGTTTTATGAAAAAAGTTTTCTTTCACTGGAAGAACTGACAAAAGATGCATATTATCCAAATCAATTCCTGTTGATGAAGGACACGCTGGGCAGTTCAGCTTCGGCGATTGGGATAGTGGATGAGAACTGCAGGACCGTTAAGAAATTGATGTATGAAGGGGAGCATATTTGGGGAATTAAACCGAGAAATGTCCAGCAGACCATGGCCCTTGATTTGTTGCTTCGTTCGGATATCCAGCTTGTGACGCTCATTGGTAAGGCGGGGACAGGCAAGACTTTATTGGCATTGGCTACAGGGTTGATGCAAACTGAAGATTTGTCACAATATAAGAAACTTTTGGTTGCCAGGCCCATTGTTCCGGTCGGTAAAGATATTGGTTATCTGCCAGGGGAAAAAGAAGAAAAATTAAGACCATGGATGCAGCCTATTTTTGATAATCTCCAATTTCTGTTCAATACGAAAAAACCTGGGGAATTGGATGCGATTTTAGCAGGAATGAGTTCGATCGAAGTTGAAGCCCTCACCTATATCAGGGGAAGGAGCATACCGGATCAGTTCATCATCATCGATGAAGCGCAGAACTTAACGAAACATGAGGTCAAGACAATCTTGACGAGGGTAGGCGAACGGAGCAAAATTGTCTTAATGGGGGACCCAGAGCAAATAGATCATCCTTATTTAGATGAATATAATAATGGTTTGACCTATGTTGTGGAAAAATTCAAGACCGAGCGTATTGCCGGCCATGTTAAATTGATAAAAGGGGAAAGATCGGGATTGGCACAACTGGCAGCTACACTTTTATAATGCAATCGGCAAGGGATTTCCCTTGCCGATTGCCAAAGTTTTTGGCAAGAATGAACGAAGTCTTATTTAACGGTGAAAGACCGTACATTTTTTATCGGTTCATTGATGTTGGAAGCGTCTCCGAAATAAATTTCCAGAGGGCCGCCCTCGGATATTTTAAGTGGCTTTCCATCCTTGGAAAAGCCCAGGAAAAATTCAAGTGCCGTTTCCAACGGGAATGTAAGCTCCTCATCATCGGTTGTAACGATGACTTCGGTCACCCCATTTTCAGGTTCGGCGTTTTTTAAAAAAGGTTCAAAAGGGATGCCGAAAGTCCCTTCCAGCAGTCTTTGCTTCTCGAACTTTCGTTCCGTTTTTATAGTG
The DNA here is from genome assembly GCF_056279465.1 of Peribacillus sp. TE19612. Lineage (NCBI taxonomy): Bacteria > Bacillati > Bacillota > Bacilli > Caryophanales > Bacillaceae > Peribacillus > Peribacillus sp. TE19612. Next base: position 270,624 of record NZ_JBWCCL010000006.1, on the reverse strand, counting down.
GGTGGCATTATTGCGCCTTCCTGTATTTCTTTTTGCCAATGCTTGGAGGCGGCAATCGTATATTCTTCTAATTCATTGACTTGGACTCTTTCAGCGTGGAAATATGTATCGATTTCAACTTTACGGTCATCAAAAATCCATACTCCAGGATCTAGCGTAATTGGATATTTCACTTTTCCATTTATAAATACGATGGGTTCCAAATATCTCATTCCTTTCTGTTGCTCTTTAATGATTATAATCAATTATAATTGAAATGTCACATCTTCAAGATGGTGAACAAATTCCATGGCTGGGTATATTCATTTGAGAGGGGATCGTGATATCTCAATGGCAAATTGTTTGTCAATGTCCTTGCTTTTTCATAAAACTAAAGGTAGAATTTAGAGATAAGATTTAATCGCTCTGAGCGGGGGGATTTAACATGGCATCTGATATGCTTGTCAATCATCGAGAAAAAGCTTATGCTTTATTAAAAGCAGATGCTGACAAGATTCTAAAACTGATAAAAGTTCAAATGGAAAATCTCACTATGCCTCAATGTCCTTTATATGAAGAGGTACTTGATACGCAAATGTTCGGCCTATCACGAGAAATCGATTTTGCCGTACGCTTAGGTTTGGTAGAGGAGACCGAGGGTAAATCCCTTTTGGAAACCCTTGAACAGGAATTGTCAGTTTTGCATGAAGCATCGTTAAAAAAATAATAGATAAAACATACTAACTCAAACAAATCTCGATGATTGTTTGAGTTTTTTATTTATATACACAATTAATGAATAATGTTATACTATTTTTAATAGTGACATACTAATTAATTCACAGAAGCTCAATTTGAGTTTTCTTATTCTTTTGAATTTTCGATCTAAGTTCAATGGTCATCTTCCATTTTTAAAAATTCCCAATCATGCATTAAACATGTGGGATTTTCCGGTCATATGACTTTGATCAATAATGGATCGATAGTACGGGAGTCAGATCTAATTCCCTGTTTTTTTATACGAATATATGTAATTTTTTATTTTTTTATTGTATTCAGTTAATTTTAGTATTATTGTTATATTAATTGAATGTTAAATCAAATTGATAATATATTATTATAGCTAAATTTTAATTAGTTAATGGTATAGGGCTCTTTTTAGTCTTTATCGGATGTGAAAAACGAAAATATAAAATATATCGAAATAATTACATCAGCGATAAAATGAGCTTAAACAGATTGGACTCCTTATTTGGGAAATCAATTCATGAATAAAAAGTGGTGGAAATCTTTCACGCTTTTTTTCTATATATTCAATAAAAATACATATTGATTAGGGTGGTAGCAATGGGGAAACGTATAGAAAAAGTACTTGCGGCAAATCGCGGGGAAATAGCGATAAGGATTTTTCGGGCTTGTACGGAATTAGACATTCACACAGTTGCAATCTATTCAAAGGAAGATTATGGTTCTTATCACAGATATAAAGCGGATGAGGCATATTTGGTCGGGGAAGGCAAAAAGCCGATTGATGCATACCTGGATATTGAAGGCATAATCGCGATTGCCAAAATGAGTGGCGTCGATGCGATTCATCCCGGTTATGGTTTCCTTTCAGAAAATATTGAATTTGCGAAACGTTGTGAGGAAGAGGGCATAATCTTCATCGGACCAGAATCAAGGCACCTAGATATGTTTGGTGACAAAGTAAAAGCTAGAACACAAGCTGAACTGGCGGATATTCCGGTTATCCCTGGTAGCGATGGACCGGTGACCAGTGTTGAAGAAGTCAAGGAATTTGGTGAACAATACGGTTTTCCAATTATTATAAAAGCCTCATTAGGCGGCGGCGGACGCGGAATGCGCATTGTCGGAAAAATCGAAGAAGTTGAAGAGGCTTATGATCGCGCAAAATCAGAAGCTAAAGCAGCTTTTGGTAATGATGAAGTCTATGTAGAGAGATTCATACAAAATCCGAAGCATATCGAAGTTCAGATTTTGGCTGATACTCATGGGAATATCGTCCATTTATATGAGCGTGACTGTTCCGTTCAGAGACGGCATCAAAAAGTTGTGGAAGTGGCACCTTCCGTTTCCCTTTCCGAAGATTTAAGGCAAAGGATTTGTGAAGCAGCAGTCAAGTTGGCTAAAAATATTGATTATGTAAACGCTGGTACGGTCGAGTTCCTTGTCGCAAATGGCGAATTTTACTTTATTGAAGTCAATCCACGGGTGCAGGTTGAGCATACGATCACTGAAATGATTACGGGCATTGATATCGTTCAATCTCAAATCATGGTGGCTGAAGGGCATGAGCTCCATGGCAAGAAGATCGGGATTCCCGAACAAGCAGGCATTAAAACTCATGGATATGCGATTCAATCAAGGGTGACGACCGAGGATCCATTGAATAATTTCATGCCTGATACCGGGAAAATGATGGTGTATCGTTCCGGTGGGGGATTCGGTGTCCGTCTGGACGCAGGGAATGGGTTCCAAGGTGCGGTCATCACACCATATTATGATTCCCTTCTCGTTAAACTTTCTACTCATGCGCTTTCATTTGAGCAGGCAGCTTCCAAAATGGTTCGTAACCTTAAGGAATTCAGGATTCGTGGTATTAAAACAAATATCCCCTTCCTTGAAAATGTTGTAAAACATGAAAAATTCATAAATGGGGAATATGATACATCATTCATTGATTCAACACCGGAATTGTTTAGCTTCCCAATTAGAAAAGACCGTGGGACAAAAATGCTTTCATATATAGGAAATGTGACCGTGAATGGATTCCCGGGAGTCGAGAAAAAGAAAAAACCTGTTTTTGATCCAGCACCAATTCCGAATGTTGGTGGCCTGCCGCTTATCTCGGGTACAAAAAATATACTTGAGGAGCAAGGAGCAGAGGGACTGGTCAATTGGATCAAAGAACAGAAAGAGGTATTGATCACCGATACGACTTTCCGTGATGCACATCAATCTTTACTTGCGACGAGAATTAGGTCGAAAGATATCCTTGATATTGCAGAACCTACAGCAAAACTGCTTCCTGGTTTATTTTCAATGGAAATGTGGGGCGGGGCAACTTTCGATGTCGCATATCGTTTCTTGAAAGAAGATCCGTGGGACAGGCTGTTAAGTTTCAGGAAAAAAGCACCGAATGTCCTATTACAAATGCTTTTAAGGGCTTCAAATGCAGTTGGTTATAAAAATTATCCTGATAATGTCATTCGTGAATTCGTAGAGAAATCAGCGGATGCAGGCGTTGATGTTTTCCGTATCTTCGATAGTTTAAACTGGGTTAAAGGGATGGAATTGGCTATTGATGCAGTCCGTCAATCCGGCAAAATTGCAGAAGCTGCAATTTGTTATACAGGGGACTTGAACGATCCATCACGCAGCAAGTATAATATCGACTACTATAAAAATATGGCGGTGGAATTGGAACAAGCCGGTGCCCATATTTTAGCGATCAAGGATATGGCCGGCCTCTTGAAGCCTGATGCTGCTTACCGCCTTGTCTCGGAACTGAAAGAATCGACATCCCTTCCGATTCATCTGCATACCCATGATACAAGCGGAAATGGCATTTACATGTATTCTAAAGCGATTGAAGCCGGTGTGGATATCGTTGATACGGCGATTGGTTCTTTAGCTGGACTGACTTCGCAGCCAAGTGTACAAACACTTCATTATGCATTGGAGGGTTCAAGCAGACAGCCTAAGTTGGAAGTCGATTCACTAGAGCGTTTAGGAGAATACTGGGGTGAGGTCAGGAAATTCTATCATGACTTCGAAAGCGGAATGAATGCACCTCATACCGAGGTTTACAAACACGAAATGCCGGGCGGCCAATATAGTAATCTGCAGCAGCAAGCCAAAGCAGTTGGGCTGGGAGACCGCTGGCATGAAGTGAAAGAGATGTATCAGCGCGTCAATGTAATGTTCGGCGATATCGTTAAAGTGACTCCTTCATCCAAAGTTGTTGGGGACATGGCTTTATTCATGGTACAAAATAACCTGTCTGAAGAGGATGTTCTGACAAAAGGTAAATCCATCGATTTCCCTGATTCAGTCATAGAGTTATTCGAAGGCTATCTAGGTCAGCCAGTTGGGGGATTCCCTAAAGAGCTTCAGGAAGTTATCCTGAAAGGGAAGAAACCTATAACGGTAAGACCGGGTGAGTTATTGGAAGAAGTGGACTTTGCAGCACTTAAAGAAGAATTATTCAAGGAATTGGGACGGGCAGTCACTGATTTCGATGTGCTTGCATATGCCTTATATCCAAAAGTATTCCTGGACTACAATAAAACGATTGAGTTGTTTGGAGATGTTTCCAACCTCGATACCGCAACTTTCTTATATGGTATGAGGCTAGGGGAAGAAATCGAAGTTGAAATCGAAAAGGGTAAAACGCTTATCGTAAAATTGGTTTCAATCGGCCAGCCATTGGCTGATGGAACACGGGTTGTGTATTTTGAGTTGAATGGTCAATCACGTGAAGTGATCATCAAGGATGAAAACATTAAATCTTCCGTTGTATCAAAAGTAAAAGCTGATTCAAAAAATAAAGAACAAATCGGTGCGACAATGCCAGGTACGGTAATTCGTGTAGTGGTCGAGAAAGGAGATCAGGTCAAGCAGGGTGATCACCTGATCATTACGGAAGCGATGAAAATGGAAACCACCGTGCAAGCACCATTCTCCGGGACCATCAAAGATATTTATGTAAAAGATGGGGAAGCGATCAGTACTGGAGACTTATTGATAGAAATAACTAAGTAATATCGCTGACTGTGACCTTCTGAATGATTTAGGGTATATGGGGTATGCTTGAGGTTTCAAGCTGCCCTACACCCTCTTTCAAGGCAATCCACGGTCATCTTAAGACAAAACAAAAACCACCATTCCCTGGGGAATGGTGGTTTTTGTTTTGTCCTATTATATTATTGATTGAACAATCAGAAATTAACGGGCGGGAACTGTTGGTGTTATATCCTTTTCATCCTGTCCTTTGACTGTGTGCGTGGAGTTTCTTTTTTGCTTGGCCAGTGCATTTTTTTTGCTTCTTGATGTCAATAGCATCAAATAGCTCATTACACCAAAAAAGCAGGCAATGAATAATGCGTGTGTCAATGCGATATATAAGTTTTGCCTTGAGAAAATGATGAAGGCTCCAGCGGTAACCTGTAAAAATACGAGAATGAATGCAGCCATCCAACCGCCATATAACACTTTTTGATTTTTGTAATGTTTTTTTGCGATATAAGCCACATATGATACCCAAATGAAAATGGCGCCTGCGATTGCACGGTGTCCCATCTGAATCCATTCATATAGGTTAGAGGGGAGTGCAAGACTGTCATTTACACATAAAGGCCAATCCTTACAGATAAGACTTGATTCTGTATGCCTTACAAGAGCACCTGTATATACGACTACGAGACAAAAAATCAATACTCCAATGATATGGAATTTCATTCGTTTGTCAACTATAAGTTTTTCCGCTTCGAACTTCTTGTCTACTTCAAAAATCAACAATGTCAGTAAAAAGACGGCAGCAAAGGAAATAAGCGATATGCCGAAATGAAGGGCAAGGACAAAATCGGATTGTGACCAAATGACGGCAGCGGCCCCGATTAACCCTTGTAGTAACAGAAAACCAAAAGAAAGGACGGATAAGAAACGTGCTTCACGGATATGGCCGATTTTTTTCCAAGACATATACGATAAAATTAAAACCAAGAATCCTCCAGCACCTGAAACGAGACGATGGGAAAGTTCAATGACCAATTCAATTGTGATTTTGTCCGGGATCAATTGGCCATTGCACAATGGCCAGGACCTGCCGCATCCCATGCCGGAATCCGTCTTCGTGACTAAAGCTCCGCCAAGTAAGATGAAAAGCATTACAATCGTTGTTAAAACAGCAAACCATTTAAGAGACGATTTCACTAGTAGTCCCACCTTTTTCTCTGTAGCAAATTAGGATTGTTCCATAAAATTAATAATAGCATAAGATTTTTCATAATATTTGTCGAACTTCCTCGATATTACACAAAATAGAATGATTTTACAAGTTCAGTTAATATTATAACTATTAATTAAAATGCCTGAAATAGTTGAAAGTTACAAAAGACTTTGATAGAAATAAAGGGAGTGTAAACCTTCAAGTAGGAGCAAAATAGGGATAGAGCCTAGGGGATGATGAAAATAGCATACTATTCATGTTCTTGATGAACATCTTACAGGAGCAGTAAATTATTGAGACACAAATTGGTCAAAAAATATCCGAAAAATTTTCACAAAAGCTTCCAAAAATGTGTTTTAATATATTGAAGAAATGATTTTACTAAATTTTACTGTTATTAAGCATGATATTAAGAATGATAGCTCTCGATGGATTCCATTGACGACAGTCATTGGTAAATAATTTACTTTTTGTTTACGCTTCCTTGGTTACAAATATCAAAAAGTATGAAATAATGTTCTATAGCATATGTAAGTATTTTTTTGCATTTGCGTCTGTGCTGAATGATTTAAAGGAGGAAAACAAATGTCAGAAACAAGGGGTTTGTCAGAAGCTGTCATGGAGGACAGTAAAGCCGCCCTTCAATCGGATATACCTGAAACAACAGCTTGGAAGGATTTTCTCGCACTTATAAAAGTGGGGATCGTCAATTCAAATATAATTACAGCTTTTACCGGCGTGTGGTTAGCTCTTCATTTTTCGGGGCTTAGCTTTTTAAGCAATCTAGATGTAGTGTTTTATACACTTGCAGGTTCGGCGCTCATAATGGCGGGATCTTGCAGTTTCAATAATTATTATGACCGTGATATCGATCATTTAATGGAAAGAACGAAAAACCGCCCAACGGTAACTGGGAAAGTACAGCCTTCAAAGGTATTGGCGTTAAGTTTCGGCTTAATTGCTGCAGGGCTGATTTTACTTGCATTGACTAATATGACAACTGCCATACTGGGTGCATTCGGCGTCTTCGCCTATGTTGTTTTATATACTATGGTTTTCAAACGTAGATTTGTCTCGAATACGATAATAGGCAGTATATCCGGAGCTGTGCCTCCGCTTATCGGGTGGGCTGCGGTCGACCCGGGCCTTGATAAGATCGCCTGGGTCCTGTTCGCGATCATGTTCTTGTGGCAGCCGCCTCATTTTTATGCACTTGCAATGAGGCGTGTCGAAGAATATCGAGCAGCTGGAGTACCTATGCTTCCGGTCGTAAAAGGATTCAAGGCTGCAAAAAGGTCGATTATGCTATGGATCATCTGTTTAATGTTCATTCCTTTCTTTTTAACTCCATTAGGAACACCGCTAGTTATTCTTGCTGCATTATTGAGCACAGGTTGGCTTATTTTGGGAATTAAGGGGTATAAAAAGAAAGACGATGTTAAATGGGCAACATCCATGTTTGTATATTCTTTAAATTATATGACCATTTTATTTGTAGCGATGGTTATTGTCACACTGATCTAGTTTTGGTTTAAATAAACTGGCGGCCTGTTCTTTTACAGGCTCCAGTTTACTGATAAATAAAGCACTGACCGCCATTCATACATATTAACGGAACCAACAGGGGCATACATAAGAGCGGTTACATGAATCAACTTATAATTCCTTAGATTAGGGATTCTTTCTTTTTAGAAATTGACATAGAGAGAATATTCGCAATTGCGCCCATTTTTATTTTTGTGAGAAAATTTTGACGAAAGAGGGGTTTCTGAAGCTATGAAAAAAAGGCTGCACAAATGGCGCCTAATTGCTCTGCTGGGTATTGTAGGACTTGTCCTTTCGGGCTGCGGCGAACCATTTCTATCCGCGCTGAAGCCAGCTGGCGATGTTGCGCAATCTCAGTATGACTTACTGATATTGAGTACACTAATCATGGTACTGGTTATTATTGTTGTGATTATTTTGTTCGTTGTAGTTTTACTACGCTTCCGTCGGAAGGAAGGCGACGAAACAATACCGAAACAAATTGAGGGAAGTCATAAACTCGAAATTATCTGGACTGTTATTCCTATCCTTCTTTTAATTGTTCTGGCTGTTCCAACCGTCGTCACGACTTTTGACTTAGCCGACACAAAGGCAATGGATAAGAAAGATAAGGATGGAAAAACGAAGGATGCGCTTGTCGTGAATGTTAGGGCAAACCTTTATTGGTGGGAGTTTGAATATCCAGACCTTGGCGTTGTAACAAGTCAGGATTTGGTTGTCCCGACAGATCGAAAAGTGTACTTCAATCTAACTGCTTCAGATGTTAAGCACTCATTCTGGGTACCGTCCGTCGGAGGAAAGATGGATACAAATACAGAAGGGGTCAATCAGTTTTTCTTAGAATTCGACGGTGAAAAGGCAGAAGATTCTAACAACTTATTCTACGGAAAATGTGCTGAACTTTGCGGTCCTTCACATGCTTTGATGGATTTTAAGGTCATAACGAAGTCTAAAAGCGATTTTGAAGCATGGACTAAAGATATGAAAGCCTCGAAGGAACCTGTCGTTGAAGGTGATCTAGCCAAACAGGGTGAAGATGTCTTTAATCAAAGTTGTATAGGCTGCCATGCGGTGACACCAAATGACAGCAGGCCTGAAGCTGCTCGTCAGGCCCCAAATCTGGCTACATTCGGTGAGCGTGAAAAAGTAGCTGGCGTATTGGATCATACGGAAGAGAATGTGAAGAAATGGATCAAGGATCCTGAGAAGTATAAACCGGGCAACACGATGACCGGTACTTACGGTGAACTTTCGGATTCAGATATTAATGCACTGGCGGCTTATCTATTAGAGCTTAAGGTGGAAGACAAATAGAACATTGATTAAGGAGGTTAAATCGTGAGTACGTACGCTAATAAAAAAGGATTTGGCGCTACGCTTTGGGATTATCTGACGACGGTAGACCATAAGAAAATCGCCATTTTATATCTTATCTCTGGCGGGTTATTCTTTGTAATCGGCGGTTTGGAAGCGATGTTTATCCGTATCCAGCTTGCAATCCCAAATAATGACTTCGTAAGTGCCGGATTTTATAATGAAATATTGACCATGCACGGTACGACTATGATATTTTTGGCAGCCATGCCGTTGGTGTTTGCTGTAATGAATGCGGTCGTACCCTTACAGATAGGGGCACGTGATGTTGCGTTCCCATTTTTGAATTCGTTAGGTTTTTGGCTGTTTTTCTTTGGAGGAGTCTTTCTGAATCTTTCATGGTTTTTAGGAGGGGCTCCTGATGCGGGCTGGACATCATATGCATCACTTTCCCTGCACTCCGAAGGCCATGGTATTGATTTTTACGTCCTGGGATTGCAGATATCGGGATTGGGAACATTAATTGCGGGGATCAATTTCCTTGTAACCATTATTAATATGCGTACGCCTGGTATGACATATATGCGTATGCCGCTGTTTACATGGTCAACTTTCGTTGTTTCCGCATTGATATTATTCGCTTTTCCTCCGCTTACGGTAGGATTGGTGTTAATGATGTTCGATAGGATGTTCGGATCGAATTTCTTTGATGTAGCAGCGGGCGGAAATACGATCATTTGGGAGCATTTATTCTGGATATTCGGTCACCCGGAGGTATATATCCTGATCCTTCCTGCTTTCGGTATTTTTTCCGAGATTTTCGCTACCTTCTCTAGAAAAAGATTATTCGGATATTCATCGATGGTATTTGCAACCGTTTTAATCGGTTTCTTAGGTTTCATGGTTTGGGCGCATCACATGTTTACCACTGGTTTAGGTCCTATCGCGAATGCAATCTTTGCCGTGGCCACCATGGCTATCGCAGTACCGACAGGTATTAAGATATTCAACTGGATCTTTACGATGTGGGGAGGAAGCGTCAAGTTCACGGTACCGATGCTTTATGCTGTTGCCTTTATCCCTACATTTACCATGGGTGGCGTGACAGGTATCATGCTCGCGTCAGCACCTGCTGATTATCAATACCATGATAGTTATTTCGTTGTTGCCCATTTCCACTATGTAATCGTCGGTGGGGTTGTATTGGGCTTACTGGCTGGAATCAATTTCTATTGGCCGAAAATGTTTGGAACGATGTTAAGCGAGAAATTGGGACAAATCACATTTTGGACGTTCTTGATCGGTTTCCATTTAACATTCTTCATCCAACATTTCTTAGGTCTAATGGGGATGCCTCGTCGCGTATTTACATTCTTGGACGATCAAGGCCTCAATACAGGTAATATGATCAGTACAGTCGGTGCCTTCCTAATGGCATTTGGGGTATTGGTTATGGTCATCAATATCATCATTACATCTGTTAAGAATGAGAAAGTCGGCAATGATCCATGGGGAGACGGCCGTACGCTTGAATGGGCCATTCCATCACCACCGCCGTTTTATAATTTCAAACAACTTCCGCTTGTCCGCGGATTGGATCCTTACTGGGTTGAAAAAATGGAAGGGAAAAAGGAAATGACTCCTGCAGAACCACTGGGGGATATCCATATGCCGAATTCATCTATACTTCCTTTAACGATTGCCTTGGGTTTATTTGTTGCCGCATTCGGAGCTTTATATAATATGGATGATAAGACATGGACCCTGCCTATAATGATTGTTGGACTTTTGATCACATTCGCTTCAATGTTTATCCGTTCCGTTAAAGACGATCATGGATACCACATTCATAAAGAAGAACTTATGGACGATAAAGACAAGGGAGGTAAGGCATAATGCAAACAGATGAAAGATTCACGGATGCCACTTGGCCTGCTTCTCCCGAGAAAGCGACTTTAGAAGGTAAAAATAAGTATTTGGGATTCTGGTTGTTTCTTGGTGGAGAGACGGTACTATTCGCCTCACTTTTTGCAACTTACCTTGCATTGAAGGATAAAGTTCCGAATGGTGAAGCAGCCTTAGCTAAAGACTTGTTCGAATTACCACTTACATTTGTAGCAACCATGCTGTTATTGACCAGCTCATTAACCAGTGTGTATGCGATGTACCATATGAAAAATAACCATTTTAAACAAATGCAAGCATGGCTTGTAATTACGGTTGCACTTGGTTTTGCTTTTCTAGGTCTTGAGATTTATGAATTTAATCACTATGTTCATGAATTCCATCATACCTTTACGAGCAGTGCATTCGGCTCCGCGTTCTATACGTTAGTTGGTTTTCATGGAGGACACGTTGCTTTCGGTTTGGTTTGGATCATATCTCTAATGATTCGGAATGCAAGAAGGGGCTTGAATTTATATAACGCTCCTAAATTTTATGTTGCGAGTCTATATTGGCATTTCATTGACGTAGTCTGGGTGTTTATCTTTACTGTCGTATACTTAATGGGAATGGTGGGATAACTGATGGCGAATGAACAATCAAATTCAGCGAACCCGAATGTCGATTTAAAATATCGCCGTAAGAAAAATGCTGAAGAGATGAAACACCAAGTGATATCATTTACACTTATGATTTTCTTTACATTACTTGCTTTTGCTGCTGTAGGAATTGAGGGTTTTTCACATTGGTTCATTAAACCAGTCATTTTGCTGCTGGCAGTTGTACAAGTGATTTTCCAATTGTATTATTTCATGCATATGAAGCATAAAGGTCATGGCACCATTGCATTGTTCTTATTTTCCGGGCTTGCAGTCGGCTTGATAACGGTCCTTGTGTTCACAACGATTGTTTGGTTATAGACCATAAAGAAAATCGGCTATTGAATGATAGCCGGTTTTCTTTATGTGATGAGCTAGAAAATGAATCCAAGTTTATCTATATTTGTTACCAGGTTTCATTTTAGATATAATGAAAGTAAGAAAAAGTTCATGAACGAGGTGATTTTTTTGTCTATTGATATTTTCGGATTTCGTGCTTTATGGAGTCCTTATTATTTTGCCGTCCTCGTACTTATAACCGTTGGCTATTTTTGGCTGGTGACAAAAAAAAGGGAAAAGTTTTCGGGCAGTTCATCGCTTTCCGTTAAACAGGCTACTTATTTTTTGATAGCCATGTTCCTTCTATATGTTGTAAAAGGATCGCCACTGGACTTATTGAGCCATATCATGTTCAGTGCCCATATGTTTCAAATGGCACTGCTTTATCTCGTGATTCCGCCTTTATTTATCATTGCGGTTCCAGATTGGCTTATAAGAACTTTCATAAATTCAAGGGGAGTGAAGACGTTATTTCAATTTTTCACGAAACCTCTTGTCGCCCTTTTACTATTTAATGTTCTTTTCTCTCTGTACCATATCCCGTTAGTATTCGACTTTATCAAAACTGGTATGTGGTTTCATGCCGGATACACGGTCCTTTTATTTACGACTGCCGTTTTGATGTGGTTCCCGCTTGTCAATCAACTGCCGGAACGTGAAAGTCTATCAGGTGTGAAAAAAGTAGCTTATATTTTCGGCAGTGGCATTCTAATGACCCCTGCTTGCGCTTTAATCATTTTTGCTAATGATCCGATGTATGATACATTTACGAATGCGGAATCTTGGGCGAGTGCCATGGAACTTTGCGTTCCTGCTTCAGCACTGTCGGGCTTAACGCTCAGTGGCCCGGAAATGTTCAATGGACTGCCGTTGCTTGAGGATCAACAGCTTGGTGGGGTTCTGATGAAGGTGATTCAAGAAATCGTTTTAGGCTATGTATTAGGTGTCATTTTCTTTGCTTGGTTCAAAAAGGAGAATGGCGGCCAAAGTGATATCGATCCGATACCTTCGGATTTTCAGACTGTAGAATAATTGTACGATAAAAGACTTGTCTTGGGGCGGACAAGTCTTTTATCTGCCTTTGCCTGATTTTCGAATTAAAGCAAATTGCCAGTGATTTGACTTGGCTATTCTGTAAAAGTGAGCATTCTGTTAATAATCCTTGATTTTATTGAATTTTACGATTGCCTCTTATAAAATAGTAGTTGATTAATAAATATAGAGAGGACTACACTTCATATGTCTTTACCAATCCTTCCAACGATAAGTACAGCCTTCATTGTATTAAGTGCCATCACTGTTGCAATAGGCTGGTATCAAATTAAACAACGCAAAATCGAGACCCATAAAAAAACCATGATGGCAGCTGCGATTTTTGCGGTGATCTTTTTCACTATATATCTTTCTCGGACGGTCTTCATTGGTAGTACGTCATTTGGCGGACCCGATGACATAAAAATTTATTATACGATTTTTTTGATTTTCCATATAACACTTGCAACAACTGGAGCTGTTTTGGGGATCATCATGCTTACCACTGGGTTTAAAGGTAAATTCGCGATTCATAAGAAAATCGGGCCGGCGACCAGCATCATTTGGTTTTTCACTGGGATTACTGGAGTAGCTGTTTACATCCTGCTTTATGTGATTTATCATGGCGGCGAAACAACATCTTTAATAAAGGCGATCCTAGGATTTTAAAATGACAAAAAGCCTGGTGCAAAAAAAGCATCAGGCTTTTGTATTGGATACAAAAAAGAGAGCATCACACATGATCCTCTCTCTTTGACCCACTTTTCGCTAACGGCTTTTACAGGCCGTTGAATTGTGTAAGTTCTTCTTTGATTTGAGCGAGGATTTTTTCACTTTGTTTAACTAGTGATGCAGGGAAATCCTCTCCTTCACCATATTCAACTCCGTGTGGATAATAGTGTTTTCCTAATAGAGGAACCATTAATTTGATGACGGCCCTGTGAGCGCCAACATCGCCCTCTGTAGCATAGCCAAGTATTCTCAGGTAAAACGTGCCTTCTTTTAATTCGAACTTACGATCGTAACTGACTCTTTCGTAATCCCATTGTTCTGCTCGTATTAAACCATATTGCGGCATTAGGTCATCTAGTCGGTTTAAGTCGGCTGTGATGTTTTCGATTCCAAAGCTTTCAAATTTCACGAGTAGTACCTCCTATGTTTACTATTGAGAATTAAAATGACATACCGGGAAAATATTATGTACATGAATATATTAAAAATCTCCAAGTATGTTTATAATATACCATTTTATCCTATATTTTATAATAGTACGAAATGGTTGAAGTTGCAATGAACTCAACCATGGTATTTCAATCATTCACAAAAGTTCCATTTTTTAAATAAATTTAATGAAGGGGCAGTCTATCGTAAATTAGAAAATTATGATTGAACAGTGATATAATCAGGAAAGAAAGGTTTTTGCATTGGATACATAAATTAGATAGAGAGAGGGAGTGTTCCTCTGCGCAGTTTAGGTAAGGTGTTGGTGTTAATCATTATTTTTTTCGTAATCGGTATTTATCTTAATATCGGCGATGAAGATGAAGGGAACCCTCTTATTGATGGTAACAAAGGTGTTAACCCCAATGGACATATAAATGAAAGAAGCACTTCCTCTGAAAAGGAAGGGGTTACTGAAGTGACAGAAGGTCTGGCAGTAACGATCGGGAAAAATGCAAAAGAGATAGAAAGGGAATACGGTAAGCCGGATCGAATTGATTTGTCTGCCTATGGATATGAATGGTGGGTTTATAAAAAGGACTATAATAATTATTTCCAATTAGCCGTTGAAAATGAAAAAGTGGTATCTGCTTACGGAATCGGTGATGAGGTCAATGTCGCTCCTTTTAAAATTGGACAATCGATTGATGCCATCTATTCCAGTTTATATGTGGAACCTACTGTTGATATTGAAGTTGGTCACAGTTCCTATCGTTTTGAATTGTCGGAGGAAGATATGAACATGAGGCCGTTAATTGATTTAGGGAATATTAATGTTCAGCTTTATTTGGATAAATTCACGGGGACTGTTTCAAGCATCCGATTTTTGAATGATTCCGCCCTATTGAAACAAAAGCCATATGAGTTGACCTATCATGGTGAACTTGTGACAGTTAAGGACCTTTCAGATGAGGACATGGCGAAAGTGGAAGATGGAAATGAGCAGCAAATATTCGATATTACGAATATCATGCGCAGCAGATTTGATTTGAAGCCTTTAGAATGGGATGCCGCTACTGCGGAGGTTGCTTACCTTCATAGCCAGGAAATGAAGGACACCCCTGAAGGAACCCATGTTTCTGAAACAAAGGGGGATTTGGAAAATCGTCTTGATGCAGGTCATGTGAAATACAGGGCGGCCGGTGAAAATATAGCAGCCAATTATGTGGATGCAGCTGCAGTCATGGAAGGTTGGCTAAATAGCAAAGGGCATCGGGATGCGATGCTGAGCGAGGAATTTACAGGTCTGGGCGTCGGGGTATATAAAAAGTATTACACCCAGAATTTCATAAAGAGATAAAAAAATGGACCCGGTTTGGGTCCGTTTTCTTGTTGTGGATCATATTTTTAAATTGAAAAAGGTCCCAACCATTTGGATCGTTTGCTAAAGGAGGTTTTTACATAACGAACTTGGATTCCGCTGTCACGCCCCATTGCATTTGAAAAGGAATTTATGCACTTTTTATCTACCTTTAGCATATGGTGAAATAGGCGATGTCTAAGTGTGAGGTGAGAGTAATGGCAAAAAGAAAGCGGCCCTCCGTGGATGGATTTCGGGAGTTTGTAAAGGAACATCCTCATTTAGTGAATGAAGTGAGAAGCAAACAAGCAACATGGCAGGAACTTTTTGAAGAGTGGTATTTACTCGGAGAAGATCATCCACGCTGGCAGGCTGACGGCAGTGTGGGTGAGCCCAAAGAGAATACAGGATCTCCATCACTGCCGGTTGAAAAGGGAGACCAAAGCACTGAGTTGATCGGTTCGTTAATGAGTGCCGTTAAAAACATGGATATGGGGCAGATTCAACAATATATTACGAATGCCAATCAGGCCATCGGTGCAATCCAAGGAGTGCTATCTGCTTTCCAAGGGAATAAATCAGGTGATACCAGTCCTCCCCCAAAAGAAAAAGAGCAGAGAGCTAACCCTTTTTTATTCACCAAAGATTAAGGAGGGTTTTTCATGCGCCAGAATATATATGAATTCATTCAAACAAACGAAGATATGCGAAATTATTTGAGGGTTCAGCCTGCATGGTACAAAAGATTAATGCGTAATCCACATGAAGTGGATGTGTTTGAAACCGAAGCTAAATATTATTTTGAGAAGTCGATTCCACATCGGGTCTCTAAATTTTCGGAAAGCGTTCAGGTTGCCTCAATGATGCTTCATATGTTTCAAGCGATGAATGCTCCAAGTGAATGAAGAAAATAAGAGTAAATTACTCCTTTTGGCGAACAATAAAGGCAAAAGGGGGACGATGGAATGAGAAAGTTGATATTGGCTCTAACAGTGTTGATGGCAGCGACGGGTTGTGGCAAGAAAATACCTGAACCTGAAAACTCAGGAGTAGCCATACAAGGTGTTTCTACACTAGAGGCTGCCACCACTGTATCGAGCATCCAAAACTCAGATGAGGACTTTCGGGTAAAAACATTTGTAAAAGGCAACTCCGTCTATGTTGAGTGCTACTTAAAAAACTATGGTTTTTCTGAATCAAATCCTGAACAATTGGCGACTGTGTCCGTATTTATTGATAATCAAAAGAAAGTCGATATGAAAACGGCAGCATTTATCGTAAAGGATGTCCCGAATGGCATGCATAAAATAAAGCTGGAGATTTTGAATGGTGCAGGTGAAAAAACAGGGCTGCAAAAAGAGATTGAGGTACATATCACTTCCTCGATTTAATCAAACCATTAGCATCTAAAAGGGAGAAATGGTAAAATGGTTGTGGAGGTGAGCTTGTTAATGCTTGCTACTATGGAAATCATCGACATTTTACATCAGGCTGATGGATTAGCTGAAATGATCCTTCATTCTGAAATAGGGGAAGAATACCTCCTTAGTTTATATAAATTACAAAACGACAAAGAGGCCCAGCGGATAATTTCAAAGTTTACTTCGCTTAAGGATCTATTTGAAGATGTTCAAAGGTTCGGTAAATATCATCCGGATTATAAACGCATCAATTTAGAAACGAGGCAAGCTAAACGAGACATGGATATGCATCCTGCCGTTGCAAGGTTTAAGCGGGCGGAGACCGAGTTGCAATCCGTTCTTGATGAAATAAGCGGAAGAATTGGCCGAGCTGTTTCTGAACAGGTCAAAACCCCGGCTGGGAATCCATTTTTTGTTTCATCCGGCGGATGTTCAACGGGAAGCTGCGGAACCGGGGGAAGTTGCGGGTGCTCTGCTTAAGGTAATGGCCAGATTGGGAACATTCAGGGCCGGTATATAACATGCAGCCATCGAAATTCGATATTAATACGGAGTTCGGTGGCTGTGTCATGTTTGGAACCTCGCCGAGACATGGTCATGAACCGATGCATGTTCTTTCATTGTACATATTCCGGATACGTGGCAAAAAGCGATTAACCGCGATATAAAATACAATCCGGACAAAGGTTGCCGCAGCAAAACATCTTTTTCTGCGGCACATAAAAACGATGCCGGAATACATATAAATGTTCTTCCTGCCGTACGAAAATGGTTTCACAATGAAGCTGCTTGCCACGCATTGAAAGGCTTGCGGCTGTTTTTATTAAGAGAGAAAGCTTACCATCATCATTTGGTGCCGGATGATAATGGATATATATAAAGGGGATTCCTGTGAACTTTTTTATCGAAGCTTGGGTAATTTCATCATTATCTAATAGATGATCAATAAATTGATGCCAAATTTGGTTTAAATCCATCGTTTGTTTGGCTCCCTTCACAGTGTATATATTCATAATAGTGAGAGAATTTTGTTTATAATCTTTTTTTCTTGGTTGAAAGTAAAGATTCTGCTATGCTACACTTAGTTAAAACCTTTATAAAAGGGAGTTATTGATATGCTTGGAGCGAGACAGGGAATCATCGTCTATTTACATACATTGAAACAAGCCAAAATGCTTAGGAAATTTGGAAATATCCATTATGTTTCAAAAAAGTTGAAATATGTCGTGCTTTATACGAATATGGATGAAGTGGAACCACTGGTGGAAAAACTGAATAATTATTCGTTCGTTAAAAAGGTGGACCTTTCTTACAAGCCTTTTTTGAAGGTGGAGTTCGAAAACTCCAAACCGGATAAAGCGAAAGAATATGATTATAAAATGGGAATTTGAAAAAAGCTGACTCATGCGGAGTCAGCTTTTTCATTTTCAGGGCAGCAACATCTTTCAACCTAATGGCGGCAGATATCTATTCATTCGCAAAATGCCGATTAAGTGCTGGTAGTACAACTCGATTTCTGCAAAGAGCACCGAAGGTTTCACGTCGATTTCAATAATTGGCCTATCCAGTTCCTCAGCCAAGTTCTCAAAAAGCTCATAGCGTTTGTTTTTGGTGGCATGTGGGTTAGGAATACCTTCACGGCAAATGTAAAGCGGCTGGAATTTCCCGGGATCTGTGGGCTCCATGACGATGACCAATGACGTTACCTTTTTATCATTTATAGTAGTATGCATGGCCAAGAGCCTTGCAACTCGATGTTTCTGATTGCGGCCTACTTCCAGCAACTCATATATATCGGAATATCCTTGTCCAATTTCAATAAAACGTTGAATCAATTAAACCTCTCCTAACTAACTTATTATTCATTACTTTATCATTATCCCTCATAAAAGAGAAGGACAACTTCATTGACGAATGATGATAAAGGAAATTAGAAATAAGTGGTTTATCAATAAAAAAAAGCCCTGCAAAAATATGCAGGGTCCTTCTATGTCTAACTAAGGACCAGAAGGCAAAGGGAGAGGAGAAACCGGAGGAAGAACTTATGGGGAAACGTAAGCCTTCTCCGCGGTTGGCAACAACACCTAAAAAGGAATGTTGTTATTCACATTATTGCCAAAAACCACTTTATTATTCAACATGTAAAAGATTTATAAAAAGAATGGATATCTACTATCCATGGTACGAAATGTTATGTTCTTTTCATCATGGAAATGAAGCCAAATGGGTTTAAATATTGGCTAGCTTTTTCTAATATGTTAGGATAGGAAAGTAACAGAAATTTGTCATAAAATGTGGTGAGAATGATGAGGGTCGTTTCCGGAATTTGCAAAGGAAGACCACTTAAGGCTGTACCGGGTACAGGAACCCGGCCGACTACTGATAAAGTCAAGGAATCCATTTTCAACATGATTGGTCCTTATTTCGAAGGAGGGCTGGTCCTCGACTTGTTTGCCGGAAGCGGTGGACTGGGAATTGAAGCGTTAAGCAGAGGCATGGAAAAAGCCATATTTGTCGACCGGGATTTTAAAGCAAATCAAACGGTTAAGGCTAATTTGGAACTATGCAAGTTTTCAGACCGTGCAGAAGTTTATAAAAATGATTCAGAACGTGCATTAAAGGCTTTGGTGAAAAGGGAAATGACTTTTGATTTGATTTTTCTTGATCCACCTTATAAGAAACAAAAGCTAGTTGAGATTCTTGAAGAAATACATAAATACCGATTGCTGAACGATATGGGATACATTGTTTGTGAGCATGGCCATGATGTTACTTTGCCAGAAAAAGTTGGTGACTTTACCGTTAAGAGAAAAGAAGTTTATGGCGTCATTGCTGTTACGATTTATCAATGGGGAAACGTACACGAACAGGGGGAACTATGAATGTCCAAAATAGCGATTTGTCCGGGGAGTTTTGATCCAATAACATTTGGTCATCTTGATATCATTCAAAGGGGAGCAAATGTTTTTGATGAGGTATATGTGGTCATCGTGAACAATTCAGCGAAAAACTCCCTTTTTACAGTGGAGGAGAGGCTGGAACTGATTACTGAAGCGACTGCCCATATGCCGAATGTAAAAGTGGATTTCTATCAGGGATTGACGGTCGACTATGCTGAAAGCGTTTCCGCGAATGCCATCATCAGGGGATTGAGGGCGACTTCCGACTTTGAATATGAAATGCAGGGAACTTCGATGAACCGATTCCTTAACAATAAAATAGAGTCATTCTTTATCATGACGAAAAATCAATATTCTTTCTTGAGTTCGAGTATCGTGAAAGAGGTAGCGAAGTATGGCGGGGATATTTCCGAACTAGTGCCAAGTGTCGTCCAGAAAGCTCTGGCCAAAAAATACGAGGAACTGAAAGGATAGAAAAAAGAGCATTGCCAACGCGCAATGCTCTTTTTTGGTTTACGAAAGGCCTTTGAATAACCTTTTGGTAAATATGATGATGTATAGGATCAAAAACACGAGTGTTAGAATGGGACCTATTTCAAGCATGCTTTGATATAGGGAATTCACGTGTTCACCGGATCCGCTGACCGGGAATGCGTTTATCGGGCTGCCGCTGTACATTTTGCCTTTATAGAATGGTTCCCAAAGCAGGACGGTGATAATGGATGCAAGAAGGCCATGTGCAATCCTAGCCAGAAAAAAGGGAGTGAAACGAATGTCCGTTGCGGCAATGATGCTGGCAACTTGCGCTTGAATGCTGAACCCGTTGAAAGCTAAGATGAAACTTGTCATCACGGTTTGCTGAAAGAGAGTCGCCTCTTCGACCGTGCTGGTTAATTTTGAACCAAGAGTCATTTCAAACATACCTGATATGAAGGGAAGGCTTAAGGAATCCGGGAAATTAAAAATATGTAGAATTCCTCCGACCCCAGATGCTAGCAATCCGGTGATGTTCATATGAAATAAAAGCTTGTTCACCACAGAAAAGAGAATGATGAACCCCCCGATCATCAATAGGGTTTGGATGGATGAGAGTACTGCATCTCCAAGTAAACTGCCAAATGGTCTTGTTTCTTTTATTCTGGTTTGATGCATTTGACTAAAGGCTTGTCTTATGGAGGGGAGCTTGGTCAGTACTTTTGCATGGGATTTTTCTTCTTTCCAACGGTAAAAACGCATGATGATGCCTACACAAATATTTCCTAGGTAGTGGGAAAGTGCAAGGATGATCCCTAAATGAGGGTTGTGGAAAAAACCAACGGCAACGGCAACGAATAGGAACAATGGATTGGATGAATTAGTAAAACAAACGAGTCTTTCAGCTTCAATGCGGGTCAATTGTTCTTCCTGACGAAGCCTTACAGTGAATTTCGCCCCGGCTGGAAACCCTGATGCAAGTCCCATCGCCCAAACGAAACCGCCCACTCCTGGTACACGGAATAAGGGACGCATAAATGGTTCGAGCAAGACACCAATGAACCTGACAACCCCAAAACTGATTAATAACTCCGAGAAAATCAAGAAAGGCAGAAGCGAAGGGAAAACAATTGTCCACCAAATATTCAGTCCGCCTTTGGAAGCTTCAAAGGATTCTTGGGGGAAGATGATCAAGCCAACTGCCATCATCGTGACGGAGGTAGCTAACAGTACTGTTTTAGATTTTGATTTTAGCAAAATTCAGCCTCCTCTTGAAGGTTACTAAATAAGGGCAGTTCGTTTCGTATATAATAAAATATGAACTTCTTTTTCTTGAAAGTAAGCGCATGATGGAATAAGGATTGTACCGACATGTAAAGAGGGATGATCCGCACAATGGAATTTCCGCGCAGCCCTTCACTTACATTGGCTGCATGGAATATATCTGCCATGCTTGTTTCACTGTCAATATAAATAATATGCTTCTATAAATCCGTTTAAGACCATAACTTTGAATGAGTGTTATTTCAATATTTTGAACTAGTTAAAGCGGGAGGGATATCTTTGTCGAAACCAAAGGTCGGGCTTGCACTTGGGTCAGGAGGAGCTAGGGGGTTTGCACATATTGGCGTGATAAAGGTATTGCAGCAAGAAGGCATTCCGATAGATATGATTGCTGGAAGCAGCATGGGAGCAATGGTTGCAGCCTTTTATGGAGCGGGGTCCGATATCGAGAGGCTGTATAAGTTGTCCCGTGCATTTAAGCGGAAGTATTATTTGGACTTCACCATACCTAAGATGGGCTTCATTTCGGGTAAGCGGACAAAGGATTTAATCAGGGTATTTACATATGGCAAGAAATTTGAAGAACTTGATATTCCTGTGGCGGTGGTAGCCACTGATATAAAAACGGGGGAAAAAGTCATTTTTCAGGAAGGTCCCATCGCACCGGCTGTAAGGGCAAGCATCTCCATTCCCGGGATTTTCATTCCCGAAAGAATCGGAAACAGACTGCTTGTTGATGGCGGCGTAGTTGACAGGGTTCCTGTTTCAGTTGTGAAGGATATGGGAGCAGACATCATAATTGGTGTGGATGTAGCCCACGTGAAACAGGATATGGAGATAAACTCCATATATGACGTCATCATGCAAAGCCTCGATATCTTGCAAATGGAGCTGGTTAAAAGCAGGGAGTTTGCTTCAGACGTCATGATACGCCCCAGGGTTGAGAAATACAGCTCGAAATCATTTACAAACGTACAGGAAATAATTAGTATTGGAGAAGAAGCAGCAAGAGGTAAGATAGATCAAATTAAGCAGAGCATTGTTACTTGGAAGGAGTCCTTTGAAGATGAGCCGTAAAACGTATGTACGCACTTTCCTGGTGGTGGCTATACTTCTCATAGCATCAGCCCTTTATTCCCTACCTTTTTATGTATCGAAACCAGGAATGGCTAAAGAATTGGAGCCAATCATTGAGGTATCCGGAGGAGATGAAGCAAAAGGAAGCTTTATGTTAACCACTGTAAGGATGGGCCGGGCGAATATATATTCCTACATGATGGCGAAGTGGAGCAAATATCAGGAGCTTTATCCGGAAACCTCCATCAGAAGCGAAGATGAAACAGATGAAGAATATAATATCAGGCAGCTCCATTTAATGGATGGTTCTAAAAATAATGCCATTAAGATCGCATATGAAAAAGCAGGGAAAGAAGTCGAATACGAGTACCTGGGTGTATATGTTTTGGACGTGCTAAAAGGAATGCCGGCAGCAAAAGAACTGAAAGCGGGCGATCAAATCATTCAAGTTGATGATGTTAAATTCAAGTCTGCACAGGAATTCATGGACTATATTAACGAAAAGAAGGCTGGAGATGAAGTTAAAATAGTTTATAAGCGGGAAGAGACGGAGAAAACGGCCGTTCTTTCGTTGCAGCCTTTTAAAAATGACCCAAATAGGGTAGGAATCGGCATTTCGCTTGATGACAATCGAAGAGTGACCACAAAACCGGCGATTGCCATAGATTCAGAACATATAGGCGGTCCTTCGGCTGGTTTAATGTTTTCGTTGGAAATTTATAATCAATTAACGAAAGGCGACCTTACAAATGGATATGACATAGCGGGTACAGGGACGATGTCTGATGATGGGACAGTCGGTCCAATTGGCGGAATTCAACAGAAAATTGTTGCAGCCGATAAGTCTGGAGCCGAAATATTCTTTGCCCCGAATGAAAACGGAGCAGCGGGTTCGAATTATGAAGATGCACTCATTGCAGCAAAGGATATTGACACTGACATGAAGATCGTGCCGGTTGACAACTTTGAAGATGCAGTAGCCTATTTAACGAAGCTAAATGGAAAAGAAAAATGAAAAAAAGCGCAGGCAGTCATCTACTGTTTGCGCTTTTTTCATTTTTCTTTTTACACTTAAGGATGAAACGGACCAAGCTTGAATCCTTCTTCATTTGAAAATGACGGGAGATTCATATTCACGTTTCATCAATGCAGCTTGATGCGGCTCGGGCAAGCCCAGTGCATACACCTGTGCCGCTCGCAAGTCCATATCGATGTCCTGCTTCCGATAGGACGAAAGTTTAGAGATGAGAGGGAGGGGCAAGCCTTTTTTTACAGAACGAAGATATTCTTGTCCCCGGCCATTCATGCCAAGAAGTCTGATATAGGCCGGTTGGTCATTATGAATCACCTGTTCCTTGAATGTATGCGTCAATATATGGACACACATCCGCTGCAGCCGTGTCCATGTGTAGCGTTTTGTCTTCAGCGCTGCCATGAATCCAGAAAAGCTCGAAGATTGGTTGGCCATCTCCTTCATTCGGTGCTCTATGCCTTCCTCAACTTCGTATATTCCTGCCAATTCGGTTAAAGAGGAGGAAAGGATACGGTATTTCAACATGGACCAATACATTTCCCAGTCATGCAAGGCATGGTAGTGCGTTAAATATTGCTCAAGGCCACTCATCGTCGCTTGAGGAATGTAACTGGAAACAGAATGTAATTCCTGGTGTTCATGGATGGCTTTACGTATCCCCGTTGCGCTGGCAATAGGGTCTTTGGACAACTTTGTTTCATGGTACCCGGCAGCGACCCTTTGAATCGTATAAGGGCGAATGGAATAGCCGTTTGAAAGGGCAGCACTTACATATTCCTTTCCAAGGATATTATTCGGCTTCGTCAAATCCAATGCCGCATCACCATGGATGATCGAACGATAAGCCTGGGCAGCACTTGCCGGATAACTATTACCGGCATCCATGGCCGATTTGATTGCGGCATCGAATGCAGCGGAATTTTCCGAAAGGATTCTGTGGGCGATGATGAATGGTTCAATTTTGCCATCCTCGCTTCCGAAGCAAAAGGAGTCACAGCCAAGGGATTCCAAAAGAGCAATAGATCCTTTTGCAAATATTTCAGCCTTCTGTGTCGCGAAAGCATATGGCAGCTCAATGACAAGATCAATACCGCCATTCAAGGCCATTTCAGCGCGTGTCCACTTGCTGACGATAGCGGGCTCGCCACGCTGTAAGAAGGGCCCGCTCATAACAGCGACAACAACATCTACACCTGTTTTTTCTCTACTTTCTCTTGCATGTAAAACATGTCCATTGTGAAAAGGGTTATATTCGACTACTAAACCGCAAGCTTTCATTCGTTCACCTCAGAGAAAAACTTTGTATTTTATCAACTTAGTGCTAAAATAGTATTTCAAGTAAAATTACTATAAGTAATCGTCTGGATTTTTTGTTAGAAATGATTCATAAAACTTAGACAATCAGTTAGGATGACTACATTATAGTGTAAAGAAAAAATATTGACAAACTTATAATTGAAAGCTATAATTATTTTTGTTGCCTTGAGGTGATTTCATTTGAAATGGACGATTAGTCAACTTCAAAAAATTCGGGACAAAGATTTACGGTTTGATGAACTGGTGGATGTCTTGGACATTAGAGAAAGAGACCCGCAAATTCGCGATGTTTCTCCGATCAGAGTAGCAGGAAGAGCTGATATCAGCTCGACCGAGATTACTTTTCACTTGCATCTTTCAGGTGAATTAACATTACCTTGCTCCCGTACACTGGTAGACGTTAAATATCCGATTGATATTGATACAAAGGAAACCTTTCTTTTAAAGGCAGATGGCACAGATTTCTACGGAGATGATGTCACTGTTGTGGAAGGCGACGTTGTAGACCTAATACCGGTAATTAAAGAAAATTTATTGCTAGAAATTCCGATGCAGGTTTTTTGTGAGGATGTCGATTCGAATGAAGCTGCTCCTCAATCTGGGAAAGACTGGGCTGTTATTTCCGAAGAGGAAAATGAGCATAAGGTTGATCCGAGATTTGCAAAGCTTGCCGACTTTTTTGACAACAATAAAGAATCTTGATTGGAACGAAAAATCGTTAATCCGATTTTTCCAGCTTTTTTATATTTTTTAAGGAGGTGGGAATAATGGCTGTACCTTTTAGAAGAACGTCGAAAACTGTAAAAAGAAAACGTCGTACGCACTTCAAGCTTCAAGTACCTGGTATGGTAGAATGCCCGAGCTGTGGTGGAATGACTCTTTCACATCACGTTTGTAAAGAATGTGGAACATATAAAGGAAAAGAAGTTGTCGCAAAATAATTTCTTGACCTACTTGAGAGCTTAGCTCTCTTGATGCAACACGCTAATCAAAGCGCAGGGATTTTTCTCTGTGCTTTTTTTACAAATATATTTGGCAGAATATTTCGAATCATTCGCGTTTGCCGATGATTTTGGAGAAGGTGTTTACATGGATCAGGTGATTGAAGTTGAAATGGATAAACGCGGTTTCATGAAGCTCCTATTTAATAGACCGGAGAAAAGGAATGCCGTGAATTATCAGCTGATGGACGAACTTGAGTCGATATTGTCGGAAGCTGCAAGCGATGATGAAGTTAAGTTGCTGGTCCTGACCGGCGCGGGCTCTGAGGCGTTCTGTTCAGGCGGGGATCTAAGGGAATTTCAGGATTTGCATACAGAAGAAGAGGCCTTTTCTATGTTATCGAAAATGGGTGAAATTCTGTATAAACTAGCAGTTTTCCCAAAACCGACAATAGCGCTAATCAATGGAAGTGCTTTCGGCGGCGGATGCGAAATAGCGACAGCTTGTGATTTCAGGTTAGCAAAGAGGGAAGCTAGGTTAGGGTTTGTACAAGGTACTCTAGGAATAACGACTGGCTGGGGCGGAGCTTCGCTTTTACTTGAAAAAATACCAGAGCAAAAAGCGCTAAAGCTATTATTGGATGCAAAAATACATAAAGCTGAGGAAGCGAAGGAACTTGGTTTCGTAGATGAGGTAGTCGGAGAAGGTACGGATGGATGGGAATGGTTTGCGGAAGATTTTCTTCGCCATGAGACAGGGGTATTGATGGCCTATAAACGATTGCTGGTCCATAAATGGCAGGATAGCGGGCTTAAAGGAAGAATGGATGCGGAAATCCGGGAATGTTCCAAACTGTGGGCGAGTGATGAGCACCATGCTGCAGTCGAGCGTTTTCTAAATAAGAAAAAATAAATATTACACGCTCTATATATCTTCTATCTTTCCTAGCATGTGCATATTATGAATTAAAACTTACTAAGGAGGTAGAGAGATGACGATTGCGAGACAAGATGCATGGACTCATGATGAGGATCTGTTGTTGGCTGAAGTGGTACTGAGGCATATACGGGAAGGCAGTACACAATTAAAGGCGTTTGAAGAAGTGGGGAAACAGTTATCAAGGACATCTGCTGCTTGTGGGTTCCGTTGGAATTCCTTTGTTAGGAAGCAATATAAATCAGGGATAGAGCTGGCGAAAAAACAAAGGAAAGAACAGGTAGTCAATAATCCTGAAGTGGAAAGGGATTCGATTGCAGCGGTCGAAAATGTCACGATTGAAGAAATAACGCCCGAGCATGAAGATAAAGAATCTATTACCCTTCAGGAAGTTATATTATATTTAACCAAAATGGATGAATTCTTTCAGCTTGATAATAAGGAAAAAGAACGGATTTCTGAGCGTTCCCTATTTCTTGAACGGGAAAATGTCCGATTACTGGAAGAGAATGTCCTGCTTAAGGAAAACCTGAAAGCTGTTGAGGAAGATTATCGTGCGTTAATGCAGATCATGGAGCGCGCAAGAAAACTTAGTGTCCAGGAGGACGAAAAGGCGAATCCGAAGGTGAGTTTTCAAATGGATAAGAATGGTAATTTGGAAAGGGTCAATAAATAAAAAATGCGGGTGGGAAAATCCGCCCGCATTTTCTTGATGCTTCCTTATTCTTGTGTATCTATTTCTTTCTTATCTTGTATGTCAAATGGGCTCCAAATCAGCGGGTTTTCTCCGAGGTCCCTGTCCAAGTCATAGGAAACAGCAGAAAAACCCATCTTTTTCCAAAAGTCTTGTGAATGGACTCTTGGGTTGGTTTTGATAGGCATGTTCAGGCTTTTGGCGAATTCGACCAAAGCTCTTCCATAACCTTTTTTCTGATAGTTAGGCAGGACTTCAAGTTTCCAAAGAACAAGGAAATCCCTGGAATTGTCAAAATACTGGTCGAATTTAGCGCTTCTTTTATACAGGCTCATGCGAGCTACAAGTTTATCGCCATAAAAGATTCCGTAAAAAGGTGATTGGCTGTCATTTTCGATGATGTTACCCTCTAAATCATCTAGCATGGACAGTTCCTGTATCCCATATTCTTTGAATTTTTTGAATTCCTCAAGCGTTTTAAAATTTACAAGTAATCGTTCAACCTTGTATTCCATAAAAAAGCTCCCCCTTAATTCTGATAAACCTCTTCCGATAGTACCCTTTGAAAGTCATCCCACTGATCTTTTCCATGTGGAATTTCAACTTAGGTTAAATCTAGTATGACATCATCGACTTATCCTAGCTGACTAAATGCTTATAGCCTTATATCCCCCGCCCTTTTCCCTTCAATTTCTCTTGGGGTGAGTTTGGAGTTATCTTTTGTTCCTGTAAAGTCTTCAAAATGGCTAAGCTTTTCGTATCTAATATACCATTAAATTAACACTTAAAGAAGAAAATATATCTTCAATTGCGTATTAATCATTCTTTCCATTGGTATTTTATGACGAGCCATCGTTAATGGCAGTTCCATTGTTTCATTCAATCAGATTGGCTGCGTTTTCCAACGATGGGAAAATTGGTGCAGGCTAAAAAAGATAATGTGATAAAATAGTAAATATATTTAAAAAAGTAAGGAAGGTTATTATGAGAATTGGAATCATTGGCGGAGGGGCCATAGGGCTGCTGTTTGCGTCCCATTTAAGTGAAAAACATAATGTGACTCTCTATACTCATACTGCGGATCAGGCGTCCATCATCCAACGTGATGGAATCCGTCTTATTGCGGATGGTGAAAGCCGACTGCTGACGGGCATCATTTCCAAAGGGCTGGATGAAGGGATATCGGATGTGGATCTTCTAATAGTGGCCGTCAAGCAATATCACCTGCCGCAAATAATGCCTAGGATCAAAGGTATTCAGGTTCCATTGCTATTCTTGCAGAATGGCTATGGGCATATTTCTTATTTAAAGCAGCTTCAATCCCCGACCATATATGTGGGGGTAGTGGAGCATGGAGCATTGAAACATGACGGGAATACCGTGGAGCATACTGGGCTTGGCATTACAAGGATCGCTTCCTTTAGAGGGGAACTTGGGCAACTATCGCTCGTGAATGAAAGGATCGATCATTTTCCTTTTACGACGAGTGAAGATTTTCACTCGATGCTGATGGATAAACTTGTCGTCAATGCGGTGATAAATCCATTAACGGCGATACTTGGTGTGGAAAATGGCGGTTTAATCACTAACTCTTTTCACTACCAATTATTTCAAGATCTTTTTGGGGAAATCTCCGGTATTTTGGAAGTTCAAAATAAGGATGAGTCATTTGAACATGTGAAATCCGTTTGTATGGCAACTGCTGAAAATCGATCGTCCATGCTAAAAGATTTAGAAAATGGCCGTAAAACGGAAATTGATGCCATTTTGGGTCATATCCTCTCGGAGGCAAAGAGTAAAGGGAAAAGTGATTGCCTGACGTCTTCTCTATATAAGATGGTCAAAGGAAAAGAGTCTCAGGGGGGATGAGGATGTGCCGTACGTAGTTTCAAGCCTTGCCGCGATATTTATTACCTTGCCTTTCG
This sequence comes from Peribacillus sp. TE19612, assembly GCF_056279465.1. Lineage (NCBI taxonomy): Bacteria > Bacillati > Bacillota > Bacilli > Caryophanales > Bacillaceae > Peribacillus > Peribacillus sp. TE19612. The sequence continues at coordinate 241,377 of NZ_JBWCCL010000006.1, read as the reverse complement.
TAGGGTATATACTTTTTTTTATAGGTGCCAAACAATTCACTGGAAACCATCGGCGCTCCGTTCAATTTGCAATGGACATGAGTACGCTGCTGTTCGTATTATCCGTCCATTATTTGATCATTACGATTTGGAATATGCAAATTCTTTGGGTGATCATGCTCATCATGATCATCAACGCATTCGTGGTGGTTCTTGTCCATTACAAGGTAAAAGAAGAAATCATTTTCCATAAGGTATTAAAGGGTTTTTGGAGAGTGAACTTCGCCTTATTTTTCGTGGCTTACCTTCTATTGTTTTCCATTGGAATAATTACAAGTATTACGAAGATATTGACTACATAACATAGAACATCGCATCAATTTTCTGCTGCTGGGCAACTTCTTTTGTTTTCTTAAACCGGAATGTTATACTCTAAAAAGAATTGTAGTTGCAGAGAAAGGGAGAACAGAAATGGAGATGAAAGATCTCGCGTTACCATCTTTAAACCGTTTTGCATCGGACTATTTACAAAACCGTTTTGAAACGGAGGATTATTTTCACTATGACTTGTCTAAGCCTGACATTTATCTCAATAGATATGAAGAATTGATGAACCGCTCTTTTTCACGTGATGAATTGTCGGATTACATACAACAATACATGTCTCGTCTTTCATTCAGTGAGGCAGTTAAGGGTAATATTGAAAGGTTGCGCAGGAATGATTCCGTGGTTGTGATTGGAGGACAGCAGGCAGGGTTATTATCAGGGCCGCTATATACCATTCATAAAGTGATATCGATCATTAAGCTTGCGGAAGAACAGGAAAAAAAACTGGGGCAGCCAGTCATTCCGGTTTTTTGGATAGCTGGAGAAGATCATGATTTGGCTGAAGTCAATCATGTTTATGTTATGAAAAACGGAAAACCCGATAAAAAAACCTACCCTTCCTACCAGCCATATAAAACAATGGTTTCTGATGTGGAACTGGAAACGGAAAAGGCAGAGAAGTGGCTTGAGGAAATCATTGAAACATATGGAGAAACGGAATTTACGAACAAACTACTGATTGATATGAAGGAAACCATTAAGAAATCGAATACTTTCGTCGATTTCTTCGCCGAGCTGATTCATGAATGGTTCAAAGAATATGGCCTTTTACTAGTCGATGCCGGAGATCCGGATTTAAGGCGAATCGAGAAGGCATACTTTGAATCGATGGTCAATGAAAGTGGACGGATTGCTGAAGTGGTCGAGGAACAGCAATCATTCATGCATGCAAAAGGGTATGCAAAAATGATTGAAATGGATAAACAGGCCGCTAATTTATTTTATTATGATCCAGAAAAAAAAGATCGATGTTTACTCGAACGTGTAGAAGGCGGTTTCAGCGGAAAAAACGGTGAGGTATCATTTACCGGAGATGAACTCTTGCAGATAGCCAGAAATCATCCAGAACGATTAAGCAACAATGTCATTACACGCCCGCTCATGCAGGAAATGCTTTTCCCTGTATTGGCTTTCGTTTCTGGGCCAGGGGAAATAGCCTATTGGGCAGAATTAAAAAAGGTGTTTGAGTTGTTTTCCATGAAGATGCCGCCAATCATTCCTAGGTTAAACATCACGCTGGTGGAGCGGAGTATCCAAAGCGACCTTGAAGAAATGGAACTCAGTTTGGAAACTGTTCTGACTGAAGGGACCGCTAATGCTGTGGAAAGTTACCTTGATTACGTTAAAGATGAGACGATTGACACCCTGTTCGGGACGCTGAAATCACAGCTTGAAGAGAACCATGAAAAGCTATTTGTCCACGCTGTCTCTTTGGATAGAGGACTCGAGCCAATGTTGAACAAGAACATTGAATTCATTCAAAAGCAATTGAATTTCATGTATGGCAAAATCGGTGACCGTACAAAGGAACGACATTCGGTCATCTTGAAAAAATATGATCGGATAGCAAATTCGCTGTACCCTCTCGAATCACCCCAGGAGAGGATTTGGAATGTGTTTTATTACTTGAATCAATATGGGCCAGAGCTCGTAAGGGATATGATGAAACTGGACTATCGCTTCAATAATCAGCATAAATTGATTTTCATTTAGAAAAACCATCCGTTTTGGGGAAAAGTGGCGGATAGATCATTTTGAATACGGTTGCCACAAACCAATCCTGATGGAGGGATTGAAATGTGAAAAAAAGACAGGTGCTAAAGCCTGTCTTTTTTCTGTTTCCTGAGTACTTGTCAGGCGGGGCTTCGACAGTAATAGTGGGCCTGCGTCTTAGTTTGAGTGCATTCGAGGGAAATGCACGTTTCTTTGAATAATTTGGCTAAATAAACTTAATAAGAAAAGAAGGTAATTTTTACTTGGAAGGAGAAAGTAAAAACAAGTGGAGAAAGGTGGGGGAATGTGGTACATTGAGATTAGAATGTGGGGGTATTGGGTATGTTCATGGGAGAGTACCATCATAACATCGATATAAAGGGCCGTTTGATAGTCCCGGTGAAATTCAGGGAAAATCTCGGGGAGCAATTTGTCCTTACCCGCGGACTCGATCAATGTTTATTTGGTTACCCTATGGAAGAGTGGAAGCTGCTAGAAGAAAAGCTGAAAGCCCTGCCTTTAACAAAAAAAGATGCCCGAGCCTTTACCCGTTTTTTCTTTTCTGCAGCTACAGAATGCGAAATTGATAAACAAGGGCGAATTAATATCCCCACGCCGCTTACTTCATATGGCCAATTGGAAAAAGAATGTGTAATTCTTGGTGTTACCAATCGTATTGAGATTTGGAGCAAATCCCTTTGGGAAAACTATTTTTCAGCTTCGGAGGATTCTTTCGCTGAGATAGCAGAAAATATGATTGGCTTTGATATTTAAGGCTGCCCTCAGAAATAGAGTCACTCAATAACCGATTGGAAGGATGTCTAGCATGTTTCAACATACAACAGTGTTATTAAAAGAGACGGTTGATGGATTGAACATCAAACCTGATGGAATTTATGTGGATTGTACTTTAGGAGGAGCCGGTCACAGCGAATACTTACTTTCACAGCTCTCTGACAAGGGCAGGCTTTATGCTTTTGATCAGGACGAAACGGCGATTCGGAATGCTAAGGAAAAATTGGAAAGCTATGGCGAACGTATTGTTCTTGTTCCTAATAATTTTAAATACTTAAAAGAAGAGTTGAATGCCCGGGGAATCGAGAAAGTGGACGGGATCCTTTATGATTTAGGTGTGTCATCCCCACAATTGGATACACCGGAGCGTGGTTTCAGCTATAACCATGATGCACCTTTGGATATGAGGATGGACCAAAGTGCTGCCATTTCTGCCTATGATGTCGTGAATACCTGGTCATTCCATGATTTGCTGAGAATTTTCTTCCAATATGGAGAAGAAAAGTTTTCGAAACAAATTGCCAGGAAAATTGAAGCGGCACGTGAAATAAAACCGATTGAAACGACGTTCGAACTTGTGGAATTAATTAAGGATGGGATACCGGCCCCGGCAAGACGTAAAGGCGGGCACCCTGCGAAACGAGTGTTCCAAGCAATAAGGATCGCTGTGAATGACGAACTTGGTGTCTTTGAAGATTCCCTGGAGCAGGCCATTTCGCTTTTGGATAAAGAGGGAAGAATATCTGTTATTACATTCCATTCGCTCGAAGATAGAATTTGTAAAACGGTATTTAAAAAGGCCAGTAGCATGCCGGATCTTCCGCCTGGACTTCCAGTTATCCCGGATGAATTCAAGCCAACGATGAAAATAATTACGAGAAAACCGATTTTACCTTCAGAAGAAGAATTGGAAGGGAATAATCGTTCCCGGTCGGCTAAGCTAAGAATCGCCGAAAAGCAATGATTACAGAAAAAAATCAGTGAGGGGGAACATGAATGAGTTCCATAGCCAAAAAAGTACAAGAACAGCAATATGAAGACCAACAGCAGCAACAGACACAGCAAACAGTGGTCATCCGTAAAGCGAAGATATCCATTGGTGAAGTTTTCTTACTATGTGCCCTTGCTATCATGGTCACCTTCATGGGAGTGAAAATAGTCTCTAATCAAGCGGCCATCTATGAAACGAATAAAGAGATCCAGCTAGTGGAAACATCGATTGAAGAACAGGGTAAAGTGAATGATGATTTGAAAGTGCAGGTTGCTGAACTTAGTACATACGAGAGAATTTGGAAAAAAGCTGCAGCGCTAGGGTTCAAGTTAAATGAGAATAATGTGAAGGGTGTGCAGTGATAATGCAGAAACAAAAAAATATGAAGCATGGGGCAGCCGGATTATTCTTCTTATTCGGCCTGCTCTTTTTTGTTTTAGTCTGCCGCTTTTTGTATATTCAGGTGACGGGTACAGCTGGCGGGGAGGTACTGGCTTCGAAAATCGACAAGAAATATGAAAAAAAACAGGTCATAGAAGCAAAAAGGGGAAGCATACTCGATACAAAAGGTGAAGTCATCGCCGAAGATACTTCCTCCTATATCTTAAGGGCAGTACTTAGTGAAAAGGAGCCGGAGCATGTCAAGAATCCGGAGAAGACCGCGAATGAGCTTGCTAAATATATCGACATGGATGAACAGGACATCTATGAAAGACTTACGAAAAAAGGGGCATACCAAGTGGAGTTTGGCAGTGCCGGCAAGGATTTGACTCAGGTCGTCAAGCAGAAAATAGAAAAATTGGAACTGCCGGGAATTACATTCGGAAGGACGAATAAACGTTTTTATCCGAATGGGATTTTCGCCTCCCATCTGATTGGCTATGTAGAAAAGGATGAAGAAACGGGAGAAATGGCTGGTAAGTTCGGCATCGAAAGGTACCTCAATAAAGAATTGCAGGAAACGGATGGGAAGCTGACATATGACAGTGACTCGTGGGGTTTCCTCTTACCGGATAAGAAGGAAAAAGTCGTTGCTCCTGATAATGGCAATGATGTCATGCTTACGATCGACAAGAAAATACAAACGTTTCTGGAAGACTCGATGAGCAAAGTGCAGGAAAAATACGATCCCGAACAAATCATAGCGATTGTCTCCAATCCCAAAACGGGGGAGATTGTGGCGATGGGGCAAAGGCCCACCTTCCATCCGACAACGAAAGTCGGCCTAACGGATACATGGCGTAACCTGGCTATTGAAGAAACCTTCGAACCGGGTTCAACCATGAAAACCTTCACCCTTGCCGCGGCTGTTGAGGAAGGGGTCTTTAATCCGAATGAAAGCTTTGTTGCAGGAACCTATAAAGCCGGATCGGGGAAAATCGGGGATCATAGCGGAATCGAAAGAGGAAAGAGCATGACCTTTCTGGAAGGGGTACAACGTTCCTCGAACGTCGCTTTTGCCACACTTGCAATGGATAAAATAGGAGCCGATACGTTCCGTGAGTATTTGACTAAGTTCGGATTTGATAAAAAAACGGGAATTGACCTGCCAAACGAGATAACCGGAAAAATTCAATACAAGTATAAGCTTGAAAAAGTGACTACCTCCTTTGGACAGGGTTCGACCGTTACACCGATTCAACAAATCCAAGCTGCATCCGCAATAGCCAATGACGGAAAAATGATGCGGCCGTACGTGATAAAAAGCATTTCCGATCAGGATACCGGAAAAATTTTGAAAACGACTAAGCCGAAAGTGACAGGGCAACCGATTTCGGCAGAAACTGCAAAACAAGTACGTGATTATTTGGAAACGGTAATTACCGCGAAAAAAGGAACTGGGAAAAAATATGCCATTGATGGATATCAAGTAGCGGGGAAAACCGGTACTGCACAAATTGCGGGTCCGACAGGTAGATATTTAGAAGGGAAAAATAACTATGTGTTCTCCTTTTTAGGAATGGCTCCAAAAGATGATCCGCAGTTGGTCATGTATGTGGCGGTCAAGCAGCCCAAGTTAGGTGTATCTTATGTTGGGGCTGATCCATTGTCAGAGATATTTAATCCTGTCATGCAAAATAGCCTGCAATATCTAAACATAAAACCCTCTGAAGTTAAAAAACAAAAAGCAAATAAAATCAAAGACTATACGAATCAAACCGAGAGTTCAGCTGTTACAGAACTGAAGGAACTTGGTTATGATGTAAGTACGATCGGAAGTGGACGTAAAGTGCTCGACCAATCCCCGAAAGCGGGGAGTGTACTCTTACAGGGTGAAAAGATAATCCTCAGGACGGACGGCGAAATGAAAGTTCCTGACATGAAGGGATGGTCCTTGCGCGATGTCATGAAATTGGCTAAGGTTGCAAAACTGGATCTGAAAACCGAAGGTACGGGATACGTGAGTAAACAGAGTCTTGAGGCCGGGAAAAAGGTTAATGAAGGGGAAACCTTCAATATTGAATTATCCCAGCCAGATGGGGCTGGTGAAGATATACCGACAAAAGAGAAAACAGAGTGAAGACAAAGAGGGGATCCAATTGGATCCCCTCTTTATTTCTTTCAAATTTTCTAGTCTAGCATCGAGTAGACAAGCATATATTGAAGCATGTATGAAATGGAGGTGCCTGTTTTTGCGTGTTTCGAATGTTACTGTCCGAAAACGGCTGGCAATCGCATTGGCGATCGGAATCGTTGTTTTTTTTATCATTGATATCCGATTGGGAATTGTACAGTTTTATCTAGGGGATAAGTTGACGGGGCTGGCAAAAGATTCCTGGAGCAGGAATATTCCTTTTGAAGCCAAACGAGGAGAAATCCTTGATCGGAATGGTGTCGAGCTGGCAACGAATATATCTGCGCCAACAGTGTATGTCATCCCAAGACAGATTGAGAATCCTGGGGAGACGGCGGAACAGCTTGCTTCAATATTGGATATGACAAAGGAAAAGGCTTATCAATGGTTAACGAAACAGGCGATGAGCGTCAGAATTCCGGAAGGCAGAAAGATATCTCACGAAAAGGCGAAGGAAATTAAGGCATTAGGGATAAAGGGTGTATATATCGCTGAAGATTCAAAGCGCCATTACCCATTTGGTGAATACCTTTCACATGTTCTTGGCTTTACAGGCTCTGACAATCAAGGGTTGATGGGTATTGAATTGTCTTATGATAAGGAACTAAGCGGGGAAAAAGGATTCGTTAAATTTTACTCCGATGCGAAAGGGAAAAGGCTTGAGAATATGGCCGATGACTATAAGCCCCCTGTTGATGGTGATAACTTGAAGCTGACCATCGATAGCAAAATCCAAACAATTGTGGAGAGGGAGCTCGATAATGCGGAGGCGACATATGATCCCGATGGTATAATTGCCATTGCAATGGACCCGAACACAGGGGAAATATTGGCAATGTCCAGCAGGCCAACCTTCGACCCTGCCAATTTTCAAAATGTCCCCTCAGAAGTGTATAATCGTAATTTACCAGTTTGGAGTATATATGAACCAGGATCGACTTTTAAGATCATCACGCTTGCTGCGGCGCTTGAGGAAGGGAAGGTCGACTTACAAAAGGAACATTTTTATGATTCCGGACATGTGGAAGTGTCAGGATCAACGCTGCATTGCTGGAAAAGCGGAGGACATGGGGATCAAACTTTTCTTGAAGTGGTCGAGAACTCATGTAACCCGGGTTTTGTAGAATTAGGGAACCGGCTTGGTAAAGACAAGCTGTTTAAATATATAAATGATTTCGGTTTTGGGCAAAAGACGGGAATTGATTTAACCGGAGAAGGAAAAGGAATCATGTTCAACATGGATCGAGTGGGTCCGGTAGAGCAGGCAACTACTGCGTTTGGACAAGGTGTAGCCGTAACGCCCATTCAGCAGGTGACAGCGGTATCGGCGGCCGTGAATGGCGGGACTTTGTATACACCATATATCGCGAAGGAACTCGTGAATCCAAAAAATGGGGAAGTGCTGATGCGAAAGACCCCTCAGGCGAAGAAAAAGGTGATTTCTGAAGCAACCTCTAAGAAAGTCCGGGAAGCGCTTGAATCCGTTGTCGCCCAAGGAAGCGGTAAAGGAGCATTCGTGGAGTCGTACCGCGTCGGCGGGAAAACGGGTACAGCCCAAAAAGCTGAAAATGGCAGATACCTTGAAAATAATTATATTCTCTCATTCATTGGTGTCGCTCCAGCGGATGATCCGCAAATCGTCGTGTATATAGCTGTGGATAATCCGAAAGGAACGGTACAATTCGGCGGGGTCGTTGCCGCACCGATCGTTGGGAATATCATGGAGGATTCACTTAGGGCCATGGGCATCAAGCCAAGGAAGAACCAGATTGAGAAGGAAACGGTCTGGACGGATCCCGTCATGGTCGAGGTACCCGACGTCGTGGGTCTCAGCAAAAAAGAGTTGCAAACCCAGCTCATCGACCTTAAGCTTGATATTGCCGGAAATGGGGATAAAGTCATAAATCAAGCCCCAGATCCAGGTGTTAAAGTAAAACAAGGCTCTACAATAAGAATTTATCTTGGCGAAAATACAGAATAAGTATAATATAATATATGAATAGTTAAAGCGGCTGAAGAATCATCAGCCGCTTTGTTTACGGAGTCGGGATAACCCCGTATAATTGAAATTGGTTTCTCGACAAGCCAAGGCTAATCACATATAATGAATCCTCAAATTAAGTTGAGAGGGATGGAAAAATGAAGCTTCACAAATTACTATCTTATTTACACTCCTTATTTACGTATGAAGGAGAAAATCCTGAAATCACCTCCATTGAAAATGATAACCGAAAAGTCATAGACGGAAGTTTATTTGTTTGTATAAAAGGTTATACAGTCGATGGTCATGATTTTGCCGAACTTGCTGTAGAGCATGGAGCTGCAGCAGTCATTGCCGAAAGGCCGCTTGACCTCGATGTTCCCGTGATCGTAGTCAGGGATTCGAGCAGGGCGATGGCAGTTCTTGCCGATGCATTTTATGGCCATCCGACTCAAAAGATGCGCTTGATCGGAATTACAGGAACGAATGGAAAGACGACGACCAGTCACTTATTGGAAAAGATTTTCGAGGATCGACATGAAAAAACAGGCTTGATTGGCACGATGTATACAAAAATTGCCGATACGGTATATGAAACCAAGAATACGACGCCAGATAGCGTTACATTGCAGAAGGCTTTTCATGAAATGGCCGAAGCATCCGTCTCCACGGCCATTATGGAAGTTTCATCGCATGCACTTGAGCTTGGGCGCGTCCATGGCTGTGATTATGATATTGCCGTCTTTACGAATCTCACACAGGATCATTTGGATTTTCATAAAACCATGGACAGATACAGGCAGGCAAAATCCTTATTTTTCTCACAGCTTGGCAATGCTTACATAGAAAATCGCCCTAAATATGCTGTGCTTAATGCTGATGATGAGGCAACAGCCGATTTCATAAAAGCGACTGCTGCTACAGTCGTTACATACGGCATAGACAATGAAGCGGATATCAGGGCCAAGGATATAAAAATTGATGCAAATGGCACATCGTTCACCTTGACAGCAGGTAAAGAAGAGCGATACATTCAGCTGAAGCTAATTGGTAAATTCAGTGTTTATAATGTACTCTCTGCCATCTCTGCTGCTTTGTGCGCCGGTAACGATCTGGATGAGACCATTAGATCCATCCAGGATATAAAAGGTGTTGCAGGCCGTTTTGAGCTCATTTCAGCGAATCAGGACTTCCCGGTCATTGTTGACTATGCCCATACTCCGGACAGTTTGGAAAATGTTCTAAAGACTGTTGGTGAGTTTGCTAGAAAGAAAATTTACGTGATAGTGGGCTGCGGCGGGGACCGAGACAAGACAAAGCGTCCAATCATGGCGCAAATTGCATGCAGCTTGGCGACTGACCCGATCTTCACTTCGGATAATCCACGCAGTGAAGATGCTGCCCAGATCCTCCGCGATATGGAAGCTGGTGTAGCAGGCAAAGAATATACGGTTATTGAAGACCGCAGGCAGGCGATAGCTTACGCAGTTTCCAAGGCGGAAGAGGGCGACGTTATATTAATTGCTGGAAAAGGCCATGAAACCTATCAATTGGTCGGTGACGAAGTGCTTCACTTCGATGACCGTGAGGAAGCGGAAAAGGCGATTCAAAGTCGTTTGGGTTCAGTTTGAACCAAGGCTGAAATTGCCCTGCAACAAATAGGAAAAGACATCAAGCAGAATTTTATATTTGAATTGTGTTAGGAATGAGGGAATAAGGAATGTTGGAACAAGTGATTTTTTATACGATTTTGGTGGCGTTTTTAGTAACCGTTCTTCTTTCGCCGATTTTCATCCCGTTTTTAAGAAGATTGAAATTCGGGCAAAGTATTAGGGAAGAAGGCCCGCAATCGCATTTGAAGAAAACGGGAACACCCACCATGGGCGGTTTGGTCATATTATTATCTGTTACCATCGCTACACTGGTCATGACTTTGAAATTTTCGGCACCTTCAACCGAAACGTATTTATTATTATTCGTTACTTTAGGTTTTGGTTTATTAGGTTTCCTTGATGATTTCATCAAAGTGGTCATGAAGCGTAACCTGGGACTGACTTCAAAGCAAAAACTGCTTGGACAAATTGTGATTTCGGTCATCTTTTACTTCGTCTTCAAGCAGACAGACCGTTTTAATCCTGAATTGACGATTCCAGGCACTGACTTTGCTTTTGATTTTGGCTGGTTTTATCTGTTCATCGTTATATTCTGGCTGGTAGGCTTTTCAAATGCCGTCAATTTGACGGATGGGCTTGATGGACTTGTCTCAGGGACATCAGCCATTGCCTTTGGTGCTTTTGCCATTTTGGCCTGGAGTCAGTCACAATATGATGTCGCCATTTTTTCGGTGGCGGTTGTCGGTGCAGTACTCGGATTTTTGGTATTCAATGCACACCCGGCAAAGGTTTTCATGGGGGATACGGGTTCCTTGGCCCTTGGGGGAGCGATCGCAACCATCGCCTTGTTAACGAAGCTTGAAATCCTCCTGGTAATCATTGGCGGAGTCTTCGTCATTGAAACGCTCTCGGTCATCCTTCAGGTAGGATCTTTTAAAACGACTGGTAAACGTATTTTTAAAATGAGTCCGCTTCACCACCATTATGAGCTTTCCGGCTGGTCGGAATGGCGTGTTGTCGTCACTTTCTGGACAGTGGGGCTGCTGTGTGCGGTACTCGGAATCTATTTAGAGGTGTGGATATAATTGAAAGAGACTGCAAAGTATTCAGAGAAAAAGATATTAGTATTGGGTTTGGCAAAAAGCGGAGTGATGGCAGCTTCGCTTCTACATAAATTAGGTGCTTTCGTGACGGTTAATGACATGAAGCCATTATCGGAAAATCCTGAGGCTCAAGGTCTTCTTGAACAGGGAATCAAAGTCATCTGCGGCAGTCATCCAATCGAGCTTCTGGATGAGGGGTTCGAGCTGATCGTGAAAAATCCGGGAATTCCCTATCGGAACCCTATAGTAAAAGGGGCATTGGAAAAAGGGATTCCTGTTATCACGGAAGTTGAACTGGCCTACCAGATAAGTGAAGCACCTTTCATAGGAATCACTGGTACAAATGGGAAAACGACCACGACAACATTGATATACGAAATGTTGAAGTCCGGTGAAAAATCCCCTCTGATTGCCGGTAATATCGGGACAGTGGCATCTGGTGTTGCTGAACATGCAAAACCAGATGACTCGATCGTCATTGAATTATCATCGTTTCAGTTAATGGGAATAGACGAATTTCGTCCTGAAATCTCAATCGTGACAAATTTGTATGATGCACATTTGGATTATCACAGTTCTAAACAGGAATATGTCGAAGCAAAAGCTGCCATCACGAAAAATCAAATAGCATCAGATTTCATGATTTATAATGCAGATCAAGATCTTGTTTTATCCATGGCGAAAGAGACCAAGGCTGAACTTGTTCCTTTTTCAGCTGAAGTGAAACATGAGAATGGAGCATATGTGGAAGATGGTGCCGCCTGTTTCCGAGGGGAAAAAATCATTGAAGTTTCAGAGATAGCCCTTCCCGGGAAGCATAATTTGGAAAATGTGCTCGCCGCCATCTCAGCGGCCAAGCTGAAGGGTGTAACTAATGAAGCCATTCAGACTGTACTGAAAACATTTTATGGTGTGGAACACCGTCTGCAGTTCGTGGCAACGATCGATAACCGTAAATTTTATAATGATTCGAAAGCGACGAACATTCTTGCAGCATCCAAAGCGTTAACATCCTTTACGGAACCTGTCATTTTATTGGCAGGCGGTCTGGATCGCGGAAATGAATTTGATGAGTTGAAACCGGCGATGAAAAATGTCAAAGCCGTGATAACTTTTGGTGAAACGGCGGAAAAAATTGAACGGGTAGCCAAAGAAATAGGAATAGCGAATATAAAACGTGTCGATAATGTAGAAAAGGCCGTGCCGGCTGCATTTGAATTATCAAATGAAGGCGACTGTATTCTTCTCTCCCCGGCTTGTGCAAGCTGGGATCAATATAAAACTTTTGAGCAAAGAGGAGACATGTTTATGGAGGCCGTGCATAAACTTAAGTAAGAGCTTTCGCAGAGAGAAGTGAACCTGCTTCTACGTTGACACCATGAAAAAAAGCGATAATGAGCCGTTATCGCTTTTTTTTTGACTAAAGTGCTGACAAGCAATCAGCACTGATGTTTATATTCGTAGGCTAAAAACTTCCTAGAGGTGGATGTCCGTGCCATTAAAAAAATCGAATCCTGATCTCATTCTCATTATCGTCACCTTAAGTCTTTTGACTGTTGGATTAATCATGGTTTACAGCGCGAGTGCCATTTGGGCAACATATAAATTTGATGATTCGTTTTATTTTGCTAAAAGGCAGTTGCTTTTTGCCTGCGTCGGTGTCATAGCCATGTTTTTCATCATGAATGTGGATTACTGGACGTGGCGGACATGGGCCAAAATCCTTATCATCATTTGTTTCATTATGTTACTGGCTGTGCTTGTACCAGGTATAGGGATGGCGAGAAATGGTTCGAGGAGCTGGATTGGTGTGGGTGCTTTTTCGGTCCAACCCTCAGAGTTTATGAAGCTGGCAATGATCGCTTTTTTAGCTAAGTTTTTATCAGAACGGCAAAAGCTGATCACCTCCTTTAAAAAAGGGATGCTTCCATCCTTGGGTTTAGTGTTTTTGGCATTTGGTTTGATCATGTTACAGCCGGACCTTGGAACGGGAACGGTAATGGTTGGAACGTGCATTGTCATGATTTTTATTTCCGGGGCAAGAATCAGTCATTTTGTCGGTTTGGGGCTAATTGGGGTAGCAGGTTTTATCGGTCTGATTTTGTCAGCGCCTTACCGGATAAAAAGGATCACGTCATTTCTGGATCCATGGGAAGACCCTTTGGGCAGTGGATTTCAGATGATTCAATCGTTTTATGCAATCGGGCCAGGGGGATTGTTCGGATTGGGACTCGGGCAAAGCCGCCAAAAGTTTTTCTATTTACCCGAACCGCAGACTGATTTCATTTTTGCCATACTTTCCGAGGAACTTGGCTTCATCGGGGGTTCTCTTGTCATTTTATTATTTGCGCTAATGCTTTGGCGGGGCATTCGGATCGCACTTGGTGCCCCTGATCTATACGGGAGCCTTGTAGCGGTGGGAATCATTGCAATGGTCGCCATTCAAGTGATGATCAATATAGGGGTGGTAACGGGACTTATGCCGGTTACGGGTATCACCTTGCCCCTCTTAAGTTATGGCGGTTCATCGCTGACGCTCATGTTGATGGCGATTGGGGTGCTCCTGAATATTAGCCGATATTCGAGGTTCTGAAATAAGTAATAAATGTGGTTTGGCAAAAGGGAAGTCCTGTTGAACGCAGGGCTTCCCTTTTTTACGTTGAAAACCCTTCCAGGAAAAACAATTTTTTGGTGGGGCTTGCCGAAATTTAGAAATAAATGAAATGCCGCTTAAATATTACCATGTATGAATGTTGGGGAATCCACAATAAATATTGGCAATACGTCTTTGTTTAGACTATAGTATAAGAGGGTTAGGCCGTACTGGGGCTTGCTTCTGTTCATTTTTCTGCTAAAAAGGCGTTATTAATCTTGTAATATAAGTGACCTCATGGAAGAGGAAATGAAAATTATAACTTGGAATTTTGGAACAACAAGGAGGTTTATCATGGATAATGTGATAAAGCAATTAACTGAAATGAAAATCGGCAAAGTTCTTGAACAGGAACCGCTTGCAAATCATACAACTATGAAAATTGGGGGGCCGGCTGATTTATTCATCATGCCGTCATCCATTGAAAATATAGAAAAAACGATGCAGGTCATCAAAGAAAATGGGATGCCGTGGAGGGTGATTGGCAGGGGCTCGAACCTGCTGGTCAGTGATGGCGGAATTGAAGGTGCCGTGCTTAAATTGGGTAGAGGACTTGATCATCTCGAGATAAATGGGACGGAGATCAAAGCAGGAGCTGGGGTATCACTTGTCAGCCTCTCCGTACAAATCAGTAAAAAAGGATATGCAGGATTGGAATTTGCCAGTGGGATTCCTGGTTCCGTCGGCGGAGCAGTCTATATGAACGCTGGTGCACATGGTTCCGATATGAGTGAAATCCTCAAGCAGGCACATGTTCTTTTTGAAGATGGAACTTTAGCTTGGCTTTCGAAAGAGGAAATGGAGTTTTCTTATCGAACTTCTCTGCTTCAGAAGAAAAGACCTGGTATCGTACTGGAAGCAATTTTTCAATTGACAGAGGGGGATAAAACCGAAATCGTTGAAAGAATGCAAAATAACAAGAATTATCGTAAAGATACCCAGCCGTATAATCTTCCATGTGCCGGGAGCATATTTAGGAATCCACTTCCACACCATGCTGGTAAATTGGTCGAGAATGCAGGCCTGAAGGGACATTCTATTGGCGGAGCTCAGATTTCACCGATGCACGGGAACTTCATCGTTAACACAGGTAATGGAAGTGCAGCGGATGTTCAAGCCTTGATACAGCATGTGAAGGATACTGTATATGATAAATTTGAAGTTGAAATGGAAACAGAAGTGGAGATCATTGGAAGAAAATAATGAGATTCATTATATCCAAATATTGTGATATAATGTGTTACCTTTAAAGTTTGTTAAGAACATAATATTGAGTTTTCTTGATTTCGCACTGTCAAGAACCATCCATTTTTTCAGGAAGAGGTGAAGGGGATGGAAAAGGGAAAAATCGTTTCCATTGAGGACCGCATCCCGAAATTAAAACAATTAAGAAAAAGCAAAGCAAACAGGCGACTTGTTCTTTTGCTGTCCCTTTTCTTCATTCTTGTTGCTTGTGTGCTATATTTCTTATCCCCGTTGAGCTATGTGAAATCCGTGCAGGTAGAGGGGAATCGGTATATTACTTCCAAACAGATCATTAAATTGAGTAAGGTGAAGAAGGATCGAAGCATCTGGAAGGTTGATACAGGGACAGCCGAAGCCAATATCAAAAAAAATCAAGAAATAAAAAGCGTTAAGGTGACACCGGTATTTCCTAATTCCATTAAAATTACGGTTTCGGAACATAACAGGATGGCATATTTGTCCAATAATGGGAAGTTTGCACCCATTTTGGAAAACGGGTCCGTTTTAGAGGAGTTAGCAACAGGAGAAATTCCAGTATTTGCCCCTGTTTTAATTGGTTTCAAAGAGGGTAAACCATTAAAGTTGCTTTTAGAAGAGCTGGACAAGCTTCCTGTCGAGATCCAGAATGCCATTTCGGAAATTCATTACGCTCCTACAAAAACCGATGAATACCATATCGTCATGTTCATGAACGATGGGTTTGAAGTAAGTGCGACAAGCCGGACTTTATACGAGAAAATGATTCACTATCCATCGATAGTCAGCCAGCTGGATCCAAATGTAAAGGGAGTCATCGATCTGGAAGTGGGTTCTTATTTTAAAGCATATGAAGACGCTGAACAAAAGGAAGACTCCAATGAGGAAAATTAATGGCAAACGGGTGGTTTTACCCCTTGTTTGCGTGGTTCTCGGATTCATGATTGCCTTCTCTTACAATCTGACCAAAGAAGGTGAAGGTGCAGGGAAGGACAAAGCCTGGGATCAGGAATATGAGCTCAGGCAGCAGCTGATCGAACAAGAGAAGCAGAACCGGGAACTTCAAAAGGAACTCCTCCAGAAGCAAGAAAATGTATCCCAAATAGAAAAAGACCTAGCGCAGGAAAAGCAGCTTTTTTTCAATTTGGCAAAGGAAACGGAAAAATACCGAATGTTTCTCGGAAAAGTGAAAGTAAAAGGCTCAGGCCTTCAGGTGACGCTTGAAGATGGTACAGATATGGAATCAGAAGCCAATGTTAATAATTACCTCGTCCATGAACAGCATGTCTTCAAGGTCGTCAATGAACTATACATATCAGGTGCAGAAGCTGTTGCGATTAACGGTCAAAGGTTAAATCATGATTCATACATAATCTGTAATGGGCCTGTGATTACAATTGATGGCCATCAGCATCCTGCTCCCTTCATCATATCTGCGATAGGGGACCCGGAAGTCCTGGGTGCTTCACTGGATTTACCGGGTGGCATCAAGGAACAGCTGGTTAATGAGAATATTATCTTTACAGTGGAAAAACAAAAGAATATCATTTTTGATCCAATTATTGGAGGGTGATCGTGACTGCCGGATTCGATGAAAGATTGGTGAGAAACTGGAAATGAAAAAAAAGCTTTCTTTTAGTTTGGTTACGTTGATTGCTGGCTTCATGCTCGCTATTCAATTCAATTTGGTGAATCAGCCTGTTGTATCCGATACAAGGGATATGTGGGAACTGAAAAATGATTTATTGAAAGAACAGCAGACCCAGGCGGAATTAATAGAGGGTATCAGTAAGCTTGAGGGAAAAATAGCATCTTATGAAACAAAGAAAAATGAGGGTAAAGAAGAAGTCTTGCGTGACACCCTGATCGAATTGAAGACTGACGCAGGTTTGACCGAAATAAGAGGTAATGGGGTAGTCGTATCTATACAGCCTATCAAGGCCGATATCCTTCTCGGTGAGAAGGTCAAGTATATTTCACCAGTATTGATCATTCGGCTCATTAATGAAATGTATAGGTATGGCGCTGACGAAATTTCCATTTCAGGACAAAGGTATATATCAACATCGGTTATTCGTGATATTAATGGGCAGCCGAAAATGGACGGATATCCTCTGGTTCATTACCCGGTCGAAGTGCAGGCAATAACCGTTAATCCAAAGAAACTGAAGCAGCGCATTGAAGGTTCCGAACTTATGGATGATTTCTTTATAGACAATTTTGAAGTGCAGATTAAGGTGCCTTCCGGCGAGTTGACATTGCCGGCTTATCAAAATGCTATTAACGTGGAACATATGGAACCCATTATGGATGGGGGGGAATCGTAATGTGGCTTTCAGTTTTTGGTCTGTTGATTGGAATCACCCTTGGTTTTTTGGTGGATTTTGATATTCCCCATGAATATTCAAATTATCTCTCCATTGCCGTGCTTGCTGCTTTTGATACCTTATTTGGGGGGATACGGGCTCATTTGCAAAATCTTTATGATGAAGTTGTATTTGTAACAGGATTCTTCTTTAATATTGTTTTAGCCGCAGGTTTGGCTTTTCTAGGTGTACATCTTGGTGTAGACTTATATTTAGCCGCAATCTTTGTGTTCGGTGTCAGGCTCTTTCAAAATATTGCCCTGATTAGAAGGATCCTGATTGAAAAATGGTCCATTTCCCGGAAAAAGCAGAAAAAAAATCTATAATTTTAAAGGGAATTAAGTTATAAATGACGAATAGTTTATGGCAGTATCTAGTTTTTTTAGTAAATCAGTCTCGTAGAGAAGCGAACAATATGCACCATAAAGTACGAGTTTTGTTCGGGAAATACAAAATGAAACGCTTATCTATGAAATTCGTCAGTTGTTGTAAACAGTTCTGTTATTCTATAATGTATAAGTCTTCGATATAAAAATGTTATTCTACTAATACATGTATAAAACTGAAGGAGGTGCCATGGAATGAACAGCAACGAAATATACGTAAGTCTTGACATCGGTACATCCAGTGTAAAAGTTATCATTGGGGAAATGGTCAATGACACATTAAATATAATCGGTGTAGGAAATGTTAAATCAGAAGGGCTCAAAAAGGGTTCGATCGTCGGTATAGATGAAACCGTCCAATCCATTCAAAAGGCTATAGAGCAAGCAGAACGGATGATAGGGATGGAGATAACAAAGGTAATCGTCGGCATAAGCGGAAATCATGTGACGCTTCAGCCGTGTCATGGGGTAGTAGCGGTATCCAGTGACAATAAAGAGATAACCGAGCATGACGTTTTCCGTGTCAGGGAAGCAGCGGAGTTAATAACGATACCATCCGACAGGGAAATCATCGACGTGGTGCCGATTCACTACAAAGTTGATGAACTTGATGAAATCAGTGATCCACGGGGCATGATAGGTGTCCGGTTGGAAATGAGAGGGATTTTAATCACAGGTCTTCGGACAATTTTACATAATACGCTGCGCTGTGTGGAAAGGGCAGGATTGGAAATAACCGATATCGCCCTTCAGCCCTTAGCCGCAGGTTCCCTTGTTTTATCCAAGGATGAAAAAGAACTTGGTGTGGCACTTGTCGATATTGGCGGGGGTTCCACGACCCTGGCAATTTTCGAACAAGGCTATTTACAATATACGTCTGTGATACCTATAGGCGGGGAAACACTTACGAAAGACCTTTCCATCGTTCTAAGGACGACTATGGAAGAAGCTGAGAAAATAAAAGTGAAGCATGGACATGCCTTTTATGATGACGCGTCTGAAGATGAAGTATTCCAAATACCGATCATCGGCAGCGATCAGCAACAGACCTGCAACCAGTTAATGCTTTCGGATATCATTGAAGCGCGGGTGACCGAAATATTCGAGTTGATTCAAGATGATTTGAAGAGACTTGGCTTCCAGGATATACCGGGTGGTTTCGTGTTGACCGGGGGCGTCGTCAAGATGCCGGGTGTCCTGGAGCTAGCTCAATATGTGTTCCAAAACCGAGTAAGGACAGCTGAACCCAATTACATCGGTGTTAGGGAACCCCAATACACCACGGCTGTTGGTTTGATTAAACACGCATGCAAGAAAGAGAGAATGCAAAAAAACACCGCTAATAAAACTCCTGTAGCAGCTGGACAAGCTCAAGAAGATAACGACCAGCGCAGCCAGAAGGTTTCTCAGAAAAATAAAGAGAACACGGCTAAAAAACAAGGTGAAAAAGGTGAATCTAAATTCAAAAAAATCCTGGGTTACTTTTTTGAATAACAATCATTAAGAATCGGGAATTTCGTCAAAATAGGAGGATTGTCATGTTGGAGTTTGATTCTAATCTAGAACAATTAGCAACGATAAAAGTAATAGGTGTTGGCGGCGGCGGAAACAATGCGGTAAACAGAATGATCGAGCATGGTGTACAGGGTGTTGAGTTTATTTCTGTCAATACTGACGCACAGGCTCTTAATCTATCAAAAGCAGAAATCAAAATGCAAATCGGTGGGAAGCTTACACGCGGTTTGGGTGCAGGTGCCAATCCAGAGGTAGGAAAAAAAGCTGCTGAAGAAAGCAAAGAGCAGATTGAAGAAGCGCTTAAAGGTGCCGATATGGTATTCGTAACGGCTGGAATGGGCGGCGGTACGGGAACAGGGGCAGCTCCTGTCATAGCGGGCATTGCTAAAGATCTAGGGGCCCTTACAGTGGGTGTAGTTACCCGTCCATTTACTTTCGAAGGCCGAAAACGTGCAACACAGGCACAAGGCGGCATTTCATCCATGAAGGAATCGGTTGACACACTGATCGTCATTCCGAACGACCGCCTCCTTGAAATCGTCGATAAAAGCACGCCAATGCTTGAAGCATTCCGTGAAGCGGATAATGTACTTCGCCAAGGTGTACAAGGGATTTCAGATTTAATTGCTGTTCCAGGTCTTATTAACTTGGACTTTGCCGATGTGAAGACGATCATGTCCAACAAAGGTTCAGCTCTTATGGGAATCGGGATTTCCTCCGGGGAAAACCGTGCGGCGGAAGCGGCGAAAAAAGCCATTTCCAGTCCGTTGCTTGAAACATCGATTGATGGCGCCCAAGGCGTACTGATGAATATTACCGGTGGTACGAACCTAAGTCTTTTTGAAGTCCAGGAAGCGGCCGATATCGTGGCTACGGCATCCGATCAAGACGTCAACATGATTTTTGGTTCTGTTATCAATGAAAACCTTAAAGACGAAATCGTCGTTACGGTAATTGCTACAGGATTTAACGAGGTTGAAGCTTCAATTCGGCCTACTGGACGTCCAACACTCGGACAGCAGCAGCAATCAAGACCTCAGACACAACAAACGCCACAGTCTAACGTGAAGCGTGAAGTGAAGAGGGAAGAAGTCAATGAACAGCCTGCACGTAATGCCAATCAAGGTGATGAGGCTTTGGATATTCCAACATTCCTCCGTAACCGTAACAGACGCCGTTAATACCGACGTTATATGCCGTTCCCATTTGGGGACGGTTTTTTGTCGTTAATAAAATGCATTCCTAGACGGAATTGTGCTGGATGTTACCTGGGCAGAAGGGAGCTTCCGTCTTTTGTTCACTTCCATTCATTAATGTAAAAAGATGAGAGAGAAATTATTAAACTTTTATAACATAAATCGACAGCAGTAAAAGGGAGCAGGATAGTCTCTAAGACAGTATTGAAAATATCAATAGCTGATTTTCTACAAAAAGGGTAAAAATGACTGAAAAACTCTTAAGTTTTCAGTACAAAAAGTGACACACTTTCTTAGGGCAGTACGCTATACTTTTTGCTAGTGGAAGGTTAGTTCATATAAGGAGGGGAGGGCGTTTGACTTTATATTTAGATGTGATCTGGTTATTGAATTGGTTATTTGACTGCCTCCTTTTATATTGGACCGCAATCATTCTCAAACGAAGGGTAGCTCTTTGGCGGGTATGCATCGGCGGATTGATTGGTTCCTTCATTATCGTATTGGCATTCACTCCTTTTTATGCAATTGCCGACCGGGTATACATGAAGATTTTAGTATCCATGGTCATGGTGCTGGCAACCTTTGGGTTTAATAGGTTAAAACTATTCGTGAAATCGGTGGCCACTTTATATTTTGTGACATTTTTATCGGGAGGAATCCTTCTGGGACTTCACTACCTATTTGAATTCCAAATCGTGTCCAAGGACCCTGGTCAATATGCCGGAATCAATCGTTTTGGCGACCCTGTCAGCTGGATATTCATCATGATCGGGTTCCCGCTCGCATGGCAATTTTCCAAGCGAACACTAGAAGGGATGGAAATGACCAAGCTTACACATGAACAAATGGTTTCGGTCTCGGTTAAAATTTCTGACTTTGAAGGAACGTTTCATGGATTGGTGGATAGCGGCAATCAACTATATGACCCGATTACACGTTCCCCAGTAATGATCATTTCTCTTTCAGGCGCGGAAACAGGAATTCCGAATGATATGCTAGAGCTCTTTAAAAACCCCGATACCCTGATTAGTCAGGAAGTGCAGCCCGAATATTCATGGACAGGAAGAATGCGTGTCATCCCTTATAAAGTCGTAGGTCATGAACATCAGCTGTTAACCGCAATCAAACCGGATTATATTAAAATCGTTCAAGGAGAAAAAGAATTTCATGTCAAGCAGGGTCTCATTTCGTTTACCTTTCAACAACTCTCTCCCGACAATAGCTATCAATCTATCGTTCACCCGAAGATGTTAACCGGCATACCGGTGCAAACTGCCTCCTGAACCATCGATTCACTCTTAAATTTGACCCATAATCCGTTTATTAGAAGGGAGAATTATTTTGAAGAAATTCATTCTTCGGCTTACTTACTTTTGGTACAAACTATTGTTCAAGCTCGGATTGAAAACGGACGAAATATTTTATATAGGAGGGAGTGAGGCACTGCCGCCGCCCCTTTCAAAGGAAGAAGAGGCAATACTGATCAATAAATTACCAAATGGCGATGAAGCTGCACGCTCGATCTTGATTGAACGTAATTTAAGGCTGGTTGTTTATATTGCCAGGAAATTCGAAAATACAGGCATCAACATTGAAGATTTAATTAGCATAGGCACCATAGGTTTGATCAAAGCTGTGAATACATTCAATCCTGAGAAGAAAATAAAACTGGCTACATATGCATCGAGATGCATCGAGAATGAAATATTGATGTATTTACGCAGAAATAACAAAATCCGCTCTGAAGTTTCTTTTGATGAACCACTGAATATTGATTGGGATGGAAATGAACTTCTGTTATCCGATGTACTTGGAACCGATGATGACATTATCACGAAAGACCTTGAGGCAAACGTTGACCGTAAGTTGCTGACAAAAGCACTTACACAGTTATCGGAACGTGAAAAACAGATAATGGAACTCCGTTTTGGACTTGCAGGAGGAGAAGAAAAAACCCAAAAGGACGTTGCCGACATGCTGGGCATTTCCCAATCTTACATTTCGCGTTTGGAAAAACGGATTATTAAGAGGCTTCGTAAAGAATTTAATAAAATGGTGTAAAAAAATAAAGTGCTTGAATGTCAATCAAATCAATACTTCGGTAGCTATATTGAAAAATAATCGGGATTTTCTGTTCTAGCCTTGTGCATATTTTTTCCTCCCGCGGAAATACTGTTTTTTGTACAGCGCTCCTGTGAGGAGGGAATAATTTTGTCTCGTAATAAGGTTGAAATCTGCGGTGTGGATACATCAAAATTACCGGTTTTAAAGAATGAAGAAATGAGAAAACTCTTTAAAGAACTGCAAGATGGCGATATTTCAGCAAGAGAGAAACTGGTAAACGGGAATCTTCGACTCGTTCTAAGCGTCATTCAACGCTTCAACAATCGGGGAGAGTATGTAGATGATCTATTTCAGGTAGGCTGTATAGGGTTGATGAAGTCGATAGATAACTTTGACCTAGGTCAAAATGTTAAGTTTTCAACGTATGCTGTACCGATGATTATTGGAGAAATCAGAAGATATCTTCGTGACAATAATCCGATTCGGGTATCCCGTTCTTTAAGAGACATCGCTTACAAAGCTTTGCAGGTAAAAGAAAAGCTCATAAGCCAGACCCTTCGTGAGCCGACAGCTGAAGAAATCGCCAAGGTGTTGGAAGTACCTCATGAAGAAATTGTTTTTGCACTAGATGCTATACAAGATCCAGTTTCACTTTTTGAACCGATTTATAATGATGGCGGGGATCCGATTTATGTACTCGACCAACTGAGTGATGAAAAAAATAAAGATAGTACCTGGATTGATGAAATAGCTATAAATGAAGGCATGAGACGGTTGAATGACCGGGAAAAAATGATCCTTCGCAAACGGTTTTTCCAAGGGAAGACGCAAATGGAGGTAGCCGAGGAAATCGGCATTTCACAAGCACAGGTCTCCCGCTTGGAAAAAGCGGCAATCAAGCAAATGAATAAAAATATCCAACAGTAGAAGCTGAGCATGAGAAAAAGTTAGCTGAAGCGGGCAGGGAAAAAATGTCGATACCCGCTTCATAGCTACTTATCCATTGCGGCTTTTTTATTTTGTTGAAAATCCCTTCCGGAAGGGATCGTGAATCGGGGACGTTTATTTATCGTAATCTTCATCCTTGAGCGCATCTTGTCATATACATAGGAATAGGACCTTCATCTATGATGAATTTTTGAGGAGCTGAGTGATGTGACCAGGATTTCAGAATTTCAAATAAAGGATATCGTCAATATAGCGGATGGAAAGAAGTTGGGTAATATGTCAGACCTTGAAATAAATACGGCCACGGGGAAAATAGAGGCCATCGTCGTTTCAAATGGCACCCGATTAATGGGTTTTTTTGGAAGAGAACAAGACATTGTGATTCCATGGCGCAAAATAAAAAAAATCGGTGCGGATGTCATACTTGTTGAACATCAGACGGTATTTCAAGGAGAACTGAAAGATGAACGTTTTTAAAGGTGCATGGCGCAAATATATGATACACTAGACTAAAAATAAAGAGGTTTTTAGCATGAAAGAGCCATTTGTTTTAATAAAAGACCAATATATGCTCATTGACAGCTGGAGACAAAAAAATCTCCAGCTCGTAGCGGGCTTCACCACAAAAAATGGGGGAGTCAGTACAGGTGAATTTCAAACATTGAATACCGGTTTTCATGTCGGGGATAAACTTGGTGATGTCCAGGGAAACCGCAGGATTATAGCCGATAAGCTGATGTATCCGCTTAATGAATGGATAGGGGCCGAGCAGACACATGAAACGAATATCCATCAGGTTACCAGCCGAGATTGCGGGAGAGGTGCTGCGGATTATGATTCAGCCTTTAAAGCGACTGATGGATTCTATACGAAGGACCCAAACGTTCTATTGACCCTTTGCTATGCAGACTGCGTGCCCTTATACTTTCTTGCTCCGGCACATGGTATGATTGGGGTGGCACATGCTGGCTGGAAGGGCACGGTTAATGGGATTGCACGAAAAATGGTTGAGGCATGGCTGAATGAGGGTATAAAAGCAAGTGAGATATTTGCTGTTATTGGACCTTCGATTTGTTCGAAATGCTATGTAGTTGATGATTATGTCATGGATTTAGTGCAGAATTTGCTGGTAGATATTGACGAAAAGCCCTATAATTTAATCAGTGAAGGACAATATCAGTTAGACCTTAAGCAACTTAATGCATTGATTCTTCAAAAATCAGGAATTCCAAATAGTCAGATCGACGTTACATCATACTGTACAAGCTGTGATCATGAATTGTTTTTTTCACATCGCCGTGATAACGGGAAGACAGGCAGATTGATGAGTTTTATCGGTTGGAAGGAGGATTTAGAGTAACAGTGAAAGTAGTGGACAATTTAAAAAACATCGAAGAAAAAATAAATATAGCATGTGAAAATAGTGGAAGGGACCGTGAAGCGATAAAGTTGATCGCAGTGACGAAATATGTTTCGGTCGAGAGAGCGAAAGAAGCATTGGAAGCGGGAATACTTGATTTGGGCGAAAACCGTGACGAAGGTCTATTGGCTAAATATGAAGTGCTGAAGGACAAGCCAAACTGGCATTATATTGGTTCCATGCAAACACGCAAAGTGAGGAATGTCATCGATAAAATTTCATATATCCATTCATTGGATCGAATTTCTTTGGCAGAAGAAATTCAAAAACGCGCAAATGAGCCGATAAACTGTTTAGTGCAGGTGAACGTATCTGGTGAGGAATCAAAACATGGTCTGAATCCAGAGGCGACTATTGATTTCATAAAAGGGTTATCTACTTTTGATAAGGTGAATGTTGCAGGATTGATGACGATGGCTCCATTGACCGATGATGAACGGATTTTGCGGGAATGCTTCCGGAAACTGAAAGGCATCCAGGTCGAAGTACAAGCTTTGGAGTTGAAGCATGCCCCCTGTACTGAATTGTCCATGGGTATGTCCAATGATTTCATGATTGCCATTGAGGAAGGCGCTACAATGATCCGGATTGGTACAGCACTTGTAGGCGAATAATTTTAAGGAGGTACGCTATAGATGTCGTTCGTATCAAAATTTAAATCTTATTTCGCGCTGGATGATGAGTATGAGTACAGGGATGAAGTGGTGGAAGAAGAGGAGGCTGAACCAAAAGTCGTGAAGTCAGCTAAACAGCAGCAGTCAGCTTCTGCAGGGAATAATACCAATCAGAATATCGTAAGTTTGCAAAGCGTACAGAAATCTTCTAAAGTAGTATTATTGGAGCCGCGTGCTTATGCAGAAGCCCAGGAGGTAGCTGATCATTTGAAAAACAGGCGCGCAGTAGTCGTGAACCTTCAACGAATCCAGCATGACCAAGGAAAGCGAATCATCGATTTTCTAAGTGGGACTGTCTATGCAATCAGCGGGGATATCCAAAAAATCGGAACAGATATATTCTTATGTACCCCGGACAACGTCGATGTTTCCGGTAATATTACCGGCTTCGCCGCCGAAGAGGAGTACGAAGAAGCGAGGTGGTAATGGTTAATGGGTCTAGTGCTTCAGGGTTTATATTATTTAATTGAAATTTATTCAATGGCATTAATCGTTTACATATTGATGTCATGGTTCCCCAATGCAAGGGAGACATCAATCGGTCAATTTTTGGAAAAAATTTGCGAACCGTATTTAGAACCGTTCAGAAAGTTCATTCCTCCACTTGGCATGATTGATCTTTCACCTCTTGTGGCCTTGCTGGTTCTTAATTTTGCCAGCGGTTATGGAATCTATTACTTACAGACATTAATTGGATGATCAACAATTAACCTGACATGCATATTACTACACAGTCGGAACATTTTCCGCTGTGTAGTTGCAACGCAGAATGAGTTCAATCAATTCCTTATGATCGACCATTAAATTGATAACTAAGGAGCATTTATTCAATCATGAGTATTTATCAGCATTTCAGGCCGGAGGAAAAAGATTTTATCGACCAGGCTATGAATTGGATTGATCAGGTTAAACATTCCTACGCTCCGAAACTATCTGATTTTCTTGATCCGCGTCAGCAGGAAATCCTTACTTCCTTAATAGGGAATGATCCGGAAGCGAAACTGCAATTCAATGGCGGGAGCGATTTCGTAGAGCGAAAACGTGTGCTCATTTTCCCTGATTATTACTCTCCTGAACCATCTGATTTCAATATCTCCTTATACGATATCTCCTATCCAAAAAAATTTGTAACGCTTGAACATAGGCAAATACTTGGAACCTTGATGTCACTAGGGGTAAAACGTGAAAAATTTGGTGATATAATAGTGACGGAAGAGCATATTCAATTTATAGCTGCCGAAGAGATGGATTCATATCTCACTGGGAATCTGGAGAAAATAGGGAATGCTTCCGTTTCCATCAAACGGCTTCCAATCGAGAATATCGTCCAAGTTAAGGAAAAGTGGGAAGAGCAAGTAACCACCGTCAGTTCTCTTAGGCTTGACAGTGTGCTATCGGCCGTCCTGAATTTGTCCCGTCAAAAAACCCAGTCCTTGATAACGTCAGGAAAAGTAAAGGTGAATTTCAAGCAAACGGAAAACGTCTCGGAAGAATGCCGTGAGGGTGACACACTTTCCATCAGAGGTTTTGGCAGATGTAAAATAACTTCAATCGATGGGAAAACCAAGAAGGATAAGTGGAGAATCTCGTTAGGCAGACAAAAATAATTCAAGAAAAAGCAGGAATCATAAATTTATTGTCGAATATAGAGTTTTAACATACTAGAGTAGAAACCGTTCTGGAGGTGCCGTAATGCCCTTAACCCCGATAGATATACATAACAAGGAATTTAACAAAGTATTTCGAGGGTATGATGAAGATGAAGTAAATGAATTTCTCGACCAGGTCATTAAAGATTATGAACTGATTTTGAGGGAGAAGAAGGAACTTGAAGATAAACTGAACGAGACTTTCGATCGTTTGGGACATTTTACGACAATTGAGGGTACACTTAACAAGTCGATTATTGTCGCTCAGGAAGCAGCCGAAGAATTAAGGCGCAATGCCCAAAAAGAAGCGAAACTGATCATAAAGGAAGCAGAGAAAAATGCTGACAGGATTGTAAATGAGTCACTTGTGAAAGCAAGGAAAATAGCGATGGATATTGAAGATTTGAAAAAGCAATCCAAAGTATTCCGGACACGTTTCAAAATGCTTGTCGGTGCACAGCTGGATTTGCTGGACAATGACGATTGGGATCATCTTCTGGATTATGAAGTGGATGCGACTGAAATAGAATTAAATGAGAGAGTGGAAGAGGAAATTTAAACGATCCCTTGACTTTGAACACTTTTTTCGCATATAATTTTTTAACAATACAATTCATTATGAAATTAGACGATGACAGGGAAAGTAAATTCTTCACACACTTATTTTTAGCGAACCGGGGATGGTGAAAGCCCGGAATAAGCGAAGATATTGAAGATCACCCTTGAGTTCTGAGTTGAACCTGCTTTTGCAGTAAGTAAATGAAGCGTTTCATTCACGTTACGAATGCTCGAGAGGTTGGATTCACTTCGTGAATCTTTCTAGCCAGGGTGGTACCGCGGGAAGCAAAGCTTTCTCGTCCCTTTTTTAGGGATGAGAGGGCTTTTTATTTTGGCCGGATATCAAGTCATCGGTTCGAATGAATTTTTTTAAAAGACGGATGGAGGATTTTATGATGGAATACAAAGATACCTTATTGATGCCTAAAACTGAATTTCCAATGCGGGGGAATTTGCCGAAGCGTGAACCGGAAATCCAAGAAAAATGGAAAGAAATGAACATCTATAAAAAAGTGCAAGAACAAACGGAAGGACGTCCTTTATTCATTTTGCATGATGGACCTCCATATGCCAACGGCGATATCCACATGGGCCATGCAATGAATAAGGTTTTAAAGGATTTCATTGTCCGATTTAAATCGATGAGCGGTTTTCAAGCACCGTATGTACCTGGCTGGGATACACATGGGCTTCCAATCGAAACGGCATTGACGAAAAAAGGCGTGAAACGGAAAGAAATGAGCGTTGCCGAATTCAGAAAGCTTTGTGAAGAGTATGCTTATGGCCAGATTGACAATCAACGTGAGCAGTTTAAGAGAATAGGGGTCCGTGGTGATTGGGAAAATCCTTATATCACATTGAAACCTGAATATGAAGCACAGCAAATCAAGGTATTCGGTGAAATGGCGAAAAAAGGCTACATTTATAAAGGGAAAAAACCTGTTTACTGGTCCCCTTCAAGTGAATCAGCGCTAGCCGAAGCCGAAATCGAATATCAAGACAAACGCTCTGCTTCGATCTATGTTGCTTTTGAAGTCACAGATGGCAAAGGAGTAATCGATGAAGGCGTCAAGATCATCATCTGGACGACAACTCCATGGACGATTCCGGCTAATCTTGGTATTTCATTGCATCCGCAATTAAATTATGTAGTAGTGGCTGTCGAAAATGAAAAATTCTTAATTGCTGAGGCACTGCTTGAATCGGTTACGGAAACATTAGGCTGGGAAAACCCGTCCATCCAAAAAACAGTAAAAGGGGGCGAGTTGGACCGTGCTGTTGCCAAACATCCTCTTTATGACCGTGAATCTTTAGTGATGTTAGGTGAGCACGTAACGACTGAAGCTGGAACGGGCTGTGTTCATACTGCGCCAGGTCATGGTGAAGATGACTTTATCATTGGGCAAAAATATGGCTTGGACGTACTTTGTCCTGTAGATGAAAAAGGGGTCATGACGGAAGAAGCAGGGGAATTTGCCGGATTATTTTATGATCAAGCGAATAAACCGATTACCGAAAAATTAACTGAAGCTGGCGCGTTATTGAACTTGACGTTCATCACGCACTCTTATCCACATGACTGGCGGACGAAGAAGCCAACGATCTTCCGTGCAACAGCACAATGGTTCGCGTCAATCAAGGACTTCCGCAATGAACTTCTGGAAGCGATTGAAGAAACGGAATGGGTACCGGCTTGGGGCGAAACGCGCCTATTCAATATGGTCCGTGACCGTGGGGATTGGTGTATTTCCCGCCAACGCGCTTGGGGCGTGCC
Organism: Peribacillus sp. TE19612; assembly: GCF_056279465.1. Taxonomy (NCBI): domain Bacteria; kingdom Bacillati; phylum Bacillota; class Bacilli; order Caryophanales; family Bacillaceae; genus Peribacillus; species Peribacillus sp. TE19612. The sequence continues at coordinate 211,816 of NZ_JBWCCL010000006.1, read as the reverse complement.
AATTCCAGTGTTTTATGCAGAAAATGGCGAGCCGATCATTACGGATGAAACCATCGACCATATTTCAAACCTATTCCGCGAACACGGTTCAAACATCTGGTTTGAGCGTGAAGCGAAAGATCTTCTGCCTGAGGGCTATACACATGAAGGCAGCCCGAATGGTATCTTCACGAAAGAAACGGATATCATGGACGTATGGTTCGATTCCGGTTCTTCTCATCAAGCGGTACTTGAAGAAAGAGACGACTTGCAACGCCCTGCTGACCTTTATTTAGAAGGGTCCGATCAATATCGCGGCTGGTTTAACTCATCACTTTCAACAAGCGTTGCCGTTACAGGCAAAGCACCATATAAAGGTGTACTTAGCCACGGGTTCGCATTGGATGGCGAAGGCCGTAAAATGAGTAAGTCGATTGGGAATGTTGTACTGCCATCCAAGGTCATGAACCAACTGGGTGCAGATATCTTACGCCTTTGGGTAGCTTCGGTGGATTACCAATCGGATGTCAGGGTTTCCGATCCTATTTTAAAACAAGTTTCGGAAGTTTACCGTAAGATCCGTAATACTTTCCGCTTCCTGTTAGGGAACTTGGATGGATTCAATCCTAAGACCGATAAAGTGGCTGTTCAAGAATTGCCTGAAGTCGATCGATACATGCTGGTTAAATTAAATAAACTGATCAAACAGTCGAAGCTAAGTTATGAAAATTATGAGTTTGCTACCATTTATAATATGGTCAATAATTTCTGTACACAGGATTTAAGTTCGTTCTACCTTGATTATGCTAAAGACATTCTTTATTGTGAAGCACCAAATGGGAAAGAGCGTATGGCCATCCAAACGGTCCTTTACGAATCATTGGTCAGCTTGACTAAATTGGTATCACCGATCCTCTCTCATACAGCTGATGAAGTATGGGCGTTCATTCCGGGTGTAACGGAAGAAAGTGTACAGTTGACATTGATGCCTGAAGAAATTTCCATTGATGATGCTGAAGTCATTGAAGCAAAATGGACGGCGTTCATGGATGTCCGTGATAATGTTCTGAAAGCATTGGAAGAAGCCCGGAACCAGAAGGTCATCGGAAAATCACTGAATGCTAAAGTGACGGTATATGTTAATGAAGAAACGAAAAACCTGCTTGATGGCATCAAGGAAAGCTTTGAACAGCTATTCATCGTATCTGAATTTGAAATCGCTGGAGAAGTGGCAAGTGCCCCAGCTGAAGCGGTTAAACTTGAGGATATAGCAATCCTTGTTACAAAAGCAGAAGGTGAAACGTGTGAACGTTGCTGGAATGTTTCGAAGGAAGTAGGTCAAGTGGAGGATCATCCAACACTTTGCCCGCGTTGTGCTACAGTCGTGAAAGAACATTACGTGAATCAATAATTCCTGCAAAAAAGCCGGCCCTATATGAAGGGCCGGCTTTTTTGTGTGAATGAAAGCTAAAGCCCCAATCGGGAATTTTGCCTTTATCCAATCTTCCCGATATTCTTAAAGAACAGTTAGCGGACTTCTGTTTTTCGGATTAGTCATTATTTCTAGTTTATGCTACAATTCAAAAGTGAAGATTTGATTAGTTTGGGGGAAAAAATGTGTTTTATTATTTGATTGCCCTTTTGGTCATAGCTCTCGATCAGCTGACAAAATGGATGATTGTGAAAAAAATGGAGTACGGAGAAAGCATTGAAATTATTGAAAACCTTCTATATATCACCTCGCATCGTAATCGTGGGGCAGCATGGGGAATTCTACAAGGTCAAATGTGGTTTTTCTACATCATCACCATCGCTGTCATTATTGGACTTGTCTATTATATTCAGAAAATGGCGAAGGAAAGCATTTTGCTCGGAGTTGCACTTGGTCTCATGCTAGGCGGTGCGATTGGTAATTTCATCGATCGTGTTGCTCGTCAGGAAGTAGTGGATTTCGTTCATACCTATATTTTCAGCTATAGTTTCCCGGTATTTAATGTTGCTGATGCTGCGCTTTCAATTGGTGTCGGACTGCTCGTGATTCATATGTTTTTAGAAGAAAAAAACGCTAAGGAGAAAGATAATGGATAAAAGGTTATACAGCATCGATGAAACACTAAAAGGAGTTAGGATTGATAAGGCCCTTTCCACTTTAAATGAGGAATGGTCTCGCACGCAAGTCCAGCAATGGATCAAGGAAGATCACGTTTTGGTAAATGGCGCGGTTATTAAGACGAATTACAAAGCCGTTCCTGGCGATACAATCGAAGTGACGATTCCAGAACTTGAGGAATTGGATGCGGTAGCAGAGGAAATGGATTTGGATATCTATTATGAAGATGCAGATGTACTCGTGGTTAATAAACCGAGCGGTATGGTCGTCCATCCGGCACCGGGACATGTATCTGGCACGCTTGTAAATGGATTGATGGCTCACTGCAAGGATCTTTCTGGAATCAACGGTGTCATGCGTCCTGGAATCGTCCATCGGATCGACAAAGATACATCAGGGCTATTGATGGTTGCCAAAAATGATATGGCACATGAGAAACTGGTACAGCAGCTCGTTGACAAAACGGTTACCCGTAAGTATCAAGCTGTAGTTCATGGTGTGATCCCTCATGATTTCGGAACGATCGATGCACCGATCGGCCGCGATAAAAAAGATCGCCAAAGCATGACTGTCACAGATTCGAATGCCAAAAATGCCGTCACGCATTTCCGTGTCATCGAACGCTTCAAAGATTTCACTTTGGTGGAATGCCAGCTTGAAACAGGAAGGACGCATCAAATCCGTGTTCATATGAAATACATTGGTTTCCCACTGGCGGGAGATCCTAAATATGGTCCAAAAAAGACCCTGAAATTGGATGGACAAGCGTTGCACGCCGGTCTTCTAGGTTTCATTCATCCACGAACAAATGAGTATATGGAATTCGAAGCTCCGATTCCGGAGGAGTTTGAAAATCTAATTAATCAATTACGTAGAAGTAATGATTGACAAATTCATTTTTTTGATATATTATAATAACAACTTAATAAGAACCTTTAACACAGTTCAGAGAGACTGAGAAGGAAACGGATACGCAAAGTGGGATAATTATGCCCATGGCGATAAAATCCTCATGCCTTCTTGGCATGAGGATTTTTTTGTTGAAATTGACTTATCAGAAAAAAGAATCGGGGTGGCCGACGTGTTGAATGAGAAAGCCATAGTACTTGATGAGCAGGCCATTAGCAGAGCCTTGACAAGGATTGCCCATGAAATCATTGAGAAAAATAAGGGGATTGAGGATTGCGTCTTAATCGGGATACGTACACGCGGGATTTTCCTCGCTGACCGACTTGCAAAGCGCATCAATCAAATAGAAGGCAAGGAAATAGAGCTGGGTGAACTGGATATTACACTTTATCGCGACGACCTTTCGAAAAAGACCAATGATGGGGAACCCATCGTAAAAGGTTCGGACATTCCGGTCAATATCACTGACAAGAAAGTGATTTTAGTGGATGATGTTCTTTTCACAGGCAGAACCGTTAGAGCGGCAATGGATGCTCTGGTGGATTTGGGAAGACCTTCGCAGATCCAGCTTGCCGTATTAGTGGATAGGGGACATAGGGAACTGCCGATTCGCGCGGATTTCGTCGGTAAAAACGTTCCGACTTCCCAATCTGAAAAAATTACAGTTACTTTAACAGAAGTAGATCAAGTAGATCAAGTTACTATATTAGAAAACTAAACACCATGAAAATTTCATATTACCCTTTTAAAGACAGTCCAGAGAGGCTGGCAAAGGGGAGTCAATCGGAAGAGCTATGCCCATGTATAGGCATTTACCTTCTGAGAAACCCTCTTTGTATACTGCAAAGAGGGTTTTTACAGTTTTGATGGAATTTTCATGAGGGGGATACGGAAATGGAAGAAATGAAAAGGGACATCGTACTGGATGTCGAGGACGTGCCAAAGGCTGGACAGTGGATTACGTTAAGCATCCAGCATTTGTTCGCCATGTTCGGCGCAACGGTGCTGGTGCCATTCCTGGTAGGTTTAAGCCCGGCGGTAGCACTGGTTTCAAGCGGGTTGGGAACACTTTCGTACTTATTGATAACGAAAGGTCAGATACCAGCTTATCTCGGTTCATCTTTCGCTTTCATTACGCCAATCATCGCGGCTAAGGCTTTGGGAGGTCCGGAAGCGGCCATGATCGGCTGTTTTGCGGCAGGGTTCATATATGGGATTGTAGCTTTGATCATCCAAAAAGTCGGTTTGAGCTGGTTAATGAATATACTTCCTCCGGTTGTGGTGGGTCCGGTGATTATCGTAATCGGATTAAGCCTTGCCGGAACGGCAGTGGACATGGCAATGTATGATCCGCAAGATAAATACAGCGTCACTTATATAATTATAGCGCTGATCACTTTAGCGGTAACAATCATCTGCAACGTATTCTTTAAGGGATTCATTAACTTGATCCCCATTTTAATGGGAATCATAGTGGGCTACGGCTGTTCGGCTGTAGCAGGTATAATAGATTATGAACCAATCAAGGCAGCAAAATGGTGGGAAATGCCTGAATTCATGTTTCCGTATGTAACCTATACACCGACCTTCTCATGGGAAGTCATTGCCATCATGGTACCGGTTGCCATCGTAACTTTATCAGAACATATCGGTCACCAGATGGTACTGAGCAAAGTAGTCGGCAGAAACTTTTTGGAAAAGCCAGGTTTGCATCGCTCGATTTTAGGAGATGGCGCAGGAATCATGATTGGGTCCTTCATCGGTGGGCCGCCGCTGACTTCGTATGGTGAAAATATTGGGGTCCTGACTATGACGAAGGCTTACAGTGTCTATATCATCGGAGGGGCGGCATTGACTGCAATCATCTTTGGCTTTAACGGTAAGATTTCAGCAGTCATCAGCTCGATACCTACAGCTGTGATGGGCGGCATTTCCATCTTGCTCTTCGGTATCATCGCCTCAAGTGGATTGAGGATGCTAATTGATAATAAGGTCGACTTTGACAAGAAAAGAAACCTGATGATAGCTTCAGTCATCCTGGTGTTAGGAATCGGAGGAGCGTTCGTACAACTATCGGAAACGGTATCGCTTTCCGGAATGGCACTTTCAGCCATCGTCGGAATCCTTCTTAACTTGATTCTTCCTGACCGGGAAAAAATATCCGGAGATATATTTGGAAAATAAGATATTGCATCAAAACAATAGATCACCTTTTAAAAGAAGTCCAGAGAGGCTTAAAAGGGTGTTGCTGTAAAGATGAATGAGAACGGAGAAAAGTGTAAACCATTCCGTGTCCTCACAATCTTTATGACCTACACCCTGTCCTTAATGGCGGGGTGTTTTTTATGCCCCGCATCACAAATGTGAGAGGAGCAGGATCGATGAAAAAATTATTGACCATGAATGAATTGACAATAAGTGAGATTGAAGGGATTTTACATGAGGCAGAGTGTTTTGCCAACGGAACCAGCTGGATTCCAAAGCAACTGACCACAGTTGCCAATCTCTTCTTTGAACCAAGTACACGTACAAAATCAAGCTTTGAAATGGCTGAAAGAAAATTGGGACTTGAGGTCATTCCTTTTGATGCGGGTACATCATCCGTGTTAAAAGGCGAAACCTTATATGACACAGTTAAAACGTTAGAAGCGATAGGTGTAAATGCCTTGATCATCCGTCATGAACAGGATAATTATTTTGACGAATTGAATGAGAAGATCGCGATTCCAATAATCAATGCAGGGGATGGCTGCGGAAATCACCCAACCCAATCATTACTGGACTTATTGACGATTAAACAAGAGTTTAAAAGTTTCAAAGGTTTGAAGATTGCGATAATCGGTGATGTAAGGCATAGTCGGGTTGCAAAATCGAATGCAGAAGCACTGACTCGTTTAGGAGCGAATGTCGTATTTTCGGGTCCGCCTGAATGGTTTGACAGAACAAACAGTTTAGGAAGGTATGAAGACATCGATCATGCGGTAGCTACATCAGATGTGGTCATGCTGCTCAGAATACAGCATGAAAGGCATATTGATAAATACGATCAGGCAAATGGAGATTACCTGGAAAAATTCGGCCTGACCAAACAACGTGAAAAAAATATGAAACCGGATGCGATCATCATGCATCCTGCACCAATAAACCGCGGTGTTGAAATAGACAGTGATTTAGTCGAATGCAGCCGCTCGAGAATTTTTAAACAAATGGAAAATGGCGTGTTCATTAGAATGGCCGTATTAAAAAATGTGCTTGAACAAACCGAAGGGGGAAACATCCATGAAAACAGTAATCAAAAATGGAGTATTGCTAGATAATCAAAACTCATTCAAAAAAGCGGACATTGAGATAGAAGGCAAGGTCATCACAAAGATCGGCGAGGACTTGGCGACGGAAAATTGTAACGTAGTTGACGCTGGAGGATTACTGATTACACCTGGGCTTGTTGACCTGCATGTCCATTTACGCGAACCGGGCGGTGAACATAAGGAAACAATCGCAAGCGGGACGCTTGCAGCGGCAAGAGGCGGTTTCACTACGGTAGCGGCGATGCCTAATACAAGGCCAGTTCCTGATACAGTGGAGAACCTAGAAGCGCTTAACAGGAAAATTGAAGAAACGGCTCATGTCAGGGTACTCCCATATGCATCCATTACGATTAGGGAAGCTGGCAAGGAGCTGACCGACTTTGCTTCACTAAAACAAACGGGTGCTTTCGCCTTTACAGACGATGGCGTAGGAATTCAAGAAGCCGGGATGATGCTGGAAGCGATGAAACGGGCAGCAGCTCAAGATATGGCCATTGTTGCTCATTGTGAAGACAATAGCTTAATCAATAAAGGCTCCGTCCATGAAGGAAGATTCTCAAAAGAACAGGGGATCAATGGAATTCCGTCGGTATGTGAAGCTGTACATATCGCCCGGGATATACTTCTTGCCGAAGCGGCAGACTGCCATTATCACGTGTGCCATATATCCACTAAGGAATCGGTAAGGACGGTAAGGGATGCAAAGCGTGCAGGTATCCGCGTCACCGCCGAAGTAACACCGCATCACTTATTATTGTGTGAAGATGATATACCGGGACTTGATACGAATTATAAAATGAACCCGCCATTAAGGGGCCGTGAAGATCGGGACGCGTTGATTGAAGGACTGCTTGACGGAACCATCGATTTTATAGCAACAGACCATGCCCCGCATGCGGCAGAGGAAAAGGCGCAGGGAATGCAGCTGGCTCCTTTCGGAATCGCAGGATTGGAAACGGCCTTCCCGCTGCTTTACACCGAATTGGTTAAAAAGGGCGTCATAACATTAAAGCAATTGATCGATTTCATGACAATCAAACCATCCGAAAGCTTCTCCCTTCCTTATGGAGAGCTAAAAGAAGGTGCTACTGCGGATATCGTACTCATCGATTTGGAAACGGAAAAAGAAATTAATGCTGAAGAGTTTGCTTCAAAAGGGAAAAATACACCTTTTAATGAAAAGAAATGTTATGGCTGGCCAGTCATGACGATTGCAGAAGGAAAAATAGCTTGGGAAAAAGGACGTGTTCAAGGATGAAAAGACAGCTAATTTTAGAAGATGGGACAGTATTCCTTGGGGAAGCATTCGGCGGGGACGTAGAAAAAATAGGTGAAGTCGTTTTTAACACAGGAATGACCGGTTACCAAGAGATTCTATCCGATCCATCGTATTGCGGTCAAATCGTTACACTTACGTATCCATTAATCGGGAACTACGGGATAAACCGCGATGACTTTGAATCCATCAATCCAGCCATAGCAGGATTCGTCGTTAAGGAAACAGCAGAACTTCCTTCCAACTGGCGAAACCAATTATCACTAGATGAATATCTGAAAATGAAGAACATACCTGGAATAAGCGGAATCGATACGAGAAAGCTGACAAGAATCATCAGGAAATCAGGTGCACTAAAAGGGGCGCTTTGCAATATCAATAAAGATGCAAGTGAAGTGGTTTCCCAATTGAAGGCAACAGTGATTCCTTCTAATCAGGTAAAACAGGTTTCAACAAAAGCACCTTATTCCAGCCCGGGCAGAGGCCCGCGGGTTGTTCTTGTAGACTACGGCATGAAGCATGGGATTTTACGTGAGTTGACGAAGCGCGGCTGTGATGTCGTGGTTGTACCTTATAACGTCACGGCCGAAGAAGTGATGCAATACCATCCGGATGGCGTGATGCTTTCAAACGGCCCTGGAGATCCGAAAAGTGTTCATGAGACGCTCGAAATGATCCGTACAATCCAAACGCAAGTACCGTTATTCGGAATCTGTTTAGGACATCAATTATTCGCACTTGCAAACGGGGCGGATACGGCAAAATTAAAATTCGGCCATCGAGGTTCGAATCATCCGGTTAGGGACCTTCGTACCGGAAAGGTATCCATCACATCTCAAAATCATGGATATACAGTTGAAGAGCTTTCCATTGAAAGTACAGATCTTATTGTGACACATACAGCATTGAATGACGATACGATTGAAGGTCTGCGCCATAAAAAGTATCCAGCTTTCACCGTACAATATCACCCGGAAGCATCACCAGGTCCGGAAGATGCCAACTACCTATTCAATGAATTCTTACAAATGATTGAAGCTGCAACCAACAAGGGGGAAAAAACATGCCAAAACGCAATGATATAAAAAGCATCCTAGTAATTGGTTCCGGTCCGATCGTCATCGGACAGGCCGCCGAGTTCGATTATGCAGGAACCCAAGCGTGTATAGCCTTAAAAGAAGAAGGCTATCGAGTGATCCTGATTAACTCTAACCCTGCGACAATCATGACAGACACTGAAATGGCTGACGCGGTTTATATCGAACCGATCACATTGGAATTTGTCAGCAAAATCATTCGTAAAGAGCGCCCGGATGCATTGTTACCTACCTTGGGCGGACAGACTGGCTTGAACATGGCAGTTGAGCTTGCCGAATCAGGAATCCTGGAAGAATGCAATGTCCAAATTCTTGGGACCAAACTTTCGGCTATCCAACAAGCGGAAGACCGTGACCTTTTCCGTACGCTAATGAATGATCTGGGGGAACCAGTGCCTGACAGTGACATTATTCATAACCTGGAAGAAGCTTATACATTTGTTGAACGAGTCGGCTATCCGGTCATTGTTCGTCCAGCCTTCACGCTTGGCGGAACGGGCGGTGGGATTTGTGATAACGAAGAGCAGCTTATCGAGATCGTTGAGGGTGGCCTGAAAAGCAGCCCGGTTCACCAATGTCTGCTTGAGAAGAGCATTGCCGGTTTCAAAGAAGTGGAATATGAAGTGATGCGTGATTCCAATGATAATGCAATAGTTGTTTGTAATATGGAAAACTTCGATCCTGTCGGTGTCCATACAGGCGATTCAATCGTTGCGGCACCAAGCCAAACATTAAGTGACAGAGAGTATCAAATGCTTCGAAATACGTCTTTGAAGATTATCCGCGCCTTGAAAATTGAAGGTGGATGTAATGTTCAGCTTGCGCTAGATCCAAACAGCTATCAATATTATGTCATTGAAGTGAACCCAAGGGTCAGCCGTTCTTCGGCACTTGCTTCAAAAGCGACTGGGTATCCAATTGCAAAGCTAGCAGCAAAGATAGCCGTTGGTTTGACGCTCGATGAAATGATGAACCCTGTCACTGGCAAAACCTATGCCAGCTTTGAACCGGCACTGGACTATGTCGTTACGAAAATTCCGCGCTGGCCTTTCGATAAGTTCGAAAGCGCCAACCGTAGGCTCGGTACCCAAATGAAAGCGACCGGAGAAGTCATGGCAATCGGCCGTACATTCGAGGAATCAATCTTAAAAGCTGTGCGTTCCCTTGAAGCGGGTATATTCCATCTTAATTTGAATGACGAGTTTGAGGATGGAAAGATAGAGAAACGGATCAGAAAAGCCGGAGATGAACGGTTATTCTATATCGGTGAAGCGTTAAGAAGGGGAAAAACGATCGAAACCATCCACGAATGGAGCCAGATCGATTTATTCTTCTTGCATAAGTTGAAAAAGATAATCGACTTTGAAAAGCAGCTTAAAGAACATTCTTTTGATTGTGAAGTATTGCAAAAGGCTAAAGAACTAGGGTTTTCTGATAAAACGATCGCGGAAATATGGGGAGTTCCCGAAATTGATGTCTATGAATACCGGAAACAGCAAGGAATCATCCCTGTTTACAAAATGGTTGATACATGTGCTGCCGAATTCGAATCGGAAACTCCGTATTTTTATGGGACATACGAAGATGAGAATGAATCCATCGTCACTGACAAGAAAAGTGTCATTGTTCTGGGATCAGGCCCAATTCGGATCGGGCAAGGAGTAGAGTTTGATTATGCGACCGTACACTCTGTATGGGCCATTAAGGAAGCGGGATATGAAGCGATCATCATCAACAACAATCCAGAAACAGTTTCGACGGATTTCAGTATCTCCGACAAACTTTATTTCGAACCATTGACTATTGAAGATGTCATGCATGTCATCGATTTGGAAAAACCGGAAGGGGTCATCGTACAGTTTGGCGGACAGACAGCTATCAACCTTGCAGATGGTCTTGTTGAAAGAGGAGTGAAAATCCTTGGTACTTCACTTGAAGACCTGGATAGGGCGGAAAATCGAAATAAATTTGAAAAAGCACTTAAGGATTTAGGCATCCCTCAGCCAAAGGGCAAAACTGCAACATCGGTTGATGAAGCGATCATCATCGCTGAAGATATCGGGTACCCGGTTTTAGTAAGGCCATCGTATGTCCTCGGAGGAAGAGCGATGGAAATCGTCTATAAACAAGAAGAATTGCTGCATTACATGAAAAATGCCGTAAAAATAAATCCGGATCATCCTGTCCTGATAGACCGCTACTTAACGGGTAAGGAAATCGAAGTGGATGGTATTTCCGATGGAGAAACGGTCGTTATCCCTGGGATCATGGAGCATATTGAGCGCGCCGGCGTCCATTCAGGTGACTCGATTGCAGTCTATCCGCCACAAAACTTAACGGAAAAACAAAAAGAAGTAATCATTGATTATACGACCCGATTGGCAAAAGGCTTGAATATAATTGGTCTCTTGAACATTCAATATGTCATCAGCAATGAAGAAGTGTATGTGATTGAAGTAAATCCACGTTCCAGCCGAACCGTTCCATTCTTAAGTAAGATTACGAATGTGCCGATGGCTAACTTAGCCACGAAGGTCATCTTGGGCCACACGCTTGAAAGCCAAGGTTACAAATCGGGGTTAGTGCCAGAACAAACTGGGGTCTATGTGAAAGTGCCGGTCTTCTCATTTGCGAAATTAAGAGGTGTGGACATCTCACTCGGACCTGAAATGAAATCGACCGGTGAAGTAATGGGGAAAGATAGCACCCTTGAAAAAGCTTTATATAAAGGGCTGGTCGCTTCCGGTTTCAAGATCAAGGGGCATGGTTCGGTGTTATTGACGATATCGGATAAAGATAAGCAAGAAGCGCTGCTTTTAGCAAGGCGTTTCCATAATATCGGCTTCAAGCTGATAGCCACCAGCGGAACTGCTGCCCTATTGGAGCAATCAGGAATCCCGACTGCGATTGTCGGAAAAATTGGCGAAGAAGGTACAAACCTGCTGGATGTCATCCGGAACGGGGAAGCGCAATTTGTCATAAATACTTTGACAAAAGGTAAGCAGCCGGCACGGGATGGTTTTAGAATCCGACGTGAATCGGTTGAAAATGGAGTGACATGCCTAACATCACTTGATACGGCAGAAGCCATTTTAAGAGTGATAGAATCCATGACCTTCTCGGCAGAAGCAATGGGAAAAACGGAAAAAAGTCGTGAGGTGAGCTATATATGATCAAGAAGGAAAGAATGAAGGTGTTAAATCATAAGGAACTGGCCCCATCCATCTTTGAACTTACCCTGCAAGGTGAATTGGTTTCAGAGATGAATCAACCAGGCCAGTTTGTCCAAGTCAAGACAACAGAAGGCACTGAGCCATTGTTAAGACGCCCGATTTCGATTTCTTCTTACAACAGCAGTGAAAAACAGTTCACGATGATATACCGGGCTGAAGGTAAAGGAACGACACTGTTATCGCAGCGTAAAGAGGCGGAAGCGGTCGATATCCTTGGACCTCTTGGCAACGGATTTCCCGTTCATGAGGCTAAACAGGGTGAAACGGCATTATTGGTTGGCGGCGGGATTGGTGTCCCGCCCCTGTATCAATTATCAAAAATGTTGGTTGCGAAAGGTGTTACGGTAATCCATGTATTGGGCTTCCAGACCAAGTCAGCCATCTTTTACGAAAAAGAATTCAGTGAATTAGGTGATACCTATATTGCCACGGTGGATGGTTCATACGGGACAAAAGGATTTGTTACGACTGTAATAGACAATCTGGAGCAAGAGTTTGCAACGATCTTTTCATGCGGGCCTACACCAATGTTAAGAGCCTTGGAATCGGGCTATCGTGAGAAAAAGCTTTTCCTGTCACTTGAGGAAAGGATGGGATGCGGCATCGGTGCATGCTTTGCTTGCGTGTGTCATACAGGGGATGATCCAACTGGTTTCAGTTATAAAAAGGTTTGCAGCGATGGACCCGTATTCCGGGCAGGAGAGGTGGTATTATGAGCAGGCTTTCAGTTGAATTACCAGGATTACACTTGAAAAACCCGGTCATGCCAGCATCTGGATGCTTTGGATTCGGCCGTGAATACAGTCAATTTTTCGACTTGGATATTCTTGGGGCGATCATGATCAAAGCGACCACTCCTGAGCCGAGGTTCGGCAACCCGACTCCGCGTGTTGCGGAAACCTCTTCGGGAATGCTGAACGCCATCGGTCTGCAGAATCCAGGCTTGGAAAAGGTCATCAGTGAAGAACTGGCCTGGCTAGGTAGGTATGATGTTCCCATCATTGCCAACGTTGCAGGTTCGCAAATAGATGACTATGTAAAAGTTGCCAGTGAAATAAGCAAGGCGGGGAATGTGAAAGCACTTGAATTGAATATCTCTTGTCCGAATGTAAAAGAAGGAGGCATAGCTTTCGGTACGGTACCGGAAGTTGCCAAAGAGGTAACCAAGGCGGTAAAGGAAGTATCTTCCGTCCCAGTCTATGTGAAGCTTTCACCGAATGTCAGTAATATTGTGGATATGGCCAAAGCGGTTGAAGATGGCGGGGCCGACGGGTTGACAATGATAAATACATTAGTCGGCATGCGATTGGATTTAAAAACGGGCAAACCGATCCTTTCTAACAGAACGGGTGGATTATCTGGTCCTGCAATAAAACCTGTAGCGCTCCGGATGATTTATGAGGTTAGCCAGCAAGTTTCTATTCCAATAATCGGAATGGGCGGCATCGCTACGGCGGAAGACGTCATTGAATTTTTCTATGCGGGTGCCAGTGCTGTTGCGGTGGGAACCGCGAACTTCGTGGATCCCTTTGTATGCCCGACCATCATCGAAGAATTACCGAAATTGTTGGATGAGCTGGGATTTGACCATATTTCAGAATGTACCGGAAGGAGCTGGAAGCAAAATGAAACAGTCACTAATAATCGCTCTTGATTTCCCTGACCTCCTTCAAACGGAGACATTCCTAAAACAGTTCCATTCGGAAAAACTGGCTGTAAAAGTGGGGATGGAATTATTTTATCAGAATGGTCCATCAATCGTTTCTTTCGTAAAGGAGCAAGGTCACGATGTGTTTTTGGACTTGAAGCTTCATGATATTCCAAACACCGTTAAAATGGCCATGACCGGATTGGCAGCTTTAGGCGCTGACATGGTCAATGTACATGCGGCAGGTGGACAAAAAATGATGGAAGCAGCCATGGAAGGTCTGGATAAGGGTACGTCCGCTGGTAAAAAACGACCATTATGCATTGGGGTTACCCAACTGACGAGCACGTCACAAGAACAAATGAATGCTGAGCAAAACATTGCCGGGTCTCTGGAAGATTCGGTCCTCCATTATGCAAAACTTACTAGACAGGCAGGATTGGATGGCGTCGTCTGTTCTACCCATGAAGTAAAGAACATACATGAACGCATCGGTCATGAATTCTTAACCGTCACACCTGGAATCCGAAGTGCAGGTGGACAGACGCATGATCAAAAGAGAATTGCCACGCCTGAACAAGCTAGGGATTTTGGAGCGGATGCCATCGTTGTAGGGAGAGCCATAACGGGGGCGGCAGATCCATTAAGGGCGTATTTGGATATGAAAGCAGCTTGGGAGGGAATATCATGTTAAATAATAAGATAGCTGAACATCTATTGGAAATAAAAGCAGTGTACCTACAGCCGAATGACCCCTTTACTTGGGCATCTGGAATTAAATCACCCATTTATTGTGATAATCGCTTAACCCTTTCATACCCAGAGGTTCGCAATGAAATAGCGGAAGGATTGAAAGGTTTAATTGAACAGCATTTCCCTGAGGCTGAACTGATTGCGGGCACAGCAACTGCCGGCATTCCGCATGCAGCTTGGGTGAGTGAAAAATTAAATGCACCGATGTGCTATGTTCGATCCAAAGCCAAGGAGCACGGAAAGGGCAATCAAATCGAAGGCCGCGCAGTTCCAGGACAAAAAGTGGTGGTTGTAGAAGACTTGATTTCAACCGGCGGAAGTGTGATTACTGCTGTTAACGCGCTGAAAGAGGCCGGATGTGATGTTCTAGGAGTCGTTTCGATCTTTACTTACGAATTGGAAAAGGGAAAAGAAAAATTCGAAGCTGAGGGCATTATTAACCATTCGTTGAGTGACTACTCTACTTTGATAAAAGTCGCTAATGATAAAGGGTACATCACGGCAGAAGAATTGGAAAAGCTAAAAAAATGGCGGGAGAATCCGGCTGATACAGCTTGGATTTCGGCATGAAAATAGAGGGGGCCCAATCACTTAGGACTGGGCCCCCTCTATTTTTTTACTCCTTTACCGCTTCCTTTAAGCGTATAACAGTATCGGCATCCGGTGTAATATAAACGGTCTGCTGCTGGTCATAGATTACGAACCCGGGCTTGGAACCATTCGGTTTCTTAACATGGCGAACCTGTGTGAAATCAACGGGCACTGAACTCGATTGCTTTGCTTTACTGAAGAAAGCTGCTAATACGGCTGCCTCTTTTATCGTTTTTTCACTTGGCGATTCATTTCGAATCACAACATGTGAGCCGGGTATATCTTTGGTATGAAGCCATATTTCATCACGGCGTGCAAACTTATTCGTTAAATAATCATTTTGTTTATTATTCTTCCCGACAAAAATGAGATCTCCATCCGTAGCATAATATGTTTCAAGCTGCGGTTTTGCATTTGCAGGCTTTTTCATGCCTTTTTTCTTTTTTTGCCTAATGTATCCTTCTTCCTGAAGTTCTTCGCGTATCTCCTCTATATCCCTGGGTGACGCTGATTGGAGCTGCTGATGCAAGGCTTCGAAGTAGGCCAATTCCAATTTAGTTTTTTCGATTTGTTCTTGGACCACTCCGACTGCATTTTTGGACTTTTGGTATCTGGAGAAGTACTTTTGTGCATTATCTGACGGATTTTTTAATGGGTCAAGCGGGATGGTGACCATACTTTGTTCTTCATCATAATAATTGACGACTTCTATTTCCTTCATGCCTTTTTTCATTTGATATAGATTAGCTGTAAGCAGCTCACCGAACAACTGATACTGTTCTCCGCGTTCAGTATCTTTCAATGTACGTTCGAGCTTGCCGATTTTTTTTGAGTTCTTTTCGATTTCATTAGTAATGAAACGTTCTACATCCTGGCTTTTTTGCTTAACCCGATCTCTTTCTGCCTTTCCGAAGTAATAGCGGTCCAGCATCTCGCTCAATGAAGAAAACGTACGTTGATTCCCAGACAGATGCTCTAGTGAAAGCATATAAAAAACTTCTTTATTTCCATCTTGTTTGATCGTGGCAGCATATTTCTGTTCCGAGATTTCCTGGATAATCTTTAAAAAGGCTGTTGGAAGGGTCGTGCTGTTGGCAAGTCCGGCCCGGTAGACGGCTTCCTTTGCAACTAATGGTGAAACTCCTGAAAAATGGGCAACAAGCTGTCGATCCAGCTTTCCTGCATTGAAGTCAATATTCTTCCTGATATCGTCCTCGGTAGCCTTGAAGGGATCATTCTTTTCCTGTGCGGGTGGAGCCTTATATTCCTGGCCGGGCAATATCGCCCGATAACTGTTGACGGCAT
The DNA here is from genome assembly GCF_056279465.1 of Peribacillus sp. TE19612. Taxonomy (NCBI): domain Bacteria; kingdom Bacillati; phylum Bacillota; class Bacilli; order Caryophanales; family Bacillaceae; genus Peribacillus; species Peribacillus sp. TE19612. The sequence continues at coordinate 195,607 of NZ_JBWCCL010000006.1, read as the reverse complement.
GTGAAACATGCTTAATGCTGTCCAAAATCATATTTCGTTCTTTATCTACTAAAACAATGTTGCTGTGTCGCCCCATGATTTCGATGATTAACTGCTTTTGAGAGACATCGCCAAGCTCATTACGGCCCTTCACTTCAAAAATGATCATCCTATCAAGTTCATATTGATAAATATTTTCTATCGTATAGCCTTCGAGGTGCTTCCTAAGAAGCATGCAGAACATGGGTGCCTCTTTGGGATTTTCATAACTTTCTTCGGTCATTTGCACCCTCGAATAACTTGGATGGGCTGATAATAAGAGCTTATGGTTCTTACCTCCAGCACGAACAACCAGTATTACTTCATTTTTATAAGGCTGATGTACCTTATTGATTCGTCCACCTTCTAATAAAGAAGCGATTTCTTCCGTCATCGCTTTTGTAAATAATCCATCAAATGACATTCTATTTTTACTTCCTTTACATAAGATTTTCTAAGAACTCATTTTTGCCGGGCGTTATAAATGCATCACGGCTGCCCATTTTAGTTAATCACAATTTCTTTAGCGAACTGGGTGAAAGCAGCAGTTCAGTACAGTGAATGGGTGCTTTTTTTATTTCCTGATATTGAATAAAAAATTGGTCCATTCATCATGATTACAGTTCGTTCATACAAAAAAAATATCCGGATCGTTCTTCTTTCCGCAATTCTGTTTAATTATAGCATTATTTTGGACGAGTCTGAATAATCATGGAAGAAGAGCAGGTTGTTTTATGTATCGGTAAGCAGGCAGGTGTTGGAAGAGTAAAGCAAAAAGCGCCTGTTGAGATGTATACAGGAGCCTATTTCATTCTATTCAAAGGGATGTGTGATACTTGATGGAGTTCAGGGAAATGAATAATCAAGAAATGGAGAAAGCGCTTCAAACAAACGTTACACACGGTTTGGACGATGATGTAGTAAAGGACAGGCTGCGAAAGAATGGTTTTAACGAATTGAAGGAAGGAGAAAAACAGTCAGCCATTCTTTTATTTTTCGCCCAATTCAAAGATTTCATGGTCATAGTTTTACTTGCCGCGACATTGGTTTCCGGGATATTGGGTGAATATATCGATGCGATTGCCATCATGGCGATTGTTTTTTTGAATGGATTACTTGGTTTTTTTCAAGAACGGAAGGCAGAAAAATCCTTGGATGCCTTAAAGGAAATGGCTGCGCCGCAAGTTAACGTGCTTCGAGATGGCCAGTGGATGAAAATCCCATCGAGAGAAGTGGTTGTTGGGGATATCCTGAAGTTTTCGAGCGGTGACCGTATTGGTGCCGATTTACGGATCATCGACCATTCAAGCCTTGAAATAGAAGAGTCGGCACTTACCGGCGAGTCACTCCCGGCCGTTAAATGTTCTGATCCATTGATGAATGAGGTTGATGGTATCGGTGATCAGGAAAATATGGCGTTTATGGGAACGATGGTGACAAGAGGGAATGGAGTCGGAATCGTAATCGCTACAGGAATGAATACGGCGATGGGAAAGATTGCGGATCTCCTGCAGACTGCAGAAACAAAAGAAACACCGCTTCAACGGAGGTTGGAGCAGCTAGGCAAAATCTTGATCGTCACGGCCTTAATATTAACTGTAATCGTGGTCCTGACTGGTGTCATTCAAGGACATGATCTTTATACGATGTTTTTGGCCGGGGTATCTTTGGCTGTTGCGGCGATTCCCGAAGGCTTGCCGGCCATTGTGACGGTAGCCTTGTCTTTAGGTGTTCAGCGTATGATCAAACAAAAAGCGATTGTCCGTAAGCTTCCGGCCGTAGAAACGCTTGGCTGTGCAACAGTGATTTGCTCAGATAAAACAGGTACACTGACACAAAACAAAATGACGGTGACGAAGGTTTGGAGTGGAGGAAAAACTTGGGATGTCGGCGGTACTGGTTACAATCCGGTCGGAGAATTTTCTTTAGAGGGAGTTTCAGTTGCCCCAAAAAACCATAATGCCTTGCTTCAAATAATTACATTCGGCATGCTCTGTAATAAAGCTGAGTTAAAGGAGAATGGTAAACAATATATTCTAGACGGTGATCCGACAGAAGGGGCGATGTTGGTCGCGGCAATGAAAGCGGGATTGACGAGGGAACACCTATCTAAGAGGTTTACGATAGTAAAGGAGTTTCCATTTGACTCGAGCCGCAAAATGATGAGTGTCATAGTTAAGGATGATAAAGATAATCATTTCGTTATCGTAAAAGGTGCCCCGGACGTTTTGATTGCCCAGTCCGACACGATTCTTTGGGAAGGAAGGTCGGAAATATTAAATCGGGAGAGTAAGGAAAGGGTGCAACAGGACATGAATGGGCTTGCTTCGCAGGCACTTAGAATGATTGCTGTAGGTTATAAACCTCTTTCAAAAGGAACGATTTTGCTGCATGAAACCGAAGCTGAGCGTAATTTGACCTTCATGGGACTGCAGGGCATGATCGATCCCCCGCGTCCGGAGGTGAAACAGGCAGTTAAGGAATGCAGGGACGCCGGGATCAAAACTGTCATGATTACAGGCGACCATGTGATAACCGCAAAGGCAATTGCTAAAGAGCTTGGAATTTTAAAAGGAAAAGACCGTGTACTTGAAGGACGGCAATTGGCGGACATGGAAGTCGGGGAACTTGAGGAAGTTGTTGAAAGTGTTTCGGTATTTGCCCGAGTTTCCCCGGAACATAAGTTAAAAATCGTAAAAGCCTTGCAAAATAAAGGACATGTCGTTGCAATGACAGGGGATGGTGTCAATGATGCCCCTGCGATAAAATCAGCGGATATTGGTATATCCATGGGCATCACGGGGACTGATGTTGCTAAAGAAGCTTCTTCCTTGATATTGGTTGACGATAATTTTGCCACAATAAAATCGGCCATCAAAGAAGGCAGGAATATTTACGAAAACATCAGGAAGTTCATCCGTTACCTGCTTGCTTCAAATGTTGGGGAGATTTTGGTCATGTTTTTTGCGATGCTATGCGCCTTGCCATTACCATTGATACCAATCCAGATCTTATTCGTGAACCTTGTAACCGACGGATTGCCTGCGATGGCATTGGGCCTGGATGCCGCAGAAGAAGATGTAATGAAAAGAAATCCAAGAAATGCCAATGAAGGTGTTTTTGGAAGAGGGCTTGGCTGGAAGATCATCTCACGCGGTTTTCTGATAGGGGTTTCCACATTGATTGCATTTTATGTTGTATATCGTGCAAATCCGGATAACCTTGCTTATGCACAAACGATTGCTTTCGCTACCTTGGTCCTGGCTCAGCTTATACATGTATTCGATTGCCGAAGTGAACGTTCGATCTTCTCGAGAAATCCATTCGGTAACCTTTATCTAGTGGGGGCGGTACTATCCTCCCTATTATTGATGGTAGCCGTCATGTATGTGCAGCCTTTACAAACCATCTTTCATACGGTACCGATTTCGGGAAGGGATTGGCTATTAGTAATAGGAATGGCATCCATACCAACTTTTTTACTGGCTGGAACCTTTTTAGCAAGAAAAGCACAATGATATATGGTATAATCTTTAAGGTGGTAGAGTCTTGCTCTATTGCCTTTTTATTTTTGTAGTATTTTATTTGTAAGCTAATGTTTCCGTACTTTAGCTAATATATAATGAATGTTAAAAGGCCAAATTACTACATTATGTTTTGATAGGATGTGGAACCATGGTTACCAGTATGACGGGCTATGGAAGAGAAGAAGCGGAAAACGAACAGGTCAGGGTTTTTGCTGAAATCAAGACCGTTAACCATCGTTTTTGTGAATATACGATTCGAATGCCGCGCCAGCTTTTGGTTTTGGAAGAAAAGGTAAAAAAGAAGGCGAATCAATACATAAGAAGGGGACGGGTGGAAATCTTCATTACAGTGGAAGGTGAGAGCCTGGTTTCCAAAAAGGTGAAGATCGATTGGGATCTTGCTGATCAATATGTGGGATTGATGGATGAAGTCAAGGGAAAATACAATCTGGAAAGTTCAATTACATTACAGGATATGCTGCAACTTGATTCGATTTTCATGACGGAAGAAGTACCTGCGGTTCCTGCCGATTTGGAATCCCTGTTAATGAAGGCTGTCACGGGGGCATTGGAAAATCTAAAAAAAATGCGGGATCTGGAAGGTCAGGAACTTGCCTCGGACATGAAACGCCAGCTTGAAAAGTTTGTTGAGATTGTAGCAGGGGTCAAAATGCATGCACCTTCAGTCGTCGAAAAATATAAAGCCCGATTGGAAATCAAACTGGCCGAGTTGACTGATGGATTGATTGAAGATAGCCGTATTGTGACAGAAGCGGCCATTTTTGCTGATAAATGTGATATAAATGAAGAACTGACCAGACTCGATAGCCATGTACAGCAATTTTCAAGGACCCTTACCCATAGTGAACCAATTGGAAGGAAACTTGACTTCCTTGTCCAGGAAATGAATAGGGAAGTCAATACGATTGGATCAAAGGCAAATGATTCGGCCATTACGAAAGAAGTGGTGGAAATGAAAAGTTTGCTTGAAAAATTAAAGGAACAGGTTCAAAATATCGAGTAGTCGGTTTATGATGAACCTAACAAGGTGACAATAGATATGAATGGGGGACAAAAATGTCAATTAAGCTCATTAATATTGGTTTTGGGAATATCGTTTCCGCGAACCGGATCGTATCCATCGTGAGCCCTGAATCGGCTCCGATAAAAAGGATCATCCAAGACGCCCGAGATCGCGGATCCTTAATAGATGCTACATATGGTAGAAGAACCAGGGCCGTTATAATTACAGACAGCGACCATGTTATCTTATCTGCCGTTCAACCGGAAACGGTTGCTGCACGGCTACAAGATAGAGATGACAGCGTAGAAGAGGGGTAACTGAAACAATATGAGAGAAAAAGGTTTATTAATCGTTTTGTCCGGACCATCCGGTGTTGGTAAAGGAACTGTTAGGAAGGCGATTTTTTCTCAGCCAGGAACGGCATTCGAATATTCAATTTCGATGACGACAAGGCTGCCTCGCCATGGTGAAGTGGACGGAGTGGACTATTTCTTCAAAAAACGCGAGGAATTCGAAGCACTGATCGAAGAAGGCAAATTGCTGGAATATGCTGAGTTCGTCGGTAATTATTATGGAACACCCGTGGATTATGTCCGTGAAACAATCGATTCCGGAAAAGATGTATTTCTGGAAATAGAAGTTCAAGGAGCTAAACAGGTCCGGGAGAAGTTCCCTGAAGGACTTTTCATTTTCCTTGCTCCTCCGAGTTTGACTGAACTCGAAAGCCGCATCGTTACTCGCGGAACCGAGACGGAGGAAGCGATAAAAGGCCGGATGAAAGTGGCCAAGGAAGAAATAGAACTTATGGATCTGTACGATTATGTTGTTGAAAATGATCATGTGGATGCAGCATGTGCTAGAATTAATGCAATTGTAATTGCCGAGCATTGCCGTCGGGAAAGAGTTGCAGTTTTATATAAAAAAATGTTGGAGGCGGAATAAATCATGTTATATCCATCAATTGATTCTCTATTACTTAAAATCGATTCTAAATACTCACTTGTATCGGTGGCAGCTAAACGCGCCAGGGAAATGCAAATTAAAGATAATTGCCTTATAAAACCGGTTTCCCATAAATCGGTAGGTCGTGCCCTTGAAGAAATTCATTCCGGTAAATTGACTTACGATAATTCTTACGAAGAAAACTAAGAGAACACAGAGCTTGACCTATCGGGCCTGACACCCTAAAGCAAACAGGAGCGTTACATTTGGAAAGTGCTTCCTTCCTGCGGCCAAGGTGTCAGGCCTGTTTGTATTGATTTTTTTAAAAGTAATGTTTGGGGGAATCCATAGGTTATTGCGCATTTCAAATGAAATTTCTTCGGTTTTCCGTCATAATTAGAAAGAATAGAATGTATAGTTAGGGGAAATTTGCATGCTTATCGATAAAAAAGTACTTCTTTGTGTCACCGGCGGGATTGCTGTATATAAGGCTGCTGCCCTGACAAGTAAATTAACTCAGGAAGGTGCGCATGTTAAAGTGATCATGAGTGAATCGGCACGTAAGTTCGTGACGCCGCTCACCTTTCAGGCACTTTCGAGAAATGATGTGTACACAGATACTTTTGATGAGAAGGATTCTTCAGTCATTGCCCACATCAACTTGGCTGATTGGGCTGATATCATCCTGTTGGCTCCAGCTACAGCCAATGTCATTGGCAAAGTAGCCAATGGAATCGCGGATGATATGATCACGACCACCCTATTGGCAACGGAAGCACCTGTTTGGGTTGCGCCGGCAATGAACGTGCACATGTACGCACATCCAGCGGTTCAGAAAAATATGGAGACACTTCGGTCGTTTGGATATCAATTCATTGAACCGGGTGAAGGGTATTTGGCCTGCGGATATGTAGGGAAAGGACGATTGGAGGAACCTGAAACAATCGTAGAACATCTTAATCGATATTTCAATGAACGCAAATTACAGCAACAGCCTCTTAAAGGAAAGAAATATTTAATAACGGCAGGACCGACACGTGAAGCGATTGATCCGGTGCGTTTTGTGACGAATCATTCCAGCGGCAAAATGGGTTATGCCCTAGCCGAAGCGGCAATTGAAATGGGCGCTGAGGTGACATTGATTACCGGCCCAGTGAACTTGACGCCACCTCCCAAGGCTAGTGTAATACCAGTGGAATCAGCTGCAGATATGTATGATGCGGTATTCGATCAGTTCGCTACCAGTGATGTCGTAATCATGACGGCTGCAGTGGCGGATTATAAACCGAAGGTCTATCATACTCGAAAGATGAAAAAGCAGCCAGGGGAAAATGTGATTGAATTTGAACGGACAAAGGATATCCTAAAGGAACTCGGTGAAAATAAAACTCATCAGATTTTGGTGGGCTTTGCGGCTGAAACGAACAATGTTGAAGAATACGCAAGAGGAAAATTAGTCAAAAAGAATGCAGATATGATCGTTGCCAATAATGTTACCGTCGCAGGGGCAGGATTTGGAACGGATACGAACATCGTGACCATTTACGATAAAGATGGAAGTGCTACCGAACTTCCAAAAATGAGTAAAGCGGATATAGCTAAAAGCATCCTGGCAGAAGTATCTCGCAAGCAAAAGGAATGATGTCTTATGGATATAGCATCCGTCATCGTGGATGTACCTGCTAAACAAACGGATCGAGAATTCGACTATCGCATCCCTGAAAAGTGGAACCAAGTCATCAAGCCCGGAATGAGAGTCATCGTCCCATTCGGTCCAAGAATGGTGCAGGGGTTCGTCACAGGCTTAAAAGCTAAAAGCGACTTTGCGAAATTACGCTTTATAAAGGAACCAATGGATTTGGAGCCCATCCTTAATGATGAATTGCTTCAGCTCGGTGACTGGTTGACCAATGAGGCGATGTGTTTTAAAATTTCAGCGCTACAGGCCATGCTTCCGGCAGCAATGAAAGCAAAGTATGAAAAAGTTATTAAAGTCGTTGAAGATAAAAAGGATCAGCTCCCTCCCTCCATTCAAAACCTTTTCGGAAAAAATGATTCACTATCTTGGAAAGACGTGATTGAAGGGGAGAATGCCTCCCTGGTCCAAAAGGAAATGCAAAATGGCAATCTTGAGCTCGAATATAATGTGAAAAACCGACTTAACAAGAAGACGGTCCGAGTCATTAAATCTTTGCTTTCCCCTATGGAACTGAAAGAAATGGCATCAGCCATATCCAGCCATGCAAAAAAACAACAGGAACTCCTTCAATACTTTATTGAACATCAAGAACCCATCCCGTTAAAGGAATTGCTTGAATTGATGAACACATCAAGCGGTACCGTCAAATCCCTAGTGTCAAAAGGGGCCTTGGCTGAAAAGGATCAAGAAATATACCGTGATCCTTATGAAAACCGTGTGTTCGAAAAATCCATTCCCTTTACACTGACAGCTGAACAAACCGCTGCATTGAAGCCGATCCAAGAGAAAATACATCATGATGAACATGATGTCTTCCTTTTATATGGTGTAACCGGCAGCGGGAAGACGGAAGTGTATCTGCAGGCAATTGCCTCTGTCATTGAAAAAGGGAAGGAAGCCATCATGCTTGTACCTGAAATCTCCTTGACGCCACAGACGGTGAAGAGGTTTAAGGAACGTTTTGGGGAGCAGGTAGCTGTCATGCATAGCGGTTTATCCGTAGGTGAAAAATATGATGAATGGCGGAAAATTCACCGCAAAGAAGTAAAAGTGGTGGTCGGGGCGCGTTCTGCCGTGTTTGCTCCTTTTGAAAACCTGGGGCTGGTCATCATTGACGAAGAGCATGAATCCAGTTATAAGCAAGAAGAAACGCCAAGGTACCATGCTAGGGATGTTGCCATTGAAAGAGCAAAATCATATGGTTGTCCGGTTATTCTTGGCAGCGCCACACCTACACTTGAATCTTTTGCGCGAGCCAAGAAAAATGTCTATAAATTATTGACCCTTAGCCAGAGGATGAATAAAAATGCTTTGCCAGCAGTGGATATTGTAGATATGAGGGAAGAACTAAGAACGGGAAATCGTTCCATGTTTTCGGAGCTGCTCTTTACCAAGCTGAAAGACCGGCTTGATAAGGGGGAGCAAACTGTCCTGATGCTAAATAAAAGGGGACATTCTTCCTTTGTGATGTGTCGAAGCTGCGGATTGGTCATCAACTGCCCTAATTGTGACATTTCACTTACATATCATCGCTTTAATGATATAATGAAATGCCATTATTGTGGGTTTGAAGAGGGAATGCCTTCCGTTTGCCCTGAATGTGAAAGTGAACATATAAGGTTCTTTGGAACAGGCACTCAAAAGGTTGAAGAAGAGCTTGCAAAAATCCTCCCTGAAGCAAGGGTCATACGAATGGATGTTGACACGACGAGTAAGAAGGGTTCACATGAGCGATTGCTGAATGCCTTTGGTGAAGGAAAGGCGGATATATTGCTAGGCACCCAAATGATAGCCAAGGGCCTTGATTTTCCTAATATCACTCTTGTTGGAGTCCTTTCAGCCGATACGATGCTACATCTGCCTGATTTCCGTTCTTCGGAAAAGACATTTCAGCTGCTGACGCAGGTCAGCGGAAGGGCGGGACGTCATCAGCTTCCGGGAGAAGTGGTCATCCAAACCTATACGCCTGAGCACTACAGCATCGAGCTTTCTGCCCTGCAGGATTATGATGCTTTTTATGAACGGGAGATGTATCTAAGGAGGCAAAGTCATTACCCTCCATATTATTATGTTGTCCTGATAACCGTTTCACATGAAGATTTAATGAAGACGGTGAGTGTTACTGAGAAAATCACCAATTATTTAGGCTCGCGATTGAATCGGGATTCTGTCGTACTTGGTCCGGTTGCTTCGCCCATTAGTCGAATCAACAATAGATATCGCTATCAATGTCTGATAAAATACAAACGAGAGCCGGACCTGAATCAGCATTTACGCACACTTTTAGAGCATTACCAAAAAGAAACCGCTCAGAATCATTTGCAGATTTCAATAGATTTAAATCCACAGATCATGATGTAATTATTTAAGAGATGGATGATTACCGCGAGCTGTTACAGCTTGCGTTTTTATATAATGAAGTGTTGTTTTTCATATCTAGGAGGGTACCTTTAATTTTGGCTATTTTACCGATTGTTTTGTTTCCTGAAAAAATTTTACAACAAAAATGCGATAAAGTAACAAGTTTTGATAAAAAGTTGGCAAAGCTGTTAAATAACATGTATGAAACGATGGTGGAGGCGGATGGCGTTGGACTTGCAGCACCTCAAGTTGGCGTGAAAAAGCAAGTGGCCGTCGTTGAAATAGAGGAAGGATCAGGTGCAATCGAACTGATTAATCCGGAAGTGCTGGAATTGGAAGGAGAACAGACAGGTGTTGAAGGATGCTTGAGCTTCCCGAGTTTATATGGTGAAGTAGTGCGTCCTTACCGTGTCAAAGTCCGGGCACAAGACCGAAAAGGATCTTATTTCGAGATAGAAGCGGAGGATTTCCTTGCAAGGGCCCTTCTGCACGAAATCGATCATCTGCAAGGAGTCTTATTTACAAGTAAGGTTTCCCGGTATATTTCGGAAGAAGAGTTAGAAAGGTATGGAGAAGAATGACAAAAATAATTTTTATGGGTACACCGGACTTTTCGGTGCCGGTATTGAAAAGAATCATTGATGAAGGGTATGATGTGATCGCTGTTGTCACACAGCCCGATCGTCCAGTGGGCCGCAAAAAGGTGCTAACGCCGCCGCCAGTTAAAGTTGAAGCCGAAAAGCATGGGATACCCGTTTATCAGCCTGAAAAAATCCGGGAAAAAGAAGAACTTGAAAAAATCATTGCATTGAATGCTGATTTAGTGGTGACGGCGGCATTCGGACAAATTCTTCCGAATGAATTGTTGGATGCCCCTAAGTACGGTTGTATTAATGTACATGCCTCCCTGCTTCCTGAACTGCGTGGAGGGGCGCCAATTCATTATTCCATTTTACAGGGGAAAGAAAAGACTGGGATAACCATCATGTATATGGCAGAAAAATTGGATGCCGGTGATATATTGACTCAGTCGGAAGTTACTATAGAGGAAGAAGACAATGTTGGTACACTGCATGATAAATTAAGCAAGATAGGGTCGGATTTACTTGCGGAGACACTTCCAAAACTTATAAATGAAGAGTTACAGGCAATCAAGCAAGATGATGCTAAAGCATCTTTTGCGCCCAACATCAAACGGTCGGAGGAAAAAATCGACTGGTCGAAATCAGGGGAAGACATCTATAACCATGTACGCGGCCTGAATCCTTGGCCTGTTGCTTATACAACCTTAGACGGTTCCATTATGAAAATATGGCAAGTAAAGAAACTTGAAGCTGGCAAGCAGGCCTTGCCGGGCACGGTCATTGATGTACAAAATGATGGTTTCATCGTTTCGACAGGCAATGAGACGGCAATACTAGTAACAGAACTGCAGCCTTCAGGAAAGAAAAAAATGCCGGCGAAAGATTACTTGCGCGGAGCCGGATCGTTCATTAAAGCAGGCATGAAGTTAGGAGAACAGAATGAAGCAAACTAAAAAGGGAGTACGTGAAATCGCTCTCGATATTTTGGAATCTGTAGAGAAAAACCAATCCTACAGTAACCTATTATTGAACAACTTGATTAAAAAGCACCAGTTATCCGCCGTGGACAGCGGTTTGCTTACAGAGATAAGCTACGGTACCATCCAGCGGAAAATGACTTTGGATTATTTTTTGAACCCGTTTATTAAACAACCTAAAAAAACGCAAAGCTGGGTAATCAATTTACTTAGACTTTCCGTTTACCAAATGGTCTATTTAGATAAAGTGCCTGATCATGCAATCATTTTCGAGGCTGTAGAAATTTCCAAAAAGCGCGGACACAAGGGCACCTCTTCGATGGTCAATGGTGTGCTTCGTAATATTCAAAGAAATGGTGTTCCTTCTTTAGAGGAAATTAAAGATGATCTGGAACGGCTTTCCATAGAGGTGAGTCATCCTATTTGGCTGGTCCAGCGTTGGGTAGAGCAATTTGGTTATGAAAAAACCAAGGAAATGTGTGAAATCAACTTAACTGCGCCATTACAGACAGGACGTGTTAATTTAAAGAAGATTTCACGCCGTGAACTGATCAGCATATTAACGGAAGAAGGATATGATGTTGAAGCGAGTGAAGTCGTTCCCGAAGCAATCGTCAGCTATAAAGGGAATCTTGCTCATTCACAAAGCTATAAAATGGGGTATTTATCGATTCAGGACGAGAGTTCAATGCTAGTTGCCCATGCATTGGGTGCGAATGAAAATGATGCTGTGCTCGATTGCTGTGCGGCACCTGGAGGGAAAACGACCCATATCGCAGAAGGCTTGACCACAGGACAAGTATATGCGCTCGACCTTCATGAGCATAAGGTCAAGCTCATTAAAGAGCAGGCGGAGCGCCTAAAACTCAGAAACAATATTAAGACAATGGCCCTTGATAGCAGAAAAGTGCAAGAGCACTTTAATAAGGAAGGGTTTGACAGGGTCCTGATCGATGCACCATGTTCCGGGTTGGGAGTCATGCGCCGGAAGCCTGATGTAAAGTATACTAAAACAAAAGATGATATAATGAAACTCTCAAGTATACAACAACAATTATTGGAATCGGCTGCCCCGCTTGTTAAGCAAGGCGGACGGTTAGTATATAGTACCTGTACGGTGGATAAAGAAGAAAATGACAAAGTCGCTGCAGCATTTTTGGAAAGCCATCCGGATTTTGAAAGCGATGCAACCTTGTCCACAAGAATGCCTGAAAGCGTTCAGCCATATATCGAGGGTCATACGCTGCAAGTTTTTCCGCAATATTTTAGCAGTGACGGATTCTTTATTGCGAGTTTTAGAAAGAAGGTGCTGTAATGGCAGAAATCACTAAATCATCTAGAGTAAGAAAAGACACGACACCAGAAAAACCATCGATCTACTCATTGGAGCTTCACCAAATTAAAGAATGGCTTCTACAAAATGGTGAGAAGGCATTCCGGGCCGAGCAAGTATATGACTGGCTTTATAAAAAGCGTGTCTCCAGTTTTGAAGATATGTCCAACCTTTCGAAATCATTACGGGATAAGTTGGAGTCGCAATTCACCTTCACAACATTGAAGACTTTGATTCAGCAAACGTCCAATGACGGAACGATGAAGTTTTTATTTGAACTCCAAGATGGATATTCGATTGAAACGGTGCTGATGCGTCATGAGTACGGAAACTCCATTTGCGTGACAACGCAGGTAGGTTGCAGAATTGGCTGTACATTCTGTGCTTCGACACTAGGCGGTTTAAAGCGGAATCTTGAATCAGGGGAAATTGTTGCCCAGGTCGTTAAAGTTCAGCAAGCACTTGACGAGTCGGAAGAGCGTGTTAGTTCCGTCGTTATCATGGGAATCGGTGAACCGTTTGATAACTACGATAATATGATGTCATTCTTGAAAAATATAAACCATGAAAAGGGCTTGAACATAGGGGCGCGTCATATTACCGTTTCCACAAGTGGAATCATTCCTAAAATCTATAAGTTTGCCGAAGAAAGCATGCAAATAAACTTTGCTGTTTCCCTTCATGCACCGAATACGGAATTGAGAAGTAAATTGATGCCGATCAATAAGGCCTACAAACTTCCAGACCTGATTGAGGCCATCAAATACTATACAGAAAAAACAGGCCGCCGTGTAAGTTTTGAATATGGTCTATTCGGTGGCGAAAATGATTCAGTGGAGCACGCTGAAGAATTAGCAGCTTTAATAAAAGGGATAAAATGCCATGTGAACTTAATACCGGTTAACTATGTACCGGAACGCAACTATGTACGAACACCTCGGGACCAGATTTTTGAGTTTGAAAAAACATTGAAGAAGCGCGGCATTAATGTAACGATCCGAAGGGAACAAGGCAGTGATATTGACGCAGCCTGCGGCCAGCTTCGGGCCAAGGAGCGCAAAGAAGAGACGAGGTGACCCTATGAGGGCAATATTTAAGACAGACCGTGGAAAAGTCCGCCAGCATAATGAAGATAATGGCGGAATCTTTAAGAACTCGGAAGGCGTTCGCCTTGCCATCGTTGCAGATGGCATGGGCGGCCACCGTGCCGGGGATGTAGCCAGTGCAATGACGATAGACCTTCTGAAAAAGGGCTGGGAAGTATCCACCGGAATCGAAACGGCAAATGATGCCGAAGATTGGCTTAAGCAGCAAATCTTCACGGTCAATCAGTTGCTTTTTGAACATGCAGAAGCGAATACGGAATGTAAGGGCATGGGGACCACCATTGTTGCAGCCATTTGCACCGACAAGTTTGCTACCATTGCCAACATCGGGGACAGCCGGTGTTATTTGTATAATGAGAGTGGTTTTAAGCAGGTCACGGAAGATCATTCACTCGTTAACGAATTGGTCCGTTCCGGTCAGATTTCGAAAGAAGATGCCGAAAACCATCCACGGAAAAATGTTTTATTACGAGCCTTGGGGACAGAAATGCAAGTGGAAATGGACATTATGACGGTCATCTTCGAAGAAAATGATTTACTATTGCTTTGTTCGGACGGATTGACGAATAAAGTGAGTGAACTGGAACTGGAAGAAACGGTAACCAATGCACAGTCACTTGAAGAAAAGGCGAATTCATTAATAGATAAGGCCAATCACTACGGTGGGGAAGATAATATCACCCTTGTGCTTGTTCAATTTACTGAAGAAAGTGAAAGCAGGTGAATTGAATGTTGATTGGCAGAAGGATCAACGGCCGTTATAAACTGATCCAGATGGTCGGCGGCGGCGGTATGGCTAATGTTTACCTTGCAAGGGATATGATCTTAGATAGGGATGTTGCATTGAAAATCCTTCGCATGGATTTTAATAATGACGAAGAGTTCATCAAGCGCTTCAATCGGGAAGCCCAATCGGCAACCAGTTTGGCCCATCCCAATATCGTAAGTATTTATGATGTTGGTGAAGAAGATTCCATCTATTATATTGTAATGGAATACGTTGACGGTTTTACACTTAAGCAATACATACAAAAATATTATCCAATTCCAGTTGATGAAGCCTTGGATATCATGAGGCAAATCACGGCAGCGATTTCCCATGCCCATCATAATGGGATCATCCATCGTGACATCAAGCCACAGAACATTTTGATTGATAAGGAAGGAACCGTCAAGATTACGGACTTTGGCATTGCATTGGCCCTAAGTGCAACAAACATAACGCAGACCAACGCAGTCTTGGGTTCGGTTCATTATTTATCTCCGGAACAGGCCAGAGGCGGTATGGCCAATAAGAAATCGGACATTTATTCACTTGGCATCGTCATGTTTGAATTGTTGACGGGGAGATTGCCTTTTTCGGGTGAATCAGCCGTGTCGATAGCTCTTAAACATTTACAATCGGAAACTCCTTCACCAAAACGCTGGAACTCTGAAATACCCCAGAGTGTGGAAAATATTATCTTGAAAGCGACAGCCAAAGATTCATATTACCGCTATGAGAGCGTGGACTCGATGGAAGATGATATACGGACGTCGCTTAATCCGGAGCGTTCCAATGAACCTCCTTTTGCGATTCCCGAAGATCATGATGCAACAAAAGCCATCCCAGTCATAACGGATGATCAGCTTTCAAGCATCGATGAGACAATCATTAGGGGTCCTGAAAAAAATACGTTAGTTTATGCGGACGATGAGGAAAGTGAATCAGAAGCAGAGAGTAATTCAAAAAAGAAACAGAAGAAACAAAAGAAACAGAAAAAACAAAAAAACAAGTCGGAACACAAAGGTAAAAAACGAAAGAACATGCCAGCGATCTTGGTGACCACCTTTTTAGTTCTCGCACTGCTTGCAGTTTTATCTGTCACAGTTTTACCTCCCCTCCTTGTCTCGAAGGAAGTGACGATCCCTGACCTTAAAGGGGAAGAATTGGATGACGCCATTACTGAATTGCTTGAACTGGATTTGGAAATTGGAGATACGATCGAGATTGAAGATGAAGAGGTTGAAGCTGGTCTTGTGATCAAAACCAATCCTAAGGAAGGTAAGACGGTCAAGGAAGGTGCAGTGATCGATATTTATCAAAGCGTTGGTAAAGAGACGATTTCATTGTCCAGCTATGAAGGTCGAGATTACTCTGATGTTAAATCCCTGCTTGAAAAAATGGGATTCAAAAACATTAGCGTTACTGAAAAATATGATGACAGTGCTCCCGGCACGATCATAGAACAATCGCCTTCTGGTGCCACTGAGGTCGTACCATCCGAAACGGAGCTTGAGCTGACGGTCAGTAAAGGGGCAGATCTCCTGAGCTTGAAGAACTTAACGGGGTTCAATGAGGCTGGCCTTAATGATTATTCAAGCGAGAGTGGAATAAAGGTAGAGATCGAAGAAGAAATCTATGATGATTCCGTAGCGGAGGGGCTTGTCATTTCCCAGTCACCGGAACCTGCTACGAAGGTGGAAAAGGGCAGTACTGTGAAAGTGGTCATTTCAAAAGGGAAAGAAGAGATTCCGCCCAAGAGTGTAACGGAGGAAGTCAAAATCGAGTATGATCCGGTTGAGCCAGGCAAAACACAAAAAATACAAATTTTCATCGAGGATATCGACAACAGCATGACGGAGCCTCAAGAAACATTCTATATATTGGAAGATGCGAAGAGAACGATCGAATTAATGGTTTCCCCGGATAAGAAAGCAGGATATAAAATCATGCGGGACAATCAGGTCATCATTGACGAATCCGTCTCATATCCAGAATAAATTTAAGAATTAGGAGTGTGGTTATGCCCGAAGGAAAAATAATCAAAGCATTAAGTGGATTTTATTATGTCCTTGATGGTGAAGAGGTCTATCAATGCCGTGGAAGGGGCCTGTTCAGGAAGAATAAGGTGACCCCGCTCGTTGGTGATTATGTTGTTTTTGAAGCGGAAAATAAAACGGACGGGACCGTGACCGAAATAAAACCGCGAAAGAATGAATTGATACGTCCGCAAATCTCGAATGTAGACCAGGCAATCCTTGTCTTTTCGGCAGTGGAACCTGATTTCAGTCCAGCCTTGCTTGATCGATTTCTCGTATTGATTGAAGATAACGAAATCGAACCGATTATCGTCGTGACGAAACTGGACTTGGTTACAGCTGAAAACCAAAAGAAATTGTCTCAGTATATCAAGGACTATCAGAAACTTGGCTATACTGTACTGGAGACATCTTCCGTCACCGCTGGAGGGATTGAAGAACTAGTGCCGTATTTAGAAGGAAAGACCAGTGTATTTGCGGGGCAGTCCGGTGTTGGGAAATCGTCTTTGCTGAATGCGATCAATCCGGAATTGGCTTTAAAGACGGATGATATTTCTTCACATCTGGGACGCGGGAAGCATACGACCCGGCACGTTGAATTGATCCATATTGGCTCTGGACTTGTCGCGGATACTCCAGGGTTCAGTTCACTTGAATTCATGGAAATGGAAGCTGAACGGCTTTCCTATTGCTTCCCTGAAATGCATAAGCATGGGGAAGACTGTAAATTCAGGGCCTGTCTGCACGATAAAGAACCGAAATGTGCAGTGAAGGAAGCGGTGGATTCCGGGGAAATTCCCCGTTATCGATACGAGCATTATATGCAATTCTTAGAAGAAATAAGAGATAGAAAGCCGAGGTATTAAAATGGTTAGAATCGCACCATCCATTTTATCAGCTGACTTTGCAAAATTGGGAGAAGAAATTCTTGATGTGGAAAGGGGCGGAGCGGATTTGATCCATGTGGATGTCATGGATGGGCATTTCGTGCCGAATATAACGATAGGCTCACTAATTGTTGATGCTATCCGCCCAGTAACGAAGCTTCCGCTTGATGTTCATTTAATGATTGAACAACCTGATCGTTATATCGAGTCCTTTGCGAAAGCGGGAGCCGATTATATAACTGTACATGTAGAGGCCTGCACACATTTGCATCGAACGGTTCAATTGATTAAATCTTTTGGTGTAAAGGCAGGCGTGGTGCTTAATCCAGCCACTCCGGCTTCCTTGATACAACCTATAATCGAAGATATTGACATGGTATTGTTGATGACGGTTAATCCGGGTTTTGGCGGGCAAAAGTTCATTAAATCCGTTCTTCCGAAAATTGCCGAAGTGAAGGCGATGGCAGGAAAGTATAATCAAAATCTCGAGATAGAGATTGATGGTGGAGTAAATGAAGAAACGGCTAAACTATGTATTGAACAAGGGGCGACAATCCTGGTGGCCGGTTCGGCAATATATGATCAGGAAGATCGACACGCAGCGATTCAAAAGATTCGGGGAAAGTGATATAAGCCGACACTATCATATTCATATGATGGTGATCGGCTTTTTTTATCAATTAAACTAAGGCACCTTGGATATGATTATATATGGAAAAGGATGATTTCGATGATTATCAGTATAATGGCTGGAGGTCCGGAATGTTTTTGGCCGGATTTGACATGGTATAAGGAGAAGACAGATCTTTGGGTCGGGGTTGACAGGGGAGTATGGTCTCTGCTTGAAAAAGGTATCGAACCTAAGTACGGTTTTGGGGATTTTGATTCGGTTTCGGAAGGGGAATACGAAAAGATTGAGCAAATGCTGCAAGAAATCAATCTATATTCCTCGGAAAAGGATGAAACGGATTTAGAAATCGCATTTAAATGGGCAATGGGGCAAAAGCCAAGAGAAATTCACATTCTGGGCGCAACCGGGGGAAGAATGGACCATTTTCTCGGGAATATCCAGTTGCTCCAAAAAGAAAGTGTCCTCCCTCATCATGGCGATATGGATATATACATAGTCGATCGGCAAAATATAATCACAGTAAAGACAGCAGGTTCTTATGAGGTCACTGCTTTGAAAGATAAGAAATACTTGTCCTTGCTCCCAGTAAACGCTGAAGTCACCGGCATTACTCTTTCGGGTTTCAAATATCCGCTGGACGATGCAAGCTTGGAAATGGGTTCGACGCTTTGCATCAGCAATGAACTAATTTCCGAATCTGGGAATGTTTCATTTGAGAAAGGCATATTAATGGTGATAAGAAGCAGTGATTAAAATTCATGCTTAGAGCAGATTCGGATATAATTACGATCATCCTATATCCGCTTAAAAGCTTATGTTGTAATAGAAAAATTCCACTTCATCTTTAATTGTGGGATGCAAAGAGGAGGGGCATGATGAAATTTTATACGATTAAATTGCCAAAAGTTCTGGGCAGTTTGGTAAGGGCTATGCTCGGAGCGTTTAAAAAAGGCTGATACTTATCTCCATGACACCTCTCAAAATAAGGGAGGTGTTATTTCTTGGTAAAAAAGGGCGGCCATCCATTAATGGGTGAAGGCATCCTTCTTGATGCAGACTGGACCTGGTCAAAGATTTGAAACCATCCCCATTAAATACCGGCCATTACAAGTAAAAAGGCATCCTAAGAGGATGCCGTAACATTATACGCGTTCTACTTTGCCCGATTTAAGAGCTCTTGCAGAAACGTATACACGTTTAGGTTTACCGTCAACTAAAATACGTACTTTTTGAAGGTTAGCGCCCCATGTACGCTTGCTAGCGTTCATTGCGTGAGAGCGGCTGTTACCAGAACGAGTTCTTCTTCCAGTGATTACACATTTACGTGCCATGTCAAATTCCCTCCTAACTACAACAAGCTTAAGTTTTTCGCAGTCGTCTTAAGTCTTTGTAAAATACTTTAATAATTTATCATACCTACCGCTAGAATGCAATACTTCAGTTAATTACTTTCAAGAAAAAAACCTTGACATACATCCTTCGAAATTGAATTATATAGAGTGCCGTAAGACATTTACTTTTAAAACCAGAGACATTATAGTAAAATGTCTTTAGTTGATTTGATTTTTTGGGAGGGAAAAGAAAATGTCTATCGAATTACAAACGAAGTATGGACAAATTGATATCTCTAATGATGTTATCGCAACTGTAGCAGGCGGCGCAGCCGTGGATTGCTATGGAATTATAGGAATGGCTTCCAAAAAACAATTTAAAGACGGCATTGCCGAAATTCTAAGAAAAGAAAACTTTACTAAGGGTGTAATTGTCCGTCAAGAAGAGGAAGAAGTTCATATCGATAT
The DNA here is from genome assembly GCF_056279465.1 of Peribacillus sp. TE19612. NCBI lineage: Bacteria > Bacillati > Bacillota > Bacilli > Caryophanales > Bacillaceae > Peribacillus > Peribacillus sp. TE19612. Next base: position 175,917 of record NZ_JBWCCL010000006.1, on the reverse strand, counting down.
GTATATTATCGTAAGTTATGGAACGAAAATCTCGGAAGTTGCACATAATGTGCAATCAAAGGTAAAGTACACTCTGGACAAAACTGTAGGATTAGCTGTTGATTCCGTTAACATTTTTGTACAGGGAGTTCGTGTGACGAACCCTTAAGTATAGGAGGAAAGTTTTGTGTCAATTACAAGTTTGAACGGAAAGCGCTTTGCAGAAATGATCATTCAAGGTGCCAACCATTTAGCGGCTAATGCCCAAATGGTTGATGCATTGAATGTTTTCCCTGTTCCGGATGGAGATACAGGAACGAATATGAATTTATCGATGACTTCGGGAGCGAAGGAAGTGCAAAATAACGTCCAGGAACACATCGGAAAAGTGGGTGCGTCCCTTTCAAGAGGATTGCTTATGGGCGCACGCGGCAATTCGGGAGTTATCCTTTCGCAACTGTTCCGCGGTTTTGCTAAAGCGATTGAACATAAATCGGAAATCAATAGTGAAGAATTTGCCCAAGCTTTTGAAGCAGGGGTTCAAACAGCTTATAAAGCCGTTATGAAACCTGTTGAAGGAACCATTTTAACGGTTGCAAAAGATGCAGCCAAGCAAGCGGTTTCATCAGCAGCAAAGCATTTAGACCTTATTCAGGTAATGGAAGAAATCGTTACGGAGGCAAATGCTTCATTAAAACGCACACCTGATCTTCTTCCAGTCTTAAAAGAAGTGGGTGTCGTTGATAGCGGCGGGCAAGGGTTGGTGTTCGTATATGAAGGTTTCCTTGCTGAGCTGAAAGGTGAAGCCCTTCCAGTCCGATCCGCTAATGGTCCAAGCATGGATGACATGATCAGTGCCGAACATCACATGAATGTACAAGGACATATGAACACGGAAGATATCGTGTTTGGCTACTGTACGGAATTCATGGTCCGATTGGAAAGTGAAAAACTTGCCAATCAATCATTTGATGAAGAAAAATTCAGAAATGATTTAAGTGAATACGGAGATTCTTTACTAGTCATCTCAGATGATGAAGTCGTCAAAGTACATATTCACTCTGAACAGCCTGGCACGTGCCTGAATTATGGACAGCAATATGGTAGTTTAATAAAAATGAAAATCGATAATATGCGTGAACAGCATACTGCGATTGTAGGTGAGACGAATACACCGCTTCAAACTAAACCGCCCACCAAAGAGAAATACGCTGTAGTGTCAGTGGCGATGGGCGCTGGCATCAGCGAATTATTCAAAAGCATCGGCGCTAAGTCCGTCATCGAAGGCGGGCAAACGATGAATCCTAGCACGGAAGATATCGTTAAAGCTGTCGAAGGGGCATATGCAGATCATGTGATCATCTTGCCTAATAATAAAAATATCATCATGGCCGCCAATCAGGCTGCTGATGTACTTGGGGATCATGTGACTGTCATTCCAACGAAAACAGTACCACAGGGAATGGCTGCGTTGTTGGCTTTCAACCCTTCACTTGATGCCGAAGAGAATAAAAAAGCGATGATCGAAGCCCTTTCGCATGTGAAAACGGGCCAGATTACTTATGCTGTCCGGGATACCAACATTGACGGTCTTGCAATCGAGACCGGGGACTTCATGGGAATTGCTGAAGGCACCATCAAGGTGAAGGATAAAGACATGACTAAAGCGGCAAAAGATCTTCTCTCCGATATGATTGACGAAGATTCAGAAATCCTTACCATTTTATATGGTGAAGATGCCACTGCTGAAGATGTCGAAAGTCTTGTTGCGTTTTGTAATGAGAATTTCGAAGACGTTGAAGTTGAAGTCCATAATGGGAAACAACCTTTATATTCTTTCATTTTTTCAATTGAATAAGTAGAGAACATGAAAATAAGGGAAACCTATCCGTCACAATGTTTGGAGGATCCCGAAAAAAATAAAAGGCAATAAACTGCATATGTCATTAGGCTATGCAGTTTTATTGTGGCTGTTTTCACATACTTTGTTGCTATTTACCAGATAGTGAGTTGTGGTTGATTTCCCCTCCAGATGCTCGCTTTCCGCGGGGCGGGCGGTGAGCCTCCTCGGCGTAAACGCCTGTGGGGTCTCACCTGTCCCGCTGCTCCCGCAGGAGTCTCGCACTTCCGCTCCAATCAACCTTAAATAGTTTCGTTTTAAAAACAACAATCTTTACGAAAAGAGCCTTTATTTTTATGAAAAGAAGGATTACGGACAGCATAATTGTAATTACAATATATCAGGCTTTATTATTAAACTGACTCCAAGTGAATAGAAGGAGGAGCTAATCATGAAATTTAGAAGTGTATTCGATATAATTGGTCCTGTTATGATCGGCCCCTCTAGTTCCCATACAGCAGGAGCTGCAAGGATCGGTAGGGTTGCCAGGAATTTATTCGACCGGGAACCAAAATGGGCCCATATTTCTTTTTACGGATCGTTTGCCAAAACCTATAAAGGCCATGGAACGGATGTAGCCATTGTAGGAGGCTTGCTTGATTTTGATACATTTGATGAGAGAATCAAAGAATCGCTGGAAATAGCACGCAAAAAGAAAATGAAAATTACATTTCGAGAAGAAGAGGCAGTACCGGAACATCCCAATACAGCAAAAATAACAGTTGGTGATGATGATGGTGAACTGGAACTTGTCGGAATATCGATAGGCGGGGGAAAGATCGAAATCGTCGAATTGAACGGGTTTAAATTGAGGCTTTCCGGGCATAACCCTGCCATACTCGTCGTTCATGATGATCGATTTGGTGCCATAGCCAATGTTTCAAACATATTAGCCAAGCATCAAATCAATATTGGCCAAATGGAAGTCTCCCGAAAAGAGAAAGGGCAGATGGCCTTGATGACGATTGAAGTGGACCAAAACCTGGAGGATCACGTCATAGCTGAAATTACAGCACTCCCCAATATCACTCAAGTAGCAAGGATTGTGGATTGATAGAGCAATCGTTTCCACTTAGGAAGGAGAAGAAATCATGTTTCGAAATGTAGCGGAATTAGTAGAATTAGCTGAATCAAAGCAGAAAAAAATTTCAACGCTGATGATAGAGCAGGAAATGGAAGTAACGGGAAAAAGCCGTGAAGAAATCATCCGCCAGATGGGAGTCAATCTGGATGTAATGGAACAGGCAGTTGAAAAAGGACTTCAAGGTGTACGGTCCGTTTCCGGCCTGACGGGAGGGGATGCAGTCCTTCTTCAGAATTACATTAAATCCGGAAACTCCTTATCCGGTGAACTGCTGTTGGATGCGGTAAGCAAAGCCGTGGCAACAAACGAAGTGAACGCAGCCATGGGAACGATTTGTGCGACACCGACTGCCGGATCTGCTGGTGTTGTGCCTGGTACCCTTTTCGCTTTGCAAAATAAATTAAAACCGAATCGGGAACAGAAAATTGAGTTCCTATTTACAGCAGGGGCGTTTGGTTTTGTAGTAGCGAATAATGCTTCTATCTCTGGAGCCGCAGGGGGCTGTCAGGCGGAGGTCGGTTCTGCTTCGGGTATGGCGGCGGCAGCCATCGTTGAAATGGCAGGAGGGACACCGGCACAAAGTGCAGAAGCGATGGCAATCACATTAAAGAACATGCTTGGTCTTGTGTGTGATCCTGTTGCTGGGCTTGTGGAGGTGCCTTGTGTGAAACGTAATGCCATGGGTGCAGCCAATGCCATGGTTGCAGCAGATATGGCTTTAGCGGGTATCACAAGCCGCATACCGTGTGATGAAGTAATTGATGCGATGTATAAAATCGGGCAAACGATGCCATCTGCTCTTAGGGAAACTGCACAAGGAGGTTTAGCGGCTACACCGACTGGGCGGGAGTTGGAAGCGAAAATCTTTGGCTTACCGCTAAATAAGAAGTGAACTCGACTTTACGCGAACCCATTACCGCAGTAAAAGGCATTGGGGCCGAAACGGCAGCAGCTTTGGGGGAAATGGAGATCCATACCGTCGCGGATCTCCTTGAGCACCTCCCATATCGCTATGAAGATTACCGGTTGAGGGATTTAGAAACGGTCGAGCATGATGAACGGGTTACTGTAGAAGGCAAAGTTCATACAGTACCCACGTTAGGGTACTTCGGAAAGAAAAAATCCAGGCTCACGATTAAAGTTTTGACTGGGAGATATTTAATAAATGTCATTTTTTTTAACCAGCCTTATCTGAAGCCGAAGCTTGCGATAGGCGAAACCGTAACGGTAACGGGAAAGTGGGATCGTCATCGCCAAACCATTACAGGCTCGGAATGCCATGTTGGTGATCGAAGCCGGGAGAAAGAGTTCGAACCGGTGTACTCAGTGAAGGGCAGCATTACTGTCAAAGGGCTCCGCCGCTTTATCTCCAATGCATTTTCTGAATATGGGACAATGATAGAAGAAAATCTGCCCCCGCAATTATTGGCGGCATACAAACTGATGCCGCGTAATGATGCTCTTCGTACCATGCATTTCCCTCAATCGGCCAATGAGGTGAAGAAGGCCCGACGCCGTTTTGTGTATGAAGAATTTTTATTGTTTCAACTTAAAATGCAGGCACTTCGTAAAGTGCAGCGGGAGCAGTCAAAAGGAATAGGCCAGGAGTTTGACATGGAGCGGCTGGAAGCCTTCGTTGAAACCCTCCCTTTTCCTTTGACGAACGCTCAGAATAGGGTCGTTGAGGAAATAATGAATGACATGAAATCTCCCTACAGGATGAATCGTTTGCTTCAAGGGGATGTCGGGTCTGGGAAAACGGTGGTTGCCGCCATATGCCTGAAGGCGACGATTACAGCAGGTTTCCAAGGTGCACTTATGGTCCCCACGGAAATCTTGGCTGAGCAGCATACACAATCCCTGAAAGCCATGTTGGAACCGAGTGGAGTAAAGGTCGCATTGTTGACAAGTTCGGTAAAAGGCAAAAAGCGCAAGGAACTATTGCAAATGCTGGAATCCGGGGAGCTGGATCTTTTGATAGGAACTCATGCATTGATTCAAGATGAAGTGAATTTCCGGAACTTAGGTCTTGTCATAACGGATGAACAACATCGTTTCGGAGTGGAGCAGCGCCGCATCCTTCGAGAAAAAGGTACCAATCCAGATGTACTTTTCATGACGGCTACACCAATTCCGCGAACTCTCGCAATTACAGTGTTTGGGGAAATGGACGTCTCGACGATCGATGAAATGCCTGCCGGGCGTAAAGCGATAGAGACCTATTGGGCGAAACACCAAATGCTTGATCGGATCTTATCCTTTGTCGAAAAGGAACTAAAGAAAGGGAGACAGGCTTACGTCATCTGTCCATTGATTGAGGAGTCGGAGAAACTCGATTCTTTACAGAATGTTCTTGATGTTCATGCAATGCTGACACAATACTTTGCGAACAGGTACAAAGTGGGTCTTATGCATGGACGTCTGCCCGCGGATGAAAAGGAAGAAGTGATGCAGCAGTTCAGTGCCAATGAAGCGCAAATCCTTGTTTCCACGACGGTCGTCGAGGTTGGGGTGAATGTTCCAAATGCAACGGTAATGGTCATTTATGATGCGGAGCGCTTTGGACTTTCACAGTTGCACCAGCTACGCGGAAGGGTTGGACGGGGGAGCGATCAGTCCTTTTGCATCCTGCTGGCTGATCCGAAAACGGAAGTCGGCAAAGAGCGGATGAAAATCATGACTGAGACAAACGATGGTTTTGCCCTTTCCGAAAAAGATTTGGAACTCCGTGGACCCGGGGACTTCTTCGGTAAAAAACAAAGCGGCCTTCCCGAATTCAAGGTAGCCGACATGGTCCATGATTACAGGACCCTTGAAGTGGCAAGGATGGATGCAGCAAAATTGATTGCATCCCAAAGCTTTTGGCATTCCCCGGAGTATGCACCTTTGCGGGACTATTTAGAGGGAACGGGAGTATTTACGGGAGAAAAGCTGGACTGAACCCAATAAAAAACCAATAGCAGATTGTGAGATTTTACGCAATATCTTGCAATCTGTTTTTAAAATATATATACTACTATTAGTACCTAGTCATAATACTACGGATGGTGACCTTCAAATGCGAAGAAATAAGAAGGAACGCCAGCAATTATTAATCGAAACGATTAAACAGAATCCTTTTGTAACGGATGAGGAGCTGGCTGAAAAATATTCGGTGAGCGTCCAGACCATTAGGCTTGACCGTCTTGAATTATCGATACCGGAACTGCGTGAACGGATTAAAAGCGTGGCCGAGAAAAAATTCAGTGACGAAATCAGGGCATTGCCTTTGGATGAAATCATCGGGGAAGTAATTGATCTTAATTTAGATGATAATGCAATTTCGATTTTGGATATAAATAAAGAGCATGTCTTTAAGCGGAATGGAATCGCAAGGGGACATCACCTTTTTGCCCAAGCAAACTCATTGGCTGTGGCAGTCATAAATGATGAATTGGCATTAACTGCGAAAGCATCCATTTTATTCACTCGTTCTGTAAAGGAAAATGAAAGAGTGGTAGCTAAAGCGAGGGTTAAAAACGTGGACCACACCAACGATCGTTCCGTGGTGGAGGTTAGAAGCTACGTAGGTAATGAACTGGTTTTTAAAGGCGAGTTCGAAATGTATCGCTCTTAACTTGCTAGTAAAGGATGAAAAAAATGAAGATAACAATAGATGCAATGGGTGGCGATAATGCTCCCAAGGCACAGGTTTTGGGAGCAATGAAAGCTGTCGAGGCTTTTTCCGATGTGGAAATTACCTTGATAGGCAATGAATCCGAGATTAACCAATACTTAGCGAAGCATGGCCGAATAAGGGTTATACATACTGATGAAAAAATATTAAGTACCGATGAACCTGTTCGTGCGGTTCGCCGCAAGAAAAGCGCATCGATGGTATTGGCTGCACAGCAAGTGGCTGACGGAGAAGCGGACGCATGCATTTCTTCAGGCAATACGGGGGCGCTAATGGCTGCAGGTTTGTTTGTGGTCGGAAGGATAGAAGGCATTGAACGTCCGGCATTGGCTCCCACCCTTCCGACGATCGATGGCAAGGGTTTTGTATTACTGGATGTAGGCGCGAACTCCGATGCGAAACCGGAGCATCTCCTTCAATTCGCCATAATGGGGTCTGTTTATGCCCAAAAAGTGCGGGGAATCGAAAAGCCCCGTGTCGGATTACTTAATATCGGAACAGAAGAAAAAAAAGGGAATGAACTGACTAAGCATGCCTTTACATTACTGCAGCAATCATCGGAGATATCCTTTATAGGTAACGTAGAGGCAAGGGACCTCCTAAACGGGCCGGCGGACGTTGTCGTGACGGACGGCTTCACGGGAAATATGGTGTTAAAGACGCTGGAAGGTACTGCTATGGGCGTATTCAAAATGGTGAAAGCTGCCTTGATGAGCAACCTCAAAAGTAAGTTGGCTGCATCAATGGTAAAGCCAGAACTAAAAGTCATAAAAAATAAAATGGATTACTCGGAGTATGGCGGTGCTGGCCTCTTCGGTTTGAAGGCCCCTGTCATTAAGGCGCATGGTTCTTCAGATGCGAATGCGGTCTATAATGCTATACGCCAGACTCGCGATATGGTTGGAAATGACGTCATATCGACAATTGCGGAGACAATAGAAAAACAATAATAAATCATAGAGGCAGGGGAGTAACAGATGGGTAAAATTGCTTTTGTCTTTCCAGGACAAGGATCACAATCAATAGGAATGGGGCATGGCCTATTTCAGGAAAAAGAGCGTGCTCAGCAAATTTTTCGATCAGCAGATGAAAAACTTGATTTTCCGCTTACGGAATTGATCTTTAATGGCACACAACAAGAATTAACGGTGACTTATAATGCACAGCCAGCCTTATTGACTACGAGTTATGCTTTTGTCAAGGAGTTGGAAGAAGCGGGAATCAAACCCGATTATACTGCCGGGCACAGTTTAGGTGAATATACGGCATTAGTGGCATCTGGTGCAATTTCTTTTGAAGATGCCGTATATACAGTGCGTAAACGCGGTGAATTCATGGAAGCTGCGGTACCGAATGGTCAAGGCTCAATGGCTGCGATTTTGGGAATGGACCGTGAAGCTCTATCTGAAGTCACTTCTGAAATTACGGCCACAGGTGAATCCGTTCAATTGGCCAATATTAATTGTCCAGGGCAAATCGTCATTTCAGGCACCTCCGAAGGGGTTAAACTTGCAAGTGCAAAAGCCAAGGAAAATGGGGCTAAACGGGCTCTTCCTCTTGAAGTGAGCGGACCGTTCCATTCTGAATTAATGAAACCGGCAGCAGAAAAGTTACAGGGTGTCCTTGATGAAGTAAGCTTCAAACAGGCAGAAATTCCTGTCATTTCAAACGTAACGGCTAAGCCCATTACAGCACCTGCCGAAATAAAAGAAAAATTAATCGAACAGCTGTATTCACCGGTCCTTTGGGAGGACAGTGTGAAAAATCTACTTGAATTGGGCGTGGATACGTTCATCGAGGTTGGCCCAGGGAAAGTGTTGGGCGGATTGATAAAGAAAATTGATCGTTCCGTTCAAATTCATTCGGTATCCGATATAGATACTCTAACTAAAACAATTGAAACATTGAAGGGGGTACAAGCATGATCCTCGAAGGTAAAAAAGCACTTGTAACGGGAGCATCACGAGGTATTGGCAGGGAAGTTGCATTGGAACTTGCCCGTCAGGGAGCAGACGTTGCCATTAACTATTCCGGCAGTGAGGCAAAAGCGAATGAAGTGGTTGACGAAATCAAGGCATTGGGCCGGAAAGCATTCGCCATCCAATGCGATGTTGCAAATAGTGAATCAGTGACAAGCATGATCAAAGAGGTGGTCGAACAATTTGACAGAGTGGACATCCTGGTTAATAATGCCGGCATCACACGTGATAACCTATTGATGCGCATGAAAGAAGATGAATGGGATTCTGTGATCAATACGAATCTTAAAGGCGTGTTCCTATGCACCAAAGCTGTTACAAGGCAAATGATGAAGCAGCGCAGCGGCAGGATCATCAATATGGCATCGATAGTCGGCGTCAGCGGAAATGCAGGGCAGGCTAACTATGTAGCGGCTAAAGCAGGTGTCATCGGTTTGACTAAAACGACGGCAAAGGAACTTGCATCAAGAGGCATTACGGTCAATGCGATTGCCCCAGGTTTCATCTCAACGGATATGACTGGGGAATTGCCTGAAGACGTCCAAAAAGCCATGCTGGACCAAATTCCGCTTGCACGTTTCGGTGACCCTAAAGATATTGCTGCAGTGGCGTCTTTCCTTGCTTCCGATGCAAGCAAATATATGACTGGGCAAACTCTTCATGTAGATGGCGGCATGGTCATGTAAGTTTTCTTTGATTTTTTTCGAAATTAATTTATAATGTCTTGAGGGGAGGTGAACACATTGGCAGATGTATTAGAAAGAGTAACTAAAATCGTTGTAGATCGTTTGAACGTAGAAGAATCAGAGGTAAAACTTGAAGCTTCTTTCAAAGAAGATCTTGGTGCCGATTCCCTTGATGTAGTTGAACTAGTCATGGAATTCGAAGACGAGTTTGATATGGAAATTTCGGACGATGACGCTGAAAAAATCGCCACAGTAGGTGATGCTGTGAATTACATACAAAGCACTATGTAATGAATTGTCATTTGACTAAAAGCTCCGTTTTTTAACGGGGCTTTCTCTTATTGCTTAAAGAAGTTTGATTCAGCGGCAGATAACGGAATGAGCATGTTCACGTGTATGCTCCGCCTGCATGCAGTGTCTTTTGCCTTTAGTTTTCTTTAAGCGGATAATCATGTATGATGGTACATAGGGAAGCTTGACAGGAATTCCTGCCAGGTTTCTTTTTATATATTGGAAAAATATGCTTTTTGAACCGTGGAGGGTTTTGTGTGATGCGTAGGAACGGAAATAATCGTAAACCATCAATCAAGGAAAATAAATTCAAACAGTTGCAAGAAAATCTGGGTTTTCATTTTAAAGATGAAAACTTATTGAAACAAGCTTTTACACATTCATCTTATGTGAATGAGCATCGCCGTAAGCCTTATGAAGATAATGAAAGGCTTGAATTCTTGGGGGACGCTGTACTTGAACTGACCATCTCTAAATACTTATATCAAAAATATCCGATGATGAGCGAAGGTGAACTTACCAAACTAAGGGCAGCCATTGTGTGTGAGCCTTCACTTGTTGCTTTTGCCAATAGCCTTACTTACGGGGAATATGTATTACTCGGAAAAGGGGAAGAAATGACAGGTGGAAGGGAACGCCCTGCCATGCTTGCGGATGTATTCGAAGCCTATATTGGTGCTTTGTACCTTGATCAAGGATTAGAGCCAGTTGTGCAGTTTTTGACGAATGTCGTGTTTCCGAAGATAGACGAGGGTGCTTTTTCTCATGTGATGGATTATAAGAGCCAGCTTCAGGAGCTGATCCAGCGCGATGCCATCGGTGTCCTGCAATATAAGATCTTGCAGGAAAAAGGACCGGCCCATAATCGGGAGTTTGTTTCGACGGTCTCCCTGAATGGGGAAGAACTTGGCTCTGGAATAGGAAAGTCCAAAAAAGAAGCGGAGCAGCATGCAGCCGAGCATGCATTGATCGTTTTAAAAGAAAAAAATCAACAAGATAGTTGAACAGTAGAGGGGGAAAGGTCATGTTCCTCAAACGTTTGGACGTTGTAGGATTTAAATCTTTCGCAGAGAAAATTTCGATAGATTTTGTACCTGGTGTCACGGCAGTGGTTGGACCAAACGGAAGCGGTAAAAGTAATGTGACCGATGCAGTCCGGTGGGTCCTTGGAGAGCAGTCTGCGAAATCACTGCGTGGAGCAAAAATGGAAGATATCATCTTTTCGGGAAGTGACACGAGGAAAGCGTTGAATTTTGCGGAAGTATCATTGACCCTTGATAACGAGACCAATTCCCTGCCGATCGACTTTCATGAAGTCAGTGTGACAAGGCGTGTATATCGATCGGGAGAAAGTGAATTTTTCATTAATAATCAAGGTTGCCGTCTGAAAGACATCATAGACCTTTTCATGGATTCCGGTCTTGGGAGAGAAGCGTTTTCCATCATCAGCCAAGGGAAAGTGGAAGAAATCCTTAGCAGTAAGGCTGAAGAAAGACGAGTGATTTTTGAAGAAGCAGCCGGTGTCCTGAAGTATAAAACGAGAAAACGAAAAGCGGAATCGAAGCTGACGGAAACACAGGATAACTTAAACCGTGTCCATGATATCCTCCATGAATTGGAGGGGCAGGTGGAGCCGTTAAAAATTCAGTCTTCCCTCGCCAAGGAATTTTTGGCGAAGAAAGACGAGCTAGAGCAAATAGAAGTGGCTTTAACCGTTTATGAAATTGAAGAGCTTTATGAAAAATGGGAAAAACTATCACAGGAACTTGAAAAACATAATGAAATGGAACAGCAAATGGCAGGACAGCTTCAGGACAGGGAAGCGCATCTCAAAAAGTTAAGGAATAGTCTTGCGACGCTTGAGACATCGATCAATGGCCTTCAGGAGATTCTCCTGAATGCCAGCGAAGAACTTGAAAAGCTTGAAGGCCGTAAAGAAGTTTTGAAAGAACGGAAAAAAAATGCCGCCCAAAACAAGTCACAGCTGGAAAAAGCGATTGTGGAAGGTGAGGCTGCTGTCGAGCGTTTGTCTTTGCAAAAGGAAAGAGAAACGGAAATCCTGCATGCACTGAACTTGGAAGTGAAAGGGATTTCTGAAACCTTACATGAAAAACAAAAAAGCCTCGGTCTATTCAATAGTGATATCGAAGCGGTGATCGAAGCGAAAAAGAGTGACTATATCGAGTGGTTGAACAAGCAGGCCTCGGCCAAAAACGAAAAACAATACCTGCTTCAGCAGCTTGCGCAGCAGGAACATAAAAATGCAAAACTTGATATGGAAAATGAAAAGTTCTTAACTGAAAGAATGGAAATCACTGCTAAAAAAATGGAATATTCACAGCTGATGGACAATATGACCAAGCAGCTTGAAGAGCATGTCACTTATTTCCGAAATCAGCAGAATAAATTGAATGCGGCAAAAGATACGTATCAAAAACAAGAAACCACCCTTTATAAGGCCTATCAATTCCTTCAACAGGCTAAATCGCGTAAGGAACTGCTTGAAGAAATGGAAGATGATTATGCAGGCTTCTTTCAGGGTGTAAAAGAGGTTTTGAAAGCGAAAGAAACCCTTCGAGGCATTGAAGGGGCAGTTGCGGAATTGATAAAGGTTCCAAAGGAATATGAAACGGCCATTGAAACGGCTTTGGGCGGAGCGATGCAGCATGTTGTCGTGGAACGCGAAGAGCATGCCCGGGAAGCCATTTCCTTCTTGAAGAAAAATAGGTATGGGCGTGCGACTTTCTTGCCTTTATCAGTCATAAAGGCAAGAGAGATATCAGCTAACCAATTATCGATGCTGAAGAGCCATTCAGCTTTTGTAGGGACTGGTTCCTCATTGATCCAATATGATGATAGGCATGCAGCGATTGCTGAAAACCTATTAGGAACAGTGATTATCACCACAGATTTAAAAGGGGCAAATGACCTGGCGAAAATGATGCAGCACCGTTTCCGCTTCGTAACACTTGAAGGGGATATCGTCAATCCAGGTGGTTCAATGACTGGTGGAGCCTTAAAGCAAAAAACGACCTCCCTGCTTTCAAGGAAAACGGAATTGGAGGAGCTCCAACAAAAACTTGCTGCCATGGAAGTCAAAACGAATCAGCTTGAAAAGCAAGTCAAACAGCTCAAAGTGGATGTGGGTGTTCAAGAGCAAACGCTTGAACAAACCAGAAAAACGGGAGAGAGACTTCGATTACAAGAACAAACCCTTAAAGGGGAACTCCGTGAAGTGGAGCTTCAGGAAAGAAATGTGAATGAACGGCTGCATCTTTACGATTTGGATAAAAATTCATATTTAGAAGAACAACAGCAAAAAACGGCAAGACTTGAAGAGCTGGAAGAACTTTTGGAATCATGTAAATCGGAAATTGAAGGTCTGGACCGGTTGATTTCCGAAATGACCGAACAAAAGCAATCACAACAATCTTCAAAAGAGAGTCTTGCTGAAGAAACGAATGAACTGAAGGTAATGCTCGCTTCCAAGCGTGGCCAGCTGCAAAACCAAAAAGAGAAGATGGAACGCATTGAATCGGATCTTTCTAAGGAATCAAGCAGGCTTGCTGAAAACAAAGATGATTTAGGGCTCCTGACCAATGAAATGACAGACAGTTCAAGCGGGGAAGAGTCCCTGGAAGATATGGCTCAGCAGAAATTGCTCGATAAAAATGGAGCAATTGAAGGAATCACCATAAAAAAACAGGAAAAAAACGAGCTTCTAATGGAAGTTGAAACGCTCGAACTGTCCTTGAAAGAAGAAAATCGACTTTATAGAGGCATTGTCGAAGTGATAAAGGATGAAGAAGTGAAATTAACTCGTCTGGATGTCGAACTGGAAAATCGCCTCGACCACTTGCGAGAAGAATATACCCTTTCCTTTGAAGGTGCTAAAGAACAGTATCCATTGATGATGCCTGCCGACGAAGCTCAAAAAAGGGTGAAGCTCATCAAGCTTGCAATCGAGGAACTGGGGACGGTGAATTTAGGTGCAATTGATGAATACGCACGTGTAGCTGAACGCTATGAATTCCTTCTTAGTCAAAAGGAAGACCTTCAACAGGCGAAAGATACATTATTCCAAGTCATCGATGAAATGGATGATGAAATGAAACGCCGCTTTGCTGATACTTTCTATTCGATCCGTAAAGAATTCGAACAAGTCTTCAAAGCTTTATTTGGCGGAGGCAGAGCGGAGCTGAAACTGACGAATCCTGATGATTTGCTAAATACAGGGGTGGATATCATTGCACAGCCTCCCGGAAAAAAACTGCAAAATTTGAGCCTCTTATCCGGCGGAGAACGAGCATTGACAGCCATAGCCCTTTTATTCTCCATTCTAAAAGTGCGTCCTGTTCCTTTCTGTATCCTTGACGAAGTCGAGGCAGCGCTAGATGAGGCGAATGTCGTCCGGTTCAGCCAATTTTTAAGAAAGTTCAGCAGGGAAACGCAGTTCATCGTGATTACACACCGCAAAGGCACGATGGAAGAGGCAGATGTCCTATACGGCATTACGATGCAGGAGTCAGGCGTCTCCAAACTTGTTTCCGTCCGGATGGAAGAATCAGAAAACTTTATGGAAGTTTAAAATTCATGAATTAGAGGAAGTGGGACAATGAGTTTTTTCAAAAAGTTAAAAGAGAAATTTACTACTCAGGAAGAAAAAGAAAAATCAGTTGAAGCAGAAGTATCCATTGGGGAAAAATTCAAACAAGGTTTGACAAAGACGAGGAATTCCTTTACTGGAAGGGTTAATGAACTTGTTGCCCGTTATCGGAAAGTGGATGAGGACTTCTTTGAAGAACTTGAAGAAATCCTGATACAGGCTGATGTAGGCTTTGATACTGTGATGGAACTGATTGATCAATTAAAAATGGAAGTCAAGCTTCGCAATATCTCTGATACGAGGGAAGTGCAGTCCGTTATTTCCGAAAAGCTTGTTGAAATCTACCAAGGTGATGATGAAGCGACTTCTAGCCTGAATATACAAGAAGAAGGTTTGACGGTCATTTTGTTTGTAGGGGTTAATGGGGTAGGTAAAACGACGACCATTGGTAAACTTGCCCACAAATTCAAAACAGAAGGAAAATCTGTCGTATTGGCTGCAGGGGATACCTTCCGTGCCGGTGCGATTGAACAACTTGAGGTTTGGGGTGAGCGTGTCGGTGTCAGTGTAATCAAACAGGGTGAAGGCTCTGACCCAGCAGCTGTCATGTTCGACGCCATTCAGGCCGCCAAGGCACGAAAAGCGGATATCCTTATCTGTGACACTGCCGGTCGCTTGCAGAATAAAGTGAATTTAATGAAGGAATTGGAAAAGGTGAAACGTGTAATTGAACGTGAAGTACCAGGTGCACCACACGAGGTGCTGCTTGCCCTTGATGCGACAACTGGGCAGAATGCCCTTATCCAGGCCAAGACATTCAAGGAAGCGACAAATGTTTCCGGTATTGTTTTAACAAAGCTTGATGGCACCGCAAAAGGTGGAATTGTTTTGGCGATTCGCAATGAATTGGCCATTCCCGTTAAATTTGTCGGGCTAGGTGAAAAAATGGATGATCTACAGGAATTCGATGCCGAGAAATATGTTTATGGCCTTTTTGCTGATATCATCGATAAAGAAGAGGTTTAAGGGAAAATTGTAAGCCGGAAGAGTTCATTCTCTTCTGGTTTTTTTACCATGATAATTGGAGGACCAATTGAAGAAAGGTCCAAAAAAGAAGCGGAAAATGAAAAAATAATGCTTTGCAAACACGTGGTAAGGAGTTTAACTTGACATCAAATAAACAAGGCTTTACAATATTAACTTGTAAAGGGTTTTCACTTAACAGCAGGGAGGCTTGCTAAGATGCTTGAAAAGACAACGCGGATTAATTATTTGTATGACTTTTACCAATCGTTGTTAACAGAGAAGCAGCAGAGCTACATGTCCCTCTACTATCTGGATGATTACTCTCTTGGCGAGATTGCCGATGAATACGAAGTCAGTAGGCAGGCAGTCTATGATAATATAAAAAGAACAGAAGCGATGCTTGAGGAATATGAAGCAAAGCTATTGTTATTTCAAAAATTTCAAGAGCGTAACCAGTGGATTGCGAATATGAAGGGACTCATAGAAAAGGAATCCTTTTCAAAAGAGAAGCTGCTAGATGCAATCACAACGCTTGAGAAGTTGGATTAGGAGGCGGCAATATGGCATTTGAAGGATTGGCCGACCGACTGCAGAGCACGATGCAAAAGATCCGTGGAAAAGGGAAGGTCAACGAAGCGGACGTTAAAGAAATGATGCGTGAAGTTCGATTGGCCCTGCTTGAAGCGGATGTTAACTTTAAAGTCGTGAAGGATTTTGTAAAACGTGTCAGTGAACGTTCGGTAGGTCAGGAAGTGCTGAAAAGCTTAACCCCCGGTCAACAGGTAATTAAAGTAGTTAAGGAAGAATTGACTGAGCTGATGGGCGGCGAACAGAGCAAGATTGCCGTTGCCTCGAAACCACCGACTGTCATTATGATGGTAGGTCTTCAAGGTGCTGGTAAAACGACGACCACCGGAAAGCTTGCCAATCTTCTTAGAAAAAAATACAACCGCAAGCCATTGCTCGTTGCGGCTGATATTTACCGTCCGGCGGCGATTAAGCAGCTCGAAACACTTGGCAAACAATTAAGCATGCCTGTTTTCTCCCTTGGGGACCAGGTCAGCCCTGTTGAAATTGCCAAACAGGCAATTGAAAAAGCTAAGGAAGAACATCATGACTATGTGTTGATTGATACCGCAGGCCGTCTTCATGTGGATGAAAACTTGATGGGCGAACTGAAGGATATCAAAGAGTTGACAAAACCTGATGAAATCTTCCTGGTTGTCGATGCGATGACAGGTCAGGATGCGGTCAATGTAGCCCAAAGCTTCAATGAACAGCTAGGCCTGACAGGAGTCGTATTAACAAAACTTGATGGGGATACACGTGGTGGTGCGGCACTTTCAATTCGTTCAGTCACCGACACGCCGATCAAATTCGTCGGTATGGGTGAAAAATTGGATGCACTTGAAGCGTTCCATCCAGAGCGGATGGCGTCAAGGATCCTCGGCATGGGTGATGTATTGACCCTTATCGAAAAAGCACAGGCCAATGTAGATGAAGAAAAAGCGAAAGAATTAGAGAAAAAGATGCGTACCGCCACTTTTACCTTTGATGATTTCCTTGATCAGCTTGGTCAGGTGCGGAATATGGGACCGCTTGATGATATTCTGAAAATGATTCCCGGTGCGAATAAAATGAAAGGGATGGACAACCTTCAGATCGATGAGAAACAGATCGGTCATGTTGAAGCTATCATCCGTTCAATGACAACGCATGAAAAGGAACATCCGGAAACCATGAATGCATCCCGCAAGAAACGGATTGCAAAAGGAAGCGGCAGATCGATTCAAGAAGTGAACCGTCTACTGAAGCAATTCGAAGAAATGAAAAAGATGATGAAACAGGTCACGAACATGCAAAAAGGAAAGAAAAAGGGATTCAAATTCCCGTTCATGTAAGGTTTATTTCAGGTTTAAACTGAGGCGAATACGGGTCGAAGCCATGTATCTCAACACTTTTTTTACCTGTTAAGAAAAAAACCTTTACAAACATGCAAGACATTTGATATTATACTATCTTGTGTGAAACTATTCGGAGGTGCTTATTTAAAATGGCAGTAAAAATTCGCTTAAAACGTATGGGAGCTAAAAAATCTCCTTTCTATCGTATTGTAGTTGCAGATTCTCGTTCACCACGTGACGGACGTTACATTGAAGTGGTAGGAACTTATAACCCGGTTGCTCAACCAGCTAAAGTTGAAATCAACGAAGAGCTTGCTCTTAAATGGTTACAAGATGGAGCTAAACCATCTGATACAGTTCGTAACTTATTCTCTACACAAGGCATCATGGAAAAATTCCATGTTGCAAAAAACAGCAAGTAATCGACGGTAGTTGATGAAAGCACTTATTGAAACGATTGTTTCAGCACTTGTGGATTATCCGGAAGAGGTCATCGTGACCTCCAAGGAAGAATCCGACCGGATTGTTTATATCCTCTCCGTTCATAAAGAGGATATGGGCAAGGTGATCGGTAAACAAGGGCGTGTTGCTAAGGCGATTCGGACTGTGGTATATGCAGCAGGATCTTCACAGCAGAAGAAAATCTATTTGGAGATTTCCGAATAAGGAGGGTTAATACCCCTCCTTTTTTTGTACTTCAAGAAAGTGAAATTTCGACTTGGATCCTAATTGAATAGACCCGGACTTTAAACTTTACGCCTTTTTAAGACGCATCTTTTACCGATTTACGTTATACTTAAGAGAATGACCCCCATTTCAAAAAGATTACCCCATCATACATATTTTTTGAAGGAAATAAGAAATCATAGATAATAGGAGGTGCTGGAATGAAAATTCTCCAAAATGTAATCGTTAACCAAGTATTAACGGAATCCAGCAAGAATCAGCTCCTCGAGAAATACAAGTCAAAACGCCTTCAGCTTCAAAAAGAGAGTGAACAGCTTCGCTTTGAACTGAAAAAACTTGAAAAAACAAGAACTCTCCAACCTGCTAGTCTCCGTGCTCATTTTGAAAAAGAAATAAACCAGAGGCAAGAAAAAATTAAACTGCTTGAATTTCAAATGGAGCAGTTGGAGATCCTTCCCGCAGGTAGTGAATTGAAGGAACGGGAAGTTCAAAGTATCATTGATGTGGAAATTGGGGCAGATTGGGACGAAATCATGGCAACGAAGACCATTGTCATAAAAGATGGAATCGTCTCGGAAATTCGTTAGAGGTGAAAGAATGGAAAAATGGTTTAATGTAGGTAAAATTGTCAACACACATGGTCTTTTAGGAGAAGTCCGTGTGATTTCTTCAACAGACTTTCCAGAAAAACGGTACAAAGTTGGAAATACTCTGTATCTGTTTAGGGACACGGAGAAAAAAACCTTGCCCCTTATCATCAGGTCGCATCGCACCCATAAAAACTTTAACCTATTGACGTTCGAGAATTATTATAACGTCGGACAGGTTGAGGCATTTAAAAACGGGGTCCTGAAAGTGAAGGAAGCACAGCTTGGTAAATTGGACGAAGGTGAGTTCTACTTCCATGAAATCATCGGCTGTTCGGTATTTACGGATGAAGGAATGGAAGTTGGGGAAATCGTTGAGGTTCTTACGCCTGGTGCCAATGATGTTTGGGTCATTAAGAAAGCTGGCAGTAAGGACATCCTGATCCCGTATATTGAACAAATTGTTAAAGAAGTGGATATTTCCGCTAAAAGGGTAATCATTACACCGATGGAAGGACTTTTAGACTGATGAAAATCGATGTGCTTTCGCTTTTTCCAGAAATGTTCGAAGGGGTATTTGGTTCGTCAATCTTAAAAAAGGCTGCGGAAAAGCAGGCTGTGAGCTATAAGGTGACCAATTTTCGAGATTATGCAGATAATAAGCATTCGACGGTAGATGATTATCCTTATGGAGGCGGTGC
Organism: Peribacillus sp. TE19612; assembly: GCF_056279465.1. NCBI lineage: Bacteria > Bacillati > Bacillota > Bacilli > Caryophanales > Bacillaceae > Peribacillus > Peribacillus sp. TE19612. Next base: position 156,811 of record NZ_JBWCCL010000006.1, on the reverse strand, counting down.
CGGAATGGTATTAAAGGCACAGCCGATCTTTGATGCTGTGGAAGCTCTTAAAGAGCAAGGGGAGCTAACCCCAAGGGTAGTCCTCCTTTGTCCCCAGGGAGAGCGTTACACGCAGAAAAAAGCCGAAGAGTTTGCTGAAGAGGAACATCTCATTTTCATTTGCGGGCATTATGAAGGGTATGATGAGCGCATCCGGGAGCATGTCGTAACGGATGAAATATCTATTGGTGACTTTGTGCTTACAGGCGGGGAATTGGGCGCAATGGTCATTATTGACAGCGTTGTTCGCTTGCTGCCGGGCGTTTTGGGAAATGTTGACTCCCCGATCCTTGATTCCTATTCTTCTGGTTTGTTAGAGCATCCCCATTATACTAGACCTGCAGATTTCCGGGGGATGAAAGTTCCCGATCCGCTAATATCCGGGAATCATAAAAAAATCGATGAATGGCGGATGAAGGAATCTCTGCGCAGAACTTGGATTCGACGTCCGGATTTGCTCGATAGTTATGAACTATCGGAAGTTGAAAAAAAATTATTGTCCGAGATTAAAAAAGAAGACTGATGTCTATTGCATCGACGTTTAGAGTATGATAGGATATACCTTGTGACTTGGGCAAAATGCTCAGTCTTATAACGATGTTCCGCTGCAAACAATAAGTATTTGCAAGAGCGTCCAGGAGGAGTTGAAATCGATGCAAAATCTTATTAACGAAATCACAAAAGAACAACTTCGCTCAGATCTTCCATCATTCAGACCTGGTGACACAGTACGTGTACACGTAAAGGTTATTGAAGGAACTCGCGAACGTATCCAGTTGTTTGAAGGCGTTGTAATCAAACGTCGTGGCGGCGGAGTTAGTGAAACTTTCACAGTGCGTAAGATCTCTTACGGCGTTGGAGTAGAACGTGCTTTCCCTGTTCACACACCAAAAATTGCGAAACTAGAAGTTATCCGTCACGGTAAAGTACGTCGTGCGAAACTTTATTACCTACGCGAACTTCGTGGTAAAAAAGCACGTATTAAAGAAATTCGTCGTTAATTTTTCGAATATCTTCATGCGGGTTTACCATGATCCACATAAGGTGAATAACCAAACAGTATCATGCAAAAAAGGGAGCTTGTTTATCAGGCTCCCTTTTTGCACTTTAAGAAACGATATGAATGCACATAGGGTGAAAGCTATATAGAATCCTGCTCGCTATAGCGTCCGCAACATGTTAAAATAATTGTTGATATGCTTCAAAAAGGGTGGGTAAGGATGGCGAAAAAGAAAAATGAATTGTGGGAATGGACAAAGGCGGTCATAATCGCGGTTATAGCGGCGACGCTGATTCGTTATTTCCTCCTGGCTCCTATTGTTGTGGACGGTAATTCCATGATGCCGACATTAAAGGATACGGACCGCATGATCGTTAATAAAATCTCCTATTCGATTGGCGAACCCAAAAGATTCGACATTATCGTTTTCGAAGCTCCAGAAGGCAAAGATTACATAAAGCGGGTCATCGGATTGCCAGGGGAAAAAGTGGAATATAGAGATGATACTCTTTACGTGAATGGAAAAGCTTATGATGAGCCATACTTGGATGAATATAAAGAACAATTGATTGATGGCGGGGCTTTGACGGAACCTTTTACATTAAGTGATGTCATAGAACAAGGAACGGTGCCTGAAGATCACCTATTTGTCCTGGGGGATAATCGCCGTTTCAGCAAGGATAGCCGCCATATTGGTGTAGGTGTCGTTCCTTACGATAAAGTGTTAGGAAAAACTAAATTAGTTTATTGGCCGATCGAAGACTTTCGATTGGCGGAATAGTAGGAAGGTGGATTCCATTGACAATACAGTGGTTCCCTGGCCATATGGCCAAAGCAAGACGGGAAGTAACAGAGAAATTAAAACTGATCGACATCATCTTTGAACTTGTGGATGCCCGGATTCCGGCATCTTCACGAAATCCGATGATCGACGAAATCATTCAGCATAAACCGAGGGTCATCCTTTTGAATAAAGCTGATATGGCCGATCCGGCAAAAACGAATATGTGGCTGGAACATTATAAATCGCAGGGGAAAACGGCGATTGCCATTAACTCACAGGCAGGAAACGGTTTAAACCAGATTACAGCTGCATCCAAAAATCTTTTAAAAGAAAAGTATGAGCGGATGGAATCAAGAGGAATAAAGCCGAGAGCGATCCGTGCCATGATAGTCGGCATTCCTAACGTGGGGAAATCGACTTTAATCAATCGACTTGCCAAAAAGAACATTGCCAAAACAGGAAATACACCTGGAGTCACTAAAGCGCAGCAATGGATAAAAGTGGGTAAGGAATTGGAATTGCTCGACACGCCGGGGATTCTCTGGCCGAAATTCGAGGATCAAGAAGTAGGTTTGAAGCTTGCGTTGACAGGTGCGATCAAGGATACGATTTTAAACTTGCACGAAGTCTCATTATACGGCCTTCGCTTTTTGGAAAAAGAATACCCGGAAAGACTGAAATCCCGTTATAACCTGGATGTAATTCCACAGGAAACGCTCGAATTGTTCGATGCTGTCGGAAAGTTCAGGGGCTGTTTAGCATCTGGGGGCTTCATCGATTATGACAAAACCGCAGAGTTGGTCGTACGTGAAATCCGTTCAGAAAAGATGGGCCCGCTTACGTTCGAGGTTCCTTCGGATTATGAAAAGGATGATATCCCCGAATAAGATTAACATTGACTTGAGTGTTGTAATACGGAGCTGGAGTTGGATGTCGAAAAGATTTTTTCTTTTTGATGTCTCTTTTCCGCTCCGTATTTTTGTCTGAACTGTAGAAAAGAAGCAAGACTGCCGATAATTAAAATGATGGGTGATAAAAGATGATAACTGCAATGATCATTAAGGAAATCTCCTTAAAGTTAAAGACGATAAGAGAGCCGGAAGATTTATTTTTACAGAAATGCCGGGAGGACGGACGGAAGGGAGTAACCGACTTAGTAAACAAATGGCAAAGAACTTATGAAAAAGAACAACAGGTAAGGGATGCTTTCACGGAAATGACAGAGTTTGAAAGGCAATTACGGAAACAAGGGTTTTCCATTCTCGCTGGCATCGATGAAGTGGGAAGAGGACCTCTTGCAGGACCGGTTGTGACAAGTGCAGTCATCTTGCCTGATTCTTTTTATTTGCCAGGGCTTAATGATTCTAAAAAGATTCCGGAGTCAAAAAGGGAACAGTTTTATGAGATGATTTTTAAGGAAGCGATATCCGTAGGTGTAGGTGTTGTACATAGCGAAGTAATTGATGAAATCAATATATATCAAGCTACGAAAAAGGCAATGGTGGCTGCAGTGAACGATCTGTCAGAACTTCCGGATCATTTGTTGATCGATGCGATGGAACTGGATGTGCCGATTCCCCAGCTTTCGCTCATAAAGGGGGACGCAAGAAGCATTAGCATCTCTGCGGCATCCATAATAGCCAAGGTGACTCGTGATAGGATGATGAAGGAATATGGTGAAAAATATCCGGAATATGGTTTTGAAAAGCACATGGGTTACGGGACAAGCCAACATTTAGAAGCGCTCGACATACACGGGCTTACACCTTGGCATAGAAGAAGTTTTGCACCAGTTAAGGAAATCGCTGCACGAACGAAGGAATAAGGGGGGGGATGAGTGGTGCAATCCATAAAAAGCAGTCAACCCGTAGCTTCACCCATTGAAATAAAAGGAACTGCGAGTTTGAAAAACGGGCAAATCCTTTTCGGGAAGGTGAATAAGTTTTTTCGTAACCAAACGGCCGAGGTACAGGTTGGCCATCAAAAAATGGTTGCCACTCTTGATATCCCGCTTCGTACAGGAGTGAAGTATTGGTTTCAAGTGCAGCAACCAATTGAGGGGTGTGTCGTGTTAAAAGCTTTAGATTCCCCCAATTTGAACGTTTCTGGCTTAAAGGGAACAGTTGCACAATTGATCGCTCACCTCGGCATAAAACCTGAACCTGCCGCAACCAAGCTTGCCGAATACCTGCTGACAAACCGCCTTCCGATAACCAAGGAAACTTTTCAATCCGCTTTGCAATGGTTAAAAGCTGCTGATGCTGCAGAAGTTGGTCTGCCTGTAATAAAAACAATGTTCATTCAGCAACTGCCTTTTGTAAAAGGTGTATTTGATGCATTATTTACGCAGTCCAAAGGTGAACCTTTCCACAAACTCCTCAGTGGCTTCAGGCAGCAGCTGCAGGATGGTGGGGCAGTAACGAGGACTGCTTCCAAGCTAATGGAGGTATTGGACTCTTTACATGTTGCCAAACAGAACCAGTTTCAACAAATCGGTTTACAAAAACTTGTGACCGCTTGGCTGGATTCCGATTCAACGCCAGAAATGAAATCCGGGGCATTTTCCCTGCTTCAAAAGACGGGTTTCGTTCCAAAGGGAATGACGGAATCCGTCTTTCTGGAAAGTTTAATGGATGGAGCTGAGGTTAGGTCCGGTATTCCTAAAAATTCAGCGATTGATAAATTACACCAAGGATTTCAGTTGCTTTCCGCTGCTAAAGGCGGAGCATTTGCACAAGTTGAAGAAATCGAAATGGCTATTAACCGCATATTGAATAGTCATGATCATGAGAAGGCAAAACTGCCGATTGATATCCACTCGATGCAGAGAAAAAACATTTCTGCAGAAAAACTTACCCCTCTTGCCTTTCATTTACTCCAGAATGCTTTTGCCGAAGCGATAGCTACAAAGGCAGTAGACGGAAAAATTGAAGTGAATGACCTTATAGGCTACTTGAATAAGGACACAGAGCAAGTAGCTGAGTCGAAGGGTAAAGCTGCTGAATTACTGTTTCGGTCGCTTAATAAGCCTTCTGAGGCCCAATACGCTAGGATTAATGAGAAGCTGGTCCTTTCACATGTATTGTCAGCTGATTTTCAAACAATCGATTTCACCCATGGAACTTCTGTCGCACACCAACTGAAAGAAATGACCAAGATCCTTGGACTCCAGCTGGAACATGCACTCATTAATCTTCCAGGAGATGATTTGGCGGATTTCCCCAATGATTTAGAGACACTTAAACCGCTGCTGCTTAAATTGCTGAATGAGCAAATTCCGGCAGCTATCAAGGAAATGGCAGAACAAATCCTGAATCGGATTACTGCGCAACAGATCCTTTCACAGGAAAACGGGCCGATTCAGAATTTACTCCTTACACTTCCACTCAATCTGGGATCTACTAGAACGGATCTGACGTTACAATGGAGCGGAAGGAAGACAAAAGAAGGCAAAATAGACCCGGATTACTGCCGAGTCCTATTTTATTTAGAATTGGAGCACCTTGAAGAGACGGTCATCGACATGCAGGTTCAAAACCGAATCATAAAAGTGACGGTCATCAATGGGCATGGTGCAACCCTTGAAGAGGCAGCCGGTCAATATCTTGACATCCTGAGAGAGAATCTTGGGAAAATGGATTACAGATTATCAGGAGTTTCGTTTGTAAATCCCGTATATGAAAAAGAGCGGGACCTTAGGGGGGAACCGATTCCTTTTACAGAAGCAGGTTCATATAGTGGAGTGGATATTCGAATATGATAAATGATAAACGAAAAGAAGCCATTGCTTTAAAGTATGATCAAAAGACATCCAAAGCGCCCGTCATATTGGCCAAGGGGAAAGGGAAATCGGCTGAAACTATTATGGAAAAGGCCATGAAACTCGATATACCGGTCCAAAGGGACGAATCGCTTGCTGCACTTTTAGGTCAATTGGATATTAATCAAACGATTCCTGAAGAATTGTATGGAGCTGTTGCAGAGGTATTTGCATTCATTTATAAAGTTGACAAGGACATGAATCGGTAGGAGACTACCCATCTGGTTTCACCAAAGGGTTTCTGTTGGTTTATGTAGAATATTAGGGAAATTACTGACGATTTTTCATTATATTAAAAAAATACTAAACTATTTGTTAAAGGACAAGGCGACAGGGCTTTGTCCTTTTACTTTTCTTTGAATCAAGACCAGGATAACCGTAGTTTTTCATGAGAATATCTTTGGATCAATAAATTGAAAAGGCTTTCATGGAAGTGTTTTTGATAGAAATATGACTCTTTTTGTACTAGAATTGCAGATCCGAAATAAATGATTTTAATAAGAAAAAAACACAACGGCGCAGAAGGTTTTTTCTATTTTTTTAAAGGGTAAGGAAGTATATTGTAATAATATTTTAAAAATTATGTGAAAGAATATTATGCACGAGGGAGAATTTTGTTGTAATATGATAGAGAAAACACGCATTAAATTTCAAGGTTGTTTTTTAGTAGATAAGGAGGATGGGAAATGAATATCCATGAGTATCAGGGGAAAGAGATATTGCGACAATACGGGGTATCCGTTCCAAATGGCCGGGTTGCCTTTACTGTTGATGAAGCAGTTGAAGCAGCGAAGGAGTTAGGTACGGAAGTTGTTGTCGTCAAAGCTCAAATTCATGCGGGCGGCCGCGGTAAAGCCGGCGGAGTCAAGGTAGCAAAGAATCTTGATGAAGCACGTACATATGCAGAAGAGATTCTTGGCAAGACACTGGTGACCCATCAAACGGGACCTGAAGGCAAGGAAGTTAAGCGTTTACTTATTGAAGAAGGCTGCGACATTACGAAAGAGTATTATATCGGGCTTGTCCTTGACCGTGCTACGGACAGTGTCGTATTGATGGCTTCTGAAGAAGGCGGTACGGAAATTGAGGAAGTGGCCGAAAAGACACCAGAGAAAATATTCAAAGAAGTAATCGATCCGGTTGTAGGCCTGACTGGTTTCCAAGCACGGAGGATTGCATTCAATATCAATATTCCGGCTCCACTTATAAATAAAGCTTCCAAACTGATGATTAACCTATATACAGCTTTCGTTGAAAAGGATTGCTCAATCGCAGAAATCAACCCATTAGTGGTAACGGGTGACGGCGATGTAATGGCGCTTGATGCTAAATTGAACTTCGATGATAATGCGATTTACCGCCATAAGGACATCGCGGAGTACCGTGATTTGGATGAAGAGGATGCGAAAGAGATTGAAGCATCAAAACATGGCCTAAGTTACATATCGCTTGACGGAAATATCGGATGCATGGTTAATGGTGCCGGGCTTGCTATGGCTACGATGGACATCATTAAACATTATATGGGAGATCCGGCTAACTTCCTTGACGTTGGTGGCGGCGCCACTGAGGAAAAAGTAAAAGAGGCTTTCAAAATCATCCTTTCCGATCAAAATGTTAAAGGCATCTTCGTTAATATCTTCGGAGGAATCATGAAATGTGACATCATTGCTACAGGCGTCGTGGCTGCTGCCAAAGAGCTTGGACTGGATGTCCCTCTTGTTGTTCGTCTTGAAGGAACGAATGTGGACCTTGGCAAAAAGATTCTAAAAGAGTCAGGTTTAAATATTACGGCTGCTGAATCAATGGCAGATGGAGCACAAAAAATAGTATCACTTGTAGGATAATAGGCAGGGGGGAACATAATGAGCGTTTATATTAATAAAGATACGAAAGTGATCGTTCAGGGAATCACTGGTGCAACAGCATTATTTCATACAAAACAAATGTTGGAATACGGCACGAAAATCGTAGGGGGAGTCACTCCGGGTAAAGGTGGAACAGAAGTGGAAGGGGTACCTGTATTCAATACAGTTTCCGAAGCTGTCACTGAAACCGGTGCGAGTGCATCTGTTATCTATGTACCGGCACCATTTGCTGCCGATGCAATTCTTGAAGCCGTAGACGCAGAACTTGATCTTGCCATTTGTATCACGGAACATATTCCTGTACTGGATATGGTCAAGGTGAAGCGCTACATGGAAGGCAAAAAAACTCGCTTGATCGGACCGAACTGCCCAGGTGTCATTACTCCTGAAGAGTGTAAGATTGGTATCATGCCAGGGTATATCCACAAAAAAGGCCATGTAGGCGTAGTTTCTCGTTCTGGAACTTTGACATATGAAGCTGTTCACCAATTATCGCAAGCAGGCATCGGGCAATCTTCGGCTGTCGGTATCGGTGGAGATCCCGTTAACGGAACGGATTTCATTGATGTTTTAAAAGCGTTCAATGAAGATCCGGAAACACATGCGGTGATCATGATCGGGGAAATCGGCGGAACGGCGGAAGAAGAAGCGGCAATCTGGGTGAAGGAAAATATGACTAAGCCAGTTGTTGGTTTCATTGGTGGCCGTACGGCTCCTGCCGGTAAACGCATGGGACATGCTGGTGCCATTATCTCAGGAGGAAAAGGGACGGCTGACGAGAAAATCCGCGTAATGAACGAATGTGGAATTAAAGTTGCCGAAACTCCATCCGTAATGGGAGAAACATTGATTTCCGTTTTAAAAGAAAAAGATATTTACGAACCTTGTAAAACACATTGATTTAAGCTTGGCCGACCTTTTTTTGGGTCGGTCTTTATTTCCTCGAATTTCCTCGGGAGAGACCAAGTACATCACTATCAACCTACCTTTAAAAATATCCGATTAGGGGCGTTTCCGATTGAATAAAAAAGAAAAGTTAATCCATCTCCATCATTGCCGCGGAGCAGGATGGAAAACAATCCAAGCAATCATGTCCAAAGACCCATCATTATCTTCCCTGTTCACGACGAATTACGTTGAATGGGCAAAAATGCTCCCTATCCCTTCAAATAAGCTTAACCTCTTTCTCAAAGATTTACATTCACTCCATTCCATCGAAAAACTTAAAAAATACGAAGATAGCCAAATCCATTGTTTGACGATCTTCGATGATGAATATCCTTTTTTGTTAAAGCAAATATTCGATCCTCCGTGGGTTCTTTATTTTAAAGGTGATAAGAAGCTTTTAACAAGGAAGAATACCCTAGGTGTTGTTGGAACACGCAAGCCAACCTCGTATGGGCTGGAGGCCTTAAAAACGATTCTATTACCGCTTGTAAAGAAAAAGTTCGTGATCATAAGCGGAATGGCGGCTGGAATCGATGCAGAGTCACATAAGATCACATTAAGGGAAGGCGGAGATACGATCGGGGTTTTAGGCGGAGGGCTTAAGCAAATATATCCGAAATCCAATTTTACCCTTGCTGAAGAAATCATGAATAAAGGCCTGCTTATATCTGAGACTCCACCGGAAGTGAAGGCGGAACCATGGATGTTTCCACTTAGGAATCGAATCATCAGCGGATTATCACAGGGCGTATTCGTGGTAGAGGCAAAAGAAAGAAGCGGTTCCCTTATTACGGCACAAGCTGCTTTGGAACACGGCAGGGAAGTATTTGCGCTTCCTGGTAATGTTACGAGCCCTGAATCACTGGGTACCAATCAATTGATTTATGATGGTGCCAAACTTGTTTTTAGCTCCAGGCAGATCGAGGAAGAGTTTTGAACAATATAATATAGAAGATAGACGGAGAATCAAACGGGAAAATTGAAAAAATAGGTGCTTTTTTTGAAGGGTGGGTTGAATTATTAGACAAAAAGGTTGAAAATATTGTAAAACTGTTATAAGTTTTGCAAATGGCACCTCTTGTCAAAAAACTAGAAATAAATGAATCAGCATGCTTTGAAAAGTAAAGAGGTGTTGACAAATGATTTTTGAATGATTAATAATAGTGAAGATTTATATTACCTCTTTGAGGAGGATTTATTGGATGTCAGAATACTTAGTGATTGTGGAATCGCCCGCAAAGGCGAAAACAATAGAACGTTACTTGGGAAAAAAATATAAAGTAAAGGCTTCCATGGGGCATGTACGTGATTTGCCTAAAAGTCAAATGGGTGTCGATGTTGAACATGAATATGAACCTAAATATATAACTATCCGCGGCAAAGGCCCGGTTTTAAAAGAATTGAAAACTGCTGCAAAAAAAGCGAAAAAAATCTATCTCGCGGCTGACCCCGACAGGGAAGGGGAAGCAATTGCCTGGCATTTGGCTCACAGTCTTGATGTTGACGTTAACTCAGATTGCCGCGTGGTATTCAACGAGATCACGAAAGAGGCTATCAAGGAATCATTTAAATCGCCAAGGCCAATAAATATGAAATTGGTTGATGCTCAGCAGGCAAGAAGGGTCTTGGACCGTTTGGTCGGATACAATATAAGCCCGTTATTGTGGAAAAAGGTGAAAAAGGGCTTAAGCGCGGGACGGGTCCAATCGGTTGCTGTACGGATGATCATTGACCGGGAGAAGGAGATCAAAGATTTTATCCCGGAAGAGTATTGGACAATCAAGGCTGATTTTGTAAAAGGAAAAGAACAGTTTGAAGGTTCTTTCTTCAGCCTTGGCGGTGAGAAGAAAGAATTAAATACCGAAGAGGACGTCAAAAAAGTGCTCGCTTCTTTAAATGGCGGCGAATTTACGATAGGAGCTGTGGCTAAAAAGGAAAGAAGGCGCAATCCAGCAGCACCTTTTACAACTTCTTCCCTGCAACAGGAAGCGGCACGTAAATTGAATTTCCGTGCGAAGAAAACCATGATGCTTGCTCAGCAGCTTTATGAAGGAATCGAGCTTGGCAAGGAAGGTACAGTCGGGTTAATCACATATATGAGAACCGATTCGACCCGGATTTCAGATAGTGCCAAAGAGGAGGTCCATACGTTCATTCAAAATAGTTATGGTAAAGAATATGTTCAGGTCGAGCAGCGCAAGGAGAAAAAACAAACTAATGCCCAGGACGCGCATGAAGCCGTCAGGCCAACAAGCACATTACGTGAACCGGGCGTAGTCAAGGAGTTCTTATCCAGAGATCAATTCCGTCTTTATAAATTGATTTGGGAACGATTCGTTTCCAGTCAAATGTCTTCGGCGGTCATGGATACGATGAGCATCGACCTGCATAACGGGGATGTCATCTTCAGGGCTAATGGTTCAAAAATTAAATTTCCGGGTTTCATGAAGGTATATGTTGAAGGGTCCGATGACTCGGTGGAAGAAAAGGAAAATGCACTTCCTGATGTGAAAAAAGGAGATCAATTCTTTTCAAAAGATATCGAGCCGAAGCAGCATTTCACACAGCCTCCGCCCCGATATACTGAAGCACGTCTGGTCAAGACCCTAGAGGAACTGGGAATAGGCCGTCCGTCTACATATGCGCCTACCTTGGATACGATCCAAAAACGGGGCTATGTTACCTTGGATAATAAACGGTTCATCCCGACAGAGCTTGGTGAGATCGTTCTCGAATTGATACGCGAATTCTTCCCGGATATTCTCGATGCAGAGTTCACTGCCAAGATGGAACAGGAATTCGACAGCGTTGAGGAAGGCAATATTGAATGGATTAAGGTCATCGATGAATTTTATAAAGAATTTGCAATTCATTTGGCTAAAGCCGAAGTCGAGATGGAGAAAATTGAAATCAAAGATGAACCTGCAGGTGAAGATTGCGTGGAGTGCGGACATGGGATGGTCTTTAAGATGGGGCGTTATGGAAAGTTCATGGCATGCAGTAATTTCCCGGATTGCCGTAACACCAAACCAATCGTCAAGGAAATCGGGGTCAAATGCCCAAAATGTAAAGAAGGAAATATCATTGAAAGGAAAAGTAAAAAACGCCGCATATTTTACGGGTGTGATACTTACCCTGGATGTGATTTCATATCTTGGGATAAACCGCTGCCGCGGAGTTGTCCAAAATGTGAAGGTACACTTGTTGAGAAAAAACTCAAAAAAGGTGTCCAGGTCCAGTGCATGGATTGTGATTTTAAAGAAATGCCCCAAGCATAAAAAAGGCCTTGAAATCGTTTACTTTCCTTGTGAACTATCGAAAAACCCTAAGTATAAATGGACTCGGCATCTGCCGGGTTTCTTTATGTTCAGGGAAGTATGATATCATGGTGATAGGTGGATTTACTTCCAAGAAGAAAATGGATAAAGCTTGAAACTTTTTTATTTAGGCCTTGTGATGTAAAATTCAGTGGACAAGTACATTCTTTTAAAGATATAATTCCTATTTGCGTCCGTTACCCTTTTAGTAAATAAGGATGGCATATTTTTAAAATAATCGTTAGCAGGAATGAGTATTTCGGGTATAAATACATAGATATCGTTAAAAATGAAACTTCTGGAAAGCAGTTTTAATGATAAATGATCCTGTCTTATCATATCTATACATGGAGGTTCGAAAAATGAAAGAAACAAAAGTAAGTGTAATCGGTGCTGGGCTTGCTGGAAGTGAAGCGGCGTGGCAGTTAGCTAAAAGAGGAATTAAAGTCGATCTATATGAAATGCGCCCTGTAAAACAAACGCCAGCCCATCATACCGATAAATTCGCTGAACTTGTTTGTTCCAATTCACTTCGGGCAAATACGTTAACAAATGCAGTTGGTGTATTAAAAGAAGAAATGCGTATACTGGATTCGGTCATCATGTCCGCAGCGGATGCTTGTGCTGTACCGGCTGGCGGTGCATTAGCCGTTGATCGTCATGAATTTGCCGGTCTTGTTACGGAAAGGGTCAAAAATCATCCAAATGTGACGGTCATTAATGAAGAAGTGACGGATATTCCGGAAGGTCCTACCGTCATTGCAACCGGCCCGCTTACAAGTCAGTCACTATCTGATAGCTTAAAGCAAATCATGGATGAAGAATACTTGTACTTCTATGATGCTGCCGCACCAATTCTTGAAAAAGAAAGCATCAATATGGATAAAGTATATTTGAAATCCCGTTATGATAAAGGGGAAGCAGCTTATTTGAACTGTCCGATGACGGAAGAAGAGTTTGACCGCTTTTATGATGCATTGATTGCTGCTGAAACAGTCCCGCTTAAAGAATTCGAAAAAGAAATCTTTTTTGAAGGCTGCATGCCGATTGAAGTGATGGCATCACGTGGGAAGAAAACGATGTTATTTGGTCCATTGAAGCCTGTTGGCCTAGAAGATCCAAAAACGGGAAAACGCCCTTTTGCTGTAGTTCAATTGCGTCAGGATGATGCGGCAGGAACACTTTACAATATTGTTGGTTTTCAGACACATTTGAAATGGGGGCCGCAAAAAGAAGTATTGCAGCTCATACCTGGATTGGAAAATGCGGAAATTGTACGTTATGGGGTCATGCATCGAAACACTTTCATAAACTCACCTAATGTTTTGAAGCCAACGTACCAATTCAAGAATCGGGATGATTTATTCTTTGCCGGTCAGATGACTGGCGTTGAAGGGTATGTTGAATCGGCTGCGTCGGGACTTGTCGCAGGTATCAATGCTGCAAGGATCGTCGAAGGTTTGGAGCCTATCATTTTCCCTGCGGAGACGACGATGGGCAGTATGGCAAGGTACATAACGTCGACGAATGGTAAGAGCTTCCAGCCGATGAATGCCAACTTTGGATTGCTTCCAGACCTTGAAGTGAGAATCAAATCCAAAAAAGAGCGGAATGAAACGCATGCTAAACGCGCTTTGGACACAATTCAGAACTTTGTGAAAAATTTGTAAAATATTTGCCTGCTGTTTTAAAGTATGATACTATTTATTAGCCTTTGCGAGGTGTTTCCATGATTAATCAAAAAAAGGCATTATCATCCTTCATCGAATATTTACAAATTGAAAAGAACAGTTCACATTACACCATTGAAAATTACAAACGTGATATTCACGAATTTTTCCTGTTCCTTAATGAACAGGGGATTGAGGACATCACGTCTGTTGAATATCTTGATGTCCGGTTATATTTAACGAATTTATATGAGAAAAAACTTTCTAAGCGCACTGTTGCAAGAAAAACTTCTTGCTTGAGGAGCCTTTATAAATTTTTACTGCGTGAAGGTGATGTGAAGGATAACCCTTTTTCCCTTGCTTCTTTACCTAAAAAGGATCAAAGACTGCCACGTTTTCTCTATGAGAAGGAAATGGATCAGTTGTTTTCTTCTTTAAAGAAAGATTCACCGATAGGAATAAGGAACAATGCCTTACTGGAATTATTGTATGCTACAGGCATTCGCGTAAGTGAATGTTGTGATATTAAACTGCAGGATATCGATCTTTCCTTAGGGACAGTACTGATCCATGGAAAAGGAAAAAAAGATCGCTACGTTCCGGTTGGTAGATATGCACAGGAAGCGATAGATTTATACATACGTACAGCCAGGATGGAATTGACTTCGTCTGACGCCAAGGCGCATGTTTATTTATTTGTTAATTTTCGTGGAGACCCTCTGACACCTAGGGGAGTTCGCTATATATTGAATGAATTGATTAAAAAGTCAGCCGCAGATGGAAGTCTTCATCCCCATATGCTAAGGCATTCGTTTGCTACACACCTATTGAATAATGGGGCGGACATTCGCACGGTTCAGGAATTGCTTGGTCATTCAAAAATTTCATCAACGCAAGTGTATACGCATGTTACAAAAGACCAATTGAAAAAAGTCTACAATGCATCACATCCGCGGCCTTAAATGTTGAAAGGGGACACTTTATGACAACGATATTTGCAGTGCATCATAAAGGTGAATGTGCCATGTCCGGTGATGGGCAGGTTACTTTAGGAAATTCAGTAGTGATGAAGCATACAGCGAGGAAAGTAAGAAAAATCTTTAATGGTAATGTACTTGCAGGTTTTGCTGGTTCCGTTGCAGATGCTTTCACTTTATTTGAGATGTTCGAAGCTAAACTTGAAGAGTATAATGGCAATCTTCAGCGCGCTGCCGTTGAAATGGCAAAGCAATGGAGAAGTGACAATGTATTGAGAAAGCTTGAAGCCATGCTAGTCGTGATGGATAAGAACCATTTACTGCTCGTTTCTGGCACCGGGGAAGTAATTGAACCGGATGACGGGATTCTCGCCATAGGATCGGGAGGGAATTATGCATTGGCAGCCGGCAGGGCATTAATGCGGTTTTCCAGCGACCACTTATCGGCAAAGGAAATCGCTCAATCATCTTTACAAATTGCAGCGGAAATTTGTGTATTTACAAATACGAATATAATCGTGGAAGAGTTGTAAGGAGGAGCGCAAATGTCAAAAAAAGCTAATTTAACACCGAGGCAAATCGTTGAAAAACTGGATCAGTATATCGTTGGGCAGCGTGAGGCAAAACGGGCAGTGGCAGTGGCTCTTCGGAATCGCTACCGACGTTCCCTTCTCTCGGATCAACTTCGTGACGAAGTCGTTCCGAAGAATATATTAATGATTGGACCGACAGGTGTTGGGAAAACAGAAATAGCTCGGAGAATGGCTAAATTGGTGGGTGCTCCTTTTGTAAAAGTTGAAGCAACGAAATTTACGGAAGTCGGGTATGTCGGCCGGGATGTAGAGTCCATGGTCCGTGATTTGGTGGAGACTTCCGTCCGCCTCGTGAAGGAAGAAAAGATGGCCAGTGTAAAGGAACGGGCAGAAGAAAATGCAAATCGCCGTTTAATAGAGCTATTAGTGCCATCGACTAAAAAACAGAGTAATTTCAAGAATCCTCTTGAAGTCTTTTTTGGAGGCAATAACAATCAAGACGAACAGGATCCGGAAGAAAATTCCGAAGATTTAAGTTTGCAGGAAAAAAGAAAAATCGTCGCTGAAAAGCTGGCTAATGGTGAGCTGGAAAGTGAAATGATAACGGTCGAAGTGGAAGAACAGGCTGCTTCTATGTTTGATATGCTCCAAGGTTCGGGGATGGAACAAATGGGGATGAACATGCAGGACGCTTTAGGAAGCTTGATGCCGAAAAAAAGCAAGAAGCGCAAATTGAAAGTAAGTGAAGCGAGAACCGTTTTAACAAATGAAGAAGCGTCAAAATTGATTGATATGGATGAAGTAACTTCAGATGCTGTATACGGGGCTGAGCAAAATGGGATTATCTTCATAGATGAAATAGACAAAATTGCCAGTAAGCAATCTGGAAGTTCATCAGCGGATGTATCAAGAGAGGGTGTACAAAGGGATATCCTGCCAATTGTTGAAGGTTCAACAGTAGTGACTAAATATGGTTCAGTTAAAACGGATCATGTCCTATTCATTGCTGCAGGGGCCTTTCATATGGCTAAGCCATCCGACCTAATCCCGGAATTACAAGGTAGATTCCCAATTCGTGTAGAATTGAACAAACTGACTGTAGACGACTTTGTGCGGATTCTGCATGAACCCGATAATGCCTTGTTAAAACAATACGTTGCTTTATTGGAAACTGAAGGTATAGAAATTGAATTTTCTGACGATGCTGTTCGTAAGATAGCAGAAGTGGCCTTCGAAGTAAATCAAAACACAGACAATATTGGTGCAAGAAGACTTCATACCATTTTGGAACGGTTGCTTGAAGACTTATCTTTTGAAGCTCCGGAAATAACGATGGAGAAGATTACAATTACCCCCCAATATGTCGAAGGTAAGCTTGGTTCTATCGCCCGGAACAAAGATTTAAGCCAGTTTATCCTTTAATTAGAAACAATTTTGGCAATGATTTGCCTAAGCAATGAACATAAAATTACGGAAATACAACTTCATAGTTATTGTGAACCATGGTATTTTTAGGAGGAACAAATCAAATGAACTTATTAGCAAAAACAAGAAAAATCAATGCAATGCTCCAAAAAGCAGCAGGTAAAGCAGTTAACTTCAAGGAAATGGCTGAGAGTTTAAGTGAAGTTATCGAAGCAAATGTATTCGTCGTCAGCCGCCGCGGGAAATTACTTGGCATCGCAGTAAGTCAGCAAATTGAAAACGAACGCATGTACAAAATGTTGGAAGATAAACAATTCCCTGAAGAGTACACAAAAAACCTGTTCAATATTCCTGAAACCTCTTCGAATCTTGATATCGAAAGCGAATATACTGCTTTCCCAGTCGAAAACAAGGAACTTTTCTCAACTGGATTAACAACGATCGTACCGATTATGGGTGGGGGAGAACGTTTAGGAACATTGGTTCTTGCCCGTTTACAAGAAAAATTTCACGATGATGATTTAATTTTGGCTGAATATGGTGCGACTGTAGTCGGTATGGAAATCCTTCGTGAAAAATCAGAAGAGATAGAAGAGGAAGCTCGTAGTAAAGCTGTCGTTCAAATGGCGATTTCCTCGTTATCTTACAGTGAATTGGAAGCAATAGAGCACATCTTTGAGGAACTTAAAGGTAATGAAGGTCTGCTTGTAGCATCAAAAATTGCAGACCGTGTCGGCATCACCCGTTCCGTTATCGTAAATGCCCTAAGGAAACTGGAAAGTGCTGGGGTCATTGAATCACGTTCTCTTGGAATGAAAGGTACTTATATCAAGGTATTGAATGATAAATTCCTTCTTGAATTAGAGAAGCTTAAAAATAATTAACATATAGAAAGGCAGTCCTTGAAAAAAGGGCTGCCTTTTTTTGATATTTGGATGTGTTACTGTCCGGGACAAACAGGTAAATACGGTGAAGGGCAGGGGGAGGGAAAAGAGGTAATTCAGATAAAATGGACATGTGAATATGGGCATGCTTTCTGTTTGAAGCAGAAAGTAGTTAAATATTTCCTATAAAGGGTAATTATATTATTATAACAGTCGAAATGGTGTAAATGAACGATAGGATAACTTTTTGATTCTTAAAAGACTATTGATAACGGTTTTAGTCATAGGGAAATTTGTCGAATGGTTCAAAACTTTGATAAAAACGGTTTTTTTTAAAAAAAGAAAAAAATGCAGCAATCCGTTGTTTCTTATAAATCCTTTATTTTAAAGGGTGAAATCAACTAAAATAAAATAAATATTTGAAAGTAAATGTGAAAATTAGTTCTAAAGTATCAGGTATATAGATAGGTTTTTCGATATGATATAAAAGTTAATAGAAGTAAAATTTGGTTAATATGTAGAATATCATATTAAAATGTAATATTACGTAATATTACCCTACAATGATACTAAGAAAAAAGACAAATTTGAGCAATTTGTGACAAATTTCGACGATAATAGGTCTAAAGTCTACGTATTGTTTATGGACATAGTTATAATGTTTCTTTAAAATTAAAACGTAAATCCGCTGGGTTAATTTATTGATAAAGTAATTATCTGTCAATTATAGAAAGAGGTGATCGATATGGAATTATTTTCGAATACTTTCCAATCACTAGAAAATGCCCTTGATTATTCTAATGCAAAACAAAAAGTCATTTCACAGAACATAGCTAATTCGGACACGCCTAATTATAAAGCTAAAGATGTTGACAAAACAAAGTCCTTTAAGGCAGAGCTGGAATCTTCCCTCGAGTCATATCGTACCGATGAAAGACATTTTACCTTCAAATCAGAGGGAAGTCATGCTTCTCACATCGTGGCGCAGAAAAATGTCCGATATAACAACAATGGAAATAGCGTGGACATTGATAAGGAAATGACGGATCTTGCTGCCAATCAAATTTACTATAATGCAGTAACCGACAGGCTTTCGGGTAAGTTTCAATCATTGCAGAATGTAATTAGAGGAGGTAAGTGATGGGGATCTTCCAAAGTATAAACATGACCGGATCTAGCCTGACGAGTCAAAGGGTTAGGATGGATGTAATCTCTGCTAATATGGCTAATGCCGATACGACCAGGGCGGAATATGACGCTGAATCGAAAACATGGAAGCCATACACAAGAAAATCGGTTGTGTTGCAAAGTAAGGAAAATGGTTTTTCGAGTTTCTTAAACGCAGCATCCGGAAAAACGAGCGAAGTAGGGAATGGAGTGAAGGTGACTGGAATAGTGGAAGATAAAACACCTTTCGAACTGGATTACAATCCCGACCATCCTGATGCCAATGAAGATGGTTATGTTGAAATGCCAAATGTCGACCCACTTAGGGAAATGGTTGATTTAATGAGTGTCACACGTTCATACGAAGCGAATGTGACAGTTCTAAATGCATCAAAGGGAATGATGATGAAAGCTTTGGAAATCGGAAAATAAAATTTTGAAAGGAGATGTTGTCATGGAGGGGATTTCTCTTTCGGCAGTGACCAATGCAAATCATCTACTAAAAAAAGATCATAGTAATACTAATACACCATACGAAGCACAGAGGGATTTTGCGTCGGTATTAAAAGAATCAATGAATAAAGTCAACGAAACACAAGTGGCATCTGATGACCTTACAACCAAATTGGTTAATGGAGAGGATGTTGAGCTTCATTCGGTGATGATAGCTTCACAAAAAGCCAGTGTCACCATGCAGGCTACATTAGAGGTTCGGAATAAGGTTGTGGAAGCCTACCAGGAAATGATGAGAATGAGTATATAGCATTCATTTTTTAACCTCATAATATAGAGAAAAATGACCAGGGGGAAAAGAAATCCCCCAATCATAAATTCATAGACTGACCGGGGGATTTAAATGAATGAAGTACTAGTGAATTTTAAAAACAAAATAACTGCTTACTGGACGAGCCGCAGTAAAAACCAAAAAATCATGATGGTTGGTTCAGCAGCATTAATTATCATCATCATTACGACGGTTTCAATTTTAACCACGCGTACGACGCTGGTGCCCTTATACTCCAACTTAACTCCATCGGAAACGGGGAGCATTAAAGAGAATCTAGACAGTCAAGGGATTATGAATGAAGTTTCTGAAAATGGAACGACCATAAAAGTTCCTGAAGAAAGACTGGATTCACTTAAAGTGGAACTGGCAGCAGAAGGAATTCCGGAATCGGGCAGCATCGATTATTCCTTTTTTAGTCAGAGTGCCGGTATCGGCATGACTGAAAATGAATTCAATGTCATTAAATTGGACTCGATGCAAACGGAATTGGCCAGTTTAATAAAAAAGATTGATGGAGTGGAAGATGCCAGTGTAATGATCACTCTTCCTGATGAAGGAGTTTTTGTCAGTGATTCAGCTGGGGAAGCGTCAGCATCCATTGTATTGAATACGAAACCCGGTTATAAATTTGAGGAAAGTCAAATCAATTCCCTTTACCATCTTGTCTCAAAAAGTGTTCCGAATCTCCCTACAGATAATATCGTCATTATGAACCAAGAGTTTGAGTACTTCGATCTTGAAAAACAAAATTCTTCTTTTGCGTCCGCATTTGCTACCCAAAACGAAATAAAAAAAGAAATAGAACGCGATATTCAAAGACAGGTACAAAATATGCTTGGAACGATAATGGGAAGAGACAAAGTCGTAGTTTCAGTCACGACAGACATCGATTTCACTCAAGAAAATCGGGAAGAGAATTTAGTTGAACCGGTCGATGAAGAAAATATGGCTGGGATTGAGATTTCTGCGCAAAGAATCAATGAATCGTATAGCGGGGACGCAGCGGGGGCAGGAGGCGTTCCGCAAAGTGAGGATTCCTCAGATTCATTGGGAATCCAATATGCTGAAGGCACAAACGGTTCCGGTGATTATGAAAAAGTGGATGAAACGATAAATAGTGAAGTGAACCGAATCAAGAAAGAAATAGTCGAAAGCCCATATAAAGTTAAAGATTTAGGTATTCAAGTCATGGTCGAGCCGCCTTCAGCTGACGATCCGGATTCTTTATCTCAACAGAGTGTGGATGATATTACACAAATCCTAGGTACGATAATACGCACGACAATCGAGAAAAAAGCTGAAGGGGAAGAACTGACGGACGAGGAGCTTAATAATAAAATTGCGATTTCCGTTCAGCCGTTTAACGGAAAAATGAAGGTGCAAAAAGATGAAACGAATCCATCGTTACCAATTTGGGCGTACATCGTCGGCGGAGTGCTAATACTTGCCATTATCATTCTATTAATCTTATTCCTCCGGTCCCGAAAACAAGCTGAAATGGAAGAGGAGTACGTGGTTGAAGAGGAAGAGGTCGTATTCGAAGTTCCGGATTTGAACAAAGAGAAGGAAACGGAAGCATCCTTAAAAAGAAAACAATTGGAGAAACTTGCAAAAGAAAAGCCGGATGAATTTGCAAAATTATTAAGAAGCTGGATAGCGGAAGACTAGGAGGCTTGGAAAGTGACAGAAAGAAAAAAAAAGGCCGGATTGACTGGCAAACAGAAAGCTGCCATCCTCCTTATTTCCTTAGGCCCGGATGTTTCTGCATCCGTATATAAGCATCTTACTGAAGAGGAAATTGAGAGATTGACCCTTGAAATCTCTGGAGTGAGGAAAGTGGACTCCCATGATAAAGAAGAAATTCTGGAAGAATTCCATAATATTGCTTTGGCACAGGATTACATCTCGCAGGGCGGGATAGGATATGCGAAGCAGGTGCTAGAAAAAGCATTAGGCACTGATCAGGCAACTGCCATCATTAACCGTTTAACATCATCCTTACAGGTTCGTCCATTCGACTTTGCACGAAAGGCAGATCCTGGACAAATCTTGAATTTCATCCAGAACGAGCATCCGCAGACCATTGCATTAATCCTGTCTTACCTTGATCCCACACAGGCTGGACAAATATTGTCTGAACTTCCGCAAGAGGTGCAGGCCGATATTGCAAGAAGGATTGCATTAATGGATAGCACTTCTCCGGAAATCATCAATGAAGTGGAGCAAATACTCGAAAGGAAACTTTCTGCGACCGTAACCCAAGATTATACACAGACTGGTGGAGTTGAAGCTGTTGTAGATGTGTTGAATGGTGTTGACCGCTCAACGGAAAGAACGATTTTGGATGCACTTGAAATCCAAGATCCGGAGCTTGCTGAGGAAATCAAGAAACGAATGTTTGTTTTTGAAGATATCGTGACCCTTGATGGCAGGGCGATTCAGCGAGTAGTCAGGGAATCTGATAACGAAGACCTTAAACTTTCTCTTAAAGTGGCTAGTGATGAAGTGAAGGAAATCGTCTTTCGAAACATGTCAAAACGCATGGTTGAAACGTTCCAGGAAGAAATGGAATTTATGGGACCGGTACGTTTGCGTGATGTGGAAGAAGCACAATCAAGAATTGTTGCCGTCATTCGAAAACTGGAGGAAACTGGTGATATTGTGATAGCCCGCGGCGGAGGGGATGATATCATTGTCTAGGATTATCAAATCCCAGCAGGCTAACCAGGAGAAAAGCAAAAAGATTGCAATAAAAGTTCGCCATTTCGACTTTCTTCAAAATGATGATGCAGATGAGCGGAAAAACCTTCATTATCTTCAATTTGATGAATTTCTCAATGATGCTAAACAGGAAGCGGAAACGTTATTGCTCGAAGCTAAACAAAAAGCCCAAGCGATTGCTGCCGAAATCCAGCAAGACCGAGAACAATGGGAGAATCAAGAGAAAGCAATGTTTATCGAACAAGCTCAAAAAGAAGGGTATCGGCAGGGAGTAGAAGATGGTATTCAAAAGGGTTATAACGAGATTACAGCGGAAATAGCCTTCGCTAAGGAAGTGGTAGAGTCTTCTAAAAAAGATTATCGGCACCACATTGAATCAGCTGAGACGGTTATTTTGAATCTTGCCCTGAAAGTGGCAGAGAAAATTATCGGGCAACAGCTTGAAAAAGATGAAGTGTCTTTTTTATCCATAGTCAAAAGTGCCATCAAAGAGGTGAGGGATTATCGTGAAGTGCAATTGCATATCCATCCGATCCAATATCAATCGATTCTTTCTCATAAAGATGAATTGATGGCAATCTTTCCGAAAGATACCGAGTTGTATATCTTTCCGGATGATGAGCTTGAAGAAAGCAGCTGTATCATTGAATCCGAAAAAGGAAGGATGGATGCCAGTGTCGACAGTCAGCTGCAGGAAATAAAAGTGAAACTAACTGAAGTGCTGGAAGGGGAGTAGAGATGAAAACTAGAGACCTATTGGCCTTAGTTGATGAAGTTGATCCTTTCAAACATTATGGACGGGTCAAACGTGTCGTGGGGCTAATGATAGAATCTCAAGGCCCTGAAAGCTCTGTAGGCGATGTTTGTTATATCTATACAGGTATACAAAAAAAGAAAAATAGAATCTTGGCTGAAGTTGTCGGCTTCCGTGATGAAATGGTTATTTTAATGCCGTTTACAGCAGTTAGTGATATTGCACTGGGTTGTATCGTGGAAGGGAGCGGACGGAGCCTTGAGATAAAGGTGGGAAGTGGGCTGATTGGCAAAGTAGTCGACCCATTGGGACATCCTATAGATGACTCTATGCTTCCAAAAGGTCTCTCGACAATTTCTGTGGATCAAGATCCGCCGAATCCGATGAAACGACCTCCCATTAATGAGCCGATAGATGTTGGAGTTCGAGTGATTGATAGTTTATTAACAGTTGGAAAAGGACAACGTGTTGGTATCTTTGCAGGGAGCGGTGTCGGGAAAAGCACGTTGCTTGGAATGGTGGCAAGGAATACGACGGCGGACTTAAATGTAATCGGTCTTATTGGAGAACGGGGCCGTGAAGTTCGGGAATTCATTGAGAAAGATCTTGGACCAGAAGGGCTGGCACGATCAATCGTTGTAGTTGCGACATCTGACCAGCCAGCGTTGATGAGGATAAAGGGTGCTTTGACGGCAACTGCCATCGCTGAATATTTTCGTGATAAGGGATTGAATGTGATGCTGATGATGGATTCGGTCACGAGGGTTGCGATGGCCCAGAGGGAAATTGGGCTTGCCATCGGGGAACCGCCGACGACCAAAGGGTATACGCCATCCGTTTTTGCCATCCTTCCAAGGTTACTCGAAAGAACGGGAACAAATCAGTTGGGTACCATTACAGCTTTTTATACAGTTCTCGTCGACGGTGATGATATGAATGAACCGATTGCTGATGCTGTCAGGGGAATTTTGGATGGTCACTTCATACTGGACCGTAACTTGGCCAATAAAGGACAATTTCCAGCGCTTAATGTATTAAAGAGCATTAGTCGTGTCATGAACAATATTGTTGGTGAAAAGCATAAAAACGCTGCAGAAAAATTGCGGGCAAGTTTATCAACCTATATGGAGTCGGAAGATTTGATAAATATAGGAGCTTATAAGAAGGGTTCTTCCAAACAAATTGATCATTCAATTACACGCTATCCGGACATCATTTCATTTTTAAAGCAAGGAACCCATGAAAAAGCTTCTAAAGTTAATAGTATCAACGCCCTTGTCGAATTGATGGAGAAAGGTGATTAATGATGATTTATCAATATAAATTCGAGAAGATCCTGTCCATCAAAGAAAAAGAAAAAACCGATGCACTAGCTAAATATAATGCCGCTTTAAAAAAATTTGAAGAAGTGGCAGAAAAATTATATAAGCTTTTAAAGAAAAAAGAAGAGTTGCTTGAGTTTCAACAGGAGAAGCTACGAAATGGATTATCCGTTCAGGATATTCGTCATCATCAGTTATTTATGGACAATTTGGAAAAACTCTTAAGCATCTGTCAACAGGAAGTCATTGAAGCGCGATACAAGATGAATACTCAACGGGATATATTAATGGAAAGAAATGTCGAGGTTAAAAAGTACGAAAAAATGAAAGAAAATGATTTTCTTGAATTTCTCGATGTCATGAAGGAAGCTGAGAACAAAGAAATGGATGAAATATCTATCCGGCAATACTTAAGCAAAGGCGTAAGGTGATGGAATGCGTAAAAAAAGTGAATCTAATGAATTGGAAGAAAGCAAGATAAGCAAGTTTCAATGGTTTCTTGTCATCTTCATTCCATTAATCTTTGCGGTAACTGTAGCGTTGATCGTTTTTACCGTTGCAGGGGTGAATGTAGTGGAAAAGGCAAAGGAAATGTCGGCGAAAATACCCTTCATTGAATCGGATCAAAAGGGTGAAGAGAATGGTAAATCAGCGAAGAATGATGAGAAAGTTTCCATGAAGCTCGAAAAATTAGAAACCGAGATTGAAAATAAGGAAAAAGAGATAGAAAAGCTTGAGGGCATCATTGATACACGTGACAAGGCCATTGAGAAGGCAGAAGCGGAAAAACAGCAGCTTCAAACAGAAATGAATCAACTTAAGGATGGTCAGAATAATAGTAAACAAGCGTTCAAAGATATAATCCGTACTTATGAAACGATGGCTCCCAAGAGAGCTGCACCTATCATTACAGAAATGAATGATGAAGATGCAGTGGAAATTCTCTCAAGTATGAAAGCAGCCACTTTAGCTAAGGTTTTGGAGCAAATGACAACAGCTGATGCTGCAAGATTAACGAAGAAACTAACGGAACAAGGTTCTTAAGCGGAAAGAGTGAGGAGGTGAATAGATGAATTCAGCCATTAATTCTTTACTTCCTTTGGCATCATTGAATCTAAAGGTACCAATTAAGGCAAATCAGCAAACTAATTCAGGGTTTGGTTCCGTCCTTCAATCATCCATGGGGGCAGAACCCCCCATTCAATCGGATATGGCAGCCATCACTGAAGGACGAATGTCTGTAATAAAGGATTTGCTTGGTTTTTTGAAACTTGAAAGTTTGAGTGATACAGGGGAAGAGAATGCAGCCGTTGCCCCTACAGTAAACCAACAAGACAACAACCATATTTTACAGGTCCTAACAAATGTAGCTGGAAATGATGAGGATGCCCTTGCTGATTTCTTAGCGAGCATCGAGGAACTGGATTTAGAACAAGAAGTGGATGACTTCAGCCTGAATCCACAAAGTTTGTTATCTGCCAATGTCATGGAACTGTATACAATCCTGAAAAAAGTTACTGTATTGAGCGAAGAAGAATGGCAAGACCTCCCCTTATCTGGTGTGGTGAATCTTTTGAAACTGGTGAAAATTCAAGCTCTTCTCTCGGAGAATAAGGATATGACACAAGATGAAGCGGCCATCCAGAAACAAATGAAACGCCTGCTTGAAGGGATAACGGGAAAGCTGGAGAAATGGCTGTCCAATCAGTCTAAATCAGAAATTGACCGATCTTTTAACACGTTGGAGAAAGGGCAAACTAAAGCCATAGAAACATTGAAAAGCGCATTCTCGCAATTATCCGGGAGTGACAAGGTAAATAAGGACGGGACAGTGGGCAGCGGTGTGACTTTGCAAAGTACGGATAGCGGTAAACATCAAGGGCCTGGTATGCCTTTTCTCATGACAAAGCTGGAACAATTCGTCTTGGCAGCTCCAAAAGGTGAGCAAACCGTCAGTCAAGAAGAGTTTGTTAAGCAATTTGAAAATATTTTAAGTAAGGCTAACTTTAGCGGAACTAACGGTGTAAATAAACTGTTGATCAGATTGAATCCTGAACATTTAGGGTCCCTAAGAATCGAGTTGATTCAAAAGGATGGTATGCTGTCAGCCAAGATTCTGGCTACTACTGCCCAGGCCAAAGATATGCTGGAGAATCAGATTCATGGTTTAAAACAAGCCTTTAGCGGACAAAACATTCAAATTGAAAGAATTGAAATATCACAGGCATTCAATGCTTTTAACTCTGAGAAATTCAGCCAGAAAGATGCGGAAGAACATAATGAACAACAGGAGAGTAAGGAAGAAAACAATGATGAGCCGGAAAGCGAGTTTATGGGATCCCTTGCCGATGCTCTGTTAAATCTGGAAGTGTAGGTGAAAAAATGAGGACCATCGATACGTCGCTATTATTACCAAAATCTCAAACTGAAAACAGAAAAGCCGGGGATGCATTGGGAAAAGATGATTTCTTGAAATTGTTGCTTACCCAGCTTCAAAACCAAGATCCTTCAAGTCCGATGGATAATACGGAATTCATCGCCCAAATGGCCACTTTTTCTTCTCTGGAACAGATGATGAATATGGGAGCCCAATTGGAAGAAATAATTGGGATCAATCAACAAAATAGTTTAATGGACTATAACTCTTTTGTAGGAAAGGAAGTAACTTGGCACAAATTGGATGAGGGAGATGACGACCTTGCGATAGAAGAAGGGACAGGCATCGTTAAATCCATCCAATATAAGGGGGATGGTGTTTATTTTCTTTTAGAAGATGGCACAAAGCTTGAACCCGCAAATATTTCAGCAATGAAACAAACAAGTTCCACGGCGAATAGCCTGACGGCGGCAAGTGAATTAATAGGCAAGCGCGTTTCCTGGATGGACGAAAAAAATGGAGAGTCGTCCGCTGTCGTAATCTCGGTATCCATGAGTAATGGCAAGCTGCAAATTGAAGTGGATGATGAAAACAAAACCAAGTTATCATCAGGGCAATTGATAAAAATCGCTGAAGCTTAAGGGGCAGGAATATGAATAAACTTGGTTTTCAAGCAGATTCCGCTGAGCTGATGTCACAAACCAAATTACAGTTTAGGCAAAGGCAGATGATCCCACAAGGCTTTCGACAGCATTTCCGCAAACTTGGGACAAAATAGCCCATAAAGCCAATGAGGCCAACAAGATGGGGGTAACCGAAGCTCTTTTCATTACAGCTAATGCGGCACTCATAGTAAGCACGGAAAACAACAAGGTCATCACGGTCATGGACAGAGATGAAGCAACATCACAAACACGAAAATCAATGGAACCATAATTATAGATAAATAGGCTGGACTTGGAAAAGGAAGCCTGGACTGCGGAATGACGGAAGCAGTCGTTATATGAAAGGGGAGCTTTTACATGCTTCGTTCAATGTATTCGGGAATAAGCGGATTAAAAAACTTACAAACAAAATTGGATGTTATCGGGAATAACGTTGCCAATGTCAATACATATGGTTTCAAAAAAAGCCGTGTGACATTCAGTGATGCGATGAACCAAACGGTATCTGGTGCAAGTGCAGCAACAGCCAATAAAGGCGGAACCAATTCCAAACAAATTGGATTGGGCTCCACGATTGCTACAATCGATACGATCCATACACAGTCAAGCCTGCAAACCACCGGCCGCGATCTTGATTTAGGGATATCCGGTGATGGCTATTTTGTCGTCAAGCAAGGTGATTCTCTTTCATATACACGTGCAGGTAACTTTTATCTGGATGATAATGGTACGCTTGTAAACGCGAATGGTTTGAAAGTACAGGCATACAAGATTGATGAAAACGGGAAACGATCAAAAACGATTGGCGACGTTGCTGTTAACGTCAATGCGATTTTACCTGCCATTACCACTACTAAAATATCAGTAAGTGGAAATCTAGCTTCTGACGCAATTGATGGTACCGTATTTAGCCAGCAAATGAAAGTTGTGGATGAAAAGGGAAAAGAACGAACGGCAACTATCTTTTTCCAAAAAAACGGTGATGATAAATGGGAGCTATTTGATGAAGAACCTGCTGCTTTGGGGGATACCTCAGCAACTAAACCAAAGCAGTTCACTTCAGTGAATTTCGATGCTAATGGTCAGATTGTGGCAGCAGATAAAACCCAGGCAGGTCAAACCATTAACATTTCAAGCGGCAATGAGGATGACTCGGATACAGCAGCAGTTGATGAAAGCGTTCAAAAGGTTAATTTGGATTTTGATTTCTCGAACCTCACTCAAGTTAAAGGTTCCACCACTGCTCTTGTCAATCCGGACGGTAATAAAGAAGGTAAACTGGAAAGTTTTAATATTGGTTCGTCAGGCGAAATAAATGGCGTTTATTCCAATGGACTTATCACAACCATAGGCCAACTGGCCGTTGCCAAGTTTTCCAATGCATCAGGCTTGACGAAAACGGGTGGTAATACTTTTCAGGAATCAATCAATTCAGGTACTGCAAACATCAATATCGCAGGTGAGGGGCGCGGTGTGATTGCATCAGGTTCATTGGAAATGTCCAATGTGGATTTATCCGAAGAATTTACTGAAATGATCGTTGCTCAACGTGGTTTCCAGTCGAATTCCAGGATCATTACGACGTCGGATGAAATTTTACAGGAATTAGTTAACTTAAAACGATAGGTTAAGGGAGGGAGGAGCCAGGTCTTTTGCTCTGGCTCCTAAATATCATTATCAAAGTCAGAAGGCTCAATGGCAAATGCTTTCATATAAATGCATTGTACATAGACACAGTCGAGTCATTGCCAGATACGACCATTACTTTTACAAATGGTAAGAAAATCGTTGTGCTAGAGAAGGAAGAGGAACTGGTTGCAGCTATCATACAATTTTATCGTACCGTTAATGTTCTCGGTTTTCGTAAGGATGTGGAGGAAAGTTCATGAAAAAAAACCTATTGACTATTATGTTGATTATACTCGTGGCTATAACGCTTGTTGGTGTCATAGCGGTCGTGGTTGTGACAAAGTTATCTGATCCCACATCTGCCGAAGATAAACCTAGCATTGACGAAATTGTGGAATCATCAGTGGAGGTTCCTGAAATTACTACGAATCTTGCCGGCAATGATTATATTAAAATCTCATTTATGGTTCAAACAGAAAATAAAAAAGCAAAAGAAGAGTTGGAAAAAAGAAATTTTCAAGTGAAAAATATCATCATTACCGAACTATCCGAAATGAAAGCGGAAGAGTTAACCGGTAAAAAAGGCAAGGAAAAGCTTCAGGAAGCTTTAAAGACTAGAATGAATGAATTAATGGAAGAAGGAAAAGTTGAAAAGGTTTATATAACTTCCTCGATTCTGCAATAAGAACATCCTTGCTTCATTAAATTAGAAGGGGAAGCTTTGGAGGTGAGTGTTAATGTCCGGGGAAATATTATCGCAAAATGAAATCGATGCTTTGTTATCGGCCATTTCCACAGGGGAAATGGATGCAGATGATTTAAAAAAAGAAGAAGTAGAAAAAAGAGTGAAAGTATACGACTTTAAAAGGGCGCTTCGGTTTTCAAAGGATCAAATCCGGAGTTTGACTAGGATACACGAGAACTTTGCCAGGCTGCTGACCACATACTTTTCTGCTCAGCTCAGAACATATGTCCAAATATCCGTTGCTTCTGCAGATCAAATACCATACG
The DNA here is from genome assembly GCF_056279465.1 of Peribacillus sp. TE19612. Lineage (NCBI taxonomy): Bacteria > Bacillati > Bacillota > Bacilli > Caryophanales > Bacillaceae > Peribacillus > Peribacillus sp. TE19612. The sequence continues at coordinate 127,113 of NZ_JBWCCL010000006.1, read as the reverse complement.
AAGAATTTATCAGATCGATTCCGAAAATGACTATCATTAATGTTTTTGAGGTGCCGCCCTTGGATGGCCGAATCATTCTTGAGGTCAACCCGAATATCGCATATTCCATGATGGATCGCGTTTTGGGCGGGCGGGGCATAAGCGTGAATAAGGTGGATAGTTTAACGGAAATAGAAACGAAAATCATGTCGAATTTATTCGAGAAGGCTTTTGAGAATTTACAGGAGGCTTGGGGAACGATTGTTGACATAGACCCGGTGATGACTGAGTTCGAGGTGAATCCACAATTCCTGCAGCTGGTTTCGCCCAACGATACAGTTGTGGTCATTTCCTTGAATACACAAATCGGAGAAACGAGCGGAATGATTAATGTTTGCATTCCTCACGTCGTATTGGAACCGATCATACCAAAGTTGTCCGCTCATTATTGGATGGAAAATTCCCAAAAGGAAAAAATCCCGGAGGAAATCATGATTTTGGAAAAGCGTATCCGAAACGCAGATCTTCCCATTATATCCGAACTTGGTTCCACGGACATTACCATCGAGGATTTTTTGCTGCTTGATGTTGGCGATGTCATCGATTTAAATAAGGCAATCGATGAACCTTTGACGATTACCATTGGAGGGATCCCGAAATACAGCGGGCAGCCAGGAAAAGTAGGAAAAAAACATGCTATCCAGATTCTTGATATTTTGAAAGGGGGAGACGAAGATGGTAAGTGATGGAATGCTTTCACAAGACGAGATAGATGCCCTTTTAAAAGGTACAAGTGATATAGAGGATGAGGTGTTCCCTCTTTCGATTGATGATTATTTATCAATGATGGAACTCGACACCCTCGGTGAAATTGGTAATATCTCCTTCGGAAGTTCGGCCACTGCTCTATCCACGTTGTTGAATCAGAAAGTGGATATCACCACCCCGACGGTTACTTTAATTGAAAGGGGACAGATCGCGGAAGAATTCCCGCATCCGTACGTAGCGATTCAAGTGCAATATACAGAAGGTTTTTCAGGTATAAATATGCTGGTAATCAAGCAGAGCGATGCAGCTATCATTGCAGATTTGATGCTTGGCGGAGATGGGGGGAATCCTTCTGACCTTCTTGGGGAAATTCAATTGAGTGCTGTCCAGGAAGCCATGAACCAAATGATGGGTTCTGCTGCGACATCCATGTCGACCATTTTCAGTAAAAAAGTGGATATTTCACCACCTAGCGTAGATTTACTTAACTTTTTAAATGGTGTTGGTGAAAATGCGATACCTGACGAAGATTTATTTGCAAAAATCTCGTTCCGCCTCCGTGTCGGTAACTTAATTGACTCCAGCATTATGCAATTGTTGCCGTTAGAGTTTGCTAAAGGGTTAGTTTCTGAATTATTAAATGGGACGGGCGAAAGCCAACCTGCCGATATGAATACGCAAAAAGCACTGAGTGATCCAGAAATGAACATTCCGACTCAGGAGCCGGCACCATTCCAGGATAACCGGACTGATCGATCGGTAAATGAAACTTATGGACAAGGCGGTCATCAAACCCAACCCATGAACCAAATACCGAATGTACCACAACATTTTGGAGTTTCATCCGTACCAACAGGACAGCCGGTGAATGTTCAGCCTGCCAGTTTCACTAGTTTCCAGCCTTATCAGCTTCAGGAGCCTGAAACGAAAAATCTCAGCATGCTGATGGATATCCCCTTGCAAGTGACTGTGGAACTTGGAAGAACGAAACGCTCCGTAAAGGATATTTTGGAGCTTTCCTCCGGATCGATCATCGAATTGGATAAATTAGCAGGAGAGCCAGTGGATATCCTGGTAAACAGCCGTTTGATAGCAAAAGGTGAGGTAGTGGTGATTGATGAAAACTTTGGAGTGCGTGTTACGGATATCATGAGCCAAAGTGAACGATTAAATAAAATAAAATAATTTGGGGGACGAAAATAATGGCTAATAAAATTTTAATTGTGGACGATGCAGCATTTATGAGAATGATGATAAAGGATATCCTTTCTAAAAATGGTTTTGAAATAGTCGGGGAAGCAGCAGATGGCGCCCAAGCAGTGGATAAATATAAAGAAACCCATCCGGATCTTGTAACGATGGATATTACCATGCCCGAAATGGATGGTATTACAGCGTTAAAGGAAATTAAAAAGATAAATCCTCAAGCTAAGGTCATCATGTGTTCAGCGATGGGGCAGCAAGCCATGGTCATCGATGCGATCCAGGCGGGTGCAAAAGACTTTATCGTGAAGCCATTCCAGGCAGACCGTGTTTTGGAAGCCATAAATAAAGCATTAAGTTAAGAAGGTGTCTTCATATTGGTATTAATTAAAAAATGGCTTCAGTTCTCACTGATGATAGCAGTATTCTACTCTGGGGCCATACAGGCCCATGCGGAAGATCTTGAAAAAACAGTGAAGGATGTTTATGAACAGCCAGATGATTTAAAGGTGGATAAAGGTGAATCAATAGACTCGAAATCTACCAAACAGGCAACGAATTCTGACAAAGTGGGGATAACCGTTTGGGAGTTTCTGAGGATGATATTTGCTACTATTTTTGTAGTGGCCCTTCTATATATCCTATTAAAGTTCATTAATAAAAAAAGTAAATCGTATCAAAAGGCAAATTCAGTGGAGAATTTAGGCGGTACGGCCCTTGGTGCAAACCGTTCTGTTCAGCTTGTTAAGGTCGGCGGGCGAATATTGGTGATCGGGGTCGGCGAAAATATTCAGCTTTTGAAAGAAATAGATGATCCCGAGGAATATGAACAGCTTTTGAAAAATCACAACGATAAGCTCGATCAAATGATCCAGCCTGGGGAACTTGCAATGAAGTTGAAAAATAAGTGGTTGAAGAAAAGGGGTTCAGAAACCGCTAGTTTCTCTGCAGAGTTCAAAAGTCAACTTGATCAAATGTCTGATAGCAGGAAAAAGCTGTTAAAGGAGCTTGATAGGAAAGGAAGAGACAATGAATGAATGAGTTCATGGAGTTTTTTAATAACAGTGATCCGACTAATGTCTCTACTTCCGTCAAACTTGTTCTTCTAATGACTGTCTTATCGCTGGCTCCAAGCATATTGATCTTGATGACCTGTTTTACAAGAATCATCATTGTCCTGAGCTTTGTGAGAACATCGCTAGCTACACAGCAGATGCCGCCGAATCAGGTGTTGGTCGGCTTGGCACTTTTCATGACATTTTTCATAATGGCACCGACTTTTCAGGAAGTGAATGAAAAGGCATTAACCCCATTATTTAATGAAGAGATAGATTTAGAAGAGGCATATGTACAGGCCTCGATACCATTCAAGGAATTCATGAGTGCCCATACAAGGCAAAAGGATTTGGCGTTATTTTTGGATTATGCCAAGGTGGATAAGCCTGAAACGATACAGGACATTCCCTTGACTGCCTTTGTACCTGCTTTTGCAATCAGTGAAATCAAAACAGCTTTTCAAATTGGCTTCATGATTTTCATTCCCTTTTTGGTTATTGATATGGTCGTTGCAAGTGTTCTGATGTCGATGGGGATGATGATGTTGCCGCCAGTCATGATTTCCCTGCCATTTAAAATCCTCCTTTTCATTCTTGTTGATGGATGGTATTTAGTGGTGAAGTCTTTATTACAGAGTTTTTAAGCAGGTGAGAAAAAATGAGTGCAGATTTTGTTATTGATATAGCAGAAAAAGGAATTTATATGGTATTGATAATTGCCGGTCCATTGATGGTAATCGCTCTTATTGTAGGACTAGTAGTAAGCATCTTTCAGGCGACTACACAGATTCAGGAACAAACCTTGGCATTTGTTCCGAAAATCGTCGCAGTCTTATTGGGACTCATTTTATTGGCTCCATGGATGCTGAGCCACCTATTATCATATGCAAATGAAATATTCGGCAATCTGAATCGATTTGTAGGGTAGGGCATGGAGGAATTATTTCCGCACTTTCCCGCCTTTTTATTAATTTTAGTCCGGGTCACTACGTTTTTCGTGGCCATGCCGATTTTTTCGTACCGTTCTATACCGGTACAACATCGGGTCGGGCTTGGAATCTTCCTTGCCTGGATCATGTACTACACCATCGATGCTCCGGTTCTGGAATTGGATGTGACGTTTTATTTATTGATCATGAAGGAAGCGCTTGTTGGCCTTTTCATTGGGTTTACAGCGTATATGATTTTGTCGGCCGTTCAAGTCGCTGGCGGATTGATTGATTTTCAAATGGGTTTTTCAATAGCGAATGTCATCGACCCCCAAACGGGGGCACAAAGCCCGTTGATGGGACAATACCTTTATACGATCGCTTTATTATTCCTATTGAGCACTAACGGACATCATTTGCTTTTGGATGGAATTTTTTATAGTTATCAGTTCATCCCGATTGACCAATTATTTGTACCATTCGGAGATCATGCACTGATAGAATATTTGGCCAGAGCTTTCAGCAAAGCTTTCATGATTGCTTTTCAAATGTCCATACCTGTAGTGGGAAGTATTTTCTTAGTGGATGTCACGCTGGGGATCCTTGCCAGGACAGTCCCTCAATTAAATGTGTTCGTTGTCGGTATTCCAGTGAAAATCATTGCCGGCTTAGCGGTTATCATACTGGTAATGGGGATGATGATGACAGTTGTCACTCAACTCTTCAATTTCTTGCTTTTGACCATGCGTCATCTAATGCAGTTGATTGGAGGCGTTTGATGTGGAGAGGTTTCAGTTGGATTTGCAGTTTTTCGCAGGTGAGAAGACCGAAAAGGCGACTCCCAAAAAACGTCAGGATTCGAAGAAAAAAGGTCAGGTGGCAAAGAGTCAGGATGTAAATACCTCTGTGAATTTACTTGCAGTGTTTTCAGTATTATTGCTTATGGGACCGTACATGTATAATCATCTGCTCGGTCTCATGAAAGAATATCTGCAACATTTTACCTTGACTAGATTCAACGAGGAATATATGCAAATTATCATGATTGAGGTTTTAAAGGAGATGGGCCTTATCCTGGGACCCGTTTTCGCAGCAGCGTTAGTGGCTGGGATATTGGCTAATGTCATGCAAGTCGGATTTTTGTTTTCGACTGAATCCATTCAGTTCAAACTTGAAAAATTGGATCCCATTAAAGGATTCAAGCGTATTTTTTCAATGAGGGCCATTGTTGAATTATTGAAATCCATTCTTAAAATAGCATTTGTTGGTTTTGTTGCCTCTTATGTACTATGGCAGCGCATGGATGAGATTATGATCTTATCACAGATTTCTGTGGAAGAAGCAATGGCAACATTGGCGGATATTACGATAAAAGTAGGATTTTATGCCGCTGTGGCCTTATTGTTCATTGCTCTATTAGACTATTTGTATCAAAAATATGACTTTGAAAAAAACATCCGGATGTCCAAACAGGATATTAAGGATGAGTATAAAAATTCCGAAGGGGACCCGCTCATCAAATCCAAGATAAAGCAAAAGCAGAGGCAGATGGCCGCTCAAAGAATGATGCAGGAAATTCCCGATGCGGATGTGGTCATCACCAACCCGACGCATTTTGCCATTGCTTTAAAATATGATCAAGAAAAAGCTGAGGCTCCGTATGTAGTGGCAAAGGGCGTTGATTTTGTTGCGCAGAAAATTAAATTCATTGCTAAAGAAAACGATGTGATCATGGTGGAAAATCGGCCTTTGGCCAGGTCTTTATATGATCAAGCTGAATTAGGCCAGGCGATACCTGAAGAGTTCTTTAAGGCGGTCGCTGAAATACTGGCCTTTGTATATAAAACCAAAGGTAAACTGTAAAGAAGTAATAAGGTAACCCGCTAGTTAGGAGAGAAAAAAACATGCGAGCAAGAGATTTAGTTGTTATATCGAGCGTCATCATGATCGTTGCCATGTTGGTCATTCCATTGCCAACCTGGTTGTTAAGTATTTTACTCCTATTAAATATCTCTCTTGCGTTGCTGGTTCTATTGACTACGATGAATATGAAAGAGCCTCTCGAATTTTCAATCTTTCCTTCCTTGCTCCTTTTACTGACGTTGTTCAGGCTGGGGTTGAATGTTTCCACGACTCGTGCCATTTTGACATATGGTGATGCTGGGGGAGTTGTAGAAACCTTTGGTTCATTTGTAGTCGGCGGTAACGTGCTTGTAGGATTAGTTGTATTCATCATTTTGGTCATCATCAATTTCATCGTGATCACGAAAGGTTCCGAACGGGTCTCGGAGGTGGCGGCAAGGTTTACGCTGGATGCGATGCCAGGGAAACAGATGGCCATCGATGCAGATTTAAATGCTGGGATGATCTCCGAAAACGAAGCTCGTGCCAGAAGGGAAAAAATTAGTAACGAAGCAGACTTTTATGGATCCATGGATGGAGCGAGTAAGTTTGTTAAAGGGGACGCCATAGCGGGCATCATCATTGTCATCATTAACTTGATTTTCGGTATGATCATTGGCGTCATGCAATTGGACATGAGCTTTGGAGAGGCAGCCGTCCATTTTTCCATGTTATCGGTTGGTGACGGTATCGTGAGTCAGGTACCAGCTTTATTGATTTCTACAGCTACGGGAATAGTTGTAACCCGGGCTGCCTCGAATGGAAACCTCGGAGCGGACATTGTTGAACAGTTATTTCAATTTCCCAAAATGCTTTACCTAACAGCAGCAACCATTTTCCTTTTAGGGTTATTCACTCCCATTTCTGACTTATTCACCATTCCGATTGCTGCTTTATTAGTCGTTGGTGGGTATACGATTTCAAGGATTCCGAAGCAGGACGAAAGTGAAATACAAGAAATGGAAGAAGTGTTGGAAACCGATGAAATGAAAAGTCCAGAAAGCGTCATTAACCTTTTAAGTGTCGACCCAATCGAATTTGAGTTTGGATATGGATTGATTCCGCTTGCGGATGCCAATCAAGGGGGAGACCTACTGGACAGGGTCGTCATGATCCGCAGGCAGCTTGCAATTGAATTGGGGCTCGTGATCCCGGTTGTCAGAATACGTGATAACATTCAGTTGAATCCCAATGAGTATCGGCTGAAGATTAAAGGAAGCGTCATGGCAAAGGGTGAATTGCTCCTTAATCATTTCTTGGCCATGAGTCCGGGGATGGAGGATGATTCAATAGAAGGAATCGATACAATAGAACCGTCTTTCGGTTTACCAGCCAAGTGGATCACGGATGACATGAAAGAACATGCCGAGTTGTTGGGTTATACAGTTGTGGACCCGCCAAGCGTTGTATCCACTCATTTGACGGAAGTCATAAAGGCCAATGCTCAGGAATTATTGGGGAGGCAGGAAACGAAACAATTGATCGATCATCTTCACGAATCGGCACCTATACTGGTGGAGGAAGTCACTCCGACTCCTTTGTCTATAGGAGATGTACAAAAGGTATTGGCAAAATTATTGAAGGAAAAAGTTTCAATAAGGAACTTACCGATCATTTTCGAAACACTTGCTGATTATGGCAAGTTATCGACTGACACAGATTTGCTTACTGAGTATGTCAGGCAGAATTTAGCCAGACAAATAACGAATTCTTTTATTACGGATGAAAATAGAATTAAAGTCATAACATTATCGGGGAAAGTGGAGAAGACCATCGCGGATGGTGTACAGCAAACCGAACATGGTAATTTTTTATCATTGGATCCAACTCTATCGCAATCCATATTGGAGGCAATTGCAGCCAAATTGGAAGAGCTGACCCTAATGGATCACCAACCGATTTTACTCTGCTCTCCAGCAGTAAGGATGTATGCCCGGCAATTAACTGAACGTTATTTTCCTAATGTACCGATTCTTTCATACAATGAACTCGAATCGAATGTAGAAGTACAAAGTGTAGGGGTGGTGAATTTCGATTGAAAGTAAAGAAATATTTGGCACCAACAATGAACGAGGCAATGAAGCGAATAAGGGAGGAACTAGGCAGTGATGCGGTAATCTTAAGTTCAAAGGCTGTATATACTGGTGGTTTCTTAGGGTTATTCAAGAAGAGGAATATTGAAGTCATTGCAGCAATGGACCCCATGTCCCAGTCTAACCAAACCGTGACCAAACAAAAATCGAAGAAGTTGCCATCAAAGCTGGAAATGGCAAGTCATGCCCTTGAATCTAATGAAGGCAATAGGGAAAGTGCTGCCTTATTAAAAGAAATCGAAGGTTTGAAAGATATGATAAAGAGCTTGCAAGTCTATTCTCCTGATCGAAAATATCCGGGGAAACTGCAGAAAATGCATGAATACCTAACAGGGCAGGAAGTGGATCGTTCACTTCGGTCCAAAATCATGGATGAACTTCTTGAAAAATGGTTCGTTTTTAAACAACAATCCACTGATGAAGAGGTTCAAGTTTGGTTGGAAGAAGCCATGTTCGGGATTTTGGAAAAGGTCGATAATGGAAAAACCGGGCTGCAAAAAAAGTATATTAATTTTGTTGGCCCGACAGGTGTGGGAAAGACGACGACCCTGGCAAAAGTGGCTGCAGAAACCATGTTGAAGCATGATAAAAAGGTGGCTTTCATTACGACGGATACGTACAGGATTGCTGCAATAGATCAACTTAAGACATATGCCAAGATCTTAAACGTTCCCATAGAAGTGGCTTATAATCTGGAAGACTTCAAAAGGGCGGCTGAACGCTTCTCACATTATGATTTTGTTTTTATTGATACGGCCGGAAGGAATTTCCGTAACGCGCAATATGTTAAGGATCTTAATGAAATCATCCATTTTACAGATGAGATGGAAACCTATTTAGTTCTGTCATTGACTTCTAAACAGAAGGATATGGAAGATATTTATCGACAGTTTGCTGCCATACCGCTTAAACAGGTCATTTTTACAAAAGCGGACGAAACTTCCACTTTCGGGCCTGTATTCAATTTTATACACACTCATAAATTAGGAGCCGCCTATATAACAGATGGACAGAATGTACCGGACGATATTGAAATAGCTACATCATCACAGCTAATGAAAATGGCTTTTGGGGCTAAAAAATATGAAAGATCAAGCTGAGAATTTACGAAGAAGATTGGAAGCCCGCCAAAATCAATCAATGGCCAAAACGATTGCCGTTTTAAGCGGTAAAGGTGGAGTGGGAAAATCAAACTTTTCTTTGAATTTTTCCATTGCCTTATCCCAAAGAGGGAAAAAGGTACTGTTGTTCGACATGGATATCGGTATGGGGAATCTTGATATTTTGATCGGTGAACACTCGCCCTGCAGTATTATTGATTTTTTTGAATGTAGGTTGAAGGATATCATTATGTCAGGACCGGGAAATATTTCAATCATTTCAGGAGGAACAGGGATGACGAATCTCTTTTCACTTAATGAAGATAAGTATACCCGCTTTAATGAAGAATTCAGTTTATTGCTGGCAAATTACGATTATATCTTATTTGATATGGGTGCAGGCATCACTGAGGATTCCATGAAATTCCTGTTATGTGTGGATGAATTGGTCGTTATCACGACGCCTGAACCTACTTCCATCATGGATGCATATTCCGCAATGAAATATATTCATTCAGTAAACAAAGAGATTCCATTCTTCCTAGTTTGCAATCGTGTTTTCTCGAGTAAAGACGGCAATGAAACGATTAAGCGGCTACAAAATGCGCTAGTGAAATTTTTAGGTCTGGAAGCTGTAGCTCTAGGTTACTTGCCAGATGATAGAATCGTACCCAAATCTGTTGCCAAACAAATGCCCTTTCTCCTTTTCGATTCTGAAGCTGATGTATCCAAAGCCATCGTGGACATTGCTTCGAGATATGCAAATCATTCATTTGGGGAAGAATTGACTTTGCAAAAAAGCCGTTTCCTCCAAAATATAAAGAGATATTTTTTGGGAAAGTAGGTCTCCTTCTATGGATAAAGTAAAAGTGCTGATAGTGGACGATTCTGCATTTATGAGAAAGTTAATCTCAGGGTTTTTGGCAGAAGATAGCAGGATGGAAATCATCGGGACTGCCAGGAATGGAATAGATGCCATAGAAAAAATAAAGACTTTAAAACCCGATGTCGTGACTTTGGATGTGGAAATGCCGATTATGGACGGGTTGGAAGCATTAAACCGGATCATGAATGAATGTCCAACCGCTGTAGTCATGTTATCAAGCACAACAAAAAAAGGAACGGAAAATACATTGGCCGCGATGAACAGCGGAGCCTTTGATTTTGTGGCTAAACCTTCGGGAGCCATTTCATTGGACTTACATAAAATCAAGAAAGAACTCCATGAAAAAGTTATGGCTGCCAGCAGGGCAAATGTTCACATACTAGAAAAAAATGCGAGAAATATTGAAAGAAGCCCATCCGTTTGGGAAAAATATAGTAAAATAGATTCAATAGTATCGTCAATAAATGAAAAAAATCGAAGAAAATGGTTCTATGGATACAAAAAAATAATAGTTATCGGTACATCAACAGGAGGCCCGAGAGCTCTGCAGACTGTCTTGACAGGACTTCCAGAAGACATTGATGCTCCTATACTCATTGTCCAGCATATGCCCCCCGGTTTCACAAAATCCTTGGCAACACGCCTGAATTCGTTATGCAAGATTAAAGTGAAGGAAGCTGAAGAGGGAGAACTGATTCAAAAAGGTGTCGCCTACATCGCACCTGGAGGTTATCACTTGAAAGTGAGGAAAGTCGGAATGAGCTGGGCAATCCTTTTGGATCAATCCGAATTGCGTAATGGACATCGCCCGTCGGTTGATGTGCTAATTGAATCGGTGAGTGAAATGAATGATTATGCGAAAATAGCCGTTATTATGACCGGGATGGGGATGGATGGGTCAAAGGGGCTTACCAAGCTGAAAAAAAAGGGTCCTTTAAAAGCGATAGCCGAATCACAGGAGACTTCAATCGTTTTTGGTATGCCTAAGGCAGCAATCAATACCAAGTTAATAGATAGCATAGAGGATGTAGAAAAAATAGCTAGAGCGGTAATAAGCTATTGTTAACACGTGGAGGTGTGAGATTGTATGGATATGAATCAGTATTTAGAGGTATTTATTGAAGAAAGTAAAGAACATCTTCAAACATGCAGCGAACAGTTGCTGGTACTCGAAAAGAACCCGGAAGACCTCTCGATTGTAAACGAAATCTTTCGTTCCGCCCATACCTTAAAAGGGATGTCGGCAACTATGGGTTATGAGGATCTAGCCAATTTAACTCATAAAATGGAGAATGTTTTGGATGCGATCCGAAACAGTCAAATCGTTCTTTCGCCTGAATTGTTTGACGTGATATTTTTAGCGGTAGATGATTTAGAAGCGATGGTCATGTCCATTGCTGAAGGTGGAGATGGAAAAAGAAATGTGATGGGGGTTGTCCATCAGCTGGAAAAGATTGAAAAAGGCGAGTCGCCCGTTTCTTCAACCATTGCAGAAGTGATAGCAGCTTCTGCCGTCCTTGAAAAGGAGGAAATGACTGTTGTAGAGTACGATGAATTTGAATGGACAGTACTACAGTACTACAGCAGTCAAAGGATCAGGGATTCAGCAGCTTCGAAATTTCGATAGGGTTGCGTGAGGACTGTCTTTTAAAAGCTGCCAGGGTGTTTATGGTTTTTGAGGTGCTTGAAAAGTCCTGTGAAGTAATCAAGTCACACCCACCCGTCGAACTTTTGGAAGAAGAGCAATTCGATCAGCGATTTACCATCACGGTGGTAACAAGGGAATCGAGTGATGAGATAAAGAATAAAATCATGAAGGTTTCAGAAGTGAATCAAGTTGTTGTAAATGCACTTAATCTTGAACATTTGCGGTATGCCGCCCATTCTAAAGATTATAAAGTTACTGAAATCCCAAAACAAGAGACAAATAATGCCGAGCTTCCAACGGAATATGATGATAAGAAAAAACAGGCACCCGTTAAGACGGCATCAAGCAAGACCATTCGAGTGAACATTGAGCGGCTTGATATATTGATGAACTTATTCGAGGAACTAGTAATCGATAGAGGCAGGCTTGATCAAATTTCCAGTGAATTGGATAATCAAGAATTGCATGAAACAGTAGAAAGAATGTCCCGTATAACCAGTGATTTACAAACAATCGTATTGAATATGCGGATGGTGCCCGTGGAAACTGTATTCAATCGTTTTCCTAAAATGGTACGTCAATTGGCAAGGGACTTAAACAAGAAAGTCAATTTGGAAATCAACGGTGCCGAAACGGAACTTGATCGTACAGTCATTGATGAAATCGGTGATCCTCTCGTACATTTGATAAGGAACGCCATGGATCATGGAATTGAAACACCCGAAGAACGTTTGGCGAAAGGGAAGAATGAAGAAGGGAAAATCCTGTTAAAAGCATATCACAGCGGTAATCATGTTTTCATTGAAATCGAGGATGACGGCGCAGGAATCAATAAAGATCGAGTCTTGAACAAGGCGCTATCCAATGGGATATTAACTAAGGAAACTGCCGCCACCCTAACGGATAAGCAAATCTATGAATTGATATTCGCGTCTGGTTTCTCGACAGCGGAAACCATTTCAGATGTATCGGGACGCGGTGTGGGGCTGGATGTAGTTAAAAATACCATTGAGTCCCTTGGTGGATTTGTGACGATCGATTCCAAAGAAAATGAAGGATCCATCTTCCTTATTCAGCTTCCGCTTACATTGTCCATAATTTCTGTCATGCTGGTTGCCATCCAAAACGAAAAATATGCCATACCGCTTTCTTCCATCATAGAAACAGCAATCATAAAAAAAGCAGATATCATGAATGCCCATAATCAACAAGTCATTGACTTCAGGGGTAAGGTTCTGCCGCTTCTGTTCTTGAAAGATATATTTGAAGTTCCTATCAATCAGGAAGAAGAAGAGTCCCTCTCTGTGGTCATTGTAAGAAAAGGTGATAAATTAGCGGGATTAGTTGTAGATTCATTTATCGGGCAACTGGAAATCGTTCTGAAATCATTGGGCAATTATTTAACCAGTGCATTTGCCATATCCGGGGCTACGATACTTGGTGATGGTCAAGTTGCATTAATCATAGATTGCAACACATTGATTCATTGAATGATAGATGAATCGTGCAGGTATTGAGATGGTTCGACCGTGTCGATGCAGATTTCGTCAAGACTTCACAATCATCATTAGTTTTTTAAAGGAGGGGAATAGATGTCGGAGGATATGAAAGTAATCGTATTTCAAATAAAGGATAAGGAATATGCAATTCCAGTGGATAAGGTCAGCGGCATTGAAAAGCTACTGCATATTACCAGGGTTCCAAAGGCTTTAAAATTCGTTAAGGGAGTCATAAATTTAAGGGGGGTAATCACTCCAATTATTGATTTACGGGTTCGTTTTGATTTTGAAGAGGTGGAATACGATGAATCAACAAGGATTATCATCGTCATTCTGGATGATATGGAGGTGGGGTTAATAGTGGACTCTGCCAATGATGTTTTGGATATTCCAGTGGAGAGTATCGAACCTCAGCCTGAAGTTGTGGGACATTTGGCTTCAGAATACATTAGCGGAGTGGCTAAAATTGAAAAGCGACTGCTTGTCCTGATTAATTTGGAGAAGGCCTTAAGTCTTGAAATGACTGAAAATATGTTAAGAGAAGGATAATCATATGTCGTTCATTGAGAAAATCAACACTCTTCAGCTCGATATTTTGAAGGAAATCGGTAATATAGGTGCAGGAAACGCAGCAACTGCACTTTCTGCCATCCTTAATAGGAAAATTGATATGAATGTTCCTAATGTCCGAATCGTTTCCTTTGATGAAATGATGGAAATGGCTGGCGGGGCCGATCACGTCGTGGCCAGCGTTTTTCTTAGAATAGAAGGTGATGCTTCAGGAAGTATGTTTTTTATCCTTTCACTACCTGTAGCCCAATACTTGATTCGTAGGATGACTGGTGATGAAACCTTTTTGATGGAATCCGCACCCTATACTGAATTGGCACTCTCTTGCCTTCAGGAATTAGGGAATATTTTATCGGGATCCTATCTCTCTTCCCTTTCTGATTTTACCCGATTGAATATCTATCCATCCGTTCCTTCCTTGAGCATCGATATGGTAGGGGCAACGATCAGTTATGGGTTATTGGAATTATCTCAAGTAAGTGACGCAGCCATCGTCATTGAAACTGTACTTGAAAATGACCAGCTTTTTGCTGACTCGGTTAGTGGTCATTTCTTTTTATTACCTGATCCCGAATTTTTTGATATCATTTTTTCCGCCTTAGGAGTCTCACCTAATGACTGAATCGGTAAAGGTCCAGGTTGTTAAGGTTGGAATAGCTGATATGAATATAATAAAACCTCCCTATACGATTCGTACTTCAGGTTTGGGATCGTGTGTCGGTGTTGTGATTTATGATGAAAAAAAAGAAATTGCAGGTTTGGCCCATATCATGCTTCCAGACTCTTCACTCGCTAAATCGGGACAGATCAACGTTGCCAAATTTGCAGATACGGCGATAAACGAATTAGTGCAGGTATTAGTAAAAGAAGGCGCAAGAATGCCATTCCTAAAAGCGAAGCTGGCTGGCGGAGCACAAATGTTTCAATTTGCCTCCGGAGGGGATTTAATGAGAATCGGACCCCGGAATGTGGAAGCTGTCCGGAAAGGGTTATCTGACTTGCGGATTAGAATCGTTGCCGAAGATGTTGGCGGGAATAGCGGAAGAACGATTGAATTCAATTTAAATGATTGTCTGCTAAATATACGGACCGTTACAAAAGGGACTAAAAACATATAGGATCGGATTTGACTCTATAAAAACCAAAATATGACAGATGTATTTGCAACCGAATTATTATTGCATGTATGGCTTTAAGGGCCGTATTGATCACAAATCGTATAACAATGTTAGGAGGATGTCCAATGTCTCATCTGACCATCGAAGAAGAGCAGTTATGTTGGAAAAATTGGGTGGATTGCAGAGATCCGCTAGCCGGGGACATTTTGGTAAAGAAATACATACCTCTCGTATCGTACCATGTTCAACGTATTTCAGTAAGTCTTCCTAAAAATGTGAGCCGGGATGATATAAGGAGTTTAGGGATGATGGGGTTATTCGATGCCCTGGAACGTTTTGATACGAAGCGTGACCTCAAGTTTGACACATATGCATCATTTAGAATTCGTGGTGCCATTTTAGATGGATTAAGAAAAGAGGATTGGCTTCCACGGAGTGCAAGAGATAAAGCCAAGAAAATTGAATCTGCAATAGAGAAGCTGGAGCAGCAATACATGAGGAACCTTTCGCCAAATGAAATTGCCGCTGAATTGAATATTCCGGAAGATGAAGTATATGCTGCATTAAATGAGAATTTCTTTGCCAATGTACTATCTATGGATGAAAATCCCCAAGAGGACGATAAAGAAAGCGTGAATTTTCATATTAAAGATAAAAAGGCGGATTTACCTGAGGAACATGTGTTAAGGGATGAACTGTATGAGGAATTAGCCAAAGTCATTGAAACCCTAAATGAAAAAGAACAGTTGGTTTTACAGCTTTTTTATAAAGAAGAACTGACGTTAACCGAAATCGGACAAGTGATGAGTTTATCTACGTCACGGATATCCCAAATTCACTCGAAAGCGATTTATAAATTAAGAAACACGATGCAAGATCAAAAGATTTAATGAAGATATTTTCATTGAAGAGGCTATGGAGTTTGGAAGTCATAAGAGATTCCTATTGATTGAAGAAAGCCCTATAAATCAACTTGATAGAATTTTTAGGGATACCTTCATCAATAAATATTTCGAAATCACAGAATCTTCGAACTGTACGTTGTCAAGAAGAGCATAGGGAAAGTAATCAAGAAAAAAACAACAGTGAAAAAAGATCCCCATCCGTTAAAGGTAACAGGATTGACTATCCCGGTTAATTAGGAGGCAGCATGTCAGCATTTTTTATATTTCTGTTGTTTATATTGAACATATTCACCATTTTTGCCATCATCGTTTTATATCTTCGGCAAAATCGTTTAAGTAAGTTGGAAAAAGACCAAAAAGCCGTCATTGGAGAAATGGAACAACTTTTGTCTGGTTATTTAATGAAGATAAAGGAGGACAACGAGACACTGGTAAAGGCAATCAACAATTCGGTGGCGATGAATCCTGAGCATGGACAAAAAGGACAAGAACATGGTTCAATCAAAGAAACTAAGGAAGAAAAACAAGAAAAACAAGAACAAAACATTCTGCTAGAGTATAAAGCGGGAAGTCGTGCCGCCGCTAAAAAGCAGGCGATTATCGCTTATAAAATAATGCCTGAAGAAAATGAGGCCAATGCTTTACCCGTAAAAGTCGAGGACAAATTGGAACTTGCATCGGCTGCCATGGAATTTTCGGACATGCTGCAGGCTTCGTTAAATGAACGGTCATTAAATGAAAAAGTGGATATGTTAGCGGATCAAGGACATTCAGTAGTTGAAATCGCCAAAAAGTTAGGTCGCGGTCAAACGGAGATAGAGCTATTACTAAAGTTTCGCATGAATAGATAAACTTATCTCTTGATTGTGCAGAGTCATTATGATATATTATGAAATGGTGTTAATACACACGCCCCGTGATTCTTGCAGATGGTGCTGTTACGACAGTTTCTGTATGAAAATGATCGGTGCGGAGGAAAAACAAAACCATTTAGGAGGAACTAAAATGTCAGTCATTTCTATGAAACAATTGCTTGAAGCTGGTGTGCATTTCGGACACCAAACACGTCGCTGGAACCCAAAAATGAAGAAATATATCTTCACTGAGCGTAACGGCATCTACATCATCGACCTTCAAAAAACAGTTAAAAAGGTTGAAGAAGCTTATAACTTCGTGAAAGAACTAGCTGCTAACGGCGGTACTGTTCTTTTCGTCGGAACTAAAAAACAAGCTCAAGAATCTGTTAAAGAAGAAGCTATCCGTTCTGGTATGTACTATGTAAACCAACGTTGGTTAGGTGGAACTTTAACAAACTTTGAAACAATCCAAAAACGTATCGCTCGTCTTAAAGATATCGAAAAAATGGAAGAAAACGGAACTTTCGAAGTCCTTCCTAAAAAAGAAGTTATCCAACTTAAAAAAGAATGGGATCGCTTAGAGAAATTCTTAGGCGGTATTAAAGATATGAAGACTCTTCCAGATGCGATCTTCGTTATCGACCCACGCAAAGAGCGTATTGCTGTTGCGGAAGCACACAAATTACACATTCCACTTGTTGGTATCGTTGATACAAACTGTGATCCGGATGAAATCGATGTAGTTATTCCTGCGAATGACGATGCAATCCGTGCTGTTAAATTATTAACAGGTAAAATGGCAGATGCTATCTTAGAAGCTAAACAAGGCGAAGAAACAGCAACTGAAACAACTACTGCTTAATAAGTAAAAAAGGTTGCTTATTCAGTAAGAAAAAAGGTGATAAGAGGATAATGCCTTTTATCCCTTTTTTTTGCACTAAATAAACATACATAAAATCACTGTACGGAATGTCATTTTTAAAAGGTATGGGCGATTTTTAAGGGATGAAAATCATCTGCTGGTTTAGTTCCGTCATATTGACTGAAAATGTGGATGTTTTTCGAAAATATTGTCAAAGCTCGTTATTTTCTTTGATGATAACAAGTATTTTTTGGCAATAATGGGTAAAGATTGAATAAACTGCATTTAATTTGAGGAGGATATATATTATGGCAATCACTGCACAATTAGTTAAAGAATTGCGTGAAAAAACTGGTGCCGGTATGATGGACTGTAAAAAGGCACTTGTACAAACTGAAGGCGATATGGAAAAGGCAATCGATTTCCTACGTGAAAAAGGAATTGCAAAAGCTGCTAATAAAGGCGACCGTATCGCTGCTGAAGGTTTAACTTCAATCGTTGTTGAAGGAAACCAAGCGGTTATTCTTGAAGTGAACTCTGAAACTGATTTCGTTGCTAAAAACGAAGGCTTCCAAATTCTTGTTAAGGAATTGGCTGGGTTCCTTCTTGCGAACAAACCTGAAAGCGTTGAAGCTGCTCTTGAGCAAACAATGGAAAATGGAGCAAAAGTTGCAGATCATATCAATGCTGCTGTTGCTAAAATTGGGGAAAAATTAACTCTTCGCCGTTTCCAAGTCGTTTCTAAAACAGATAACGATGCATTTGGTGCATACCTTCACATGGGTGGCCGCATCAGCGTACTATCAGTTCTTGAAGGTACAACTGACGAAGAGGCAGCTAAAAGCGTTTCAATGCATATTGCTGCAATTAACCCTAAATATATCTCTCGCGACCAAGTGGATGCTAGCGAATTAGAACGCGAACGCGAAGTTCTTACGCAGCAAGCTCTTAATGAAGGAAAACCTGAAAAAATCGTTGCGAAAATGGTTGAAGGACGTATCAATAAATTCTACGAAGAAATCTGTGTTAACGAACAAGCTTTCGTTAAGAACCCTGATCAAAAAGTGGGACAATTCGTTGAATCAAAAGGTGGAAAAATCCAATCATTCGTTCGTTATGAAGTAGGGGAAGGTCTTGAAAAACGTCAAGAAAACTTCGCTGAAGAAGTAATGAACCAAGTTAAAAAAGACTAATTGTCAGATAATTAATAATGGGGAACACTCTTGTGTTCCCTATTTTTTGAAATGTCATGAATTTTTGGCAGTATTGCAAGAAAGCATGATGAACGAATGAAAAGATTACATAGTTGGAGGTTCTCATGAGTAACGCTAAATATAAACGTGTCGTTCTAAAACTAAGTGGTGAAGCATTAGCCGGTGAAGAAGGATTTGGAATTAACCCTGCAGTGATTAAATCCATTGCTGAACAAGTCAAGGAAGTGGCTGAGCTTGATGTGGAAGTGGCTGTTGTTGTCGGTGGCGGAAACATCTGGCGCGGGAAAATAGGCAGTGAAATGGGCATGGATCGTGCTAATGCCGATTATATGGGGATGTTGGCTACAGTCATGAACTCATTGGCATTACAAGACAGCCTTGATCAGCTTGGAATTGAAACGCGCGTGCAAACTTCCATTGAGATGAGACAAGTCGCAGAACCATACATTAGACGCCGTGCAATCAGGCATCTAGAGAAAAAGAGAGTGGTGATTTTTGCAGCTGGTACAGGTAATCCATACTTCTCAACGGATACCACTGCCGCCCTGCGTGCTGCAGAAATTGAAGCTGATGTCATCTTGATGGCGAAGAATAATGTGGATGGCGTATACAATGCAGATCCGGTTAAAGACAAAAATGCAGTGAAGTATGATAAACTTTCCTATCTTGATGTGATTAAAGAAGGGTTAGAAGTAATGGATTCAACTGCGTCCTCACTATGCATGGACAACGATATTCCATTGATCGTCTTCTCGATCATGGAAAAAGGTAATATTAAACGGGCCGTTTTAGGCGAAACGCTTGGAACTATTGTAAGGGGGAAATAAAAGATGCCGAAACAAGTTATTTCGAATGCGAAAACGAAAATGGAAAAAGCCATTGGAGCGTACACACGTGAATTAGCAAGCATCCGTGCCGGAAGGGCAAATGCCTCATTGCTTGATAGAATCTCGATTGATTATTATGGTTCGCCGACACCAGTTAATCAGGTGGCTGGTATTTCTGTCCCGGAAGCCAGACTATTAGTCATTCAACCATATGATAAAACGGTATTGGGTGAAATCGAAAAGGCGATTTTGAAATCAGACTTAGGCTTAAATCCTTCTAATGATGGATCGGTCATCAGGATAGCCATCCCGGCGTTAACTGAAGAGCGCAGAAAAGAGCTTGTGAAAGTTGTGAAAAAAGAAGCGGAAGAGGCGAAAATAGCTGTCCGTAATGTGCGTCGCGATGCTAATGATGATTTGAAAAAGCTTGAAAAAAGTGGTGAAATCACTGAAGATGATTTACGTGGCTATGCTGATGACATCCAAAAGATGACAGATGGCAATATCACGAGAATCGATGAAATTACAAAAGATAAAGAAAAAGAAATTTTGGAAGTATAATTTCCATTGAAGTATTGATTAAATAAAGAGGGCCGAATCCATACTGGGTCATGTCTTGGTGCTAACATATAGGTGTGCTTAAAGGAGAAAACTGTTATAATAAGGTTTCTCCGATAATGATTACTCCTTGAGTTAGTATGTTGCATGCAAACGTTGGAGGTGGTCCTTTTTTTGCATTTTTCATGGCAGTCATAATCGGTTTTAGAAAAAAATAAGGAATGATTTCTCCCTTTCAAGCTTCTAATGAAGAAATAATTTTCATAATAATAATATGAGAACCAGTTTTTTTTTGATATTATAATATAGATTCTTTTTAAGCGGCAGAAAGCTTGATATACATAGTGCACGAAAAACTTTGCCTTTGTAGAGAGATAAGTACAACCTGATGGGGGACTAACATATGTATTCACTTTGGAAGCGTTTCGTTAAAAAAGATGCTTCTTCCGATGTAACAAATAGGATTCAGCATATTAAACAGTTTGATGTTCCTCAGCATATCGCCATCATTATGGATGGGAACGGCCGTTGGGCCAAAAAGCGTGCATTGCCACGTGTGGCGGGTCATCATGAAGGAATGAAAACCGTTCGTAGAATTACGAAAGTTGCCAATAAATTAGGGGTCAAAACTTTGACGGTCTATGCGTTTTCCACTGAAAATTGGAAACGTCCGAAAAGTGAAGTTGACTTTTTGATGAAGCTGCCCCAGGAATTTCTTGGGACTTTTTTACCCGAGCTCATTTCCGAAAATGTTAGAGTTGAAACGATTGGGGACTTGTCACTCATTCCGTCACATACTCAAAGTGCCGTTAAACGGGCAATGGAAGACACGAAAGACAATGATGGGATGATTCTGAATTTTGCCCTGAACTATGGAAGCCGTGGGGAGATTGTCTCTGCAGTGAATAGCATCATTCAAGATGCTAAGAATGGTATAATAAAGGAAAATGTAACGGAGGAAATGGTATCCAGTTACCTGATGACCAAACATTTGTCGGATCCTGATTTACTGATCCGTACAAGCGGTGAAATCCGTTTAAGTAATTTCATGCTTTGGCAGTCTGCTTATACGGAGCTGTGGTTTACTGAAGTGCTGTGGCCGGATTTTAGTGAAGAGCATTTATTGCAGGCAGTTGAGGAGTATCAAAAGCGTTCACGAAGATTCGGTGGCGTTTAATGTAGAAGGCGAGGAAAATGGAATAATGAAACAACGAATTATTACGGCGGTCGCAGTTGCCGCTATCTTCATTCCACTAGTCATTTTAGGGGGCACTCCCTTTTTACTGACGGTTTATCTGTTAGGTTCAATTGGTTTATATGAACTGATGAAAATGAAAAAGTTACGTGTACTTTCTTTTGAAGCAATTCTTTCTCACATATTATTGTGGGTGCTTTTATTGCCTAATGAGCATACCGCTTTTTTGGCAGAAATTAATTATGATAAAGTTCAAGTATTCTTAATCGGGGTTTTGCTGCTGTTACTTTATACAGTCGTTTCAAAAAACCGTTTTACCTTTGATGACGCAGGCTTTCTAGTGATTTCAATCCTATACTTGGGCATAGGTTTCTACTTCCTATTTGAAACACGTGACTCTTTGGGGTTGGGGCTGATTTATATCCTGCTTACCCTATTTACGATCTGGGCAACTGATTCCGGAGCCTACTTCATTGGTAAATCGCTTGGTAAAAGAAAGCTGTGGCCGGAAATAAGTCCAAACAAGACGGTGGAAGGATTTATCGGCGGGTTAATATCCGCGATGGTGGTGGGTGTTCTATTTTACGCCTTCTCCAGCCTTGATTACACGTTATTACAATTATTATTGATTTCATTAATCATTGGGGTATTCGGCCAATTGGGTGATCTCGTCCAATCGGCGTATAAACGTCATTATGGCGTAAAGGATTCAGGGAAGCTTCTCCCGGGACATGGTGGAATTTTGGACAGGCTAGATAGTGTGATCTTCATTTTACCGATTTTGCATTTATTGCATGTTTTATAATATAAATATAGGCAAGCGTTATATGAATTAGGAGATGAACAATTTGAAAAATATCAGCCTTTTGGGCGCGACAGGATCGATTGGTCAACAAACAGCGGATGTAGTTAGGTCCCATCCAGATCAATTCAAGATCGTGGCGCTTTCTGCTGGAAAGAATATAGAATTGGTCAGGACTTATATACAAGAGTTTGAACCGAAACTGGTTTCAGTCCAGACGGAAGAAGATTATCATGTTTTGAAATGTGAATTCTCCAACCGCAAAGATATCGAGTTCATGTATGGGGATGAGGGATTGACTGCTGTTGCTGTTTATGGTCAGGCGACGATATTGGTCAATGCCGTCATCGGAAGCGTGGGTCTTTATCCGACACTTCAAGCAATAAAGGCTAAAAAGGATATTGCAATCGCCAACAAGGAGACGTTGGTGACGGCAGGTCATTTGGTCATAAGTGAAGCAAAAAAAGCGGGGGTCAGATTGCTGCCGGTTGACAGTGAGCATTCCGCTATTTTTCAGGCACTGCAAGGTGAAAAGGAAAAAAATATAGAACGTCTTGTCATTACTGCTTCAGGAGGCAGTTTTCGAGATCGGACCAGGGAAGAATTGAAGGATGTAACGGTGGAAGAGGCACTGAACCATCCGAACTGGTCAATGGGAGCTAAAATCACGATCGATTCAGCATCAATGATGAATAAAGGTTTGGAAGTGATTGAGGCCCAGTGGCTATTCGATCTTCCCTACGATAAAATTGATGTATTGCTACATAAGGAGAGCATCATCCATTCCATGGTTGAGTTTCATGACTCCAGCGTGATAGCACAACTGGGGACACCGGATATGCGGGTGCCGATACAATATGCACTTACTTATCCAGACCGTATTCCGCTGGCAGGTCGCAAACGATTGAACCTTGCTGAAGCAGGCAAACTGCATTTTAGGGATATGGATTTCACCAGATATCCTTGTTTGCAATTCGCTTATAAAGCAGGTAAAATGGGCGGAACGATGACTACTGTGTTAAATGCCGCCAATGAAGCCGCAGTCTCTGCGTTCTTATCTGGAAAGGTAACCTTCCTTGAAATTGAGACATTGATTGAAAAAGCGCTGAATCAGCATTCCGTCATAGCCCTTCCAGATTTAGAAACGATTCAGGAAGTCGATAATATGACAAGGCAGTATATAGAATCTTTAGTGAAAGATAGGTGACCGGAACATGCAGACTTTAGAAACGATTATAGCGTTCATCATCATTTTTGGAGCTCTAGTATTTTTCCATGAGCTTGGGCACTTAGTGTTTGCAAAGCGAGCAGGAATCTTATGCCGTGAGTTCGCAATCGGTTTCGGGCCAAAAGTATTCACATATAAAAAGAAGGAAACCGTTTATACCATCCGATTGCTTCCTCTTGGCGGTTACGTGCGTATGGCCGGTGAAGATGCAGAAAATATAGAATTGAAACCCGGCTATCGGGTGGGGTTAATGTTCGATAATGATGAGAATGTTACAAAGATCATTTTGAACAATAAAGATAAATATCCTGATATTCGTCTTGTGGAAGTTGAAGTGATTGACCTTGACCATAAACTGATCCTTACTGGTTATGAAGAGGGCGAGGAAGATACACTAAAAACGTTTACCATCAATAAAGAAGCTGTGATCGTTGAAAATGGTGTAGAGAACCAGATTGCTCCTTTTGACCGGCAATTTGCCTCAAAATCGCTTGGGCATCGTTTTCTGACGATTGTAGCTGGTCCGGCAATGAATTTCGTTTTGGCTTTTGTCATTTTTGTGCTGATCGGCCTGTTTCAAGGTGTCGTGGTGGATGAAGCGAAACTTGGTGAGTTGACTCCGGATGGTTCGGCTGTAAATGCCGGTTTAAAATCGGGAGATGTCATTCAATCCATAGAAGGGACGGAAGTCTCCACTTGGGGAGATGTTCAGGAAAGCATTCAGAAGAACCCTGGGCAAGAGATCGAGTTCGTCGTTGACAGGGACGGGAAAACATTAGAAGTACCGGTTGTTCCACAAGAAGTGGAAAGGGAAGGGAAGAAAATCGGGATTATCGGTGTTTACCCTCCGGTTGAAAAAGCACCGATTAAAGCTATACAATATGGTTTTACAGAAACGTATTTTTGGACAAAACAAATCTTCATCATCCTTGGTGATCTTGTAACGGGCGGATTTACGATTGACAGTTTATCTGGTCCTGTAGGCATATATAAATCAACTGAGGAAGTGGCGAAACAAGGTTTATTCACGTTAATGAAATGGGCAGGGCTGCTCAGCATTAACCTGGGAATCATGAACCTGCTTCCGCTGCCGGCATTGGATGGAGGAAGACTGTTATTCTTTGTGGTCGAATTCTTAAGAGGGAAACCAATTGACCGTCAAAAAGAAGGGATGGTCCACTTCATCGGCTTTGCTTTGCTGATGTTATTGATGATCGTCGTTACCTGGAATGACATCCAGCGATTCTTCCTGTAAGACATGTTTGGATAATGCAAAAACAGGCCAGCAGAATTATCTGTTGGCCGTTTTCTTATCTGAAGGGATTTCCTAGTTTTTTAATCGTTTTGGGGAAATTGTTTGTTTTCTAGGGAAATCGTAAGTATAATCGAGAATGAGTATATTAAATTAGCTTTTCTGAATGACCAGAAATTCTTTTTTGTATGAAATGACCGTATTAAAATGTTGCGGTATCAAATTTACCGAAGCTAAGTAATTTAAAGGAAATATTGAAGAGGTGCAGATATGAAACAAAGTATGACGTTGATCCCTACATTGAGGGAAGTGCCTGCAGATGCTGAAATCAAAAGTCATCAGCTGCTATTGCGTGCAGGATTTATGAGACAAAATTCCAGCGGGGTTTATAGTTTTATGCCGCTTGGAAAAAAGGTGCTTCAAAAGGTTGAGGCGATCGTTCGGGAAGAACTGGAAAATGCTGGTGCAGTGGAACTGTTGATGCCGGCTTTACAACAAGCCGAATTCTGGCAGGAATCTGGACGCTGGTATACTTATGGTCCAGAGCTGATGCGGCTTAAGGATCGCAACAACCGTGAATTTGCGCTTGGTGCCACGCATGAAGAAGTGATAACCAGTTTAGTTCGCGATGAGGTGAAATCCTATAAGCGTCTTCCATTGACGGTTTACCAAATCCAAACCAAATTCCGTGATGAAAAAAGACCGCGTTTCGGATTGCTGCGTGGACGTGAGTTCATCATGAAGGATGCTTATTCTTTCCATGCTAATCAAGAAAGCCTGGATGCTGTATATAAAAATTTATATGAGGCATATTCGAATATATTTAGCCGTTGTGGGTTGAACTTCCGTGCGGTCATTGCCGATTCTGGGGCAATGGGTGGTAAGGATACACATGAATTCATGGTCCTGTCTGAAATAGGGGAGGATACCATCGCTTATTCGGATACTTCCGATTATGCAGCCAATATTGAAATGGCACCTGTGAATGTAAAATATGAAAAAAGCGGCGAAGAACAAATTGCACTTGAAAAAATTCATACACCAGGTCAAAAATCGATAGAAGAAGTTGCTTCATTCCTGAATACTGATGCAGCGAAACTAATAAAATCATTATTGTTTAAAGTGGATGAAAAGTATGTGCTAGTTTTGGTACGAGGAGATCATGAAGTCAATGATATCAAGCTGAAGAACTTCTTTAACGCTTCAATCGTTGATTTGGTCGATCCAAATGAGACGAAGGAAGTCTTGGGATGTGCAATTGGATCTCTTGGACCAATAAATGTCACTTCTGAAGTGGAAGTGATTGCGGATCTTGCCGTTGAAGCCATGGTTAATGGAGTTTGTGGTGCAAATGAGGAAGACCACCATTATGTGAACGTCAATCCCGCTCGTGATTTTAATGTGGCCAATTATATAGATCTTCGTTTCATCCAAGAGGGTGATCCATCACCCGACGGAAACGGAAAAATTAAATTTGCCAAAGGGATTGAGGTAGGCCACGTATTCAAACTAGGAACAAAATATTCCGAAGCTATGAATGCGACATTCCTGGATGAGAATGGGCGGTCGCAGCCAATGATCATGGGATGTTATGGTATTGGGGTTTCCCGTACACTTGCAGCTGTCGCTGAACAATTCAACGATGAAAAAGGATTGGTCTGGCCAAAGAATTTAGCGCCATATCAAGTCCATTTGATTCCAATCAATATGAAGGATGAGGCTCAGGCTGCCCTGGCAGAAGAATTATATAAAGATTTAAAGGGACAAGGCATGGAAGTTCTAATGGATGATCGTCAAGAACGTGCGGGCGTAAAATTCGCAGACTCCGACTTGATCGGTCTTCCTGTCAGGGTGACTGTTGGTAAAAAGGCATCCGACGGAATTGTCGAAGTGAAAATCCGCAAAACGGGTGAGGTTCTTGAACTTGAAAGAGCTGAACTAACTCAAAAGCTCCACGAAATACTGGGATAATTTAAAAATGGGGGAACTAGGCATCATTCAATAGGATGATGCCTTTCCTTTTCATGGATTTGGATACTAGTGAAACATTCATGATATGTTATAATAGCCTCTGATATCAAAAAGAAAATGATAGTGAATAATATCTAAAGAGATAGTAGATAGGGGAGAGAGGGAATGGATCAAAATCCAAATAGCGGTAGAGAGAGATTTCAACTCTTGCTCCAGCAAATGGACTTGACCGAGGATGCCTTTGTAAATTATTTCATAGGTGCCGAAATTGATAAACTCTCAATCGAGAGGGAGTCCAAAACATGGCATTTTGCCTTTAATATACCTGCATTGATTCCTTGCAGTGTTCATACAAGACTTGCTACTCATCTAGCAAGTACGTTTTCCCATATTGCAAAGGTCACATTCAACTTGAATGTGGCCAATCCGCAAGTGACCGAACAATTGGTAAAAGAGTATTGGAAAAACTGCATTGGCGAGCTTGAAGGCATGTCTCCAGCACTGTTATCGCTCCTGAATGAACAAGTGCCAACGGTAAATGGATATAAGCTTATCGTAAGCGCCCGAAATGATACGGAAGCTGGTCAGCTGAAACGAAAATACTCCGGCATCATTTCGAATATCTACCAAACATTCGGTTTTCCTCCGTTGACACTTGAAGCGGAAGTGAAGGAAACGGTGTCGAATCCTGATTACCAAAAGTTTTTGGAAGAGAAACAAAAGGAAGACGCGGAAAAAGGACTTGCTGCGCTAGTGGAAATGCAGAAGAAAGAATCGGAAAAAGGCGGCGACGATGGCGTCTACGAAGGACCGGTTAAAATTGGCTATACGATTAAAGAAGATGCGGATTTCCGCAGAATCGAACAAATTATCGATGAAGAGCGCAGGATTGCTATCGAAGGATTCGTATTTGATGCAGAAGTGCGTGAGTTGCGAAGCGGACGAAGCCTGCTGACATTTAAAGTCACGGATTATACGAGCTCGATATTGGTCAAAATGTTTTCGCGTGATAAAGAAGATGCTGCCATACTTGCCCGAGTGAAAAAAGGGATGTGGGTACGTGCCCAAGGAAGCATCCAAAATGATACATTCGTACGTGACCTTGTAATGATCGCAAATGATATAAATGAAATTTCTAAACAAGGACGGCAGGATAAGGCCCCAGAAGGAGAAAAGCGTGTAGAACTGCATATGCATACCCCAATGAGCTCGATGGATGCAGTGACACCTACTTCAGCGCTTGTTGCCCAGGCTGCAAAGTGGGGGCATAAGGCTGTTGCCATTACAGATCATGCGGGAGCACAATCATTCCCTGAAGCTTATAGTGCCGGGAAAAAGAATGGTATCAAAATCCTTTATGGCGTCGAAGTGAATCTTGTAAATGATGGTGTACCCATCGTTTATAATGAGGCCCATATCGCTTTGGCAGATGCCACCTATGTTGTGTTTGACGTAGAGACGACGGGTCTGTCAGCCGTTTATGATACGATCATTGAATTTGCTGCAGTGAAAATCCGTGACGGTGACATCATTGATCGATTCGAGTCATTTGCTAATCCGCATCACCCACTATCCAATACGACGATAGAATTGACTGGAATCACTGATGATCTTGTAGAAAATGCTCCAGAAGTCTCGGAAGTGCTGGAAAAGTTCAAGGACTGGGCGGGCGATGCGATTCTGGTTGCCCACAACGCAGCCTTCGATATGGGGTTTTTGAATATAGGTTATAAAAACTTGGGTTATCCTAAAGCTTCCAATCCTGTGCTTGATACATTGGAACTTGCCCGTTTCTTATATCCGGAGTTTAAAAATCACCGGTTAAATACATTATGTAAAAAGTTCGATATTGATTTGACACAGCATCATAGGGCCATTTATGACGCCGAAGCTACTGGTTACCTTATGCTGAAGATGCTGAAGGATGCAATGGAAAAGGAGATTACCCATCATGATCAACTTAATGACAATATGGGTAAAGGAAATGCTTACCAGCGTTCCCGGCCGTCCCATTGTACGTTGATCGCGCAAACACAGGCTGGCTTAAAAAACCTTTTTAAATTAATTTCAATATCACACATCGATTATTTCTATCGTGTGCCCCGAATACCGCGCTCACAACTTAAAAAGTATCGTGAAGGAATCCTGGTCGGATCGGGATGTGATAAAGGGGAAGTTTTTGAAGGGATGATGCAGAAGGGTTTTGAGGAAGTCGTCGATATCGCCGAATTCTACGATTATCTTGAAATCCATCCGAAGGAAGTGTATCAGCATTTGATTGAGCTTGAATATGTACGGGATGATAAATCATTAGAAACGATCATCTCCAATATCGTCAAGCTTGGTGAAAAGCTTGACAAGCCAGTCGTAGCCACGGGAAATGTGCATTATTTGGATCCGAATGATAAAATTTACCGTAAAATCCTTGTGAATTCACAAGGCGGCGCAAACCCGCTGAATCGTCATAAGCTTCCTGACGTACATTTTCGGACAACAGATGAAATGCTGCGGGAATTCTCCTTCCTCGGCTCCGAGAAAGCCAAAGAGGTCGTGGTAACCAACACGAATAAAATCGCTGATATGATTGAAGAAATCAAGCCAATCAAGGATGAATTATACACACCTAAAATTGAAGGTGCAGATGAAGAGATGCGTGAAATGAGTTATGGCATGGCAAGGAAGATTTATGGAGAAAACCTGCCGGAAATCGTGGAAGCCCGTCTTGAGAAAGAATTGAAAAGCATCATCGGCCACGGTTTTGCCGTTATTTATTTAATTTCTCACAAGCTTGTTAAAAAATCATTGAATGATGGTTATCTAGTTGGCTCAAGGGGATCGGTTGGATCATCTTTCGTTGCCACCATGACTGAAATTACAGAGGTGAACCCTCTTCCGCCGCATTATGTATGTCCTGAGTGCAAGAAATCCGAATTCTTCAATGACGGTTCTGTAGGTTCCGGGTTTGACCTGCCCGATAAAGACTGTCCCGATTGTGGCATCGCTTATACAAAAGACGGGCATGATATCCCGTTTGAAACTTTCCTTGGATTTAAAGGGGATAAGGTTCCGGATATCGACTTGAACTTCTCCGGTGAATATCAGCCGAAGGCCCATAACTATACGAAGGTCTTATTTGGTGAAGAATATGTATATCGTGCCGGAACGATTGGTACGGTAGCTGAAAAAACGGCTTATGGATATGTAAAAGGGTATTCCTCTGATAATAACATCCATATGCGCGGAGCCGAGACCGATCGCCTTGTTGCCGGTTGTACTGGTGTGAAAAGGACGACTGGACAGCACCCGGGCGGAATCATCGTCGTTCCGGATTATATGGAT
Source organism: Peribacillus sp. TE19612 (assembly GCF_056279465.1). Lineage (NCBI taxonomy): Bacteria > Bacillati > Bacillota > Bacilli > Caryophanales > Bacillaceae > Peribacillus > Peribacillus sp. TE19612. The sequence continues at coordinate 97,353 of NZ_JBWCCL010000006.1, read as the reverse complement.
ATCTATGATTTCACACCAATTCAGTTCCCTGCGGATGACCGGAATTCAGAGTGGAAAACAACTCACTTTGATTTCCATTCCATTCACGATAATATTTTGAAACTTGATATACTTGGACACGATGATCCGACTGTAATCCGGATGCTTCAAGATTTAAGTGGCATCGATCCAAAGACCGTTCCTACCGATGATCCGGAAGTAATGAAAATATTCAGCAGTACTGAATCTTTAGGGGTTACCGAAGAACAGATCATGTGTAAAACGGGTACGCTTGGCATCCCGGAATTTGGTACGCGTTTTGTCCGGCAGATGCTTGAAGATACGAAACCTACTACTTTTTCCGAGCTTGTTCAGATTTCAGGCCTTTCCCACGGTACGGATGTATGGCTGAGCAATGCACAGGAACTGATCCACAACCGGATCTGTACACTAAGTGAGGTTATTGGCTGCCGGGATGATATTATGGTCTATCTGATCTATCAAGGTCTCGATCCTTCCCTGGCGTTTAAAATCATGGAATCTGTACGTAAAGGGAAAGGGCTCTCGGAGGAATTCGAAGAGGAAATGAGGAAAAATGAGGTGCCGGAATGGTATATCGATTCATGTAAGAAGATTAAATACATGTTCCCGAAAGCCCATGCTGCAGCTTACGTCTTAATGGCTGTCCGGATTGCCTATTTTAAAGTGCATCTGCCCTTATTATACTATGCGGCCTATTTCACAGTACGTGCCGATGATTTTGAAATCGACGCCATGACACGGGGATCGCAAGCTATCAAAGCAAAAATGGAAGAAATCATGGTTAAGGGATTGGATGCATCCACAAAGGAAAAGAATACATTGACGGTTCTTGAACTAGCTTTGGAAATGTGTGAACGAGGATATTCATTCGCTAAAGTGGACTTGTACAAATCCAGTGCAGATCAATTCCTAATTGAAGGAAATACTTTGATTCCTCCTTTCAATTCGATTCCAGGTCTTGGAACGAATGCGGCGATCAATATCGTCAACGCGCGGGGGAATGGTGAATTCCTCTCCAAAGAAGACCTTCAACAGCGGGGTAAGGTTTCGAAGACCATCCTTGAATACCTTGATAAACAAGGCTGTCTGGAGTCATTGCCTGAACAAAATCAGTTATCTTTATTTTAAAGAGGAAACGGATTTCAAAAAGGAAGAAACAGACATGATATTTGCATAAATATCTTGATTATGGTATATTTTTATTGGAAATACTAAGAGGAACCAATGGCAAGAGTGGGGAAACCCACTCTTTCGTGTTGTAATGACCATTTATTTTGAATCCGAAACCAAGCGCATACAACGCACGTATGGAGGAAACAAATGAGTAAAAAGGTAACGGAAGTCGTAGAGGAATTAGCATTACCAATTCTAGAAGAATTGCAGCTTGAATTAGTCGAAGTGGAGTATGTGAAGGAAGGTAAAAGCTGGTTCCTTCGAGTGTACATTGATAAAGAAACAGGCGTAGATATTGATGATTGCGGAAATGTGAGTGAAAAACTCAGTGAAAAGCTTGATGAGGTTGATCCGATTCCACAAAATTATTTTCTCGAAGTTTCATCACCCGGAGCTGAAAGGCCTCTGAAAAAAGAGAAGGATTTCCTTAATGCTATCGGTAAAAATGTTTACATAAAAACATACGAGCCCATTTTAGATGAAAAAGAATTCGAAGGAATCTTAACCAGTTTCGATGGTGAAGAAGTGACACTCGAAGTCAGAATCAAGACAAGAAAGAAAACGATCGTCATACCATTCGAAAAGGTAGCCAAAGCAAGATTGGCGATTACCTTCGCTTAAGTCAAGCAAATCATTAATTTAAATATCCGTAAGGGGGATCACCATGGGCAATGAGTTATTGGATGCTCTCTATATTTTAGAAAACGAAAAAGGAATTTCCAGGGAGGTTTTGATCGACGCGATTGAATCTGCCCTTATATCGGCATATCGCCGTAACTTTAACCAAGCACAAAATGTACGTATCGACTTGAATCTTGGTAAAGGAACAATGCGTGTATTTGCCAGAAAAGACGTTGTTGACGAAGTGTTCGATTCGCGTCTGGAAATTTCTGTTGAAGAAGCAAGAGCAATTGATCCCAACTATCAGTTAGAGGATGTTGTCGAAATGGAAGTAACACCTAAGGATTTCGGCCGTATTGCTGCACAAACAGCAAAACAAGTCGTCACTCAAAGGGTGCGTGAAGCGGAACGGGGCATCATTTATGCCGAATTCATCGATCGTGAAGAGGATATCATGACTGGTATCGTTCAACGCCAGGATTCCCGATTCATTTATGTGAGCTTAGGTAAAATCGAGGCTTTGCTCCCGGTGAATGAGCAAATGCCGAATGAACAATATAAACCGCATGACCGCATTAAAGTTTTCATCACTAAAGTTGAAAAGACTTCCAAGGGTCCGCAAATTTTTGTATCCCGTTCACATCCTGGCCTTTTAAAACGTTTATTCGAAATCGAAGTGCCTGAAATTTTCGATGGGACAGTCGAGATCAAGTCAGTTGCCCGTGAAGCAGGCGACCGTTCAAAAATCTCCGTGCATTCCGATAACGAAGAAGTCGATCCTGTCGGTTCCTGTGTAGGCCAAAAAGGCCAGCGTGTTCAGGCCATCGTCAACGAATTGAAAGGTGAAAAGATCGATATCGTCAAATGGTCGGAGAATCCGGTCATTTTCGTTGCGAATGCTTTAAGCCCTTCAAAAGTACTTGAGGTCATTGTTAAAGAAGAGGATAAGGCGACGACTGTAATCGTTCCGGATTATCAACTCTCCCTGGCAATCGGTAAGCGTGGACAAAATGCCCGTTTAGCTGCCAAGCTTACAGGCTGGAAAATTGATATAAAGAGTGAAACGGAAGCTCGCGAAGCTGGTATATATCCTGTGGAAGAACAGGAATTCCTTTTGAGCAGAGATAGTTATGTTACTGAAGAGGAAACAGATTTCGAAGAGGATAACGAGTAATTCGAGGTGAAAAAAGATGAATAACCGAAAAAAAATCCCGATGCGTAAATGTGTGGCAACAGGCGAAATGAAGCCGAAGAAAGAACTCATTCGCATCGTTCGATCTAAAGAAGGGGAAGTCAGCCTGGATCCGACCGGTAAGAAATCTGGAAGGGGAGCTTATTTGACTCTTGATCGGGATGTTATCGAGCTGGCCAAAAAGAAAAATGTGCTGGCTAATCACCTTAGTACCCAAATCGATTCTTCCCTTTATGAACAATTGCTCGAATTAGTGAATAAGGAGAAAAACTAACACCATGACCCAACAACAACAATGGATGTCTCTATTAGGTTTGGCCAATCGAGCACGCAAGCTAATTTCGGGTGAAGAATTAGTGGTTAAAGAGATTAGAAGCGGTAATGCCAAAGTTGTTATTTTATCCGCGGACGCTTCAAAAAACACTGAAAAAAAAATATCTGATAAGTGCGCATTTTATCAGGTTCCTTTAAAAAGAGTCGAAAGCAGGTCATTGCTCGGCCATGCGATAGGTAAGGATGCTAGAGTTGCCGTCGCAGTTCTGGATGAAGGTTTTGCACAAAAACTCCGAACGCTGCTCGATTAAATTTTACGGGGGTGAACGTATGACAAAATTGCGTGTATATGAATATGCAAAACAAAAGAACGTTTCAAGCAAGGATGTAATAAATAAACTTAAAGAAATGAATATAGAGGTAACAAACCATATGACAGCATTAGACGATTCAACTGTAAATAAATTAAACGATTCAATCAAACCTAAAAACGAAGATAAAAGCCAAGAGCCAAAAGCTAACGCTACGGTTGCGAAGTACGAAGCCGAAGCGGATGAAAAGAGCACTGTCAATAAAGAAAAACTGAAGAAGAAACCACCAGTTAAACCTGTAGGGACGAAAAAACCAACTGGCGGCCAGTTCAACAAGGGTCGCAATAACAAGAATAAAAATAATAAACAAAGACAACAAGCGCCTCAGGCACCTGTTACAAAACGTAAAGAAAGAGAACTTCCAGAGAAAATTACGTTTTATGAGTCTTTGACGGTTATGGAACTTGGAAAAAAACTTCACCGTGAACCTTCTGAAATCATTAAAAAGCTCTTTATGCTTGGTGTTATGGCAACAATCAACCAAACTTTGGATAAAGATGCAATTGAATTGATTTGTGCGGAATACGGTGTAGTGGCCGAAGAAGAGATTCGTGTCGATCTAACAGACCTTGAATCACTTGTCACTGAGGATGCTTCTGAAGATTTGATCGAACGTCCGGCTGTCGTGACGATCATGGGGCACGTTGACCATGGTAAAACGACTTTGCTTGATTCTATACGCCATACAAAAGTCACTGAAGGCGAAGCGGGCGGAATCACTCAGCATATCGGTGCTTATCAAGTTAAAGTTAACGATAAGAAAATAACATTCCTTGATACACCAGGTCATGCTGCGTTTACAACAATGCGTGCCCGCGGTGCACAAGTTACCGATATCACCATTCTTGTCGTCGCTGCGGATGATGGCGTTATGCCTCAAACGATTGAAGCGATCAACCATGCTAAAGCGGCAGAAGTTCCAATTATCGTCGCTGTCAATAAGATGGATAAAGAAGCTGCCAATCCGGACCGAGTCATGCAAGAATTGACAGAACATGGTTTAGTTTCTGAAGCATGGGGCGGAGACACAATTTTCGTACCAATTTCAGCTAAGAACGGTGAGGGTATCGATAGCTTACTTGAAATGATTCTTCTTGTCAGTGAAGTGGAGGAGTATAAAGCGAATCCAGCTCGTAAAGCAAATGGAACGGTTATCGAAGCACGCCTGGATAAAGGGCGCGGATCGGTTGCCACATTGCTTGTTCAAAACGGAACGTTGAAAATCGGGGATCCGATTGTTATCGGTAATACATTCGGACGTGTTCGTGCGATGGTCAACGATCTTGGACGCCGTGTTAAGGATGCAGGTCCTTCAACACCGGTTGAAATCACTGGATTGAACGAAGTGCCGCAAGCCGGCGATCGTTTCATCGTCTTTGAAGATGAGAAAACGGCCCGTCAAGTTGGGGAAGTGCGTGCACAGAGACAACTTGCTTCACAACGTAATGAGAAATCCCGTGTAACCCTAGATACTTTGTTCGAACAAATGAAAGAAGGGGAAATTAAAGAATTGAACATCATTCTAAAAGCTGATGTTCAAGGTTCTGCGGAAGCAGTAGCCGCTTCCCTGAATAAAATAGAAGTGGAAGGCGCTAAAGTGAAAATCATTCACATAGGCGTTGGTGCCATTACAGAGTCTGACATCATCCTTGCTACAGCTTCGAATGCAATCGTCATCGGATTTAACGTCCGTCCTGACGTGAATGCGAAGCGTGCAGCTGAATCAGAAAATGTTGATGTCCGCCTACACCGCATCATCTATAAAGCGATCGAAGAGATCGAGTCGGCTATGAAAGGGATGCTTGACCCTGAATTCGAAGAAAAAATTATCGGTCAGGCTGAGGTTCGTACGACTTTCAAGGTATCCAAGGTAGGCACGATTGCCGGTTCTTACGTTACAGAAGGAAAAATTACACGTGATAGCGGAATTCGCTTAATTCGTGAAGGTGTCGTCATTTACGAAGGTGAAATTGATGCATTGAAACGTTTTAAAGATGATGTTAAAGAAGTGGCAACGAACTATGAGTGCGGTATTACGATTAAAAATTACAACGACCTTAAAGAAGGCGATGTAATTGAAGCGTATGTAATGGAAGAGATCGAACGTAAATGATCGTTGGCTCCGTCCAATGTGAATGCATCATCCATGACACCCATTCTTTAAAAGAAAAAAGGGCCGTGCTCCAGCGTGTCATGACACGGCTTAAGCAGAAGTTCAATATTTCTGTAGCAGAGACCGATTTTCAGGATTTATGGCAGCGGACAAAGATTTCAATCGTAACCGTAACATCCTCAAGGAAGGCTACTGAACGGGAACTTCAAAATGCCCTTAAATTTCTAGATTCTTTTCCGGAACTAGAGCGAACAATAACAGATATAGACTGGCTTTAGGCTATCGAGGTGATATTATGAGCCTTCGTTCAAATCGTGTTGGCGAACAAATGAAAAAAGAGCTGAGTGAAATTATCGGCCGAAAAATTAAAGATCCAAGAATCGGATTTGTTACAGTGACGGATGTCGCGGTTACAGGCGATTTACAACAGGCAACAGTTTATATTTCCGTTTTGGGTGACCAGGAACAAAGGGAGAAAACCCTGCAAGGTCTAGCTAAGGCAAAAGGATTCATGCGTTCAGAAATTGGGCAGCGAATCCGCCTGCGCAAAACCCCTGAGCTGTTTTTTGAATTTGATGAATCGGTCGATTATGGTAATCGTATCGAGTCGTTGATTTCCCAAATCAATTCAGAGGATAAACCGGCTGAAAAAGACGAGGAATAAGCAAGCAGTAAAAGGAGGCCGACTCAATAAGTGCTTTGCACTTCTTGAAGTCGGTCTCTTTTTTTTGAAACCGAATATGAAAAAAGGAAAAACACCTTTCGGGACGGGATTCATAATCGTTTAAGGTGTTTTATAAAAGATGAGGTGAAAGCGTGAACGGTATTCTTCCATTATGGAAACCCAAGGGATTGACATCCCATGATTGTGTTTTTAAATTAAGAAAGATTTTAAAGACAAAAAAGGTTGGGCACACAGGTACTTTAGATCCTGATGTAACAGGGGTTTTACCTATTTGTATTGGCAGGGCAACAAAGATAGCCGAATATCTGACAGAAGCCGGTAAAGCTTATGAAGGGGAAGTGACCCTTGGTTTTTCGACGACAACTGAAGACGCAAGCGGCGAAAAAGTCGAAGAGAAAAAGATTGATCAAGTGATTCAGCGTAAACGGATTCTGGAAGTGCTTGAATCATTGACTGGAAAAATTGAACAGACGCCGCCGATGTTTTCAGCGGTAAAGGTAAACGGGAAGAAACTATATGAATATGCCCGTGCAGGGATAGATGTGGAGAGGCCGACAAGGGAGGTCACCATCTATGATATTACCCTTCTCGATGATCGTTCTGAATTTAAAGGGGAAACCATATCTTTTCGTTTTCGCGTAAATTGCAGCAAAGGAACGTATATTCGGACACTTGCAGTCATGATGGGTGAAGAACTGGGTTTTCCTGCTCATATGTCAGACTTGACGCGTATTGAATCAGCAGGTTTTAAGCAGGAGGACTGTTTCACATTTTCTGAAGTGGAAGAGTTCATGGAAAATGGTCAAACGGATGAATTTCTGTTGCCTTTGGAACGGGGATTATTTCATTTGCCCAAATTTCAGATTAGTGATAAAGTAGCAAAGAAAGTACTTAACGGCGCGGTATTGGAACAAACAAAGGATGTTGTTGTTGAAAAAGGAATGCCATTTGTGATGGTCGATCCAGCAGATAAGGCCATTGCCATTTATCAAATACATCCGACAAAAGAGGGATTAATTAAACCTGTAAAAGTATTGGCACAAGAATTATAGACCGTTTTACCGCCGGAAAGAGGAGATTGAAAGGTGAAAGTGATCGCAATAGAGCATCCTCATCAATTTAATACGGATGATTTTCCCGAGCTTGTAATGGCGCTTGGATTTTTTGATGGCATACATAAAGGCCATCAAATTGTCATTCAAGCCGCCAAGCAAAAAGCCGATGAAATGAATCTTAAGTCAGCAGTCATGACATTTGACCCGCACCCTTCTGCAGTACTGGGTAGGAAAACGGAAAATATCCGCTATATCACTCCACTTGAAGATAAGGTGGATATCATAGAGTCGATGGGGATCGATTATTTATTCATTGTCCATTTCAGCAAGGAATTTGCTTTAGTACTGCCGGAACGGTTCGTTGACGAATACATTGCCGGGCTGAATGTCCGTCATGTAGTTGCAGGCTTTGATTATTCATACGGTCGCTATGGTCAAGGGTCGATGGAAGATTTGCCTGTTTACGCACAGGGCAGATTTTCGCAGACAGTCGTTGCAAAACAGACACTTGAAGATGAAAAGGTTAGCTCGACGAGAATCAGGGAAACTCTGGGTAATGGCAACTTTTCCGACTTTTATCATTTGGCTGGACGACGCTATTTAACGAAAGGTCATGTCGTTCACGGTGAAAAGCGGGGCAGGAAGTTGGGTTTCCCCACCGCTAATATTGAAGTAAGTGACGATTATATCTTCCCTGCTGCAGGCGTGTATGCAGTCAGGATCAAAATAAGCGGTAAATGGTATAATGGGGTTTGCAATGTCGGATACAAACCTACGTTCCACGAAGAAAAACCTAAATATCCCACTGTAGAGGTCCATGCCTTGGAGTTCTCGGGAGATATTTATGGCGACCAGGTTTCGGTTGAATGGCATACAAGACTTCGGAGTGAGCAGAAATTTTCCGGACTTGAAGCATTGGTCGCTCAGATCGAAACGGATAAGCAAAATGCAATAGCCTATTTTGCAAAGCTTGAAGCATAAAAGACAAGACTTGCAATTTTGATGAAAAACATGTATTCTATTGTATGTATGAAAATAACCATTGCTTGGCTAGTCGAGACTCCGACGCTGGCTCGGTAATAGGTGATTTTACAGAATTTTAGGAGGAATAATAACATGGCAATTACACAAGTACGCAAAAACGAACTTATCGCAGAATTCAGAACTCACGATACTGACACTGGATCTCCAGAAGTTCAAATCGCAGTATTAACAGAAGAAATCAACAACTTGAACGATCACTTACGCACACACAAAAAAGACCACCATTCACGTCGCGGTCTTCTAAAAATGGTAGGTAAACGTCGTAATCTTTTAACTTACCTACGTAACAAAGACGTTACTCGTTACCGTACACTAATTAACAAATTAGGTCTACGTAGATAATTTTTTCAGGAAGGCGGGAAATTTCCCGCTTTTTTGGTGTTAATCAAATGATTTGGACGTGTTCTACTTAAGGCTGGGCCTTCGTCCTTGGGACTCGGCAGGAGCCGGGTCCTTTTCCATTTATAAATGATCAGGATATACATAATCAAATGAATGAAATTTTTATTCATTTTACTGTTAATGCTTGTTTTTTTCGTGCATAATAGGAATAGTTTGGTTTTAACTCGAGTTCAGTTACTTTCACATATAAATGATTTAATCCAATACAGGTTTAGGTAAACTAAGCCTCTAAGTGAAGATTCAGAGAGGGGTTTAATAAATGGGACAGGAAAAACATACGTATTCATTTGACTGGGCCGGCCGTAATGTAACGGTAGAGATAGGGCAATTAGCCAAACAAGCGAACGGGGCAGTTTTAGTCCGTTATGGAGAAACTGCTGTATTAAGTACTGCGACAGCTTCGAAGGAACCTAGAAATGTTGACTTCTTCCCTTTGACAGTCAACTACGAAGAAAGACTTTATGCAGTCGGTAAAATTCCGGGAGGCTTCATCAAACGTGAAGGACGACCGAGTGAAAGGGCAATTCTTGCAAGCCGTTTAATCGATCGTCCAATCCGTCCGCTTTTCGCCGATGGCTTCAGGAACGATGTTCAGATCATCAGCATGGTCATGAGTGTCGATCAAGATTGCTCTACGGAAATGGCAGCCATGCTAGGTTCTTCCCTTGCACTTTCAGTTTCCGATATTCCGTTTGAAGGTCCGATTGCTGGAGTTGTAGTGGGGAGAATCAATAATGAATTCATTATTAACCCTACTGTTGACCAACTAGCTAAAAGTGACATCAATCTGACGGTTGCCGGCACTAAAGATGCCATCAACATGGTTGAAGCCGGAGCGAATGAAGTACCAGAGGAAACGATGCTTGAAGCAATCATGTTCGGACATGATGAAATCAAGAAGATCATTGCATTCCAAGAGAAAATCGTTGCTGAAATCGGCAAGGAAAAAATGCAGGTCACTTTATACCAAGTGGATGCGGAACTGGAAGCAGAAGTGAAAGGCCTATGTGAAGCTGACTTGAACAAAGCTGTACAAGTTCAGGAAAAACATGCTCGTGAAGACGCGATCAAAGCAGTAAAAGATCGTGTGTTGGTTCATTATGAAGAAGAAACTGATGAAGAAAAATTAAAGCAAATTAAAGAAATCCTTAATAAATTGGTTAAATCCGAAGTCCGCCGTTTGATCACGGAAGAAAAAGTGCGCCCGGATGGCCGTAATCCTGACGAAATCAGACCATTATCATCTGAAGTCACCATTCTGCCCCGTACACATGGTTCCGGATTGTTCACACGCGGACAAACCCAAGCGCTATCCATCTGTACATTAGGTGCACTTGGTGATGTGCAGATTCTGGACGGACTTGGGACAGAAGAGTCAAAACGTTTTATGCATCACTATAATTTCCCGCATTTCAGTGTAGGTGAAACTGGTCCTATCCGTGGGGCAGGACGCCGTGAAATCGGTCACGGTGCACTTGGTGAAAGAGCATTGGAGCCTGTCATTCCTAACGATAAAGACTTCCCATATACAATCAGACTTGTATCTGAAGTCCTTGAATCGAACGGTTCAACATCACAAGCAAGTATCTGTGCAAGCACTTTGGCAATGATGGATGCCGGAGTTCCATTGAAAGCTCCAGTTGCCGGTATTGCCATGGGCCTAGTCAAATCAGGTGAGCACTATACAATCTTAACGGATATTCAAGGTATGGAAGATCATCTGGGAGACATGGACTTTAAAGTCGCAGGGACTTCAAAAGGTGTTACTGCCCTACAAATGGATATTAAGATTGAAGGACTTTCAAGAGAGATTCTTGAAGAAGCTTTACTTCAAGCCAAACATGGCCGGATGCACATTTTGGAATCAATGATGTCAACGATCAATCAACCGCGTGAGCAGTTATCCAAATATGCTCCAAAAATCGTTACAATGTCCATAAATCCGGATAAGATCCGTGATGTCATTGGACCGAGCGGAAAACATATCAACAAAATCATTGAAGAAACTGGCGTGAAAATCGACATCGAACAAGATGGAACGGTATTCATATCTTCTACTGATGAACCAATGATTCAAAAAGCGAAGAAAATCATTGAAGATATCGTACGTGAAGTCGTAGTGGGCGAACTATACTTAGGTAAAGTTAAACGTATCGAAAAGTTCGGTGCCTTCGTTGAAATCTTCAATGGTAAAGACGGTTTGGTACATATTTCTGAACTGGCTGAAGAAAGAGTCGGAAAAGTGGAAGATGTCGTTTCACTTGGCGATGAATTATTGGTCAAAGTCACTGAGATCGATAAGCAAGGAAGGGTTAACCTTTCCCGTAAAGCAGTCTTGAAAGAGCAAAAAGAGGCAGCCAACCCTTCTCAATCGTAATGAAAAATAGAAATCCGGCATGCGATTCCTTGTGAATCTGCATGCTTTTTTTGTTTAAAGGTATTGGAATATCCATGGGGAGAATGGCGTCAAAAGGATGTCATGTTCTACCTTGTCTTTTTTCTTCATACATTTTGGTATGAAGGGGGCGTAAAAAATGAATAATAAATGGAAGCAGATAGTTGCGATAAGTGCCATTGCAGGTATATCATGGTTATTAGTGCAAAATCCATATACACAAATTTATTTGACCCAATTAACCGATGATTCAGTTGCTTCTATGAAGCAAGAAGACGAGCTTCTTTTACAAATAAAAGAATCAACAAAAAAATATGAGATTGCACCACAGGATGCACGAATAGATTCTGTTTGGAAAACCGTTCCTGCATATAATGGCCTGAAGGTAAATATTGATGATTCGTATAAAGCCATGAAGAAGGAGGGCGTGTTCGATAAGAATAAGCTGGTATTTCAGCAGGTCCCTGCAAAGATACATATGGAGGATCTGGATCCGGCTCCCATTTACCGGGCCCATCCCGAAAAGCCAGTGGTATCATTTTTAATCAATGTGGCCTGGGGGAATGAATACCTACAAGATATGTTGGCCGTGTTAAAAAAGAATAATGTCAAGGCCACATTTTTCCTTGAAGGTAATTGGACCAAGAAAAATCCAGAATTGGCCAAGATGATTAAGGGTGGCGGGCACGAAATTGGAAATCATTCTTATTCACATCCAGATATGAAAAACATATCCGCACAAGCTACACGTGAGGAAATTCGAAAAACGAATGAAGTCATTGAAGCTGTGACAGGTTTGAAAATGAAATGGTTCGCACCACCAAGTGGAAGCTACCGGGATGAAACGGTGAAAATCGCGGATTCTTTCGGTATGGAGACCGCCATGTGGAGTGTGGATACGATCGACTGGCAAAAGCCAAGCCCTGAAGTCCTTCAACAAAGAGTGCTTTCTAAGGTGCACCCTGGAGCATTTATATTGATGCATCCGACTGAATCTACTGCAAAATCATTGGAAACGTTAATAATTGAAATAAAAAAGAAAGATTTAGATGTAGTTACCGTTTCGGAAGCTGTAGATGAAGAGCGATCGAATCCATAATGTATTGGTAACGATGGCAGCATAGAATGATTGGGAGGAATGTTAGTTGATTAAGAAATACACGTGTCAAAATGGAGTTAGAATTGTATTGGAAAATATTCCAACTGTACGTTCAGCGGCAATTGGAGTATGGATCAAAACAGGTTCAAGGAATGAAACGCCAGAATTGAATGGGGTTTCACATTTTCTGGAGCATATGTTCTTTAAAGGGACAACTAAGAGAAATGCGCGTGAAATTGCCGAATCGTTCGATAGTATCGGTGGACAGGTGAATGCATTCACTTCAAAAGAATATACATGCTATTATGCTAAAGTAATGGATAACCATGCAAGCTATGCGCTTGAAATCCTGGCTGATATGTTCTTCAACTCAACATTTGATGGGGAAGAATTGAAAAAAGAAAAAAATGTCGTCTATGAAGAAATCAAAATGTACGAAGACACACCAGATGACATTGTCCATGACCTCTTAAGCAAGGCGGTATATGAAAATCACCCCCTTGGTTATCCAATACTAGGGACGGAAAATACGCTTGAAACCTTCAATAGTGATACATTAAAAAAATACGTCCATGACATGTATACACCCGATAAGGTAGTCGTGTCCATTGCTGGGAATGTGGATGAAAAATTGATCAATGAAGTCGAAAGCTACTTTGGCTCGTATCAAGGAGGGGAAGAACGTCTTGAATTGGTCAAACCTTCCTTCCACGAAAATAGGATCACCCGTAAAAAAGATACGGAACAAGCCCACTTATGCCTTGGTTACAACGGATTGGAAATCGGCAATGATAAAACATACAGCCTGATTACCTTGAATAATATCCTTGGGGGAAGCATGAGCAGCCGTCTATTCCAGGACGTCAGGGAGCAACGCGGCCTTGCCTATTCCGTTTACTCTTATCATTCCAGCTATCAAGATAGCGGTATGGTGACAGTATATGGGGGGACAGGCACAAATCAGCTTGACAGCCTGTATGAAACCATTCAGGAAACATTGGATACTTTAAAAAGGGATGGCATTACGGAAAAGGAATTAAGGAATAGCAAAGAGCAACTTAAAGGAAGCTTGATGCTCAGCCTTGAAAGCACGAATAGCCGCATGAGCCGGAATGGGAAAAATGAGCTTATGTTGGGTGAGCACCGTTCCCTTGATGATATCATCATCAAGATTGACGAAGTGACTGAGGATACCGTCAATGAATTGGCAAATCAGATCTTTACGGAACATTCCTTGTCATTAGTGAGCCCGCTGGAAAATTGGGACAAATAATAACGAACAAGTCTGAACCTTCCTTCATTGGGAGGTCAGGCTTTTTTTCTTTGAGTGCGGGAGGGTCCAGAGTTATGGACAATATTTGGTTAAATCCCTTCTAAGTTCACCTTTTTCGGATATAGATTGAATAGAAGACGAAAAAGGGGGAACCAAAATTGAGGTTGAGCGAACTGAGCGGTAAGGAAATAGTCGATGTGAATAGGGCGGAAAGATTAGGAATCCTTGGTCAGACGGATTTGGAAATAGATGAAACTGGACAAATTACCTCGTTGATCATTCCATCTGTCAAATGGTTCGGCCTTTTAAGGAATGGCAGTGAAATAAGAGTGCCATGGGAACATATAAAAAAAATCGGTGCGGATATGGTCATCATTGATTTTCAGGAAGGACTTTCACTTAAAGACGGAGAGCATATGGACGGATAATGACGCTCGCTTCATACTCCTTGGAACTTCTCGAAATACACTCTCGAAAACGCCTTAGCTGGCAATAGCTATGGCGTTTTTTCTTTTCTTATCACCGTTTTTTAAGTAAAAACATAAGATGGCAGGGTAACTAGAGAATGTAGCAAAAACCGAATTGCTTCCTGAAGGAATTGTATCACGAGGCAAGGAATGTTTAGGATCTTTTATATAAAGAAGGTGACGGTTTTAATGCTTACAGGCATGCAAATCGCTGTAATTGGTGGAGATGCGCGTCAGCTTGAAGTTGTCCGTAAACTGACGGAGCTTGATGCAAAGCTATTATTGGTAGGTTTTGAACAGCTCGACCATGCTTTTACCGGAGCGGTTAAGGAAAAAATGGAAGATATAAACTTCAAGGAATTAGATTCAGTTATTTTACCTGTCCGGGGTACGGATTCAGATGGGAAAGTAGAAACGATCTTTTCCAGTGAAGAGGTTGTTTTGACTGAAGAAATGATAAAAAATACCCCGGAACATTGCACTTTTTATGCAGGAATCAGTAACGATTACCTTGATGAAATATTCAAGAAAGTGGATCGCAAACTTGTTCTATTGTTCGAACGTGATGATGTCGCTATTTATAATTCGATTCCCACTGTTGAGGGTGCGATCATGATGGCCATTCAACATACGGATTTTACTATCCATGGGTCGAATGTAGCCATTCTAGGACTGGGAAGGGTCGGTATGAGTGTAGCCCGGTCATTCCAGGCACTTGGAGCAAAAGTAAAGGTGGGGGCAAGAAAAAGCGAAGATTTAGCGAGGATCAGTGAAATGGCATTAGCCCCTTTTCATTTAAATGATCTTGCTGCAGAAATGAAAAATGTTGATATATGTATCAATACGATCCCTTTTCCGATAATTACCGCAAAAGTCATCGCTAATATGCCCGTTCATACATTAATCATCGACCTTGCTTCAAAACCGGGGGGGACGGATTTTCGTTACGCTGAAAAAAGGGGAATTAAGGCGCTGTTGGCACCGAGCCTGCCGGGTATAGTTGCCCCGAAAACAGCTGGTCAGATATTAGCGAATGCACTGGGACTATTGATTCAAGGCGAGTTCTTGAAAAGGAAGGGGAAAATGATATGAGTCTCAAAGGTAAACGGATTGGTTTCGGATTAACAGGATCACATTGCACATATGATGAAGTGTTTCCGGAAATAGAAAAACTTGTAAATGAAGGAGCGGAAGTCATCCCAATCGTAACATCGACTGTTCAAAACACGGAAACCCGTTTTGGAAAGGGTGAAGACTGGGTCGAAAGAATAGAAAAATTGACGGGGAATCACGTCGTTGATACAATCGTCAAAGCGGAGCCTTTAGGACCTAAATTGCCACTCGATTGTATGGTGATCGCTCCTTTAACGGGTAACTCAATGAGTAAAATGGCAAATGCTCTTACCGATTCGCCTGTACTTATGGCTGCAAAAGCGACGATGAGGAATCACCGTCCAGTCGTGGTCGCGATATCAACAAATGATGCACTTGGGTTAAATGGTGTCAATCTAATGAGGCTGATGGCAGCAAAAGATATTTATTTTGTTCCATATGGCCAGGATAATCCCACAGGCAAACCAAGTTCCATGGTTGCAAGGATGAGCATGATAAGGGATACGATCATATCGGCACTGGAGAGGGAACAGATTCAACCTGTCATTGTCGAAAGGTTCAAGGATGATTTAGCCTGAACAAGTTTTTGCCACGGATCTAGCTTTCAACGACTGACATATATGCATAAATTTGTAGGTTGAAGTTATAAAAAACCACTCTGCTACCAGAATATTTGTTAAAGTCCGACCCTTTGGAATGTTAATGTGATAAAATAAATGATATTCTGAACAAGAAGTAATAAATCCAACAAATAACTAATTTAAGAGATAGAAAAGGAGTATGTATAAATGACTGAGACACAGGGATTGCGTATTGCAGTTGTGGGAGCAACTGGAGCAGTAGGACAACAAATGATTTCAACACTCGAACAAAGGGACTTACCGATTAAGAAAATCATCTTTTTATCATCGGCTCGTTCCGCAGGCATTAAACTTACGTTTAAGGGCGAAGAAATCGAAGTGCAGGAAGCAAAACCTGAAAGCTTTGAAGGCATCGATATCGCTTTATTCAGTGCTGGAGGAAGCGTGTCTAAGGAATTGGCTCCAGAAGCAGTGAAACGCGGTGCGATAGTGGTGGATAATACGAGCGCTTTCCGCATGGATGAAAATGTGCCGCTAGTCGTTCCTGAAGTAAATGAGGAAGACTTGAAGCAGCATAATGGGATCATTGCAAACCCGAATTGTTCAACTATCCAAATGGTTGTGGCATTAGAGCCTATCCGCCAGACATATGGCTTATCAAAAATTGTTGTTTCTACCTACCAGGCTGTTTCTGGTGCAGGTGCAGCAGCGATAAATGAATTAAAGGAACAGGCTCGCGACTTGCTTGATGAAAAAGAAATCGATCCGAAAATATTACCGGTAAAAGGGGACGAAAAGCATTATCAAATCGCATTTAACGTCATTCCCCAAATCGATAAATTCCAAGATAATGGGTACACATTCGAAGAGATGAAAATGATTAATGAAACAAAGAAAATCATGCATATGCAAGACCTTCCAGTGGCTGCAACTTGCGTGAGGCTTCCTGTTGTAACAGGTCATTCGGAATCTGTATACATTGAAGTTGAAAAAGAAGGCATAGCGGCTTCTCAAATCAAGGATTTAATGAGAACGGCACCTGGAATAGTATTGGAAGACGAACCGGAACAACAAGTTTACCCAACACCTGCTTCATCCGTCGGCAAGAATGATGTATTCGTCGGTCGGATTCGCAAAGATTTGGATGAAGATAAAGGCTTCCATTTATGGGTGGTTTCCGATAATCTATTAAAAGGTGCAGCTTGGAATTCCGTTCAAATTGCTGAAAGCCTTTTGAAATTAGGTTTGGTTACCGTTAAGTAATAATTTATTCTTAATGAACTCGACAGAAAAATAATTTCCAATAGGATAGAGAGTTTTTGTCAGCTTCCCGGATTGGGGAGCTGGCTTATATTTGGGGTGCATATTATGAAAATTATCGTCCAGAAATACGGTGGGACATCCGTTCGTGATGAGGAAAGCCGTTCATTTGCCAAGGGGCATATCGAAAAAGCGATTAAAGAAGGCTATAAAGTGGTGGTTGTGGTTTCAGCAATGGGAAGAAAAGGGGATCCTTATGCAACGGATACCTTACTTTCCCTTGTAAATGGAGCCAAAGCCAGCCTTTCAAAGCGAGAACAGGATTTACTTATGTCTGTCGGAGAAACGATATCATCTGTAGTATTTACTAACATGCTCTTGGAACATGGTATTGATGCGGTTGCTTATACTGGAGCTCAAGCAGGATTCATGACGAATACCGACTATTCCAGTGCGAAAATAATCGAAATGAAATGCGATCGCTTAATGAAAGAACTTGAGGTGAAGGATGTTGTCGTTGTAGCAGGTTTCCAGGGAGCTGCTAAAAATGGCGACATCACGACCATCGGCCGTGGTGGAAGTGATACTTCAGCAGCTGCATTAGGTGCCGCATTGCAAGCTGAACGGGTCGATATTTTTACGGATGTGGAAGGAATCATGACAGCAGATCCGCGCATTGCCAATAAAGCTCGTCCATTATCAATCGTTTCATATACGGAAGTTTGCAACATGGCATATCAAGGGGCGAAGGTCATTCATCCGAGAGCTGTTGAAATTGCGATGCAGGCGAAAGTCCCGATTAGGATAAGGTCAACATACAGCGAAGGTTTGGGAACCCTTGTTACAAGCGTGAACAAGGGAAGCCAGGGCAGTGACATACGTGAAAGGCTTGTGACCGGGATTGCCCATGTACCAAAGATCACTCAAATCAAGGTCCGTGCGAAAAAAGATCAATATAATCTACAGGCTGAAGTTTTCAAAGCGATGGCCAATGCCTCCATTTCAGTTGACTTTATAAATATATATCCAAGTGGTGTAGTTTATACCGTATCGGAAGAGATGACAGAACTTGCCCTCTCGATTTTGGCCGAGCTTGGTCATGAACCGGTCATTGAAAGGAATTGTGCCAAGGTATCGGTAGTCGGTGCAGGCATCAATGGAGTACCGGGCGTTGCAGCGAAGATTGTCACAGCGCTTTCCGAAAAGGAAATTGCCATTCTCCAGTCAGCGGACAGCCATACGACAATTTGGGTACTCGTAAAAGAAGAAGATTTAATAGAAGCCGTTAATTCCCTGCACTATGCATTTCAATTGCATGAAGGGGAAGTCCTATAATCAGGTTTTTTATTAAGTAAATGTTTTAAAAATTAAAGAGGTGTTAGATGATGATATTTGGTAGAGTATCAACCGCGATGGTCACCCCTTTCGATAGCAAGGGAAATATTGATTTTCAAAAGACGACTTCATTGGTTAATTACTTATTAACGAATGGAACCGATTCGCTTGTGCTGTCGGGAACGACAGGGGAATCTCCAACTTTATCTTCGGAGGAGAAAATCGCGTTATTGCGTCATGTTTCTAAGGTTGTTGAAAAACGTGTGCCCATCATCATGGGTACAGGAAGCAACAATACGTATGCTTCCATCGAGTTGACAAAAAAGGCGGAACAAAATGGCGCCGATGCGATTATGCTGGTTGCCCCGTATTATAGTAAAACGAATCAAGAAGGTCTGTACCAGCATTTTAAGGCTATTGCAGCCAGTACGACGCTCCCTGTTATGGTATATAATATCCCTGGGCGCGCTTCAGTTAACATTGAACCGGAAACGATCATCCGGCTTTCGAAAATTCCTAATATCGTAGCCGTTAAGGAAGCGAGCGGGGATTTAAACGCTATGACCCAAATTATAGCCGGCACGGATGAAGATTTTGCATTATATAGCGGGGACGATGCTTTAACACTACCGGTATTGGCGATTGGCGGTGTGGGTGTAGTATCGGTTGCTTCACATGTTGCTGGCAAGGAGTTGCAGAAAATAGTGGAGGCCTTCATCAGTGGGAACTTGAAAGAGGCAGCCCGGCTGCATCAGGAACTGTTACCGCTTATAAAAGGTTTGTTTGCAGCGCCAAGCCCTGCACCTGTCAAAACAGCGCTTCAGTTATATGGAATTGACGTTGGATCGGTGAGACTTCCAATCGTGCCATTGACGGAGCAGGAACGCCTGGCATTAACCAAGGTATTAAAAAAATAAAAAGACACGGAACAAGCTGATCGTTGAAGATTGGCTTGTTTTTACATAATGATGTATATGAACGGGATATACTTTCCGATTTCGGGATGAAAATATTGGAGTTTATTATGATCAATCGAAACTGGTAAAAGTACAAAGGATCTCTTACATAATAGGTTGTTTTTTTGAATTATATGAAAAAGTCCCTCTGAAAATGGTAAGTGTTGTCATGTTTTTTGAACATCGGTTATAATGAAATCATTGGGAAATTATGAACGGGATTTTTTAAGGAGGATATTCGATTGGGTAAAGATAAAAATAATGGAATAAAAGTGATTTCTCTTGGAGGACAAGGGGAGCTTGGTAAAAATATGTACGTCGTTGAGGTGAACGAGGACATCTATCTTCTTGATGCAGGATTAATGCTGCCGGAAGACGAAATGCTCGGAATCGATGCGGTTATCCCAGATATTTCTTATTTGATGGATAATAAGGAACGGGTGCAGGGGATATTCATTACCCATGGTCATGAAGACCATATGGGAGCGCTTGCTTATGTCTTGAAATATTTACCAGCTCCTGTTTATGGAACTAAGCTTACACTTGCTTTAATCAAAACGAAATTAAAGGAAGATGGCTTTAACGGCAGGGCAACTTTCACTGAAATCGATTCGGATTCCCTTTTAAGTTTCCCTCAAGCAGCCGTGTCCTTTTTCCGGACTAACCATAGTATTCCCGATTCCGTCGGAGTCGTGATCCACACTCGTGAAGGTGCAATCGTTTATACAGGGGATTTCAAATTCGACCAGGCAGCAACGGATCTCTATAAACCGGAAATCGGTAAGATGGCCAGTATCGGTGAAGAAGGTGTCCTATGCCTGCTTTCGGATAGTACCGGTGCCGAGAGGCCAGGTTATACGACTTCAGAAGCAGTTGTGGCCAAAGATATTACAGAGGCTTTCCATGCTGCCTCCGGAAGGATCATCGTTGCGTGCTTCGCTTCGAACATCAACCGGATTCAACATGTTTTCAATGCAGCGGCAGCAAGTCGCAGAAAAGTGGCAGTTGTAGGAAAAAGTCTGCAACGAGTTTATGAAACAGCCTTGAATCTTGGCTACTTAAAGGTCGAAGAAGAGCTGATAATCCCGATTAATGAAATTGGCCAGTATGAAGACCGTGAAATCGTCGTGTTATCGACAGGTCATCAGGGCGAACCCATTGCAGCACTTCAAAAAATGGCAAAGCAGACCCACAAGCAGGTAACGATTAAAAAGGGAGACACCGTTTTGATCAGTGCATCACCCCTGCAGGGCGGTGAACTTATTTTATCCAAAACCGTCGATTTGCTATACAGGGTAGGTGCTGAAGTGGTATCTGCCAATAAATATAAAGTGCACGTAACAGGGCATGGCAGCCAGGAAGAGCTTAAAATGATGATCAATTTGATGAATCCTAAATTCTTAATCCCTGTACATGGGGAATACCGCCATTTATATGCCCATCAAAAAGTTGGGGTTGCTGCGGGAATTAAGCGTGAAAACATCATAATTGCCGAAAAAGGGGATGTCATCGAACTAAAGGGCAATAAAATGGGGCTTTCCGGCAAAGTCTCTGCAGGAAATATCCTGATAGATGGCAGCGGTGTTGGAGATGTAGGTAATATCGTT
Organism: Peribacillus sp. TE19612; assembly: GCF_056279465.1. Lineage (NCBI taxonomy): Bacteria > Bacillati > Bacillota > Bacilli > Caryophanales > Bacillaceae > Peribacillus > Peribacillus sp. TE19612. Next base: position 76,317 of record NZ_JBWCCL010000006.1, on the reverse strand, counting down.
CTTCGTGATCGTCGCTTGTTATCCCAAGATGGCATTTTGATTGTAGTCGTCACGTTGAACCGTCAGGATAAAAGCATTGCAGCAGGCCCTGAAATCATTTCAAGGGGCTTCGTATATGTTCGCGAATCAGAAAAAATGATTGCGGAAGCAACTGAAATAGTAAGTGAAATCGTAAAGAAAAATGGGTCGCGCCAGCCTTTTGATTGGTCCACGCTGAAGCAGGAAATGCGTGATGCGTTAAACCAATTCTTCTATGAAAAAACGAAACGCCGCCCAATGATTTTACCGATCATAATGGAATATTAAGTAAGTAACCCCTGATTTGAACAGTCAGGGGTTCTTTTTTCTGACTCTTATATCTTGAAGAATGAAGTCCGAGACTCGAGACATAATAAAGCTATAGGCTAAAAGAGAAAGGGGTTGGCATAGTGGATAATGCACCATTACCAAATGAAAATGAAGGCAAGCAGGAAGGTAAGAATTCAACTTTAATCGAAAAGATCCAGCAGCTGGGGGCTACTAATGTTCCGCAACTATCTCAAGACTCAAAAATCCATTGTTTGACGATCATTGGACAAATTGAAGGACATATGCAGCTGCCGCCTCAAAATAAAACGACCAAATATGAACATGTTATTCCGCAAATTGTGGCAATTGAACAAAATCCCAATATAGAGGGGCTGCTTGTCATATTAAATACAGTCGGAGGAGATGTCGAAGCGGGACTGGCAATCGCAGAAATGCTGGCTTCCCTATCAAAGCCATCCGTCTCGATTGTACTTGGGGGAGGGCACTCGATCGGTGTGCCGATTGCGGTTTCGTGTGACCATAGCTATATAGCAGAAACAGCAACGATGACGATTCATCCAATTCGTTTGACAGGGCTAGTCATTGGCGTGCCTCAAACCTTTGAATACTTGGATAAAATGCAGGAAAGAGTCATAAAATTTGTTACGCGCCACTCCAACGTTACGGAAGAAAGTTTTAAGGATTTAATGTTTGCCAAAGGAAACTTGACCCGTGATATCGGTACGAATGTTATCGGGGCCGAGGCAGTTGAAATCGGTATGATCGATGATGTAGGAGGAGTGGGCCAGGCCATGAGAAAACTAAATAGCTTCATGGAAGAAAGAAGGCCAAAAATTTCCGGGGAAGAGGAGGGGCTTCTGCAATGACGCTTTACACGATCGTTCCTGAAGAAATAATTTTCCCTCATCACCATGAGAAGACGGCAAATTTAATAGAAATGATCTACAATGGTGTACATGTGATGGTTGAACATGACGGTGGCCGTACGTTTCGCATTGATCGAATCGTCAGCACCGATCCTGAAGATTATATGAATGTACACATTCAACCGGGAGCTGTCATAAATGTGTTCGAACATATGAACCATTAGTAAAAACGACTAACTGAGGTAAATTATGATATACTGGAATGAAAATCAGCAGCCGCTTGGCTGCTTTATTCATTATATGGGAAAAATGTCCGCCTAAAGAATGAATGGTATATATATCAAGGACAGGGTCATATTTATTTGGTATAATCAGTAGCGAACGTTTGTTTCGTGAAGGGAAATCATGTAGTGATGTTGAATAGGAAAGTTAGAATAGTTTCATGAAGAATCAGGTGATATTATGGCAAAGAAGAAACGCAGAAAAAAGAATAGTACAGAGAAGTTAAAACTAACGCTTAAATATGAATTGATTGGCCTCACTATAATAGGTTTGGCCATCATTGCCATTGCCAAGCTTGGAGCAGTTGGAAACGGGACGGTCTTTTTAATCCGCTTCTTCATGGGGGAATGGTATATCCTCTTTTTGTTGGGAGCAATTGCAGCTGGGTTCTATTTGATGATAAAGAGAGAGGTCCCGTACCTGTTGAAACGGCAATTGGTCGGGATGTACTTCCTTGTTGCGAGCATGCTCCTACTAAGTCATGTGACCCTGTTTAACATGCTTGCAGATGGAGGACCATTTACGAAGCCCAGCGTCATTTCGAATACATGGGAACTATTTTGGATGGAAGTGACCGGCAAGGCCAGCTCAAAGGACCTTGGGGGCGGTATGATTGGAGCGATATTATTTGCAGCTTCTTACTTTCTATTCGACGAAGCTGGATCGAAAATCGTTTCATTCCTCTTTATCATTGTAGGTGCCGTCCTATTGACCGGGAAAACGTTAGGTGAAACCCTCGGGAAGTTTTTCAGGGGTCTTGGCGGCTTTTTCAAAAAGCAATGGTCCGCATTCAGAGATGATGTGAAAACGTGGAATGAAGACAAAAAAGAAAAGAAAAAGAATCCCGTGAAAAAGAAGAAACGGCAAAACGAACCGGTGGAAGAAACGGATCAGCCTCCTCTAGAAGAGGAAACACAGGAAATGGCGACGGAACGGATCATTTCCAGCTTTGCTGATAAAGCATATAGCGACGAAAACGAAGTAATTCCCGTTGTTACGGAACCTGCAGCTGAAAATGCAGAGGACCAGGATGATGCCGTTCCGCCTATGAATTTTACGGAAGTGGAGAATAAAGAATATCTTTTACCGCCTCTTTCCTTGTTATTGCAGCCTAAAAAAACAGACCAAAGCGGAGAGTACCAATTGATTCATGAAAATGCGGCAAAACTTGAGCGCACCTTTCATAGCTTTGGAGTGAAAGCGAGAGTCACTCAAGTTCATTTAGGCCCAGCCGTAACCAAATACGAAGTACATCCGGATGTAGGTGTGAAGGTAAGTAAAATTGTCAGCCTATCCGATGACTTGGCCCTTGCACTTGCCGCAAAGGATATTAGGATTGAAGCGCCGATTCCCGGAAAATCGGCAATCGGAATAGAAGTGCCTAACTCCGAAGTGGCGATGGTCTCATTAAGGGAAGTTTTAGAGGCCAAAGAAGTTGACAAGCCTGACGCAAAACTGCAAATAGGCTTAGGGCGGAATATTTCCGGTGAAGCGGTTAAGGCGGAGCTCAATAAAATGCCGCATTTACTAGTGGCTGGTGCTACGGGCAGCGGGAAATCCGTTTGTATCAATGGGATTATCACGAGTATTCTGATGCGGGCAAAACCGCATGAAGTGAAAATGATGATGATCGATCCAAAAATGGTCGAGTTGAATGTCTATAATGGAATTCCCCACTTACTTGCACCTGTAGTGACCAATCCAAAGAAAGCCGCACAGGCTTTGCAAAAAGTGGTCAGTGAAATGGAAAGGCGCTACGAGCTATTTTCTCATTCCGGTACGCGAAATATTGAAGGCTACAATGATTACATTAACCGGTATAACATTGAAGAAGACGCCAAACAACCGCTCTTGCCTTATATCGTAGTCATTGTCGATGAGCTGGCAGATTTGATGATGGTCGCTTCTAACGATGTTGAGGATGCCATCACAAGGCTTGCACAAATGGCTCGTGCTGCTGGCATCCACTTGATAATTGCCACTCAGCGGCCATCCGTAGATGTAATTACAGGGGTCATTAAAGCGAACATCCCATCTCGGATAGCTTTTAGTGTCTCATCAATGACCGATTCGAGAACGATCCTCGACATGGGCGGGGCCGAAAAACTGTTAGGCCGGGGTGACATGCTCTTCCTGCCTTCTGGAGCTTCAAAACCGGTCCGCGTCCAAGGGGCCTTTTTATCCGACAATGAAGTCGAGGAAGTTGTCACATATGTCATTTCACAGCAAAAAGCACAATACAACGAAGAAATGATACCCGATGAAATTGCAGAAACCTCAAATGGTGAAGTCGAAGATGATTTATATGGGGATGCGGTATCGTTGATCGTAGAAATGCAGACTGCATCTGTTTCCATGCTGCAGCGCCGTTTCCGGATTGGCTATACCCGGGCAGCCAGATTGATTGATGAAATGGAAGCGAGGGGAATTGTCGGTCCATATGAAGGCAGTAAACCACGAAATGTATTGGTTACAAAAGATGAACAAGATGAAGCACATTCATCATAGGTAAAGAAAAAACCGGGCATCTGCCCGGTTTTTTAATTATTCATCGCCTCGTCTAAATGTTTAAGGCAGAAGTCGGTAATCATCGCTTCTTCATCTTCTTCTAAATCGAATTCGAGTGCGCCTTCGTTCCCTTTTTCAAAAATATCATATTTAATCAATTTGCCTTTTTGTTCTTCCACAGCAAAAAGCACCCGGATATATAAACCATCTTCTGAAAAGAGTTCATCCTCTTCAGGCACTTCAATATCCAAGAACAACTCGTAACGTTCCCCGGACAAAATACCAAATGGATCATTTAATTTTTCGATTGTGTATTCTGTAATCTCTAACATCTTGTGTACATCCCTTCAAAGAAGATAAATCCTATTATACAGGAAAACAGCATCTTGAACATAGCTGCATGCATCTAGCCTTTTTTAAAAAAAATTTATCTGATTTAGGAGAATAATCGTACAAATTCCGCGGCCACATCTAGATTGAAAGACACAGTGAAGGGTAATTTCTCCTAAATTCTTTTAAAGTAAATAGTAAAACACTATTTATTTATATTAAAAAAAATGTTATATTATTTTCGATTAGTAGGAATGATTCAACATCAGAGGTCTGATGTCTTAAGAAATTAGCTGGGGGAAACTGTATGTCAATAAAATCAGATAGTCGACATTTATATTTGCAGGTCATTGATTACCTGAAGCAGGATATTGAAGCTGGAGTCTATCAGGAAAATGAAAAATTCCCTTCAGAATTCGATCTTGCGAAAAAATTGGGAGTTAGTAGGGCGACACTTCGAGAAGCGCTGCGAATTTTGGAAGAAGAGAACATCATCATTCGCCGCCATGGAGTTGGGACTTTCGTCAATCCGAAACCTCGGTTCACTTCAGGTATCGAGCAATTAAAAAGTGTCACGAACATGATTGAAGAGGCAGGGATGAAGCCGGGTACGATTTTCTTAAGCTCGACGGCCCAAGAACCTACAGAAGAGGATATACGCAGGTTTTCTTGTTCAACAGACGAACGCATCGTCAGCATCGAACGAGTAAGGACAGCGAATGGGGAGCCAGTCGTCTACTGTATTGACAAAATTCCTGAATCTATTCTTTCAGAAAATTTTGACCGTAATGATGAGTCTCTTTTAGATATTTTGGAAAGAGATGCGCATCGGAAAATTACGCATGCCGTAGCTGAGATTGAGCCTATTGGATATCATGAGAAAGTTTCTCCTATCCTTAAATGCTCGCCAGAAGCCGCGCTACTCGTTTTAAAGCAGATGCATCTGGATGATTGGGACCAGCCTATCCTGTATTCTGTTAACTACTTTAAAGCCAATATGTTCAGCTTTCATGTTCTTCGTAAACGTGTGTAGGCCTTGACTCTGCATACGGATGAATGCAAGCGATTGTTTCGATTCCGAAAAAAGTCTATCAAACGTATGCAAAAAAAATTAACGAGAAGTGAAAACGCAAACATAAATGACTTTTCAGAACATTCCTGCTCAAAAAACTATGTAAATTAGGGGGATAAAAATTGAAAAAGCGCAAATTAGGACTAGCTCTTTCACTTGTTCTTGCAGCCGGTACGCTACTGGGAGCATGTGGTAATTCAGAGAATGATGATAAAGAATCTTCAAATGGGAAAAACAAAGATAACTTCACTGTTGCGATGGTAACTGATACTGGCGGCGTGGATGACGAGTCGTTCAACCAATCCGCTTGGAAGGGCATTCAGGAATTCGGTAAGGATAATGGTCTGGAAAAAGGTAAAGATGGCTACAACTACCTGCAATCTAAATCTGATGCCGATTACGCTAAGAACCTGAATACGCTTGTACGTGAAGATTACCAACTAATCTATGGCATCGGTTTCCTTCTAGCGGAAGCTGTTGGTGAAGTGGCTGACCAACGTCCGGATTCACACTTTGCCATCGTGGATACAGTCGTAGACAAAAAGAATGTAGCCAGCATTAATTTTAAAGAGCAGCAAGGTTCATTCCTAGTAGGTGTAATTGCCGGAATGCAAACGAAAACAAACAAAGTCGGTTTTATCGGCGGAGTTGAATCTGAGTTAATCAAGAAATTCGAAGTTGGCTTTAAGGCTGGGGTTTTATCTGTAAATCCGGATGCAAAAGTTGAAGTTAAATATGCCGGGGATTTCAATAAAGCTGATATCGGTAAATCAACTGCAGGCTCCATGTATTCTTCAGGTATCGATATCATTTATCATGCTGCTGGCGGAACTGGAAAAGGTGTATTCACTGAAGCAGTAGAGCAAAAGCAAAAAGATCCTAAGAGAGAAATCTATGTTATCGGTGTAGATAGCGACCAAGCTAAATTGGGGGCAGTTCCTGGAACTGACGACAACATCACTCTGACTTCCATGCTAAAACGTGTTGACGTGGCAGTTAAAGACCTTTCCGAAAAAGCGAAAGAAGGAAACTTCCCAGGCGGAAAAGTAATTGAGTACGGTATCGAAGAAAATGGTGTAGGCATTTCCGAAACAAAAGATAACGTAACAGAAGAATCATTAAAAGCGGTCGAAGAATGGACAGAAAAAATTAAATCAGGTGAATTCGTCGTTCCGGGTACGGATGAAGAATTTGAAAAACTTGATTTATAAGCTGTAATGCCAGAAAGAATAGGGAGGCAGAATTGCCCTCTATTCTTTCTTTTCCCAATCACGCTTTGCAACTGAAAAATATCGAATGAAAAACTATGAAAGAATCGTAGTTTTTCATTTGGTTTTTTTAAAAAAATCAATAAGCTAGTAAAAGCAATTAAATGATTTAAGAATATTTACACTCATTTTAGGAGTTGATAATACGTGGAATATGTAATTGAGATGCTTAATATCCGTAAGGAATTCCCCGGCATCGTCGCAAATGATAACGTTACACTTCAGGTTAAAAAAGGGGAGATTCACGCATTATTAGGTGAAAATGGCGCGGGTAAATCCACTTTGATGAATGTTTTATTCGGCTTATACCAGCCTGAGCAGGGAGAAATCCGTGTGAATGGCAAGCCAGTCAAGATTACCAGTCCCAACATTGCCAATGATTTAGGGATTGGGATGGTCCATCAGCATTTTATGCTCGTTGACCCTTTTACAGTAACGGAAAATATCATTTTAGGAAAAGAACCATCCAAAGCGGGTAAGATCGATTTAAAAGAAGCGAGCGAGGAAGTTAGGAAACTATCAGAACAATATCAGCTTCGTGTTGACCCCTATGCGAAAATTGCCGATATTTCAATAGGGATGCAGCAGCGTGTCGAGATTCTTAAGACCCTTTACCGCGGAGCCGAAATATTGATTTTTGATGAACCGACCGCTGTATTGACTCCTCAAGAAATCAAGGAATTGATTTATATTATGAAAGCCCTTATCAAAGAGGGGAAATCTATCATTTTAATCACACACAAACTTAAGGAAATCATGGAGGTTTGTGACCGGGTAACGGTTATACGCAAAGGGCAAGGAATTGGTACAGTGAACGTCAACGAAACGAATCCTAACGAATTGGCGAGCTTGATGGTCGGTAGGGAAGTTCTATTCAAGACGGAAAAAACGGCCGCTACTCCTTCGGATGTAGTTCTCGAGGTTCAGGAATTGGAAGTCAAGGATTCCCGGGGCGTTTCAGCTGTTCGGAACTTGGATTTAACAGTCCGTGCAGGAGAAATTGTCGGTATTGCCGGTGTAGATGGAAACGGTCAATCCGAACTGATTGAGGCATTGGCTGGCCTAAGGAAGACAACAGCTGGTTCGATAAAGCTAAATGGAAAAGAAATCAGGAATCTGAAGCCGCGTAAAATCACTGAAGCAGGTGTCGGCCATATTCCAGAAGACAGGCATAAGCATGGTTTGGTTCTCGATTACAGCATTGGGGAAAATATTGTCTTGCAAACCTACTATCAAAGGCCTTTCTCAAAAGCCGGTATCTTGAACTCAAAGAAAATATTTGAAAAAGCCCGTTCATTGATCAAAAGCTATGATGTTCGGACTCCGAGTGAATATACCCCGGCAAGGGCTCTTTCCGGCGGGAATCAGCAAAAAGCGATCATCGGCCGGGAAGTTGATAGGAACCCGGATTTATTGATTGCCGCACAGCCAACACGCGGACTTGATGTAGGAGCGATCGAGTTTATCCATAAACGGCTGATTGAACAGCGTGATGCAGGAAAAGCGGTACTTCTCATATCATTTGAATTGGAAGAAATCATGAATGTGAGCGATAGGATTGCCGTTATATACGAAGGGGAAATCGTCGCAATTGTCGATCCGAAAGAAACGACTGAACAGGAGCTTGGCCTTCTAATGGCCGGCAGTAAACGGACGGAAGCAGGTGGAAAACAAAATGTCTAAGTATTTATCTAAATTAACGAGTCCGTTAATAGCAGTTATCCTCGGCTTAGTCGTTGGGGCCATAATCATGTTAGTAAGCGGCTATGACCCAGTTGCCGGCTATGGCTCCATGGTAAATGGAATTATTGGGGATTCTTATTATGTAGGGGAATCCGTCAGGACCATCATCCCCTATATCCTTGCCGGTTTGGCAGTGGCTTTTGCTTTTCGCACGGGACTTTTCAATATCGGTGTAGAAGGGCAATTAATTGTAGGCTGGCTGGCGGCAGTTTGGGTCGGAATCGCTTTTGATCTTCCAAGGATCATTCATTTGCCATTGGCCATCTTAGTTGGTGCAGCTGCTGGGGCATTGTGGGCATTTATCCCTGGTTATTTAAAAGCTAAGTTCCGTGTACATGAAGTAATCGTTTCTATCATGTTGAATTATACAGCTTTATATGTGACGAATTATTTAATTAGGAATGTAATGACTGACAAGCTGGATAAAACAGAAAGAATTGCTGATACAGCATCACTGCGGTCTCCTTTTTTTGAAAGCATTACGGATTTTTCCCGGATGCATTGGGGAATAGTGGTAGCGATTATTTGCGTAATCATCATGTGGTTCCTGCTTGAAAGGACCAAAACCGGCTTTGAACTGAAAGCGGTAGGTTTCAATCAGCACGCGTCCGAGTATGCAGGGATGAGTGTCAATAAGAACATCATACTTTCCATGGTTATTTCAGGTGCTTTTGCAGGACTTGCCGGTGCGATGGAAGGCCTTGGAACTTTCGGTTATGCCGCAGTCAAAGGCGGGTTCACAGGTATGGGCTTTGATGGGATTGCAGTAGCCTTATTAGGGGCGAATACAGCTATTGGTGTTGTGCTTGCAGCCTTATTATTTGGGGGACTGAAAGCCGGGGCCTTAAATATGCCGCTAGAAACCGGAATACCTAGTGAGATTGTGGATATTGTCATAGCATTGATCATTTTCTTCGTCGCTTCCAGTTATTTTATTCGTTGGATAGCCGCTCGATTTAAGAAAGGGGTGAAATAAGTGGATTTTTACCAAGTATTACAAATTATTATTCCATCTATGATAGCTCTAGCTGCTCCACTTATTTTTACTTCACTCGGAGGAGTGTTTTCTGAACGGGCTGGTGTCATAAACATCGGTTTAGAAGGTTTGATGGTCATTGGTGCCTTTACAGGGATTGTTTTTAACTTAATGTTTGCTGATGTATTTGGTGAATGGACTCCTTGGCTTGCAGTCTTAGCGGCTATGATTGCCGGCTTGCTGTTTTCCATTCTGCACGCAGTGGCATGCATTACGTTCAGGGCGGACCAAACGGTTAGTGGGGTAGCCATCAACTTGTTGGCAGTTGGTCTGACCATGTTTTTGGTGAAGTTGATTTTTGACAAAGGTCAAACTGATAGAATCACAGTAACATTCCCAAGGATTGATGTTCCGTTACTAAGTGATATTCCATTTATTGGACCCATCTTTTTCGCAAATGGCTATTACATCGTATATATAGCGATTCTCATATCTTTTGTCGTTTGGTATGTACTTTATAAAACACCATTCGGGTTAAGGATCCGTGCAGTGGGTGAGCACCCAATGGCTGCTGATACGATGGGTGTCAATGTTACGAAAATCCGATATGCCGCAGTTTTATTATCAGGTGCTTTTGGAGGTATCGGCGGAGCGATTTATGCTACCATCTTTTCGAATGAATTCAATCATGCGACAATTAATGGTCAAGGTTTCATGGCCATTGCCGCCATGATTTTTGGTAAGTGGCACCCGATCGGGGCAATGGGAGCAGCTTTATTCTTTGGTTTGGCCCAAAGTTTAAGTATCGTTGGCTCGAGCCTTCCCTTCTTCAAGGATATTCCATCAGTTTACCTCTTGATCGCTCCATATGTTCTGACGATCATTGCGCTAACTGGTTTCATTGGACGTGCTGATGCTCCAAAAGCATCCGGACAGCCATACATCAAAGGGAAAAGATAAGTGTCTAACCGGTCAGCAAACTGTGCTGGCCGGTTTTTTCTTTTGAGATTTGAGCCATAAGTGATGGTGAGTTGGTGAAAAACCAAAAAAAGTAGCTGTAACTTGCATGATTTTTCCTTTCACATGTATATTTTAAGTAGATGTTTAAAAGGGTTCCAATCTACAAACAATAAGCTAATAAAGGTGATTTATATAATGAGGAGGATTATTCATGTCTATTGCTTCCGATACAATTACGGAAAAAAGCGGCTACAAGCTTCATGTGGTCCGGACGGATAAATATAAAACGAATACTCTCGTGCTGAAGATGAAAGCCCCGTTGACAAAAGAGGACGTTACATATCGTGCATTGCTGCCATATGTGTTACAAAGCAATACAAGTAAATATCCTACTACACCCGAGCTTCGATCTTATCTTGATGATTTATATGGAGCAGGGTTTTATGTCGATGTAGCTAAAAAAGGAGAATATCAAATCATAAGTTTTACGATCGATATCGTAAATGAAAAATTCCTTAGTGATTCAACCCCGCTTCTCGAAAAGGCTTTTGGGCTATTATCAGAGGTGATCTTCAATCCGAAGAAAAACAGCGAAGCCTTTGACTCTAAAACGGTTTCCAATGAAATCCGTTCTTTAAAACAGCGGATTCAATCCATTTCCGATGACAAAATGCGATATTCAGCTACACGTCTAGTAGAGGAAATGTGCAAAAACGAACCATATGCTTTAGAAGCGAGCGGTAATCTTCAAGACTTGGAAACGATAACTCCAGAATCCCTATTCGCCTACTATAAAAAAATGCTGTCGGAAGATGAAATCGATTTATATGTAATCGGCGACATCGATGGATCGGAAGTGGAGGCACTGGCTGACAAGTATGTGTCGTTGCAAGAACGTGAGCCTGTTAGACTGCCAAGGGAGACGGGCAAGGCAGTGGAGAAGGAAAAAGAAATCATCGAGAATTCGGATGTGAAACAAGGGAAGTTGAATATCGGTTATCGAACCCAAGTTGCATACGGTGATCCGGATTATTATGCTCTTCAGCTATTCAATGGGATTTTTGGCGGCTTTTCACATTCCAAACTTTTCATTAATGTCAGGGAGAAAGCCAGCCTTGCTTATTATGCAGCTTCAAGGCTTGAAAGTCATAAAGGGCTATTGATGGTCATGGCCGGCATTGAAAATGCCAACTACAAGCAGGCACTGGATATCATTCATGCACAAATGAATGAAATGAAGCAAGGGAACTTTTCCGATGAAGAACTGGCACAGACAAAGGCGGTCGTTAAGAACCAGCTCCTTGAAACCATTGACGTTTCGAGAGGGCTTGTGGAAATTTTATATCATAATGTGATTTCCGGGCAGGATATATCACTCGACGAGTGGTTTGCAAAAACAGAGCGGACGACAAAGGAAGAAATCATTGCAGTTGGTCAAAAGATCCAGCTTGATACGATTTATTTCCTAACGGAAGCGGAGGTGCAAGGGTAATGGAAAAAATAGCATTCACTCAATTGAAAGAAGAGCTTTTCCATGAAAAAATGGATAATGGTCTCGAAGTATATATTCTTCCGAAAAGCGGGTTCAATAAATCATTTGCGACTTTCACGACGAATTATGGTTCAATCGACAACCATTTCAAACCATTGAATGAAACGGAATTTTCAAAAGTACCAGATGGGATTGCCCATTTTCTTGAACATAAGCTATTTGAAAAGGAAGATGGTGATGTTTTTCAGCAATTTTCAAAGCAGGGAGCATCTGCAAATGCCTTTACCTCTTTCACCCGTACAGCTTATTTATTTTCCAGCACGTCGGATTTCGAGAGGAATCTAACTACCTTAATTGACTTTGTCCAGGATCCTTACTTTTCGGAAAAGACGGTAGAGAAGGAAAAAGGAATCATTGGGCAGGAAATCAATATGTATGATGATAATTCAGACTGGCGTTTATATTTCGGGACTATTGCCAATATGTATCATCAGCATCCAGTGAAAATCGATATTGCCGGTACTGTGGAATCGATTGCAGGTATTACGAAAGATATGCTTTATGAATGTTATAATACGTTTTACCATCCTAGCAACATGCTCCTATTCGTTGTAGGACCGGTAGATGTCGAAAGTACCATGAAACTGATTCGGGATAACCAAAATGATAAAGGGTACAACGAACAACCAGCAGTGGAACGTAAATTTGACGAAGAGCCGGAAATCGTTGCCAAGGAAAAGGAAGTCTTAAGGATGAATGTCCAGACACCAAAAGTGATGCTGGGCATCAAGGCCATCAATGTAAACCAATCCGGTTTACAGCTTTTGAAAAGGGAATTGGCGACCAATATTTATTTGGAAATGCTGTTTGGCAAGAGTTCGCCTTTGCATGAGGAGCTGTATGAGGAAGGGTTGATCGATCAAAGCTTCTCATATGATTACACACAGGAACAAGGTTTTGGGTTTGCGTTAATTGGCGGGGACAGTGCCAAACCTGATGAGTTGACGGAGTCTTTATTCGGTATCCTGCAAAAATCAAAAGCCGGAACCGGCCTGAATGAAGAAAGCCTGCAAAGGACAATCAAGAAAAAAATCGGTTCTTTCCTCCGTTCCTTGAATTCGCCGGAATATATAGCGAATCAATTCACCAGATATGCATTCAATGATATGAATTTGTTCGATGTTGTATCGGTATTGGAAAAATTAACCATCGAGGATATCAGGGAGGTCGCCAAGGATTTAATATCCGATGAACGGATGACAGTCTGTCAGGTACTTCCGAAATAATATAAAGGGGGCGTGAAAGTGGGGAAACGTTTTGCCCTTATTACAGGAGCCAGTGGAGGAATCGGCAGGGAAATCGCTATAAAGCTCGCCGAGGAGAATTACTCTCTTTATTTACATTATAACAGCAATGAAGAAGCGATACTTGCCCTGATTGAAGAACTGAGGCCTCATCAAGTCGAACTTATTCCGATACAAGCGGATTTGGCTGCACCGGACGGCTACAAGAAATTGGCGGAAAATATTTTTGCCCTCCATGCAATCGTCCTTAATAGTGGCAATAGCTATTACGGGCTTATATCTGACATGGATGAGACTATCGTTACTGAAATGGTTCAGCTGCATGTAACGAGCCCTTTCCAATTAACAAAGGAACTGCTTCCAAAGCTTATGTACCAAGAACAGGCTGCCATCGTTGCCGTCACATCGATTTGGGGGCAGACAGGTGCATCTTGTGAAGTATTATATTCAATGGTCAAAGGCAGCCAAAATGCTTTTATCAAGGCGCTTAGCAAAGAAGTATCGCTTAATGGAATCCGGGTGAATGCCGTTGCCCCCGGTGCGATTTCCACTTCCATGCTCGAATCTTTCAGTGCAGAAGATCTGGAAATCATCAAAGGCGATATCCCGATGGGCAGGATGGGGCATTCCAAAGAAGTCGCGGAGGCCGTATACTATTTGCTTTCCGACAAGTCGTCCTATATAACCGGGCAGATTTTAGGCGTAAATGGCGGATGGTACACATGATTTTTTTTAAAGACATGTATAATTTCCTCGGTTCCTTCACAAAATATCTTTGTACTATTTTGAAGGAAAGGGTGACCATTCATGTCTGTACTGGACAATTGGGATCAATGGAAAAACTTCTTAGGCGACAGATTACATCAAGGTGAACAACAAGGCTTGTCAGAAGGCGCTGTTAACAACTTGGCTTACGAAATCGGTGATTACCTAGCTAATCAGGTTGAGCCCCAGAATGATCAAGAGAAAGTGCTTGCTGATCTTTGGTCAGTCGCAAGCGATCAAGAAAAACATGCCATGGCAAGTGTCATGGTCAAGTTAGTCGAGAACAATGGAACGAAGTAAAATATCAATCCAAAGGCCCTGTTATTAATTAACAGGGCCTTTTGGATTCTAGGGGGATGACTATTTGTCCTCTTATATAAAAATGAATACTTTTATAGGGTTTTTCCTTTTAACTTATCACGAAATGCTATATTATAGAAGCTAGACAATTAATATTAAAGTGTTCAGACCTTGAAATTTACGATGGATAAGTTTTTTGCCCATGATTAGGGCAAAAGCTTTTAGGCTTAAGGAGTGTTATCGTGGATAATAAAGAATGGTATTTTGAATATGAAATTCAAGTCAACCGTCCTGGTTTATTAGGGGATATTTCATCCCTTCTGGGTATGCTTTCCATTAATATCATCACCATTAACGGGGTAGATGAAGGCAGGCGTGGGTTACTTTTGTTGGCCAAAGACAGCCGTAATATAGAAAGATTCGAGTCAATTCTCCGTACGATGGATACGATAAAGGTCATTAAGCTTAGGGAACCTAAATTACGTGATCGCCTCGCAGTCAGGCATGGACGCTATATTCAGCGCGATGCCGATGAGAAAAACACCTTTAGGTTTGTTCGTGATGAACTAGGCTTGCTTGTCGATTTCCTGGCCGAGCTATTTAAACAGGAAGGTCATAAATTGATCGGGATCCGAGGGATGCCCCGTGTCGGAAAAACTGAATCTATCGTAGCATCGAGTGTTTGTGCTAATAAGAGATGGTTGTTTGTGTCATCGACCCTTTTAAAGCAGACTATCCGCAGCCAGCTTATTGAGGATGAATATAATAATGATAATTTGTTCATTTTAGATGGAATTGTTTCCACTCGCCGTGCAAATGAGCGTCATTGGCAGTTGATTCGTGAAATAATGAGGCTTGATGCTGTCAAAGTAATCGAACATCCGGATGTTTTTGTCCAAAATACGGAGTATACCCTCGAAGACTTTGATTATATTATTGAATTGAGAAACAATCCTGAAGAAGAAATAACATATGAAGTTGTCGACCAAAAAGACCAGTTTTCAGGGTCTGATTTTGGTTCCTTTGACTTTTAAAATGGCAGGTGTTTTATTTGACTGAATTGGGTAATCGATTAAAGGAAGCTAGGGAAGCCAAAGGTCTTAGCCTAGAAGATTTGCAGGAATTAACAAAGATCCAAAAGCGTTACCTCATTGGCATTGAAGAGGGAAATTACAGTATGATGCCTGGAAAGTTCTATGTACGGGCATTCATAAAGCAATATTGTGAAGCGGTCGGACTGGATTCAGAAGAGATTTTCGAACAATATAAGAATGAAATACCATCGGTCTATAGTGAGGAATTGCCAGAACAGCTTTCACGGGTCCAATCCCGGAAAACCATTCCGGCAGGAGATTCAAAGGTTGTGGAAATGTTACCGAGGATCCTGGCTGTCGTTTTAGTCATTGGTGCGGCCGTTTTGATATGGGTACTGGTATCGAATTATATGAGTAACCCAGATAATGATGATAAAAAGAACGCTAAAGAGAATGAAGCTGTGGGCTACAATAAAAGTGATGGGTTTAACGAAGAAAAAGAGAATGCAGACAAAAAACAGGATGAAGAAAAATCTGAGTCATCTGACGAGAAGAATGAAGATGATGCTGTTGTCAAAGATGAAAAGAAAGAGCAAAATCTTGCCGTCACAAGTTCCAGCGGTAAAAATAGTACGTATGAATTAAAAAATACCGATACTTTTAAATTAAAGGTGACCTCCAAAGGCTCACCATGGGTCGGCATAAAAAATGGTGAAGGTAAATTACTTTTCCAGGGCACTATCGAAAAGGACAAAAGCCAGGAAATTGATTTCACCAATGAAAAAGAAGCTGTCATCAATATAGGCAGGGCATATGAAACTGAGATTTATGTGAATGATGAGAAGCTGGAGTATTCCATTTCACCGACTGAAGTGAATACGCAATTGGTTACGATACAATTTACGAAAGCCGAATAGTCATCTTATAGATGACTATTTTTGCTCTATATAATAGTAAGGCGGCGGGAAATGGTTCACCCGGCATATAAGATTGGATTTTGAGTTAAATTATACATATAAGCATTATTTTAGATCTAAGACGCATTGCCCAAATGGCAGGCGTAAATTTTGGAGGTAAAAGTTTTGAATCTGCCTAATAAGATTACAGTAGCAAGAATCTGTTTAATACCAGTATTTTTAATCATCATGCTCGTTCCTTTTTCATGGGGGACACTGACTTGGGGAGAATACAGTTTGCCAGTGGCACACCTGGCTGGAGCCATCCTCTTTATAATCGCTTCCACTACGGATTGGATCGATGGCCATTTTGCCAGAAAATATAATATGATTACTGATTTAGGGAAATTTTTAGATCCATTGGCAGATAAACTTCTGGTTTCGGCTGCCTTAATCGTTTTGGTTGATCTAGATTTAATGTACGGTCAATCTTGGATTGCCATCGTGATCATAAGTCGCGAGTTTGCAGTCACTGGATTGCGTTTGGTGTTAGCGGGTACAGGGGAAGTGGTTGCAGCGAACCAGCTAGGTAAAATTAAAACATGGGCACAAATTGTTTCTATTTCGGCTTTATTGCTGCATAATCTTCCATTTGCCCTCATTTCACTTCCATTTGCCAATATCGCATTATGGATTGCATTAATCTTTACAATCTGGTCAGGTTTGGATTATTTTATAAAAAACAAAGAAGTATTTGTTAATTCAAAGTAAAACGAATGGTGGTTTTGAAAAGATGGATGCAGAAATCATTGCAGTGGGCTCAGAGCTTCTTTTAGGTCAAATCAATAACACTAATGGAAGATTCTTATCGCAGCAGTTTGCGGAAATGGGAATCAACGTTTTTTACCATACTGTGGTCGGAGATAACGACCGCCGATTACAACAAGCTATAGAAATCGCTGAATCGAGGGCGAACTTGATTGTTTTTACCGGTGGGCTTGGTCCTACCAAAGATGACTTAACGAAAGAAACGATTGCTCGCCATATCGGGAAAAAGCTCGTTTTTAATGATGAAGCTTTGCAATCCATTGAAGCTTACTTCCAAAAACGGGAACGGCCGATGACGGAAAACAACAAAAAGCAGGCCCTTGTCTTGGAAGGCAGTGAAGTGTTGGCAAACGATCATGGCATGGCCCCGGGAATGGTTTTGTCCAAATCTGGGATTACATATATGCTCCTGCCTGGTCCACCAAGTGAAATGGAGCCGATGTTTTTAAGTTATGGTTATGAAAAAATCATGAATAAATTGGAAAAGCATGAACGGATCGATTCCAAGGTTCTTCGGTTCTACGGTATAGGTGAAGCCGAACTGGAAACGGTGATTGAAGATCTCCTTGTCAATCAAACGAATCCGACAATCGCTCCGCTTGCAGCCGAAGGGGAAGTGACGTTAAGGATCACCGCCAAAGGCCCTTCTAAAGAAAAATGCGAAGAACTTATTTTAGAAACGGAAAAAGAAATTCTTAGCCGGGTCGGAAAGTTCCATTATGGAAGTGATAATACTTCGCTAATAAAGGAACTTGTAAAAGAATTAACGGTCCGCAAGCTTTCAATCGCGGCAGCTGAAAGCTTGACCGGGGGGATGTTCCAAGAACAGCTGACAACCATCCCGGGCGCCGGTAAAGTCTTTAAGGGCGGAATGGTCTGCTATACGAATGATGCGAAGTCCAATGTCCTCGGCGTCAGTGATGATACCATATCTGAGTATGGGGTGGTCAGCGGTGAGTGTGCAATGGAAATGGCCTCTAATGTCCGGAGTAAGCTCGATGCGGATGTAGGCATAAGCTTTACGGGTGTTGCGGGGCCGGACGAACAAGAAGGCAAGCCTGTAGGTACAGTATTTATTGGCATTTCCTATCGGGATGGAAACACTCACTTCAAGGAGTTGAATCTTTCCGGAAGCAGGGCGCAAAACCGTATTCGGAGTGTGAAGTACGGTTGTCATTACTTATTAAGGGATTTATAAACGCCATAAGCAGAGCTTTTTTACAGCTCTGCTTTTTATTTGGTTTTAGAAGTTTGTTTCTTGAAAAATAGGGAAAAAAGAAAAAAGTTAATTCAATGAAAATGTTTTTTTTTAGGGAGTAAGTGAAGCGAAATGGAGATTTCCTTAAGCTAAAACGCTTTTTTACAAAGAATATCCCGAAAGAAAAAAACGAATGAATGTTCGACTTTTTGCTTGGCAAAATAGTAAAAAGAGTATATAGTAAAGATAGGTTTTGAGACAGGGTACAAACCTTGATCTTGAATAATTGCTAACGTAAGTACACCTTTAATCGGACAGCCGATTAGTTGAATATAGAGGAGGAAATTGAGTGAGTGATCGTCAAGCGGCTTTAGATATGGCGTTAAAACAAATTGAGAAACAATTTGGTAAAGGTTCGATTATGAAACTTGGGGAACAGACTGATCGTAGGATTTCAACGATCTCAAGCGGTTCTTTAGCATTGGACGTAGCGTTGGGAGTGGGCGGATATCCAAGAGGCCGGGTCATTGAGATATATGGACCTGAAAGCTCCGGTAAAACGACTGTAGCATTACATGCCATTGCAGAGGTACAAAAGACTGGCGGGACGGCTGCATTCATTGATGCCGAGCATGCTTTAGATCCAGCATATTCAGAAAAACTTGGTGTGAATATCGATGAGTTACTGCTTTCACAGCCTGATACGGGTGAACAAGCCTTAGAGATTGCTGAAGCGTTAGTTCGAAGCGGAGCGGTAGATATCATTGTCATTGACTCGGTGGCAGCACTTGTTCCTAAAGCTGAAATCGAAGGCGAAATGGGAGATTCCCATATGGGTCTCCAAGCCCGGATGATGTCTCAGGCACTTAGAAAACTGTCTGGTTCCATTAATAAATCAAATACCATTGCCATTTTCATTAACCAAGTCCGTGAAAAAATCGGTGTTATGTTTGGGAATCCAGAAACGACTCCGGGAGGCCGGGCATTGAAGTTCTATTCAACTGTTCGTCTGGAAGTGCGCCGTGCGGAGCAATTAAAACAAGGCAATGAAATCGTGGGTAATAAAACGAAAATCAAAGTTGTAAAAAACAAGGTTGCTCCACCATTCCGCCAAGCAGAAGTTGACATCATGTATGGTCAAGGGATTTCACAGGAAGGTGAAATCATCGATATGGGTGCAGACCTTGATATCGTCCTTAAAAGCGGCTCATGGTATTCATACAATGAAGAGCGTGTCGGACAAGGCCGTGAAAATGCGAAGCTGTTCCTGAAAGAAAATCAGGATATCGCTCAGGAAATTTCTCAGAAAATCAGAGATCACTATAATCTTGATGGAGAGCATGAATTACCACCAGAAGAAAATGAAACAGAAGAGCATTTTGAATTGCTTGATTAATGATATTTGGAAAAGGCCTAAGCTTATTCGCTTAGGCCTTTTCTGTATATTTTAAGAAAAATGCGAAATTTTCAGCGGATTAAATGGCATTGTAATCAGATTTACAGACTTCTTCCATAATGAATGCTGTACATTATGATGGTTGATATTAAGAAAACTTGAATAATCATTGATACATAAGGGACAAACGCTTGACAATAAAAATTCTCAACTATACAATTAATATGTATATTTTACAATTTTTCAAACTAAAATTTTGAAAATTAAGTGCTGTATATTGAATTTATGTGCAATGTACTTGCCGACAGTTCAACATTTTATGTAAAAAGTTCATAGCAAGGGGAGGTGAAACGATGGAACCCATGACAATCATCTTCACTTTGCTTGGCCTAATCGTCGGTGCAGTTGTTGGTTATTTTATTCACAAATCAAAATTTGAGAGTAGAATAGCAGGGGCAAAGGGCTCTGCAGAACACATCCTTGAGGATGCAAAACGTGAAGCGGAAGCACTTAAGAAAGAAGCCTTGTTGGAAGCAAAAGATGAAATTCATAAAGTTCGTGCCGATTCGGATCGGGAAGCCCGTGAAAGAAGGAACGAATTACAAAAACAAGAAAATCGGTTATTGCAAAGAGAAGAGAATCTGGACCGTAAGGATGAAACGTTAGACAAACGTGAGAGCCTTTTGGAGAAAAAAGATGATTCTCTAAACCAAAGACAACAGCATATTGAAGAGATGGAAAGCAAAGTGGAAGAGATGGTTCGTAAGCAGCAAACAGAGCTTGAACGTGTTTCCGGTTTAACTCGTGAAGAGGCTAAAGCAATCATTATAGACCGAATGGAAAACGAGCTTGCTCACGATGTAGCGCTTATGATTAAAGAAAGTGATACCCGTGCCAAAGAAGAAGCTGATAAAAAAGCAAAAGAAGTCCTTTCTCTTGCCATTCAGCGTTGTGCGGCTGATCATGTTGCAGAGACCACCGTTTCTGTAGTAAATCTTCCAAACGATGAAATGAAAGGACGGATAATCGGACGTGAAGGACGAAATATCCGGACGTTAGAAACGCTAACAGGTATTGACCTTATTATTGATGATACTCCTGAAGCTGTCATTTTATCTGGATTCGATCCAATTAGACGGGAAACGGCACGCTTGGCTCTTGAGAAACTTGTTCAGGACGGACGGATCCATCCGGCTCGCATTGAAGAAATGGTTGACAAAGCAAGACGTGAGGTAGATGAACATATTCGTGAAATTGGTGAACAGACTACTTTTGAAGTTGGAGTTCACGGTCTCCATCCAGATCTCATCAAAATACTAGGACGTTTGAAATTCCGTACCAGTTATGGGCAAAACGTACTTAAACATTCAATTGAAGTGGCCCAGCTTTCAGGTTTACTGGCCGCTGAGCTTGGTGAGGATGAAGTTCTTGCCCGTCGTGCAGGTTTATTGCATGATATTGGGAAAGCGATCGATCATGAAGTGGAAGGCAGTCACGTTGAAATTGGCGTTGAATTAGCAACCAAATATAAAGAGCATCCAACTGTCATTAACAGCATCGCTTCACATCATGGCGATACGGAACCAACTTCCATCATTTCAGTGCTTGTGGCTGCCGCTGATGCATTATCAGCTGCAAGACCGGGAGCTAGAAGTGAAACGCTTGAAAATTACATTAGAAGACTTGAAAAGCTTGAGGAAATTTCCGAGTCCTATGATGGAGTGGAAAAATCTTTTGCGATTCAAGCCGGACGAGAAGTGCGGATTCTAGTGAAACCAGAACAAATCGATGATCTTTCGGCACATCGACTCGCACGTGATATCCGGAAAAGGATTGAAGAAGAGCTCGATTACCCAGGTCATATAAAAGTCACGGTCATCCGTGAAACAAGAGCAGTTGAATATGCCAAATAATTGTTAGTGAAAGACGAAGTGGTGCAAACCACTTCGTCTTTTCTTTTTCCGATATGAATCGTTAAGCGTAATTCTTATAATTACCCCAAATTATGTTACAATACATACTTGAATAATTCATATAATTAGGTGAATCCAGAAAGGGTTTTACAATGAAATTGCTATTTATAGGGGATGTAGTGGGATCTCCAGGTCGTGACATGATCCAAGAATACCTTCCTAAGTTAAAAGAAAAGTATCGTCCGCATATCACGGTCATCAATGGCGAGAATGCAGCAAGTGGCCGGGGGATTACAGAAAAGATTTACCGCTGTTTTTTAGAGTGGGGAGCGCAGGCAGTGACCATGGGAAACCATACATGGGATAATCGTGATATTTTCAACTTTATTGATGAAGCGAAATATCTTGTCCGTCCAGCAAACTTTCCAGACGGGGTACCCGGAGAAGGTATGAAATTTTTAAAATTGAACCAGCATGAAATAGCGGTCATCAATTTGCAAGCGAGAACGTTCATGCCGGATTTGGACTGTCCGTTCAAAAAGGCGGAAGAACTAGTGGCGGAGGCTCGAAAAAAGACACCGATCATCTTTGTCGATTTTCATGGTGAAGCGACAAGTGAAAAGCAAGCCATGGGGTGGTTCCTGGATGGTAAGGTTACAGCCGTCGTTGGTACACACACACACGTCCAGACAGCCGATAACCGTATATTACCTGCAGGCACCGCTTACATATCAGATGTAGGCATGACAGGACCATATGATGCCATCCTTGGTATGGAAAGAGAGGCAGTCATCCATCGGTTCCTGACCAGCCTGCCAGTTCGTTTCGAAGTCCCAAAAGAGGGACGGACCCTATTAAGTGGGGTTCTCCTTGAAATTGATGAGAAAACTGGCAAGGCAAAGAAGATAGAAAGGATCCTGATTAACGAAGATCATCCCTTTTACCATTGATTCGAACGGATGGACAGTCAAACTGCCATCCGTTTTTCCATTCTTTAATAAATGGTGTACAATCCCGGTTTTCTTTGTCATACAAGTTTTACTTGATGAATATAGTAGCAGTGGAAAGTGTTATAACTATTGAGCCAAGTTAGAATCGGCAGGGAAAACAAGGAGGACTAGGAATGGAAATATTAAAAGTTTCAGCAAAATCTAATCCTAATTCTGTAGCAGGCGCACTAGCGGGAGTGCTCAGGGAAAGAGGAGCAGCCGAAATTCAAGCAATCGGTGCAGGTGCGTTAAATCAAGCCGTCAAGGCAGTAGCAATCGCAAGAGGGTTTGTCGCACCTAGTGGAGTTGACTTGATTTGTATTCCTGCCTTTACAGATATACTTATTGATGGCGAAGAGAGAACGGCAATAAAACTAATCATTGAACCAAGATAATTGCATGTTTGGGTGTCCTGTTTGTCGGATGGCGAGCAGGCACTTTTTTGTCGTGACTTCCAAATGACGAAAGGTCCGTGTCGCTTTATAATGGTATATATAATCATAAAAAAGTACAGGAAGGGGGATTACATTGGAGATTTTTGATGCACATTGTGATGTGCTGATGAAGATGTTCATCGATCCGGATATTTCTTTTACAAATAGTGATAAATTACATATAACAAAGCGGGGTTTATTGGACGAAGGGGGAAAAGTCCAGTGTTTTGCCATATATATTCCTGAAAAAGTCCACCCTGATATGAGATTTCAAGCGGCTTTGGCGATGGTGGATATTTTTCATGAAAAGATTTTGTCGGAGCCGGAATTGAAATTTATAAAGACCAAGGCAGACATCGAATCTTTAAAAGAAAAGGAAATCGGTGCAATGCTAACTTTGGAGGGGTGCGATTGCATTGGGAATGATTTGTTGAAACTGAAAACCCTTATTCATCTTGGAGTATCCTCTGTAGGTCTGACTTGGAATTACGCTAACTTGGTAGCGGATGGAGCATTGGAAACAAGAGGGGGCGGCTTGACAGGATTTGGAACGGAGGTGGTCGCGCTACTGAACGAGAAGTCAATTTGGTGTGATTTATCCCATTTATCTGAAGCTGGATTTTGGGACACCCTAAAGTTGGCGAAATTCCCGATCGCCTCCCATTCGAATGCTTATCATCTTTGTCCGCATCCGCGAAATTTAAAGGATGGGCAGATAAAAGCCCTTTTACAGAAAAATGGGGTGATCGGCGTAACCTTTGTCCCGCAATTTCTAGCAAATGGCCCGGTTACGATAAAGGATATCTTGAAACATATAGAGCATATATGCAGTTTAGGCGGGGAAAGACAAATTGGATTAGGGTCCGACTTCGATGGAATCGATCATATGGTAGAGAATTTAACGTCATATAAGGATTATCATAACTTAATAAATGAATTGAACAGGCATTATTCCAGTGAGTTTGTAAAAGGTCTCCTTTTTGATAATTTCACTCGTAATTTTCCGCTTGAAAAGGATATATCTTAAGTGATTTTCAATTCTTACTATATAGATATGAATAAATATTCTGAAAATATAAAAAATAAAAGCAAAAAGGTTGCAATTTGATGATTTAACCGATAGAATTGAAAGCGTTTAGTACACCTTTCCTAAATTAGAACGATAATTATACATAGTTGAATGTTCTAAGAGAGGTGCGGTTAAATGCATTTATATACGAACGTCCTAAAGGAGTGTAAGACATGATCAATCAACTTTCATGGAAAGTTGGCGGACAACAAGGTGAAGGTATTGAAAGTACAGGAGAAATATTCTGTATTGCCCTCAATCGCTTAGGTTATTACTTGTATGGCTACCGTCATTTCTCATCCCGAATCAAGGGTGGACACACGAATAACAAAATTCGTGTAAGTACTACGGAAACTCGTGCTATCTCTGATGATTTAGACATCTTAGTTGCTTTTGACCAAGAAACAATTGACGTCAATTATAAAGAATTACATGAGGGTGGCATCATAATTGCAGATGCAAAATTCAAACCTGTCTGCCCAGAAGATACAAAGGCAGAATTATATATTGTTCCTTTTACGGAAATAGCAGCCGAATTAGGAACATCATTAATGAAAAATATGGTCGCCATCGGTGCGACATGTGCTGTTCTCGGAATGGAAATTTCCGTATTCAACGATGTGGTTGATGAAATATTCGGCCGTAAAGGTGAAGAAATCGTTAAGAAGAATATGGATGCCATTACTGCCGGATATAAGGCAATGGAAGTGTTGCTTGGAGAAAAACTGGGCGCAATGGAGCTGGAAAAGGCAGACGGTCAAAAACGAATGTTCATGATCGGAAACGATGCTATCGCTTTAGGCGCAGTTGCAGGCGGTTGCCGCTTCATGGCAGCTTACCCGATTACTCCGGCTTCGGAAATTATGGAATACTTAATTAAGAAACTTCCTCAATTTGGCGGGACGGTCATACAGACTGAAGATGAAATCGCGGCAGCCACAATGGCAATCGGTGCGAACTATGGCGGTGTACGTGCCATCACAGCTTCAGCTGGACCTGGGCTTTCCTTGAAAATGGAGGCGATTGGTTTAGCGGGCATTACCGAAACGCCAATTGTCATCGTCGATACTCAACGTGGAGGTCCATCTACGGGACTTCCTACAAAACAGGAGCAATCCGATTTAATGGCCATGATTTATGGTACACATGGTGAAATACCTAAAATCGTCATGGCTCCGAGTACTGTTGAGGAAGCTTTTTATGATACGGCAGAAGCATTCAACCTTGCAGAGGAATATCAATGTCCGGTTATCGTTTTATCCGACTTACAGCTATCATTAGGTAAACAGACGGTTCAGCCGCTTGATTACGGCAAAGTGGAGATAAGACGCGGAAAATTGGTTGACTTTGAAATTGAAGAGCCTGAAAACAAATCTTACTTCAAGCGTTATGAAGTAACGGAAGATGGAGTCTCACCACGGGTAGTGCCTGGTATGAAAAATGGAATTCACCATGTTACGGGTGTTGAACATGATGAAACGGGCAGACCTTCCGAGACGGCCTTGAATCGCAAATTGCAAATGGATAAACGGATGCGTAAGCTGAATAATTTAACTAACACATTCCAAACACCAGTATACAAAAACACACCGCATGAAGAAGCGGATTTATTAATTCTTGGTTTTAACTCAACACGCGGGACGATTGATGAAGCGATTGGCCGTTTAGAAACGGATGGAATGAAAGTGAATCATGCGCAAATCCGTTTGATTCATCCTTTCCCAGCTGATGAAGTCCTTTCATTGGTGCAAAGTGCTAAGAAAGTAGTAGTTATTGAAAATAATGCGACTGGACAATTGGCTAATATTATCAAGATGAATGTCGGACATGTTAATAAAATAAAAAGCATCCTAAAATATGATGGCAACCCATTCCTCCCGCATGAAATTCACACACAATGCAAGGAGATGTTCGAATATGGCAACGTTTAAAGATTTTCGGAATGATGTAAAACCAAACTGGTGTCCTGGCTGCGGAGATTTCTCCGTTCAGGCTGCCATGCAGCGTGCGGCAGCCAATGTGGGATTGGAGCCGGAGAATTTGGCCGTTGTTTCCGGTATCGGCTGTTCAGGGCGTATATCCGGTTACATCAAGTCATATGGTTTCCACGGCATCCATGGCCGCTCACTGCCAATTGCCCAAGGAGTAAAAATGGCCAACCGTGAATTGACCGTTATAGCTTCAGGCGGTGACGGAGATGGTTTTGCAATCGGGATGGGACACACCATCCATGCGATCCGCCGTAATATCGACATTACGTATATTGTCATGGATAACCAAATTTATGGATTGACAAAAGGCCAGACTTCTCCTAGATCCGCTGCTGGATTTAAAACGAAATCCACTCCAGAAGGATCAATAGAACAGGCTGTTTCACCTATGGAATTAGCATTGTCAGCTGGCGCTACGTTTGTCGCCCAAAGCTTTTCCACTGACTTGAAAGATCTTACTGCGATCATTGAAGCAGGGATAAACCATAAAGGATTCTCCTTTATCAATGTTTTCTCTCCTTGCGTAACATACAATAAGATCAATACGTATGATTGGTTTAAACAAAACTTAACTAAATTGAACAGTATTGAAGGCTATGATTCTTCAAATAAAGAACAGGCCATGCAGACTTTGATGCAGCATGACAGCCTTGTGACGGGGATCATTTATCAAGATTCTTCACGCCCTTCGTACCAGGAATTAGTGCCAGGGTATGCTGAAGATTCGTTAAATAAATCAGATCTGTCACTGGATCAAGCGCATTTTGATAAGCTTGTTGCTGAATTTATGTAAAAGTTAAAAGGTTCACCCCTTAAGATGGGGTGAACCTTTTTTTGTGATTAACTGGAAAGCTCAAGTAGAGAGAATCACTAGCCTCCTTGGATTAGCTTACCACCAACCGTTATTGAATCCACAGCCGAAGAAATTGCAACGATTCCTTCTGCGACAATTGCGGTCCCGATCACGGTCTCGATCACGGTCCCGATCGCGGTCGCGCCTATTGCAGCCCTTCACAGCACGACAAAAATCGTCTGCGATTCTATCGTTATCGCGGTCCCGATCGCGGTCCCGATCGCGGTCCCGATCACGATCCCGGTCCCGATCACGATCCCGGTCCCGATCACGATCCCGGTCCCGATCACGATCCCGGTCGCGGTCGCGCCTATTGCAGCCCCTCACAGCACGACAAAAATCGTCTGCGATTCTATCGTTATCTCTGTCCCGATCGCGGTCCCGATCATGATTATTGCATCCACATGACATATAAGTCACTCCTTCATTGTTTTTGTTGTACAAGATATCTTATTCGAGAGCGGACAAGATGCTATAGAAACATGGCCCATTTAACAAAAATGTACGAATGCCTAAAAATCATCATTATTAATGTGAAAAGGCCGGTACAAAAGGGATTATGGTATTTTTGTGATTGATTTTTCATATCTTTACATATTAAGGTAGATGAAAAAGAACAGCCCTATTTCAGGGGGAATGTACATGTTGAGAGGTAAAATGAATGCCATCGTCAAACACCACCGAGGTTTTGGGGCACAATTACAAGTTGTCGATATACCGGCCATTCGTGATGACGAGGTTTTGATTCGAGTGAAGATGACCTCGATCTGCGGAACGGATATTCATATTTTCACCTGGGATGAATGGTCACAAGGAAGGGTGAGCCCGCCATACGTATTTGGGCACGAATTTGCTGGGGAAGTAATCGAGATAGGAGCAAGTGTCAGCAATGTTTCGGTTGGTGATTGTGTATCTGCCGAAACACATATCGTTTGCGGTACATGCAGGCAGTGCTTAAGCGGGCAATTCCATATCTGTAAAAAAACAAACATTATCGGTGTTGATAAACAAGGGTGCTTTGCAGAGTATATAGCTCTGCCAGCCAAGAATTTATGGAAAAATCCAAGTGATATGCCACTCGATATAGCTTCCATCCAAGAACCGATGGGGAATGCCGTCCATTCAGTGCTAGCTGGCGAGGTGCTGGGTAAAACGGTGGCAATAATCGGTTGTGGTCCAATTGGGCTTATGGCGATTGCTGTAGCAAAGGCCGCAGGTGCTGATAAAGTAATCGCTCTTGATATTAATGATTATCGACTTCAGCTAGCCAAAAAGATGGGTGCCACACACCTCATTCATTCAATTAATCAGGATCCAGTGGAAATCACGAAAAGCATTACAAGTGGGGATGGGGTAGATGTTGTTTGTGAAATGAGCGGTAACCCTGCAGCTATCCAACAAGGGTTCAAGATGGCGACCAATGGTGGAAGAATATCCATTCTAAGTCTGCCTTCTAAGCCCGTTACGATTAATATAACAGAGGATATCGTATTCAAGGGTCTTACTGTCCAAGGGATAACTGGAAGGAAGATGTTTTCAACCTGGCAACAGGTTTCAAGTCTGCTTGAAAGTGGCAAGGTTGATGTAAAACCAATGATTACCCATCGGTTTTTACTTAGTGATTTTGAAAAGGGCTTTGAACTGATGATCAAAGGTCAGTGTGGTAAGGTTCTCCTTATACCTTGAACACCTGATAAGGTGAAAATTGCATGGTCTTCATTTGAAAAATCTTGAAAGGGGAAAGCGTCATCCGAAAATGATAAGAAGAGGCTAACTTCGTCATAGCCTCTTCTTTCATGTTCTTATTTTCAATATTTGTGAAAAATTTCTTACAATTGAAGAAGCCACGACAGAATGATTGTTTCTTGCTGTTAAAAGCTTTATACTATGATAATGTGGATATATCACACTTAATAGCTAATATTTACTGGAAATTCTTAAAAAGGAATCCGTATAAATCCATTTGAAGATAGGTCTTGGAATAGTTGGTGAAAGAAATAAACTAACTATTTTGAAAGGAGATTAACTATGAACGAGAAACAACGATTAGAATCACAACAAGTACAGGCTGAGAATCCAGCGGACAAAAAATCCGAAAAGGACTTCAGTAAGTACTTTCAAGCCGTTTATATTCCGCCTTCCTTAAAGGATGCGAAAAAGCGAGGAAAAGAAGAAGTAGAATATCATGATGACTTTGCCATTCCTGAAGGTTTCCGCGGAATGGGAGAAGGTAAAAAGTTTTACATTCGTACTTTTGGCTGTCAAATGAACGAACATGATACAGAAGTCATGGCGGGCATCTTTATGGCACTTGGTTATCAGGCGACAGACTCGGTGGATGATGCTAACGTCATTTTACTTAACACTTGTGCGATTCGGGAAGGCGCAGAGAATAAAGTGTTCGGTGAATTGGGGCATTTAAAATCATTGAAATTGGAAAAGCCGGATCTATTGCTTGGGGTTTGCGGCTGTATGTCACAAGAGGAGACAGTTGTAAAGCGGATTCTAGAGAAGCACCATTTTGTAGATATGATTTTCGGAACGCATAATATCCACCGCCTGCCGCAAATTCTTAATGAAGCGTATCTTTCCAAGGAAATGGTCATTGAGGTTTGGTCTAAAGAAGGTGATGTAATCGAGAACCTTCCGAAAGTGCGTAAAGGAAAAACCAAGGCATGGGTCAATATCATGTATGGCTGCGATAAGTTTTGTACATACTGCATCGTACCGTACACGAGAGGGAAAGAAAGAAGCCGCAGGCCTGGAGATATCATCCAGGAAGTCCGTCATTTAGCGGCACAGGGTTACAAGGAAATAACCTTGCTTGGACAGAATGTGAATGCTTACGGTAAAGATTTTACGGATATCGATTATCGTTTCGGCGATTTGATGGATGAAATCCGTAAAATTGACATTCCGCGTATTCGTTTTACGACAAGCCATCCCCGTGATTTTGATGATCATTTGATTGAAGTACTGGCTAAAGGCGGAAATCTCGTTGACCATATCCATCTTCCAGTTCAATCGGGAAGTACGGAAACACTTAAAATCATGGCCCGTAAGTATACACGCGAACAATATTTAGAGCTAGTTAAAAAAATCAAGGAAGCTATCCCAAGTGCATCGCTAACCACGGACATCATTGTAGGCTATCCGAATGAAACGGAAGAGCACTTTGAAGAAACGATGTCATTATACCGTGAAGTTGGTTTCGATGCAGCATATACTTACATCTACTCACCACGTGAGGGAACACCGGCTGCGAAAATGCAGGATAATGTACCGATGGAAGTGAAAAAGGAACGTCTGCAACGCTTGAATGCCCTTGTAAATGAAACGTGCGCATTGAAAATGAAAGAGTATGATGGACAGATTGTTGAAGTGCTCGTTGAAGGCGAAAGCAAGAAGAATGCGGAAGTATTAGCAGGTTATACAACGAAAAATAAGCTCGTGAACTTCAAAGGACCAAAATCCGCTATTGGCAAAATCGTAAAAGTGAAAATCACCGGAACGAAAACATGGTCATTAAATGGGGATATGGTTGAAGAAGCAACGGCGATTGAGGTGGAGTAATATGACTAAATATACTAAAGATGACATTCTGAACAAAGCGGCCGAGCTTGCTGAAATGATCGCCAGCACGGAAGAAGTCGATTTCTTTAAACGGGCAGAAGCTCACATCAATGAAAATCAAAAAATCCGTGAAATGATCGCCAGCATCAAGAGTTTGCAAAAACAGGCTGTAAACTTCCAACATTACGGCAAAGAGAAAGCATACAGTCAAGTGCAGGCCAAAATTGATGCACTGGAAAAACAATTGGATGAACTTCCGATCGTGCAAGAATTCAAACAATCCCAAGTGGATGTAAATGATCTTTTACAAATGGTCTCTTCACAGGTATCGAATAAGGTGACGGACCTGATTATTGAATCGACCGAAGGCGATGTCCTTCGAGGTGAGACAGGTTCACAGGTACAAGCAGGCGGCGGAAGCTGTTCATGAATATTAAAAAAGCCCTTCTGGTTTCAGAAGGGCTTTTTTAATATGCGGAAATCCTTATACAGTGCCCATTCGTGACACATATCCCAAAACATGAGCATAAAATAACCTAGGTTTAAAACATTACAGCAGTTTTCAAACAATTAAAATTCTACGCACACTAGACTTTTACCACGCATAGGATGAATGGAAACTGTATGAGGAGGGTTCGCTAGCATGTCACAATATAGAGAGATAATTACTAAAGCGGTGGTGGCAAAAGGACGTAAATTCACTAAGTCCTCTCACACCATTTGCCCGGCTCATCATCCTTCTAGCATTCTAGGTTGTTGGATCATCAACCATAAATACGATGCAAAGAAAGTCGGCAAAAAGGTAGAAATTCACGGCAGCTACGAAATCAACGTCTGGTATTCTTATAACCAAAATTCAAAGACGGAAGTTGTAACTGAAAAAGTGCAATATACCGACGTTATTTCGCTGAAATACCGTGATCCCGATTGTCTTGATGACCATGAAATCGTTGCAAAAGCTGTCCAACAGCCGAATTGTTTAGAAGCTTGCATCTCCCCATGTGGACAAAAAATCATTGTCCATGTGGAAAGGGAATTCTTTGTGGAAGTCGTCGGCGAAACGAAAATTTGTGTCGCTGTAAGTCCAGATGGCCGCTGTGAGGATGACTGGGGCTCTGATTTCGATGATGAGGATTTCGAAGATTTAGATCCGGATTTCCTTGATGAATTCGAAGACGAATAGAATATAGAAATTAATACCGGATGACATTCCCTTCATCCGGTTTTATTTAATTTGAAGCGGGACAAGTCCCTATGGCTTTGCGGATACAGCTAGCTTAAAATGGTAAAGGATAATTGATTTACCATGCAATTTCGAATACAGGCCATGTTGCATTTTCGTATGTTATAATGAAGGACATAAATGTGTAATAGATTATAGTTTGGAAAGGTTTTGAAGGAATGGCTGGATATACTCCGATGATACAGCAATATTTAAAAATTAAGGCAGAGTATCAGGATGCCTTTTTATTTTTTCGTTTAGGCGATTTTTATGAAATGTTTTTTGACGATGCACTGAATGCATCCCAAGAGCTCGAAATCACATTAACGAGCCGAGAAGGCGGTAGTGAAGAGCGAATTCCGATGTGCGGCATTCCGTATCACTCGGCTGCTAATTATATTGATATATTGATAGAAAAAGGTTTTAAAGTAGCTATTTGTGAACAAACCGAAGATCCGAAGCAAGCCAAAGGTGTGGTACGCAGGGAAGTTGTCCAGCTGATTACCCCGGGAACGAAAATGGATAGTAAGGGTCTTCGTGAAAAGGAAAATAATTATATTGCCACCATCACTTATTTTACTGATGGTCAGTTTGGCTTTGGATACAATGATTTATCGACAGGGGAAAATAAGGTTACATTGATTGAGAGTTTCGAGGAAGTTCTGAATGAATTTGCCATCCTTGGTGCGAGTGAAGTGGTCATTGCCGAGGATTTCAATGAAGAATGGAAAAAAATGCTTCAAGAACGGGGCGCAGCCGCTCTATCCCTAGAGAGTAATTTGGTTCAAAGCGAGTCATTCGCTCCATTGCTTCATTTGTTAAAAGACCAGAAACTGGCGACAACGACCTCACGTTTATTGAATTATCTATACCGTACCCAAAAACGCAGCCTGGATCATTTACAGCCAGTGCTTGCATATGAAACATCACAATATATGAAAATTGATTATTATAGCAAACGTAATTTGGAATTAACTGAAACCATTCGTTCCAAAGGTAAAAAAGGCTCATTACTATGGCTGCTTGATGAAACAAAAAC
This sequence comes from Peribacillus sp. TE19612, assembly GCF_056279465.1. Taxonomy (NCBI): domain Bacteria; kingdom Bacillati; phylum Bacillota; class Bacilli; order Caryophanales; family Bacillaceae; genus Peribacillus; species Peribacillus sp. TE19612. Next base: position 43,707 of record NZ_JBWCCL010000006.1, on the reverse strand, counting down.
AGCCATGGGCGGAAGGATGTTGAAGCAATGGATTGATAGACCGCTCATTAATAAAAAACAGATCGAGCGGAGACAAAGCCTTGTTGAAACCCTGAAAAATCAATACTTCGAACGACAAGACTTACGTGAACGCCTGAAGGAAGTGTACGACTTGGAGCGGCTTGCCGGAAGGGTGGCCTTCGGGAATGTAAACGCTCGGGACTTGATTCAATTGAAACGTTCCTTGCAACAGGTGCCGGTCATTCGTGAAATCGTGAAGTCAATGGCTTCCAATCAGGATATTTCAATCCTTGCCGATAAATTGGATCCTTGTGAAGAAGTGACGGATTTACTTGAAACGGCGCTTGTAGAAAACCCTCCATTGTCCGTGAAGGAAGGGAATATCATTCAGGATGGTTTCCATAAGGAACTGGATACATACAGGGATGCCAGCAGAAACGGGAAAACTTGGATTGCACAGCTTGAACGCGAAGAGCGGGAACGCACCGGGATCAAATCCTTGAAAATCGGATATAATCGTGTATTTGGCTATTACATTGAAGTCACACGAGCAAATTTGCATCTGCTTGAAGAAGGCCGTTATGAACGGAAGCAGACTTTAACGAATGCCGAACGTTATATCACACCTGAATTGAAAGAAAAGGAAGCTTTGATTTTACAAGCAGAAGAAAAAAGCATCAGTTTGGAGTATGACTTATTCCTCAATCTTCGTGAAGAGGTCAAAAGCTATATCCCTCGCTTACAGGATTTGGCGAAAGGCGTCAGTGAACTGGATGTCCTGCAGTGCTTTGCGACGATTAGTGAAGAACGCCATTATGTGAAGCCTGTCTTTTCCGATGATCGAAGAATCGTACTGAAGGAAGGCAGGCATCCAGTGGTCGAGAAAGTCCTTCAATCACAGGAATATGTCCCCAATGACTGCTTTATGGATGGAGATCGGGAGTTACTCTTGATCACAGGGCCCAATATGTCGGGTAAAAGTACGTATATGCGTCAAATAGCGCTAACATCGATTTTAGCGCAAATTGGATGCTTCGTATCCGCAAGTATAGCTGAATTACCTATTTTTGATAAGGTATTTACCAGGATTGGCGCGGCAGATGATTTGATTTCCGGTCAAAGTACATTCATGGTCGAGATGCTTGAAGCAAGAAATGCCATCATGAATGCGACAGAAAACAGTTTGATATTATTTGATGAAATAGGCCGGGGAACATCAACTTATGATGGGATGGCGCTTGCTCAGGCCATCATTGAATTTATTCATGAGGAAATTGGGGCAAAGACACTCTTTTCGACTCATTATCACGAATTGACTGTATTGGCAACGGAACTCCCAAAATTGAAAAATATCCATGTAAGTGCCATTGAGCAAAATGGAAATGTCGTTTTCCTTCATAAAATTAAAGAAGGGCCAGCAGATAAAAGCTATGGAATACATGTGGCTAAGCTTGCTGATTTACCGGAGCAGTTAATAGATCGGGCGGCTGCTATTTTAGCCCAGCTAGAGAATGAAAATGGACAGGCAAAGGCGATTCCTGAACAGCCTGCTGCTGAAAAAGCATCTATTGACGAAGCTGCCCCTGTGACATCCGTCAATGAGGCACAGCTTTCCTTCTTTGGAGAAGAAGCTCCTAAAGGAAGGGTGAATTCTTCACCAAAGGAAAAAAAGGTGCTGGATGACATAAAATCACTGGATATCCTTGAAATGACGCCGCTTGAGGCAATGAATACCCTTTATAAATTACAAAAGAAACTTAAATGAGAATTAAAGCGAGGCGATAAAAATGGGAAAAATCATACAGCTTGATGAGGCTTTATCTAATAAAATCGCAGCTGGCGAAGTTGTTGAACGCCCAGCCTCAGTCGTTAAGGAACTTGTGGAAAACGCAATAGATGCAAACAGTACCATTATAGAGATTGAATTGGTGGAGGCTGGACTTGGTTCCATTCGGATCGTGGATAATGGCGATGGGATTTTACCTGATGACATAGAAGCGGCATTTAAACGTCACGCCACTAGTAAAATAAAAGATGAAAATGACCTCTTCCGAATCCGAACACTTGGCTTCCGCGGTGAAGCCATGCCCAGTATTGCTTCAGTTTCCCGTTTTGAAATGAAAAGCAGCACTGGCGAAGGAGTAGGAACGCGCATACTTCTTGAAGGAGGCATGGTTAAGGAACTTGAGGCTTCATCCAGCCGTAAAGGAACGGATATCCTGGTTTCCGACTTGTTTTTTAATACCCCTGCAAGGTTGAAATATATGAAAACCATTCATACCGAGCTAGGAAATATTACGGATGTCGCTAACAGGCTCGCACTTTCACATCCGGATGTTTCTATACGGTTAACACACAATGAGAAGCGTATCCTCCATACGAATGGTAACGGTGATGTCAGGCAGGTGCTGGCGGCAATCTATGGTACGAATATTGCCAAAAAGATGATTTCGGTTCAGGCAAGCTCCTTGGATTTCAAATTATCCGGATATATCGTCATGCCCGAGATCACCCGGGCTTCAAGGAATTACATTTCAACCATGATAAACGGACGCTTCATTAAAAACTATGCGCTCGTGAAAGCAATCCTGGATGGGTATCATACACTTCTTCCAATTGGACGTTTTCCAATCGCTTTGCTGAATATCGAAATGGATCCGATTCTTGTCGATGTCAATGTACATCCATCCAAAATGGAGGTAAGGCTCAGCAAGGAACAGGAATTGTACAGTCTTGTATCGGAAACGATTAAATCTTCGTTTAAAAAGATGTCTCTAATACCAAGTGGATATACACCAGCAGCAAAGCCGGAACAGGTGAAAAGTGAGCAAACCACTCTGGAATTGGACCATGTTGTGGAAAGCGGCAAGCGGGTCCTGGAAGAAGCCAAGAAAGAAGCTTCCCTCTTGAAGGATACCTTGATACGGGAAAAGCAGGAACAAAAGAATTACGTGGATCATAATGAAGATTTCAATCTTGAACCAATAAAGGAAATAATCTATAGCACTGAACAGCAGCAAATGGAAGATGTCTATGTACCGGTCTTACAAGATGATGAAAGCAAACCATATTTCGAGTCAGCTGAAAAGTTTACAACCTACACTGTCGAACAAGAGGAGGAAATCGAGGCGAATGAACCGGAAAGCCGCATCCCTCCGATGTACCCGATTGGGCAAATGCATGGAACATATATTTTCGCCCAAAACGAAAAGGGCTTGTATATCATAGACCAGCATGCTGCCCAGGAACGGATCAAATACGAATACTTTAAAGAAAAAGTCGGTCGAGTTGAAAACGAGCTACAGGATATGCTGGTCCCCATCACCCTTGAATTTTCAACTGACCAATGCATCCGGATAAATGAATATCGGAATGAGTTGGAAAAAGTCGGCGTCTTTTTAGAGGAGTTTGGCTATAATGCCTATATTGTCCGATCGCATCCACAATGGTTCCCTAAAGGAATTGAACAGGAAATCCTTGAGGAAATGATAGAACAATTGCTATCGATGAAAAAGGTCGACATCAAAAAATTGCGCGAAGAAGCAGCCATCATGATGAGCTGTAAAGCCTCCATAAAGGCAAACCGTCATCTGCGCAATGACGAAATCCAAGCACTATTGGATGAACTGAGGCGGACAACAGATCCCTTCACATGCCCTCATGGAAGACCTATCATCATCTCATATTCCATATATGAAATGGAAAAAATGTTCAAACGGATCATGTAATTAAAAGCGATGGAGAACCCTTGTGTAATGGGGTTCTCCGTTGCTTTTTTAGTTAAATGACCACAAAATGACCACATTTATGGGTCCATGCTCTTTTTTCCTGGAGCTTTTGTAAAGTTTTCTGCTGAAGAGTCCTGATTTTGAATGTGCTAATCTTTCTGATACCACTTTAGCATTTTCTCCGATCTCCAACATTATAGTTGCAATTTTATAGAACTGGATTGAACACTTTGATATGGATAGGTACCTTTATAGAGTAGAAAAGCTCTGAGCCAACCGTAAAATTGAAGTGAATCATCTGTTGTTTTAGATGGGGGTCCATTTGAGATTTCTTATATTATAAGAAGAAACTCGGTAGAATATAAAGAGAAGATAACTGATAATTGTATCCAAGCGTATCATGAATGGCCATAAATCACATTAGGTCACTACCATAATATAAGATGTGGCGAAGTGAAAAAAACGGATCATGTAATTATAAGCAATGGAGAACCCTTATGTAATGGGGTTCTCCATTGCTTTTTTCGATTCCGATTTATTAGTTGTATAGGCCCTCGAACAGGGGTAATCATGCTCCCAATATATATCTTCAATAATAATAATACGGGGGATTGGGCTGATATTGATAGTTGTATGCCGGAGCAGTATACATTTGGTTATCATAGTGATTAATAAATTGAGGATATTGCTGCATGTCTTCTTCGGCCGCTCGATGGCAGTTGGCTGGCGGACCGATGAATGTTGATGGCTGTACTGGTGCAATTGCTTTTTTCCATTGGTTTTCATCCATACAATAAGTATGGGCCATAATATTTGCAGGCGTCAATTTCAAGATATCTGAACCGAGGATCACCTCAGGTGTTGGTGCATTAAAAATGGCGAGCAGATGAGTATTATCCGCATTAGCCACTTCATAATGCCACCAACCTTGTGGGACGTTGGCTACTTGACCGGGTTTAATGGGATAATTTTGAATTTGCTTTGTGAATGGATTCAGTAATGAAACGGTTGCCGCTCCAGAAATGCAATACACTAGCTCGGCTGCATTTTGGTGATAATGCGGTTCTACGACATTGTCTGTGCTGAGGTAAATATCTAATAATGAAACATTTTCGAGGGTGTTCAATTGTTTGACACCTAATACATTAATATAGTTTTGATTGTCTTTTTTCATGAAATTGCTTTTATTGATATCGAAAAAGAATTGTGTGGATGGTGAAGTATAGTCCATATAGGAGACCATGAATTTATCATTCCTTTTTTTAAGACTTGATTTTTCAGGATATGTTATATTTTATTTTAATGTGAAATAACCCAGTGCGTTATTTCCTATGGAGCTGGTAAGGGGTGCTGATGATGCTGTGATTAAATGAATGATAGGCCGTGACTTCGTGTAACGAATTATTTGTAGTTATTATATCAATATTATTTTATATTTTTTAAAACTGAAACTACTAAACTGAATTTTTAATATTATCAAACTTTTGATGAACATAATTTTCCCATTGCGTGACTTTAAATTACAGTGATATAATGTTCTCTGTGATTTTAAAGTTTAACATAGGAAGTGGCTAAATTGTCGAACAATTCAAAAGAGAGTAAATTCGTCCCGTACGTCTCTGCATCTAAATCTCTACCGGAATTGACTGCAACTGCAATCATTCTAGGGATCATTCTTGCAATCGTATTCGGGGCGGCAAATGCATACTTAGGCCTACTTATTGGTTTAACTGTCTCTGCTTCAATACCCGCGGCGGTAATTTCAATGGCCATATTAAGAGGGGTTTTTCGCAGGGATTCAATATTAGAAAACAATATTGTGCAAACGATGACCACGGCAGGTGAGGCCATTGGTGCCGGTGCTGTATTTACCATTCCGGCATTATTCATGTGGGACATGGACGTGAGTCAAGCATTCATCATTTTCGTAGTATTAACTGGGGGATTTTTAGGGGTCTTCATGATGGTTCCCCTTCGCCAGCTTTTGATTGTAAGGGAGCATGAAACATTACCTTATCCAGAAGGTACGGCATGTGCCGAGGTCCTGAAGTCAGGAGAAAAGGGTGGTACAAGCGCCAAGCTAATCGGAGCCGGTTTGGTAATTGGCGGTGTTGTTAAAGGGCTTGGTGATGGATTTAAGCTTTTCAAGACAGAGGTTGAAACAGGGATCACGAATTTTAAAAATGCAGTGGTTGGTCTTGATGCCTTTCCTTCCCTTTTGGGTGTAGGGTACATTATTGGACCGCGTGTTGCAGGACAAATGCTAGGTGGGGGTTTATTAGCCTGGGTCGTTTTAATACCGGCCATCAGCTTTTTTGGCGGAAACAATGGGACAGCCATTTTCCCTTCTGATGTACCGATCGGAGAATTGGATGCATGGGGAATTTGGGATAATTATATTCGCTATATTGGCGCTGGTGCCGTTGCAACGGGCGGATTGATCACTTTGATCAAAACATTACCAATACTTTTCAGTTCAGTTATTGATACTCTTAAAGGAGTAAAAGCCAATAAAGGACAACTAAAATCGGGTTCTATCCGTACAGAACAAGACATACCGGCTAAATACGTTTGGTTGGGTACGATCATCGTAATTTTAATCATTGCTTTCACACCTATAACAGATGTAGGAATCATCGGTGCGATTGCAATCGCGATTTTTGGATTTTTATTCGTGACAGTGGCTTCAAGGGTTGTTGGAATCGTCGGAAGTTCTTCTTCCCCTGTTTCTGGAATGACGATCGCTACTCTTTTGATAGTAGCGATTGTCTATAAGGCAACTGGTTTTACTGGTACGACTGGAATGGTAGCCGCTTTAACCGTCGCTGCGATCATTTGTACAGCACTTGCGGTTTCTGGTGATGTTTCTCAAGATCTAAAAACAGGATATATCGTCGGCGGAACACCATGGAAACAACAAGTTGCCATGATGATCGGTGTTGTTGCGTCGGCTTCTGTCATTGGTTTTATCCTGGTTCTTATGGATAACGCATATACGATGGGGTCTGCAGAACTGCCTGCACCTAAAGCGGCACTTATGAAAATACTTGCCGAAGGTGTTCTAGGGGGTGATTTACCTTGGACTCTGATCTTTATCGGTGCGGCTATTTCCATTACATTAGAGTTTTTCGGTCTGAATTCACTTGTTGTTGCAGTGGGCATTTACTTGCCGGTTCATACCAGTGCCCCAATCATGATCGGTGGATTTATTCGATTCTTCGTTGAGTTCTTCTCGAAAACAAAAGAAGCGCTTAAAGCACGGGTTGACAGAGGTGTATTATTTGCCTCTGGTTTAATAGCGGGTGAATCATTGATTGGTGTTCTTATTGCCATATTGATCGCAGCAGGTGTCCAAGTTCCGGCTGCGGCTAAATTAGCCAGCAATTTGCTACCATTCTTATTATTCCTTGCTCTAGCTGGATTGCTTTGGTTCGTATCCAGCAAAGGGAAAAAAGAAGATGCTTCGTAAACGCCAATCAAAAAAGAGGAACCTGTTAACCATGGTTCCCCTTTTGGAAAGACGCGTCACTATGGTGCAAGAATCTTCGGAAGCAACTTTTTTGGTCATTCAAAGGACCAATTTTGTGGAACGAATGACCATTCGTTTCTTAAAACAGCCATCAGTCCGTAAAATCAAGCTTGATAAGTTTGGAGCATATGCCATTAAACAGATGGAGTTTCAAAGGAATGTAAATCAGATCTCTGAAGCGATGAGTGAACATTTTGGCGAGGAAGCAGAACCAGCCTTACCGAGGTTGATGAAATTCCTGGAAATTCTAGAGGTTCATGATTGGATCATATGGGATGATGAAGAATAAAAATGAAAAAAAAGCTGAAGCACTTCTGGGTGCTTCGGCTTTTTACTGTTTTGGTACAAAATTTACCACATCTGCAATTTATGAAATTAGACTAAAGGTATAATTATTTGTAATAACTTTATATGCGTTGTATTCTTGTACTGTTAGTCATGATTAATAAAGCAAAACTATTCACATTTTGAAGAGCAGGTGGGTTATCATGGGAAGAGTACAAGGTAAAGTAGCATTAGTGACAGGTGGAGCTTCAGGTATTGGGTTATCCATATCGACACTAATGGCTAAAGAAGGCGCAAAAGTCGTGATTGCTGATTTTAATGAAGCAGGAGCAAAAGAAGCGGCCGAAAACATAAAAAAACAAGGTGGGGAAGCAGCTGGAGTATTTTTGGATGCTGGACAAGCAGACTCCATCCAGGCAGCAGTCGACTTTACCATTGAACAATATAGTACGGTTACGGTACTCGTTAATAATGTGGGTTTAACTAACCTGCATAAAGATCTGGATGTCGTGAACTTAGATTTGGAAGAATGGGATCGACTTATGGACGTGAATTTAAAAAGTGTGCTATTGGGAAGCAGGTTTGCGATTCCTCACATGATTAAAGCGGGAGGTGGTTCGATTATCAATACGGCCTCCATGGCTGGATTTACAGGTGACTCCGTACGATCCGCATATGGTGCGTCCAAAGCGGGGGTAGTGAATTTGACTCGTTATATCGCTGCACAGTATGGTAAAGATCATATTCGTTGTAATGGAGTGGCACCAGGTCTCATTTTAACTCCTGCAGCGAAAAATAATATGCCTCAGGCCGTACTCGATATTTTTGGCAAATTCAATGCATTGCCATATCATGGTGAAGCGGATGATATCGGTTATACCGTACTATTCCTTGCATCTGACGAGTCCAAATTCATTACAGGTCAGACGATCCAAGTGGAAGGCGGTCATTATATAGCCAACCCAAGCATCTCTGATTTTAATGATTATGTAACGAAAGCAAAATCCAATTAATTGTCTGGACATTCATAAAACAAAACCTTACCCTGGATAAGATCAACCCTTTCCGGGGTTTTTAGTTAGGAAGCCCTTTATTTAAAAAACATGAAGCAGGTGCATATAACAATGAAAGTAAAAAATTATGATGAAATGCTGAACATCAGGACGGAAGGTGAACAAAAAAATTTCAATGATTCTTTGCATTATCATCGATATGAACCTACGCCATACAGCGCATTAGAACATTTATTCAAAGAATATCCACTGAAAAGAAATGATCGCATTGTGGATTTTGGATGCGGTAAAGGACGCTTGAATTTTTTGATCCATCACTTCTATCAATCATCTGTGGTTGGCGTGGAAATGAATGAAAATTTCTATAAAGAAGCGATCGAGAATCTGAATGGCTACATGAAAAAAAGGAAAAACGACAATAACAATATAGAATTCCACTGTTGCTTGGCAGAAGAATATGATATTGATACGCAAGACAATCATTTTTATTTCTTTAATCCGTTCTCGGTACAGATTTTCATGAAAATCATCCATAACATTTTACGTTCCTTTGAAAAAGAACCGCGAAAAATCGAACTGATATTATATTATGCTTCACAGGATTATATTTTTTTCCTCGAAAATCAAACCGCTTTCGAGCTGAAAAACGAAGTGATGTTACCTGGCTTGACTGAATCTAATCCTTTTGAGAAATTCGTCATATACCAATTGTTATATTGAATGGATATTGGTTTTTCGGTGATAAAAACACCCAAGCAATCTCTCATGGATGCTTGGGTGCAAAGAGTGAAGTCAATAAAGGCGCTTAATTTAAAGCGGATTGTAAAATCCTTATTACTTTTTTTCTTTTTGCATGCTCCTATTTCATTTTTTATCACTTTAATTTTATGCCCTTCCATTTCCAAGGATGAATCACTTTGTCTATGAAGAGCGAGGTTCTAGTTTATAGTTTGTAAGCCATAGTGAACATAAAAAAATTAATTCAAATGCATTGGTAACAGCCGAACTTTCTATGGGAATAGGAATGGCACTTCCAACTATCATGACTATAACCCCTAAAAGCATCCAAATCCAACGTGTTCTTATAAAAATGTAGATGCTAATCACCAATAATATAAAGGTGACAATAAGCACCATTAAAGGTGGGCCCGAAGATTCCTCACTAACATATCTTAAGACTCCATACTCGTAGATTGGTACAAATGTCTTATGCATATTTTCAATAAATTCATAGATGATAAGCCCAGCTGTAAGGAAAAGGAAAAAGTAGGGTGCTATCGTTTTTTTTGTAAAAGGAATATGTATCCTTTTTGCCATTCCCCATCCAAACAAGATCAATGTGGGAGTGATAAATCCATGACTCCAAAAACGTAATGCATTTAATGACTCTAACAAAGGGCCATCACCAATGAACTTTCCCGAGGCAATAATTAAGTTATCCACGATAAGCCCGAAAGTAACTAGAAGAAGAAAGCTTGAATACGAAAAGAGTTTGCGGTCCTGTCGAAGTAACACCATTCCCATGATAAAAAGAATCATATAAACGATTGAATAACAAAAATATAAAATAGTATCCAACTACATCACCCCCTATATTGTTTTTTCCTATAATAGAACAAAACATAAAAGTGCCCTTTTAAATATAATTTTAGTTTATTGTGAAATTCATATTCAGGAAAGATTGTAAATACCTATATCAGAGAATATAATAGGTAGGCTTTATATGTGCTTTTTATAAGTATCAAGGGTCTACATAAGAAACTTTATATTTAAACAAGGATGGAAGCATTGCATCAAAAATGCATAAATAGCGATATTACTGTTAAGCAGCCATTGAAAAACGTGGTAACCAGCTTCTTTCGCGCCTTGATTCTTTTTTAGATTAAGTATAGATGACTTATCCGTCTACATGAGGAAAATGACATAAGATATTCAAAAGAGAAGGAAGTCCCATAAGGAAATGAAGAGCAATACCAGTATCTATGTGCGTTAGTGAAAGTACTTAGAAATAAATTTTAGGGATAGTGAGGTGTAAAATGAAAAAAGTTATGAAATATATTCTCGTTAGTATAATTCTATTAATGATTATCGCTTTCGGCGCCTTTTATATATGGTCAGAACAAACATACAAACCATCAGATGAATTGTATGCGTTAGTTGGAAAGGGGGATATAAAAAAGGAAAATGGGTTTGTCACATTCGAACCAACAAAAAACAAGAAAGTGGGCATTGTCCTGTATCCAGGTGCTAAGGTTGAGCCCGAAGCATACGGTTATTATGCAAAAGAATTAGCGAAAGAGGGATATACAGTCGTTATCCCGGATGTAAGGTTCAATTTCGCTTTGTTTGATAAAAATAAAGCGACGGAAGCTAAAGATGCATATCCAGCAGTGGAGAAATGGTACGTTGCCGGACACTCGTTAGGAGGAGTGGCCGCCACCGCATATGCTTATGAAAATCCAAAAGAGGTGGAAGGGATTATCCTCCTCGGTTCATATCCCAGTGACTCGAATGACTTTTCAAAAATGAAAGTTCCTATGCTATCGTTATATGCAGAATATGATGGGCTATCTACAGTAGAGAAGATTATGAAGACAAAGCACTTACTATCTAAAGAGGCAAACATGCATATGATAGCGGGGGGAAACCACGGTCAATTTGGTGTATACGGAAAGCAAAAGGGAGATCATGAAGCGACTATCTCAGCTAAGAAACAACAAGAAGAGATGATAGCTGTCACAAAAAAATGGCTTGATCAGAATGGGGAATAAGCCTTATTAAATGCCCTCAATGAATTAAAATTGATGGCATTTTAATACCGAAATATATTTTGACTTGGAAAGAAAGACAAAAGAAACGGATGGATTCTGGGGATACAAAGATCGAAGCAATCAGACCAAACTGTAGACAAACTCAACGAAAATGAAATTTTTGTCTATAGTTTTTTTGAGTGATTATAAGGAATGTGGCTGCGATATCAGCTGAGGTGGCAGAAGCTTCTCTTCGTTAAGAGATGGGTTCTTTGGCCAGTCATGTGCCATTTTTGAATCTTGCCATGTCCAATTGGGCATCCTTCTTTTTTAATTTCAGGAAAGATAAACATCACCTGAATCTAAAATTATTTATCCCCTTTTAGTAGTCTAACTCAAAGCATGCTTTCTTTTCATATCCGAATATCGTTTAAACATTTTTTGTCAGTTAGCCTTCAGAGGTAAGGATACATTAATATAGCAATTAGAAGATGGCGATTGAGTACTATGGCAAATTTAAAGTTAGACGGTTGACATGGGCCATTACCATTCATTCCTAACCAAATAACTTCAAGGGGAAATAAAGTTTTCGAGAGTGCTCCAGAGATGCCTACTGATATAACCAGCGTGTTTCCATAAAATGCTACTATTCCATTTTTCTTTTCTTTAAAACCCATTTTACTAATATTGATAAAGTAAACAATCCACCAGCAGTAAGTGACACAGCCGATATTACTTCCTGCCCTGTAAGGGAGAGGGCTTTCGCCAAATCTACTGAATATGAAAGTGATGAGACTGTCAGTAATTTTGATAGGCAAGCTATCAGGATAAATCTTCTGAAAGAAACGCCGCCTATTCCCGCACCGAGGCAAATGATTTCATCTGGTAGAATCGGGATAATGAACAGAAGGAACAGGATGGCGGTTTCATTTTTTTTCACATACTCCTGATAGCTTTGCAAGTGCTTTTCTTTAACTAATTTTATTGCAAGCTTTTGCCCTCCAATTCTAGCTAAAAGGAACATGGTTGCTATTCCGGAAATAGTTCCTGAATAGCCTAGGTATGCTGCGTTAAATGAGCCTAATACTGCACTGCCAGCAGGAATCGTCACAGCTTCAGGCAAGGGCAGCACGATTGGCTGAAGGAAACAAATAAGGAGGAAAAGGAGCTTGCCCATTAGGGTACTTCCTCCTAAGACGCTCTTCAAGCTGTTTGCATCTGTCAGCACCAAAAACTTCGTTGTATAAAAGATCAAACAGACTATAATCAGTAATATGCTCAAGTTCACTAAGGCGAGCCTCGTAAGTTTTAAATAGTTTACTTTTTTCCTAATTATCAAGACAAGATCAATAGACAGAATGACTATTAAAATGACTGTAACTATAATTTTATAAATTATCAGCAACGATGGCAAAAACACATACACGCACACGGCTGCAAAAGCGACCATCAATAAATGCGTCCACAATTCAGGCAGTTTCTTTTCAAGAATCACAGAATTCTTTCTCCTTTAGGTGAATTTCCTTTGTGTGATTAAGTGTACTGGCTAAGCCATCTTTAGAAAACGGACCTGGGATTTAACGAATAGTAAGACCTGAGGCTTAGATTTCTTGTGGATCTGCCAAAAATCTAAATGCAGCAACCTGCTTTGCAAGATCTCCGATTAATCATTTGCCCTTTTTTATTAAGAGTGTTATTGAGATTAAGGATGCTATAAATATGATATAACCAAAAAAAACGGAAGAAACCCCGTACTTGTATGAAATTCTTAAACCCTTATGAAATCCCCTTTGAATTTTCGCCTAAAGTTAAGGTTTTGGGGCTCTACGCGCCACTATGTTAGACCATTTTTGGATCTCACCATGTCCAATTGGCTATCTTCTTCAAATTAATGGAAGCCTTCATTTTACGAACCAAATGGTTCGGTGGACCCAGTTGATTTAAAGTAATCACTTCAAGTTGATCTCTTTGAATGGAATCATGTTTAGAAAGCATTCTCATCACCTCAAGTTTTAATACTTCTATTTTAAAGCAAAAATGACTCTAGGCAAAAGTGTTCTATCTAAAAGGTAAGCCGAAGATGATTGGAACGGAAGGTACGAGACTCCTGCGGGAAAAGCGCGACTAGGGGAGACCCCGCAGGCGAAAGCCGAGGAGGCTCCCCGACCGCCCGCGGAAAGCGGGTGCCCTACGTTCCAATCGACGTCCAAATGTACAAGCCATAAAAATAGACAAACTCGATTTTCATCGAGTTTGTCTACAGTCTGAACCCCCGTTCTTGTATGACGGGGTTCAGTTTATCGCAAAAGTCCTTCGGAATTAAAGAGCCGCGCCAAATCGAACTAAGTTTATTTTATGAGTAATAAGCACTTAAGCAATATTCAATTTACAACATATTGTGAATTCTTTTGGGGCTCATATTGTTTTTCTATATAAATTTGATGCCAAGTCATAAACGTCAAAATGGTCCAGAGCTTCCGGCTGTTGTCCGCTTTATTATTTACATGGTTTTCAAGTAATTTCATAATTTGCGCTTTGTTAAAAAGATAGTCAGTCGGGCTTTCCTGGATTAACCTTACTGCCCAATCGTATAATTCATCCTTCAACCAATGTCGTATCGGAACAGGAAAGCCTAGCTTTTTTCTGCTCCATACATGTTCCGGCACTATCCCGCGGGCAGCTTTTCGAAGCATATATTTGGTCGTTCCATTTCTAACCTTTTGATCCATATTAAGTTTTGATGCCGTATTGAAAACGCATTTATCCAAAAAGGGAACTCTCACCTCTAAAGAATTCGCCATGGACATTTTATCAGCCTTCAATAAAATATCACCTTTTAGCCAAGTTTGAATATCAATGTTTTGCATTTGGGTTATAGGATCATACCCCAAAGAATTTGAATAGATGGGATTTGTCACTTTCTCATTTTCTAGTCCGTTGAGATAATTCACAAGTAATAGTTTTTTCTCTTTCTCGCCGAATATGTTTGCGTTCCCGATATATCGGTTTTCTAAAGGTGTCACTCCACGCTCTATAAAACTCTTTCCTCTAACACCTTCTGGCAAAACAGAGGAAATCGCCTTCAACACTTTGTTCAATGGTGTTGGAAAATAGGAAAACATGCGCAGGGAATGGGGCTCCCGGTATATATTATATCCGCCGAATAATTCATCTGCCCCCTCACCGGGCAAGGCGACCTTGACGTGTTTTTTAGCTTCCCGGGCGACAAAATATAGTGGAACGGCAGCAGGGTCCGCTAAAGGGTCATCCATATGCCAGATGATCTTTGGAAGTTCCGCCAAAAATTCTTCAGGACTTATAATATAACTTATATTTTCTACATTCAGTGCGGCTGCTGTTTCCTGTGCAACGTTTATTTCACTATATCCATCTCTTTCGAACCCAACAGAAAAAGTTTTGATCTTAGGGTTAATCTCTTTTGCGATGGAGCAGATAAATGATGAATCAATCCCACCCGATAAAAATGATCCAACTGGAACATCACTTCTCATATGGACGTTTACAATCCATCAGAGTGTCTTGTATTTCTTTTATGACTTTTGAATCGTCTATATTGGAAGGGTGAAAAATAGGTTTCCAGAACCTTTTTATATCCATTTTCTTTCCAGGTTCTTTAGTGAAGTAATGCCCAGGTAATAATTTTTCAATATTCTTGGATAGGGTCGATGGTTCTGGAACATATTGAAAACTGAGAAAATGCTGTAATGAATTCATATCCAGCTCTTCATTCATGGCTGTCAAAATACTCTTTTTTTCTGATGCAAAATAAGTAACATCATCTTGCTCACAATAGAAAAAAGGCTTGATTCCAAAGTGGTCCCTTGCACCAAAAAGCTTTAGCTCGATTTTATCCCAAATGACAAAAGAGAACATGCCTCGCAATTTCTGGACAGTTTGCTCTTTTTGGCTACTAAAGAGGGCCAATATTACTTCCGTATCAGAATCTGTCGTAAACTTATATCCTTCATCAATGAGTTCTTTTCTTAGTTCAATATAATTATAGATTTCGCCATTGAAAATGATCCAATATCTTTCATTTTCATATGAAAGGGGTTGGTTACCATTATCTATATCGATTATGCTTAATCTCCTAAATCCAAAATTCACAAACTCATCAAAGAAATATCCTTCATCATCCGGTCCCCTATGGGTAATGATCGTGTTCATCTTTTGAATCGTTTCTTTCATATTTGAATTTATGGCTTTCGGATATTCGTGAATACATCCAACAAAACCGCACATAAAATCCACCTGCCTAATTAATTAATTCTTTTATGAATATTTTTAAAAAATAGGTATAAAGTTGAATGCCATTAAGTAGAATGGAATCTCCTAGTCTTCAAGATTAGGTGATTATGATATATTTGTCAAATTTACTCATAAAATGAATGTATTTGTAATTATGTAAATATGTATAAGATGCGCAACAAAAAGAGGCAATCGTTATGATTGCCTCTAAAAGAAAAATAAGTTTGCATGCAGTTTTTATTAAAAAAACGTTCCAGTTGATTGGAGGGAATTCAACGTTCCAATCTTACAAACACTAAAAAAATCGAGTTTGTCTACAGACTATGATGCCTTAATTAATAAGGCATCCGTCTTATTTCAATAGTTCCGCTCGATGACAAAGTGAGCACGATCGCCTCTAAAGAGAGTTTTAGAGAATTCAATGACCGAGCCGTCATTCTCATATGTGTAAGTTTCCAATGAAAAACAAGGTGAGCCGTTCGGTACGTCCAATTTGTCAGAAATAGAATCGTCGGCAAGAGAAAACTCCAAGTGTTCGACCGTTTTTTTTACTTTTAAATTGAATTGTGTCTCAAGTACTTTAAAGAGTGATTTTTCGCAGGCTTCGATATTAAGCCCGGGTGTTTTATACCAAGGGAGAAAGGCAATTTCATATTGAAGGGGGATATCGTTTACGTAACGTATCCGTTCCAGTTTATTTACGGGGTCTCCAATATTTTGTTTGAAAAGCTTGGCAAGGGTAGCGTTTGCTTCAATCACCTTTAAGCTAATGACCTTTGTCGAAGGGTTTTTTCCTTGCATCGTGACTTGCTCAGAGAACTTTTCAACCGTGCTTGAAAGAAATTGCTTCACTTTATTTTCCGAAACGAAAGTCCCTTTGCCCTGAACACGGTAGATGTAGCCTTCGACGTTTAATTGCTGTAAGGCCGTGCGAACTGTTGTCCTGCTTACTCCGTATATTTTACAAAATTCTGCCTCAGTCGGTAATTTTGTATTTGTTTGATATTCGCCATTTTTTATGAGATCGATAATCGATTCCTTGACTATGGAATGTAATGCCGCTTCTTTATTCATGGTCTCCACAGTGATTCCTCCTATGTTCATTCCCAATATATACATATAGATTATCTCGGATAAGTTCAATAATCAACTTTAATTCACAAATTTGTAGTAACAAATTAAAAATTGTGTTGATATTTTCTCAATTTGTAACTACAATGTATGTATGGAGGCAATAATACCCATTTCACTCAAGGGGAAGTGATAAAAAAGTAACATCGGTTATTTATAAGAAAGCGGTTTCAACTCACTTGAAAATACTGAATAATCAATCATTAAAAAGGGGGGTAATTTAAATGAATATATTATTATGTTGTTCTGCAGGGATGTCTACTAGTTTATTAGTTACCAAGATGGAGGAAAGCGCTAAAAAACAAGGGGTAGAATGTCATATATGGGCTGTCGGTTCTACAGAAGTGAATAATGAAATAGATAAAGCTGATGTGATTTTGCTAGGTCCGCAGGTTAGATACCTTCTTTCCAAGTTACAGGAAGCGGGGAAAGAAAAGGGAATTCCTGTCGCAACCATCAATCCGATGTTCTATGGACTATGTAATGGTGAAGAAGTGCTAAAACAAGCCACTACTTTAATAAAAGGAGAATAAGGATATGATGACTTTTATTGATAAGTATATTATGCCTGGGGCGGTAAAGGTAGGAAATAACCGGCATTTGCTTGCAATTCGTGACGCATTGATTGGAATGATAGCGATTACAATGATCGGGTCATTCGCCGTCCTGTTTAATAATCTAGGGCAAGTCATCAAGCCTTACGGAAGAATGATGGAGGCCATCTTCGGTCCTGCATGGAATACGCTCGGCGGTGATATTTGGTTTGGAACATTTGCATTCATGACGGTATTCGCTGTATTCGGCATTTCTTATAAATTGGCACGATCATACGGTGACGATGGTTTTGAAGCGATGCTGGTATCCGCAGCCTGTTTCTTCTTACTATTGCCTCAAATCGGAAATGTCACTTTAACCATCGATGATAAGGATGTTACTGGCGGGGCATGGGGTTTTGTAAGCGTAAACTATTTTAATGCTACAGCCCTCTTTACAGGAATTGTCGTTGCCTTGATAGCCACTGAAATATTTGTGAGACTTTCCCGGGTAAAATATTTAGTCATCAAGCTTCCTGATGGAGTTCCTCCTGCGGTTGCCCGTTCATTTGCAAAGTTAGTGCCGGGTATGGCAACGATCTTTATCGCTGGTATATTCGGACTGCTGTTCCGTAAAGCTACGGATGGGCAGGTATTGAATGACTGGTTGAGTAAAGTGATCGTATCTCCATTACAAAGTGCAGTAGATTCATTGCCATTCGCTATTTTACTAGTATTTCTTGTTCATTTATTATGGATGATCGGTTTGCATGGACCCAATATCCTTGGCGGGATAACGACACCGCTTTTTGAAAGTTCAGGAGTGAAAAATATCGATTTATATGCAAAAGGCGTCAAAGACATGGACCAATACGGGGTATTGGCGGGTTCTTTCCTGGATGCATTTGTTTATTTAGGCGGATCTGGTGCAACACTGGGCCTCATCATTGCAATGATCATTGCCGGCCGGAAACGGTATAAACAGATGATTGCACTCGGAGGGGCGCCAGGAGTGTTCCAGATTAACGAACCCATTCTTTTCGGATTGCCTATCGTTCTGAATCCAATGTGGTTCATCCCATTTGTTCTCGGCCCAGTAATTACAACGGTGATCTCTTATATCGCGGTAAGCAGCGGAATGGTTTTCCCGATCGTCGCTAAGATTCCATGGGTTACCCCGCCGATTGTGGGTGGATTCCTGGCCACAGGCGGACATGTATCTGGAGCGGTCCTGGCTGCAATCAATCTAGTCATTTCAACAGCTATTTATTTACCATTCGTTTATGCTCAAGTGAAGATAGACACCAAAAATGAAACAAAGCTTACAAAAGATTCAGAAACGCTAAGCCTTTAAGAAAGTAGTGATGAAAAATGGAAAAAGAAGAATTATACCAGCTATCCTTTCAATTGATTTTATATAGCGGGAATGCGAGAAGCTTTGCAATGGAAGCGTTGCAGGAGGCAAAGAAGAAGGATTTTGATTCTGCCCGTTTGAAAATCGCCGAGGCGGAAACGGAATTACTGCAAGCCCATAAATACCAAACCCAATTAATCCATGCTGAGGCAGGCGGGGACTCTTTTGATCTTCCCATTATCCTGGTGCATGCACAAGATCATTTAATGACAGCGATGACTATGAAGGATCTTGCAATTGAAATGATCGATCTACGCGAAGAATTTTTACATGCAGATGCTGTGAAGGAGAGGACTGCTGAATGAGCAAGGGGTTGAAGATCGTCACGATTGGCGGAGGTTCGAGCTATACGCCTGAACTGATCGAAGGTTTCATCAAATATCATGAAGAACTTCCTGTGAGTGAAATTTGGCTCGTGGACATCGAAGCGGGAAAGGAAAAGCTTGAAATTGTCGGGAATTTGGCAAGAAGGATGATTGAAAAGGCTGGTGTGAATATTGAAGTCCATCTCACGCTGGATAGAAAGAAAGCGCTTAAAGGCGCTGATTATGTAACAACCCAGCTGCGGGTTGGCCAGCTCGCAGCCAGGGCTCTTGATGAAAAGATTCCATTGAAACACGGAGTGATCGGACAGGAGACGAATGGACCAGGCGGGCTTTTCAAGGCCTTTAGAACGATTCCCGTCATTCTGGATATTGCTCATGAGATGGAGGAATTATGTCCGGAAGCATGGCTGATTAACTTCACGAATCCTGCAGGAATGGTAACGGAAGCAGTTCTGCGTCACAGTAATATTTCCAAAATCATCGGACTCTGCAATGTGCCGATTGGGATGGAACGAGGTGTTGCGGATTTGATGGATGTAGAGCCATCAAGGGTCCGTATCGACTTTGCTGGGTTGAACCATATGGTTTACGGCTTGGATGTATTCGTTGATGGCGAGAGTGTCAAAGATCAAATCATCCAGTTGATTACGGATCCAGCTAAAGCTGTCACGATGAAGAATATCCATGCAATGGGCTGGGAGCCGGAATTCCTTAGAGCGTTGAACCTGTTTCCGTGTCCATACCACAACTACTATTATAAAACGGGTGATGTGCTGGCCCAAGAATTGAAGGATGCGGAAAAAGGGGAAACACGTGCAGAGGTCGTTCAAAGACTTGAAGCAGGCTTATTCGAGCTATACAAAGACCAGGATCTGGCTATCAAGCCGCCGCAGCTTGAAGAGCGCGGAGGTGCCTACTACAGTGATGCGGCTGTGCGTTTGATTTGCTCGATGCATACGGATAAGCGAGATATTCAAGCGGTGAATACGGTCAACCATGGTGCGATTGAAGGCATCCCGTACGGATCGGCGATTGAAACCAGTTGCGTGATAACTAAGGATGGTCCTAAACCAATCAATGTAGGAGAGCTTCCTGTCGCTGTCCGCGGATTAATTCAGCAAATCAAATCCTTTGAAAGGGTAGCCATCGAAGCTGCAATTTCGGGGGACTATGATACTGCGTTGCTTGCCATGACGATCAATCCACTCGTTCCAAGCGACCGGGTTGCAAAACTTATCTTGGATGAAATGCTGGAGGCACATAAAGATTATTTGCCGCAGTTTTTTGAAAAAAAGGAGTTACAGGATAATTTATCATGATAGAAGTCCTTGTAAATGCAGATGATTTCGGGTTAACTAAAGCGGTGAATTATGGGATTTTGGATAGCCACAAATATGGAATTGTCAATTCGACAACGATCATGATGAATGCGAAAGCAACGGAGCATGCGATTGAAATCGCCAAGAAAACACCATCGTTGAAGGTAGGTATTCACTTAGTCCTGACATGGGGGAAACCTTTGTTGAGTGATGTTCCGAGTTTGGTTGACGAATCTGGTTTCTTTAAGATGCAAGGTACGGTATATGGGGATCCTGCCGGCATTTCCTTGAGCGAATTGGAGAGGGAGTGGTCAGCACAAATCGTAAGATTCTTGGAATTTGGCCTATTCCCGACTCATTTCGACAGCCATCATCATGTACACGGGATCAAAGCATTTATACCGGTTATTAAAAAGCTGTCAGATAAATATGGATTGCCAGTGCGTAATGCCGGAAGGCACCTTGCAGGGATTCAAACCGTTACAGATGTATTCCTGGATGATTTTTATGGAGAAATGGTGGTTGAAGATTACTTTCAAAACTTGAAAGGGAGGACAATGGATGGGGAGAGTGTGGAGATAATGACCCATCCTGCTTATATGGATGAAGAATTGATGGAAGTCTCCTCTTATAATGATATACGCTTGAAAGAAACCAGGATTTTGACAAAGGCTAAATTACCTGAGGGATTTTCACTTAGATTCAGCATCAACCAAGTAAAGATTTGATTTCAAAAGAGGACCATTCATCAAAAGATGAATGGTCCTCTTTTATTGTGCTTTATCTTAGAATTAATAAGCCAGGCTGAATAGGGCTTTGATGTGTGATAGGTAGCGAACATTACTTGCTTCTTTCATCAATGTAGCCGGCAGGCCTTTAAGGGACGTGTTATTGGCCCCAACGGTTGCCACCGCATCCTTACGGCCTAGGCTCGCAAGTGTACCTGAGTTTACAGGTGAGAATTCTTCAAGTTTCTTGCCTTCAAAGGCTGCATATAGGTTGTATCCAACAAGCTCACCCATTTGCCAAGCATTTTGTGCAGTAGGAGCGTATGGACGGCCGCCTTCTGGAGGGAACGCAACGGCACTGTCGCCGACAACGAATACGTCATTATGGGATTTGGATTGCAAATACTCATTGACGGTTGCTTTGCCGCGATCCACTTCAAGGCCTGATTCGCCTACGATAGGAAGAGCCGCAACTCCGCCTGTCCAAACAAGCGTATTGGCCGTTATCGTTTGTCCGTCTTTCAATTCGATTTGATTTCCTTTAACACCCGTTACAGGCAGACCTGTCAAGAATTCAACGCCGCGTGCTTCCAAGCTTGTCATGGCACGTTCGATTAAGTGATCAGGCAGGACCGGAAGGATTTTTGGACCAGCTTCCACAAGCTTGATTTTCAAGTCCTTGAAGTCCACTCCGAACTTTTTGGCGATTTTAGGGAAATGATCCACGATTTCACCGATTAACTCAACGCCCGTCAATCCGCCGCCGCCAATCACGATGGTTGCGTCCGCTTCATTATTCGTTTGAGAATATTCGCGGATGCGATCTTCGATATGTTTGTAAATCTTGTTAGCATCATTTACGGATTTCAAGACCATGCTGTTTTCCTCAAGTCCCGGAATGCCGAAGAATCCTGTTTGGCTTCCCAAAGCAACAACCAGGGCATCATAAGATAATGTGGAACCATTGGCAAGTTTCACTTCTTTATTATCAACCGAGAATGACTCCACTTTGGAAATGACAAGGTCGATATCTTTTCCTTTGAAAAGCTTTTCCAACGGAATGGAAACGGCTTGTTCAGAAATGGATCCGCCTGCAAGACGGTGCAATTCGGTGATGATTTGGTGCGTTGGAAATTGGTTCACCACTGTAACCTGCACTTCATCTTTATTGTAATATTCACGTACGGATAAGGCAGATAGTAATCCTGCGTAACCTGCACCTAAGATGACGATTTGTTTTGACATAGTTAATCCCCCGTCCTTACTGATTGAAAGTTTATCAAATTATTTTTGGTTTTTACGTTCTGAAGAGACTTCAAGAAAAGCTTGGGCGAAACGGAAAAGCTTTTGTGCTTGCGGATCTTTCATCATTTTTAACAAACCAAAAAGACCGATCACATCATTATTCGCTTCTGCACGATCCTTAGCTTCGATGGCATTTGCCGCAAGCCCTTTCACTGAATGGACCACAGGTGTCGCGATCTCCGAAATGGCGCTGACCGTATCATTTTTCAACACATCATCAGTTGCAACCGATTGAGCGAAATCATAAGACTTTGTTAAAATATTCACTAACTCAGTCAGTTTTGGTAACTGCTCGACTAAAGTGTTCAATGATTCCTGAACCTCAGGCTTTAAAAGCTGATCTAGGATATCCAATTGCTCTTGGTTTGCAGAAATATTAAGTGTTTCATGTTCAGGTTTTGAGATTACATCTACCATATCTAATTCCCCTTTAAACTTAATTATTTTGATTTATGTTTTTTCCGCCGATACTACTAATCATACGACTCTAATCTCTTAATTTCAAATATTTCTTTTGTGATACGAATATAATTTTATCGTAATAATTAAGAGTTATTTGGTGGTTTTTTTGATTTATCTTAATATTCCAAAAGAATATTAAGGTTATTCTGGTTATAATACCTTAAATAAAGAGGGGTATTAGAGACATTCTACCTTGTCATTCCTATAATAATAGACCTATAGCAGAAACCTTTTTATTTTGCTTGTATGTTTGTTTTGCTATAATGTCCATAATCTTTGACGGAATGGGCCTCGAGAATATTTTATCTGATTTAGGGTATATACTATTATCGGAATTGGAGTTGATGCCCTTGGTAGAACGAAGGATGTTAAAGGTACGTGGTGAGATTATCGAAATATCCTCTAGGTATAATGAAAAATATAGTAAATGGAATTGTACAGCTAAAGTTCCTAATAGTTCCATCATTGCTTATTGTCGTGACAAGAATAAGCTTCGTGCTGAGACAGTTTCTATGAGCAGGTTATTAATTACGTATGAAGACTATAAAATTGTTTGATAAATAGAGAAAAGGCGCCCAATCTTGAAGATGAAGTGGGCGCCTATTTATAGAATAATATTTTTATCTGCGAAATCGGGAATATATCTTCGAAAATGGAGATATATCATCGAAAACTTCTGATTTATCTGCGAAAGTATACGATTTATCGATTTTTCGACAAAACTTCGATTAAAAAAAGCTATTTTCTTAGTGAAAAGCAACGAAATTGTCAAAAAATATATCAGAAAATACTGAAAAGGATAGTAAAATTATGTTAATATATTTAAAAAAAGTATTATTTTCTAAAGTAATAATGAATAATTTATATTTAAAGGATCTCCATTATGAAAAGGTATTTATAAACAGCAATTAGTTCAATTGATTTTACTACAATAAAATGAAATGGAGTCGATACAATGGTGAGTATTACTGGATATGGGAAAGCGAGAGAAGAAGCAGTGAATAATTTTCAGGAATTTGTGGGTTTTGAAATTCCTGAAGATTATAAACAATTTCTCCTTAAGTATAATGGCGGCACAACTACGGTTCAAAACTGTAAGTTTTATGTGGATGGATTAGACACACTTGTATGCTTACATGCACTTTATGGATTAGAGCTTCTAGATAAAGAACTGGATTTACAGAAATGGCATGAAGAAAACAGAGAAGACTTACATAAGAATTGTATTATAATAGGTAATGATACATGTGCAGGTAAAATTTTGCTGATAAATAATGAAGAAGAAAAGGGAGTTTACTTCTGGGATCAGGGTTGGTATTCGGATCCATCAAGCCAGGATGAAAACATTTATAAAGTTGCATCGAGTTTTAAATCCTTCATTGAGGGATTGAAAGTCCCGGAGGAAATCTAATTTTATTGTAATCCCCTTGATTGGCTCATGCCATTCAAGGGTTTTTATTGTCATGTTAATGAGGAGATAAAAATGTATAAAATATTATTGGTTGAAGACGATCTCAAAATAGCAGGAATCTTGGTCAATTATTTAAAAAGGTACGGGTATGAGGTTTTTGAAGTGAAGCAACTGGACCAAGTTTTTGCGGAGTTCCAAGATATAAAGCCAGATTTGGTTTTATTGGATATTAATCTGCCCTATTATGATGGGTTCCATTGGTGTCGGCTAATAAGGACGGTTTCGAAGGTTCCTGTCATATTCATCTCTGCAAGGACAGATGAAATGAACCAAGTCATGGCCATTGAATACGGGGGAGATGACTATTTAACAAAACCGTTTCATTTGGAAGTGGTGTTAGCGAAAATAAAGAGTGTCCTACGTAGGGTGTATGGTGAATATGCGGATATATCTTCATTCCACCAACAAGTAAAGGAAATGGAGGGATTAACGCTTTATACGGAAAAAGCGACGATCGAATATCAAGACAATCAGATAAATTTAACTCAAAATGAGTTGAAATTATTGAGTTGTTTACTACGACAGTATGACACCATTGTCTCTTGTGAAGAATTACTTGAGGCATTATGGAATGATGATTCATTTGTTGATGACAATACATTGACCGTCAATGTCACAAGGGTACGGAGAAAACTTGAGGATATTGGCGTCAAGCATGCCATAACAACTAGCAGGGGAAAAGGATATCGACTAAAAATAGTGCAAGGTGAAGAAATGTGAAACTGAAATCCTTTATAAAAGACCGTCTTTATTTTATATTTTATACCGTTCTACTGGTAAGCCTGCTTATCATTGCTTATGCATTAGCCGTTCTGGAAGCGGGGAATCACATATCGATTTCAAATATCATCTATTTAATTATTCTCGCGTTGTTTATGATGCTTATATTTTTAGCGGCCGATTACATAAGGCAATACCGTTTCCTTAATCAATTAGCAAGGATGAAGCAAGAACCGAGCTTGTCTTTTGAATATGTCGAAGCCTTTAGGGAACCTTTAACAAATGAACAAAAGTTGTGGATGGAACTTTTTCAACAAATGAACAAGGTAACTATTGGGCAGTTACAAGAACAAATCAAACAGAAGGAACAATATGAGCTGTTGATTCATCAATGGGTTCATCAAATGAAGACACCTGTTTCAGTCATTTCCTTACTGATTCAAGAAGGCAAAAGGACATTTTCGAATGAGCCGATGAAGGATTATCTTAAAGAGATAGAAGAAGAGAATGATCGATTTCGCAGAGGGCTGGAAATAATATTGCATGGAGCAAGGCTGCAGCGTTTTTCAGAGGATGTAAAATCGGAGCGGGTTGACTTAATTAATCTGGTCAAGCAAGTAATTAACGAGGAAAAAAAACAGTTCATCAAACGGTTCATATATCCCAGGCTTGAAACGGAGCTTGAGAATGTATATGTGCATTCGGATCGTAAGTGGCTCCACTTCGCCATTAGTCAGGTTGTCTTTAATGCACTGAAGTATTCACGGCAGGAAGAGCATGACAGCATAACGTTCAATATCATTGAAAAAGAGTCGGAGATTTTCCTTAGGATAACAGATCAGGGAATTGGAATAGTCCCACAAGATGTAAAACGGGTGTTTGATCCATTTTTTACTGGTGAGAACGGGCGAGTCAAACAAGAATCAACCGGAATGGGACTATATCTAGTAAAGGAAATCGTTAACAGACTTGGGCATGTCGTTACCATCCAATCGACTGTATCCGAAGGGACTACTGTGGAGTTTCTCTTTAAGACAAATACCTTACATGAAAGGTGACAGAATTGTAAGGGTGTTAAACGAATATGTAATAAACTTCGATGGGAGCCTCCCGCTTTATTCATTATACTTACGGTAAGAAAGGGAGGTAGAAGGATGTCAATTTTAAAAGCAGAACAATTATCCAAAACTTATTTTCAAAAGCAGGGGAATTTATTTCATAAGGCGTTACATAATTTCACCATGAATGTACAGAAAGGGGAATTTGTCGGCGTGATGGGTCCATCTGGCAGCGGGAAAACCACTTTGCTTAACTTAATGGCCACGATTGATAAGCCCACCACAGGTAAAGTCGTTCTAAATGATCAAAATCCCAATGAATTAAACAATCAGGACCTGGCATTATTTCGCAGGAGGGAAATTGGATTTGTTTTTCAGGACTTCAACCTTCTTGATACACTTACCGTTCGTGAAAATATCCTCCTTCCTTTAGCGTTAGATCATTATAAACTGCAGGAAATGGAATATAGGGTAAATCAGTTGGCGAACCTCCTTGGTATAGAAGGGATTTTAGAAAAGCGGACTTTTGAAATTTCCGGAGGTCAGCAGCAACGAACGGCTTGTGCAAGAGCGATGATTCATGAACCTTCCATTATTTTAGCGGATGAACCTACTGGTAATTTGGATTCCAAATCTGCCAAGCAGGTAATGGATACCCTCACGACACTTCAGGAAAAAAAAGGAGCAACCATTCTCATGGTCACTCATGACCCGACTGCCGCCAGTTTCTGTGACCGTATCCTATTCATAAAGGATGGCAGGTTCTTTTCGGAGGTTCACAGCGGAGGGGAAAGGAAGAGCTTCCATCAAAGGATTTTAGATACGTTAAGCGTTTTGGGAGGAGTCTATCATGAACATCCGACTTCTCGCTAAGAGAAATATTCAAGGAAATGCTCAACGTTATCTAGCTTATTTTTTCAGTATCGTCCTTTCCGTCTCAATCTTTTTTATTTACGCATCGTTTATCTTTCATCCAGATGTGGTCCATGCGAATATTCCAGGGGGAAAGCTAATTAGCAGGGGACTTATTGCAGCTGAAATAGTGATCATCATATTTTCAGTTTTTTTTATCGCTTATTCCAATGCAGCATTTATACAGCCGCGAAAAAAAGAGTTTGGGCTGCTGACACTGCTTGGAATGTCCAAATCCCAACTTAGAAAACTGATTTACCTGGAGCAAACGATGGTTTCCCTCATATCTATCATGATTGGAGTAGGCTTAGGGTTTTTGTTCTCAAAGTTATTCTTAATGGCAGTTTCTTGGTTATTGGCTGTAGAGCAACCAATATCATTTGTCTTTGTTCCTGAGGCCTTTGTTTATACAATTGTTGGTTTCGTTTTACTATTTCAGCTATTATCGCTCCTATCATTGTTCCAAATAGGAAATGCGGAGGTAGTCGATTTACTAAAAGATAAACAAAAACCCAAAAAGACTCCCTTCGTTTCAAAGTGGTTAATTGCATTATCAGCAGTTTGCTTAAGCATTTCTTATTATTTGGCAGGCACGATGTCGTTGAACAATTCTTATATTCGAGTAATGCCCATAGTATTTTTCGTACTGATCGGCACCTATTTTTTATTCAGCCAAAGCATTGTCGCTCTATGCAGCAGGCTTTACCGGAAGAAGAAAAGCTTATATGGCGGAACAAATTTAATTACTCAAACAAACCTGATCTTTAATATTAAGGACTATTCCAGGTTATTCTTTTTGACCTCGATCATTACAGCCGTGATTTTGACAGCTGCAGGAACACTTTTCATGTTCAGTGCAGATTTAAAAAAGCAAGGGATGGATAACATTCCGCAATCAATTGGCTGGATTGAAAATGATGCCTCCGTTTATTCAGTTATTGAACCATCCGCAGTGGAGAAAATATTAAAGGAAGATGGATTCAAGATCCTTTACGAAGTAAATATGACTGGTGTGCCCATCACCCACATGCTACCCCATATGAGAACGGGAGAATCCAGTGAAAATAGGTCATTATTAATCTCGGAAAGTGATTATAACAATACGGCTGCATTACGAAAAATTGAACCAGCAAAGTTATCTGGAAAAGAAGCATTATACATTTTTCCTTATGGAGGACTGGACTATCAATTCGTCCATAAGGGAGAACAAAAGGAGCTGCACTTTGGCAATCGAACCATTCAGGTAACAATGATTGGTCAGCGCAATCAATCGATAGTCGCACCCATAAAAGCGGCAACGACCTTGATGGTGGTTGATGATCAGCTGTATCATGAAATCACTGCTGATGTGCCATTAAAAGAGATGGCAAGAGTACGGGGGTATGAAGTTAAAGGTTGGGAAGAATCAATGGAAACATCTAGTGAAATCGAACAAATGTCTAATAATCCTAATCATAATCAACTGCAAACAAGAGCTCCGATTTATCAAGAAATGAAACAGGGTAGCATATTGATTCTTTTTATAGGCTTGTTTGTCAGTCTATTATTCTTTATCGTCCAAGGGAGCATGATGTATCTGCGAGTTTTTACGAATTTAGAAGATAAAAAAATCCAAATCCATGCCCTTCATCGATTGGGGTTGACAAAAAAAGAAATACGGCAAATTTTAAGTGCCGAAATACGCATCCTCTTTTTCGCTCCTTTTCTGATAGGGGTGATTCATGCCATAGTCGCCTACGTGGCATTAAGAAATTTATTGGGATCGAATTTGTTTGTCTACTCGGCCATGGTCATCGCAACGTATTTTCTTTTTCAACTGCTGTACTATCAAGTAACTAAAAAGATGTATGGGCGGGCAGTCATCAATTCGATTAAATAGAAGCTATCATATGTAAATGGAATCAGGGAATCAGTCCTCGATTCCATTTTCTTTTTCAGGAGGTCTTCTCATTGAAACGGCATTTTCATTGATGATAAATTAGTTAATATGCACTATTGAAAGAGGAGTAATCTGCTATTGCACAAACCATATGAATTATGGTGTGATTTTACAGGTGAATCTTTTACAATCTTTTAATATTTTCATATAAAGGGTAAAATTATTTATTTTAAGCAAGAATATCGAACCCCGCATCATTTATTTTTAACATTTTCACATACACAATTATACTAAAAAAATTATTTTGTGGAAATAAAATAATTTATTGGAAATTATTAATAATAGACGTGGTTTAGATTAAAACATAAAAGGTCATATGATCAAAAAAATAGTGGGTGATCTGTTAATTACTTGATTTATTATAGTATTATATGCCTGGGGTTATAGAGAATATTAGATTTTTCCCTATTTCTTTATCCCTTAATATAGTAAACTCAGAATAGGTTCGTTAACTTTTAGCTGCTAGAGATGAGGTAAGTTTAATCCTATGAAAAATAAAAAGTTAAGGGCACTTCTTTATTTGACCATACTTTTATTGATAGTTTTCATTCTTCTAAATATGTTTTCAACATATTTAAGCATTAAAAATTCTGTGCAAAAATCCGTTGCTAATCAAAACTTGGTAGCTGCTAGATCTATAGCCGACTCGATGGATATGGAGGCCTATCAGCGATTTCTCAATAACCAAGTAAAGAGCCAGGATTATAAGGATATAAAAGCTTACTTAGAGGATGCCCGTGAAAAAATAGGAGCACTATATGTTTATACCATCATGATTGATAATCCCACAGTATCCAAGTGTATGATTACTGGATTTTCTAAAGATCATAAAGGGGATTTTCCTATCGGTGGTGCATGTACTGTTCCGCCGGAGCAGGTCAAACAGGGGTATGAAGGCAAAAGCTTCATTACCGGGATTCTAGAAGATCCGGAGTATGGTGAGTATTTGACTGTGGGAGTGCCAATGAAAAATCAAGAAGGCGACATTATTGGTTTTTTGGGCATTGATGTGAGCGCGGAAGATATTAATGCCATTAACGGCAAGGTATTGAAAAGCAGCATTGCCATTCTTGTTTATAATGGTGGATTTGTCATCATGCTGTTGGTTACCTTTTTTGTCATTCAAAAATGGTATCAAAAGGAACTGACACGTGAAGTGGGGGATACGGAAGATACGTATCAATCGGAATTTCAATCTCTATTTGCTTCAGTCCGCTCATTAAGGCATGATTTTTCCAATCATATTCAGGTGATACATGGACTGCTTAAATTAGAGGAGAACGCAAAAGCACTCGAATACTTAACAGGGCTTTCAAAAGAAGTGCATTCAATTGAATCGATGAAATTGGATGTGATTCATCCGGGCTTATCTGTCCTGTTGGAGACCAAAAGGCTCTCGGCCCAGAATTATAATATCGATATTGAAATTGATGTTTCACCCAAATCCTTCAATCGGATCAAAACAATCGATTTGATAAAATTATTATCAAATGTTATCGACAATGCTATTGAGGCAACAATTGAATTGCCAGAGCAAGAACGCCGAATGAATATTGCCTGCAAAGCTGATGATGAAAAGTATACGTTTATGGTCACGAACACAGGACCAATGATTTCGGAATTAGATCTGGAGAATATATTCGCCAGCGGTTTTTCAACCAAAAAGGCACAAAAGGGCAAAGTTCGCGGACAAGGATTGTTCATCGTCAAAGACTTAGTGAACAGATATGATGGAGAGATTTATGTACAATCCTCTGAAAAAGAAACAACCGTTACGATGATCATTCCCGTAAATGGAAAAATGGGCTAAATTGATCCAAAGGAAACACATTTGATAAGAAGGTATGATCCCTCAAAGGAATCATACCTTTTTTATATAAAGGTGACGATTATTACAAGTGAAAAATTGAATAAAAGTACCTCAATTGGACATAATGGGTAGATGTTTAGCTGCTCTCAACGAGATTATGATAAGATAGGGAAAAAATCATATAAGGCAGTGAGATTGTGAAACAACAAAAAGGAAAACTTCTCGTTATCATTGGACCGACTGCTGTTGGGAAGACAAAGATGAGCATTGAGATGGCAAAGTTATTTAATGGTGAAATTATTAGCGGAGACTCCATGCAGGTTTATAAGGGGATGGATATTGGTACTGCAAAAATCAAGAGGGAAGAAACAGAAGGAATCCCCCATTATTTACTTGATATTAAAGAACCTGATGAACCATTTAGTGCAGCAGAGTTCCAGGAGCGAGCCAATGCTTGTATCGAGGATATCCAAAGCAGAGGTAAACTTCCCATTATCGTCGGCGGAACAGGATTATACATACAATCAGTCATCTATGATTATCAATTTTCGGAGGCTCCATCCAACCCTGTTTATAGGGAGGGACTTGAAAAACAGGTAAGGGAGTCAGGAATCGATCCTGTTTTTGAACAATTACGCAGCGTTGACCCTGAAAGCGCGAATCGGATTCACCCCAATAATGTAAGAAGGGTGATCAGGGCACTTGAGATTTTTCATTGTACTGGTAAAACGATGAGTGAGCAGCTAAATGAACAGCCTACAGAATTGAAATATGATACGTGCATCATTGGATTGACAATGGAACGTGAAAAGTTATATCAACGCATCGATCAACGTGTTGATGTCATGGTAGAACAAGGGCTGATTCAAGAGGTGGAGTCATTTCATGAAAAAGGTTTGAGGGATTGCCAATCGATCCAGGCTATAGGCTATAAAGAAATTTATGATTATTTTGATGGAAGGGCTTCATTGGATGAAGCCGTTGAGACATTAAAGCAAAACTCCCGTCGATACGCAAAAAGGCAATTGACCTGGTTCCGGAATAAAATGGATGTAATTTGGTTTGATATGACCGATCTCGAGGGTTTTCCAAAAAAAATACATGAAATATCTGGATTAATAGCAGGAAAGCTTTTCGGTGAAGGCGAATACATAAATTTAGAGAGAAAAGAGGAGGACTAATACATGAAACAATCAGTAAATATTCAAGATCAGTTTCTTAATCAATTACGTAAAGATGGTACGTATGTGACGGTATTTTTATTAAACGGGTTCCAGATTAGAGGACAAGTGAAAGGGTTCGATAATTTTACCGTTTTATTTGAATCGGAGGGCAAGCAGCAATTAGTCTATAAACATGCGATTTCTACATTTGCTCCACAACGTAATGTTCAGATCGATTACGAAGTGAAGGAATAATCATATATATGAATGTAAAAAACAGGTTTAGCTTATAGCGACCTGTTTTTTTTTGCATGCCCTTCTCTGTCCTTTTTCAAAGAATCGATAATTTTACGTACCTTATTTGAATATATATCAAGGGACGGATTATTTTCCGGGAAACCGCAGGAAATGACATTACCCCTAATATATTGGTGAACGGGAATGGGATTTGTCGTAATAAATCCTCCAATGAAAAAATCCTGTCAGAATAAGTCGCTTTTCAAGAAGGGAATGGGGCTTAATCACGAAAGGAATAAACGAATTTTCCGATGGAATAATTTTGGCTATGCAGCATTTGCCATGCCATCATAAAAAATTGTGGTGTTAGAGTCAGGGTCCAAGATGGAGAGGTGAATGAAATGGAACAACCGATCCGTATGAAAAATAACGGGCAAATTAATATTGTGTTTAATGCGGAAAACAGAAAAGCGCTACAAAAGGATCTGCCGATAAAAGAAATTTTGGTGCAGGAAATCCCCCACCAGCATGTGGCATTGAAAGAGATTGAGGATGAACTGAAATCGCTGGTTGGAATGGAAGAAATGAAACGGATGATAAAAGAGATATATGCCTGGATTTACATCAATAAACAACGTGAGGCAAAGGGGCTGAAGACTGGCCGGCAAGCGCTGCATATGATGTTTAAAGGAAATCCGGGAACAGGGAAAACAACGGTTGCACGTTTAATTGGGAAGTTGTTTCAAAAAATGAATGTACTTTCGAAAGGGCATTTAATTGAAGCGGAGAGGGCAGATTTAGTCGGGGAATACATTGGTCATACTGCCCAAAAAACCAGGGATTTAATTAAGAAGGCCATTGGCGGAATCTTATTTATTGATGAAGCCTATTCCTTGGGAAGAGGCGGCGAAAAGGATTTTGGTAAAGAAGCCATAGATACCCTTGTCAAGCATATGGAGGATCGGCAGCATGAATTCATTTTGATCCTTGCTGGATATTCGAGGGAAATGGAATATTTCCTAAGTCTTAATCCTGGCCTTCATTCCAGGTTCCCGCTCGTTATTGATTTTCCGGATTATACGATTGAACAGTTAATGGAAATAGCCGATCGGATGCTGCAGGAAAAGGAGTATCTTATGAATCGGGATGCCGAAAGGAAATTAAGGGAACATTTAATCATATTACGTTCATTCCGGGGACCTATTTCATTCTCTAACGGTCGTTATATCCGCAATATAATAGAAAAGTCAATTAGGGCGCAGGCGATGCGGCTTTTACTGGAAGATTCATTTGAAAAATCCGATTTATTGACGCTTACCAGCCAAGATTTGATTTTCGAGGATGAAGAGAAAGAATGACATGGAAAAGCCCACCAAGATGGCGGGCTTTTCAAATTTATGTTTTAGGCACCCATTTTTTATTAGGAAGATGCCAATTATTGGTGTAAGAAAGGACTCGCAATATCGTGATGACGGCAAAGAGCGAATAAAGCTGCCATGATTGGGATAAAACACCACTGCCTAAAGCCAAGCCTGCAATGATGGCCCATACTGCGTAGATTTCTTTTCTGAAGACCAATGGCTTTCTTCCGGCCAGCACGTCACGGAGTATCCCGCCGCCGCATCCGGTTAATGCAGCTGATACTATAATGGCGCTTATTGGATGATTAAGTTCCACGGCATACATCGCCCCTTGGATGGCAAAGGCTGAGAGGCCAATGGCATCACTGAGATTTCCCCATCTGTCCCAGTGCTTTGATAGGTTTGTAGGAAAAACAAAAACGATGGTGATGGATACTAAAGCGATGACAAAATAGAAACTTTGATCCCATAAAGCTGAAACGGGGACGCCGATCAACAGATTGCGGATTGCCCCGCCGCCAAAGGCGGTTATGATTCCTAAAATATAAACTCCTAAAATATCATACTCTTCTTCCATGGCGATGATGGTTCCGCTTATAGCGAATGCAATCGTACCTATGAAGCTTAATACTTCCCATGTCATATGAATGTCCCTCTATGTCTTTTCGATTTTGATGGTAAAGCCAAATTTGATTTTAGCATGGTATCGCAATTTTTAAAACGGTTAAAAGCTTCGTTTGGAGGAAATTTTTATATATTCAATTTTTTTGTTATGATTAACTGAAATCTACCAGAAGGTGGTGCATGTGATTTGGAAGAAGCAATAAAGGAAACGGCTGTCTTGATTGGGTGTCAAACAACTGAGACCAGTGAACATTTTGAATATTCACTCGATGAACTGGCTTCTTTGGCGAAGACTGCGAATGCTGAGGTTTTAATGACCATCTCCCAGAAAAGGGAAAGCGTCGATCCGGCTACATATATAGGAAAAGGAAAAGTGGAAGAACTCCGGAATCTGGAAGAGGAACTGGAGCCGGATTTATTTATCTTTAATGATGAATTATCCCCGAGCCAGATTCGGAACCTTTCGAAACAATTGGAGGCAAGGGTCATAGACCGGACACAGCTAATATTGGATATATTTGCTCAGCGGGCTCGATCCAGGGAAGGGAAGCTGCAGGTTGAACTTGCTCAGCTCCAATATTTATTGCCGCGTTTGGTTGGACAGGGGACGGCAATGTCCAGGCTAGGAGGCGGAATCGGCACAAGGGGACCAGGGGAGACGAAGCTGGAAAGCGACCGCCGCCACATCCGTGGAAAAATAGATGAAATAAAACAGCAATTAAGTGGAATAGTGAAGCATCGTGAACGCTATCGTGATAGAAGGAAACGTAATAAGACCTTTCAAATAGCACTTGTGGGATACACGAATGCAGGTAAATCAACGCTGTTCAACCGTTTGACGGAGGCGGATTCATATGAAGAGAACCAATTATTCGCTACGCTGGATCCCATGACACGAAAGGCGATTCTTCCTAGCGGATTTACCGTGCTGCTGACGGATACGGTTGGATTCATACAAGATTTGCCGACATCTTTAATTGCCGCATTCCGCTCTACCTTGGAAGAGGTGAAAGAAGCGGATCTGCTGTTACATGTGGTCGATTCCTCAAGTACCGATTACTTTAATCATCAGAAAACGGTGCAGGATTTGCTAAATGACTTAGATGTCCCTTCCATTCCACAGCTAACGTTGTATAATAAGAAAGATAAGGTTCACGCTGATTTTGTGAGATCAGCCAGTCGTGCTTCATTAATGATCAGTGCCTATGAACAATCGGATCTGAATGAAATCATGGAAGAAATTGAAAAGTACGTGATTGAAGAAATGATCCCGTATCATGTTTTCCTGCCATCGAGTGAGGGTAAACTATTATCACAGCTGAAAAATGAAACCATATTGCGCACTCTCTCCTTTAATGAAGAATCGGAAAGATATGAATGCAAAGGTTTTTGTCTAGCTGATCATCCAATAACCGGGCAGCTGGAGAAATATTCATTATAAAGGGGAATTTTGATGTATCAGCAGTTAACAAATGGAGAAGTGTTGAAAAACATTGCCCAGGAAGTGGAAGCAATGATTTCTCCATTACATAAGCAAGTGGACGAACGAATCGAAGAAAATCAATTTCGCGTATTACAAAGTTATCAAGCACATAAAGTGAGTGATTCCCACTTCATCCCGACTACTGGGTATGGATACGATGATATGGGCCGAGATACGCTGGAATTGATATACGCAGATGTTTTCGGAGCGGAAGCTGGATTGGTGCGCCCCCAAATTATATCAGGCACACACGCCATCTCCACCGCTCTTTTCGGCA
Source organism: Peribacillus sp. TE19612 (assembly GCF_056279465.1). NCBI lineage: Bacteria > Bacillati > Bacillota > Bacilli > Caryophanales > Bacillaceae > Peribacillus > Peribacillus sp. TE19612. The sequence goes on along the minus strand of NZ_JBWCCL010000006.1, from coordinate 7,860 downwards.
TATTGCGCCCAGGGGATGAATTGTTATACATAACTGGAAAGCCGTATGATACTTTGGAAGAAATCGTCGGTATCCGGGGGACGGGTATTGGATCTTTACGTGATTTTCAGATCAGCTATAAGGCCGTTCCGTTGGCGGAAACTGGAACCGTTGATTTCGAAGCCGTCAAACATGCCATTCAACCGAATACGAAGATGATCGGTATACAACGATCAAAAGGGTATGCTACACGTCCTTCCTTTACGATTGATGAAATAAAGGAAATGATTGCCTTTGTTAAAGAGATTAACCCGGAAATCGTCGTGTTCGTGGATAATTGTTATGGAGAGTTTGTTGAGACACAAGAACCATGTCATGTCGGAGCGGATTTAATGGCTGGTTCACTCATTAAAAATCCTGGCGGCGGGATAGTGAAAACCGGTGGATACATTGTTGGTAAAAAGGACCTGGTTGAAGCTTGCTCTTACCGGTTAACATCACCAGGAATAGGGGCTGAAGCAGGTGCTTCGCTTTATAGTCTGCAGGAAATGTACCAAGGATTCTTCCTGGCACCGCATGTCGTGGGCCAAGCTGTTAAAGGAGCGATGTTCACAGCGGCCTTTTTAGAAAAGCTCGGTATGAATACATCCCCAAAATGGGATGCGAAGCGAACTGACTTGATTCAATCCGTTCAATTTGATGAACGGGATAAGATGGTTGCCTTCTGTCAGGCCATCCAATATGCATCACCAATCAATTCACATGTGACACCATATCCTGCCTATATGCCGGGATATGAGGACGATGTAATCATGGCTGCAGGCACCTTTATACAGGGGGCTAGCATTGAACTGACGGCAGATGGTCCGACAAGGGCTCCATATGTTGCTTATGTTCAAGGCGGATTGACATACGCCCATGTTAAAATGGCTGTATTGACTGCTGTGAATGCACTAATGGACAAAAAGCTGATTCAATTGTAATTGAAATTAAATAAGTTATGTTATGGGAATCCAGATACAATTGGATTCCAGTAAGAATAATAGTCATAATATTTGTGTAGTAAAAAATCATTTAATTTTTCTGATAAAATCACGTCATAAAATGTAACATCATATTGACAAGTTTAATAACATGATATAAGATTATTTTAAGATAAACAAAAGGAGGATGCTAAGAATGAGCGGCAACAACATTCGGCGTTCGATGCCTCTTTTTTCCATCGGAATCGTCATGCAGTTAACTGAGTTGTCTGCACGCCAAATTCGGTATTACGAAGAGCATCAACTTATTACTCCTATGAGAACAGATGGAAATCGTCGGGTCTTTTCATTAAATGACATCGATCGACTGCTTGAGATTAAAGATTTAATCGAACAAGGAGTCAATCTGGCCGGCATTAAAAAGATTTTCACTGTAAAGGAACAGAATTTACCTAAAACTCAAGAATTAGAACAAGCGGAAAAAATAAGGCATGACCTTAGTGACGAGGAGCTTCGCAAGCTTCTGCGTGCCGAGCTTTTACAAGGAAGCAAGCATCGAACATCTCTTAGACAAGGGGACATGTCCCGTTTTTTCCAATAAAAAATATGATTTATGAATTATTAGGGGGAATAGAAATTGGCAAAGTTCACACGTGAAGACATCACTCGTTTAGCGAAAGAAGAAAATGTTAAGTACATTCGTTTACAATTCACTGACATTTTAGGGACAATTAAAAACGTTGAAATCCCAGTCAGTCAATTAGAAAAAGCACTTGATAATAAAATGATGTTTGACGGATCTTCCATTGAAGGCTTCGTTCGTATCGAAGAGTCTGATATGTACCTATATCCTGATCTAAATACATGGGTTATCTTCCCTTGGACTTCCGAAAAAGGTAAAGTGGCACGTTTGATCTGTGATATTTACAATACGGATGGAACTCCTTTTGATGGAGATCCACGTGCAAACCTAAAACGTGTCCTTGCAGAAGCAAGAGAAATGGGCTTCACAGATTTCAATCTTGGACCTGAACCTGAATTCTTCCTATTCAAACTGGATGCAGCAGGCGAGCCGACGCTGGAATTGAACGATAAAGGCGGATACTTTGACCTTGCACCTACTGACCTAGGAGAAAACTGCCGTCGTGATATCGTTCTTGAGCTTGAAGAAATGGGATTTGAAATCGAAGCATCCCACCATGAAGTAGCTCCAGGACAACATGAAATTGACTTTAAATATGCAGATGCGATTTCAGCTTGTGATAACATCCAAACATTTAAATTGGTTGTTAAAACGATTGCCCGCAAACATGGTTTACACGCAACATTCATGCCAAAACCATTGTTCGGTGTTAACGGATCTGGAATGCATTGTAACGTTTCTCTATTCAAAGGCAACGAAAACGCATTTTATGATAAAGAAGGTAAATTGGAATTAAGCAAAACAGCTGAGCAATTCATCGCAGGTATCATTAAGCATGCTCCAAGCTTCACTGCGGTAACAAACCCAACTGTTAACTCATACAAACGTCTAGTTCCTGGTTACGAAGCTCCTTGTTATGTTGCATGGTCTGCTAAAAACCGTAGCCCGCTAATCCGTATCCCAGCTTCACGCGGAGTAAGTACTCGCGTAGAGGTACGTAGTGTCGATCCAGCAGCAAACCCATACTTGGCACTTGCCGTTCTGCTAAAAGCTGGTCTTGACGGTATCAAGAACGACTTGACTCCTCCAGCTCCAGTTGATCGCAACATCTATGTAATGAATAAAGAAGAACGTGAAGAAGTAGGTATCGTTGATCTACCAGCTACTTTATATGCTGCATTGGAAACATTAAAATCTGATGAAGTCATTAAAGAAGCATTAGGTGAACATTTACTTGAACACTTCGTCGAAGCAAAAGAAATCGAGTGGGATATGTTCCGTACACAAGTTCACCCATGGGAACGCGAACAATATATGTCAATGTATTAATATCTCAAACCCTTGGCACCTTTGGTGTCAGGGGCTTTTCTATTTCGGGCATTCATTCAAAAAATCTAATGAAGTTATCAACTGCCCGATAAATGCCCGATCAAAAAAATTATTCAAGGACATTTTTCATATGCTCCTCGAATTTATCCATTGTGTCATGTTCAATTTTTTTACTAATATGTGAGTATACATCTGCTGTGATTTGCATACTGCCATGACCTAAACGCTCTTGAATGTATTTCATGCTTGCGCCTGCCTCTAACTGTAATACTGCATGCGTATGTCGAGTAGAGTGAATAGGCAAAGAGGGGAGCTCTGCTTTTTTTAAGATACGAGCAAATGAATAAAAAAAGGCTTGATTTTGGCATGTAGTTACCATCATTTCTGCATAATACTAAATTAAGTTCATGATAGTAATCTTCTTGTAATGCTAATTTGTTTTGGTTTTGATACTTCTTGTGAAAAAGTAAATCATTTGTAAGGGACTGACTAATTGTGATTACACGTTTTGAATGATAAGTTTTAACATCGCCAAAGGTTTTACTTTGATCCTTACTTGCTTCTTGAAAATCAAGAGATTTATTAATATTAATTGTTTTTTCTTTTAGGTCAATGTCTTTCCATTGTAAGGCGGCTGCTTCACCTTTACGTAGACCGGTTTCAATAAGGACTTTATAAAATATCCAGTAAATATATCCATATTCATGGGATGCTTTTAAAAAACTAGAAATATTTTCAGAATCGATAAACTTTAGTTCACTGTTTTTATGTTCACCTTTAATCGTAACTCCAGAGCAAGGGTTCATTTTAATTTCTAATATTAAGGCCTTTTCTAATGCATTGTACATTGTACCATGTATGATCTCTATTGTTCTTCTACTATATTTCTTTTCAGTTAGTTCATTAATAAATTTTTGATACATTATGGGCTTTACATTTTTAAGTAATATGTTTTTGAAATATGGAATAATGTGTTTTTCAATGTTACGCTTGTGTAATTCAAATGTATTTTTGGCTACAGTACCACGTTTATATTCATTTAGCCACGCATTCAAATACGTCATTAATGATTCAGGTGTAATTTCGTAGCCTTCGCGAATCATTCCTTCCATTTCTTCAGCTGCTAGTTGGGCTTCTTTCTTACTTTCAAATCCTTTTTTAGATTTTTCTTTAGTCTTTCTTGTTATTGGATCCTGATAGTAGATTCGATATTCCCAAAAATCTTTGTTTTGGCCTTTCTTTTTGTATTTATAATATTTAGCCATATTTCCTCTCCTTCTTTTCAAAAATATTGAGTGGATTCAATTGAATAATAAGGTTTTGATGATAAATATAATCGCCGTATTTTTCAATATATCTCTCTAAGGCTTCTTGTAAAAACCTCTCAGTAACGTTTAAAAACTCAGCAACTTCAAAGGGATTTGAACAACCATATTTATAAGCCTCAACAAAGCAAGAAAGAGGCAAAACCTTACTGTATGCCCATTGTCTAGCTGTTTTTTCGAAGGAAAGCTGTCGTTACTGAATACAACAGGGAATGCAGAGATGCACCTAGGTTCCGATGCTACAAGTCCATACGTTCAATCAATAACTGTATTCAACCGTACATATTCTCCAGCAGCTAATATGTATGTAACATCGTCTGGGGTTATTGGTCGGACAACGTCAGCCACTAAATATAAGTTAGAAATTGAGGATTCGAAGGTTGACCCGTACAAGATATTAGACCTTAATCCTAAAACATGGTATGACAAATCAGCTACGGAAGCTTATGCCGATGCACTTACAAGGGAGCATGCTGGTGAGGTTGTTGATTGGGCAGAACTTGATATTCCCCAATTAGAACGAGTTTCAGGCTTAATCGCTGAAGATGTTATAGCGGCAGGACTTCCGGAATATGCGACATTCGAATTTAATGAAGATGGAACTCGCGAAGTAGAGGGGCTAATGTATGACCGCCTTTGGACTTTGCTTATTCCTGTTGTACGTGATCAGAAAGAGGAAATCACTTTACTAAAAGAACAAGTCAAGTCTCAAGATGAGAAGATATCCAACCTAGAAGCACGACTAGCAGCTTTAGAAGCAAAGATAAATATATAGAGAGAGAATTTATTAAAGGGGGTCATGGACATTGGAGGAGAATTCTATGGACACATGGCAACAGGCGGTTAAAAATGATATCGATGAATTAAAGGCTGATAGGGTATTAATGAAACAGGATATCAGAAACCTTCAAGACAAATCTCTGCTTCATGATCACGACATTCGAGAAATGAAAACAGACTTAACTGATATTAAAGTTGATACGAAATGGTTACGGAGAACAATTACTAACGCTCTAATTGTTGCGTTAATTGGTGGAGCCGTAGCCATTTTTTATGCAGCAATTAAAAACATTTAGGGAGGAATATTTATGGATAACATAAAACAATATGTAGCAATGATTGGCGGTGCTCTCGGGGCACTGCTTTTATTTTTTCAATCGCTAGGTTATCAGGTTGAATGGTTCAATGAAAATACAATCAACTCATTTATTAACTTCCTTACTGCTGTTGTCCCTCTCAGGGTTTGCTTTATATGGAGTATATAAGAATCAATATTTAGTGACTAAGAAAGCTCAAAAACAAGAAGAAGTCTTGAAAAAGAATGGATTAAAATAAGCTGCCCATCGGGTGGCTTTTTATTATGAATTTAAATTAAAAGGAGACGATGGAAAATGAATTTTACTAAACTTCATCAATTGGTTGATAAAAGAGGTAAATTAATATCCAAAGGCATTTATTCAAAACGCACAAAAGCAATTACCCACCGAGTTTGGCACCATTCCTTAACAAAGAAAGATTTGGGTGGTTCTGATGCTGCAAGCTTCGCGGGTTACCATGTAAACACGCTGGGGTGGCCGGGGATAGGGTATACATTTGTTATCGAGCCTAAGAATGTTTTTAACACACCAAACGGTAAAAGAGCTCGGATTGTATATGCGAACGATATCGACCGCAGGACCTATCATGTGGGGAATAGCAATCAGTTCTCTCTAGGTATCTGTGTTGCTGGAGATTATTGATATGACACTATGGATGATGCCTCACTTGCCAGTATTGCTGAACTTCATGCTGCACTTGTTAAAGATGGAATTGGGAAATATGATAAGGCCCATAATGAAATGCCAGGTTATAGTTGGAAAGCATGTTGTCAGTATAACTACAGAGATGCTTTTGATTGGAAAGGTTCAAAAACTCCAGCCAAACCAGCACCGGCTCCTGATGTTTATACAATCCAAGAAGGTGATACTTTATGGAGCATTGCACATAAGGATGGAACAGGCGGGGTTCAAGTTGAAGATTTAATAAAAGCGAATCCTGGTATCGATCCAACTAAATTAAAAATAGGTCAGAAAATCAATTTTGGAAATGCTAAAGAGGTTATTGTACAACCAGATATAAAAGAGGATGACGGAATTTCGAACAGTGGAGATGAAACAATCAGATCCATTCAAAAAACTTTAAATATCCGTTATGGAACGGGCCTAATTGTGGATGGATTTAATGGCCCTAAAACCAAATCATCATTTATCAAAGCACTACAAACTGAACTTAATAAACAATTTAATAAAAAGTTAGTTGTGGATGGAAAGTGGGGAGCTAAAACTAAGGCTGCAATTGTCACTGTCGAAAAAGGTGCAAAAGGGAATCTTACATGGATTCTACAGGCTGCACTGTACAATGAAGGATATAACCCTGGATCACTTGATTCTATTTTTGGAAAAAATACCGAGTCGGCTTTGTATAAGTTCCAGAAAGATAAAAAGATAACTGCAGATAAGAAGGCAGGCAAAGCTACCTTCACGGAATTGTTTGCTGCATAATAAAAAGCGAGGAATATAAAGGATTTTACACGGTAACAATACTAATGTGAGAAGCCCTGACAAGTCTCGCCAGTTGTAAAACCTTCACTTATGGAGAGGGTTTTATCTTTTTTTGTAGGATGAATAAAAGGTAATCGAATGGATAAAGTATCAAATGTGTTAATACTTCCAATTGACACTCCTTTTCCAAAAGCCCTTCTCTAATGAGGGGCTTTTTTATTTCAATGCATATAAAATCATTAATTGGATAAAATATTATTTTGGTTTCCAACAACACTCCTTCAGACAAAAAAGCTCTTCTCTTAAACGAGAAGTTTTTTTTTATTCACAGGAATATTAAGTAATTAAAGGAATACAATTAATTTATGTGTTACCCTGCGCTCTTTAGGTTTGAACTTCTTCTCCTTCAATCGAGAGGGGTTTTTTTTTGTAGGATGAATAATAAATAATTGAATGGAAATAACTAAATTATTGTACTATTCCCAATGGTACCTCCATTGTTAAAAGCGCTTTTCTTTAGTAAGAGGGGCTTTTTAATTACATGGGTATATAATGTATTAAATGAGGCAATATAATATTAAGGCTTTTCCACCTTTGACTTAAAAGTCCTTACTCTTTGTGAGTAGGGGCTTTTTTGCTTTGTAGAATGAATATAAATTAATTGAATGAATACACTTTCAATAACCCTGGAAAATCATCTCTTTCTCTTCATACCCTTCTCAAAATCGAGAAGAGTTTTTTTATTAAATTGGAATATTTTGTTATTGAATAGGGGCTATGATATTATTGTGCTACCCCCTAAGTGTACGATTTAATGCCCTTATTCGTATTGAGTAGGGGCTATTTTTTGTTAAAATTAAAAGGCGTTGGTGAATTTCTTAATGAACTAAAGAGGCAGCATTCCTGTAATAACTGAAAATGAGGTTTGAACGAAAAAAGACCTCTTGATAAGATGAATGTGTCCTGAGCTGGCCAGCTAAAAAGGACAATACATCTATTTGGAGGTCTCAAAATGAATTATAACCAAAATCATAAAATCTCTCAAATTACTTCTGAAACCT